>CAIQJP010000087.1 GCA_903872155.1 uncultured Actinomycetes bacterium | reverse complement strand
TTCGGAACGGTCTGGCCGTTGATGAAGTTGAGGTTCGACGAGTTCGGACGAGTACCACACGGGTACACAGTCACATAACCGCCAACATCAGTTGCTTCACCATCAACAACAGTCACGTTCATTGCAACAGTGCTCAATGAACCCGCAGCCGGAAGACCACTAACACCAGCAACGGTCAACTCGTAAGCAGTGCCACTTCCATCAGTCTTGCCAACCTTGTTACCCGATGTACGAGTGTCGAGCAAACGGGTTGGTGCTGACAATGAGCTGAATCCTGCAGTGAAGTAGCCCGACACGTCGGCCAAGATATGAGCCTTGCCGTACACGTAGAAGCACACCTTGCCAGTATTTGACAAAGGAGCAACCACGGCGTTCGGAACGGTCTGGCCGTTGATGAAGTTGAGGTTCGACGAGTTCGGACGAGTACCACACGGGTACACAGTCACATAACCGCCAACATCAGTTGCTTCACCATCGACAACAGTGACGTTCATTGCAACTGCCACAACGCCCGAGCCCGGTACGCCACTGACACCAGCAACGGTCAACTCGTAAGGAGTCCCTGTTCCATCGGTCTTGCCAACCTTGTTACCCGACGTACGAGTGTCGAGCAAACGTGCCGGAGCCGAAAGTGCCGTCAAACCACCAGCGGTTGAAATCTCCGCAGTGAACGGAACCGAGAACAAGTCGATAATCGAGCTGCCACCAGCTGCACCATGGATGTTTGACGCACTTGACATGATCATCACAACACCTGTTGCGGTAGCTGCGTTCCAGTCCAAGGCGGCCACACTGCTGTCACCATCGGCACTGGCGCCAGTGGCGTTGGTGGAGATGATGTCAGTTGTGTTTTCAATGGTGTCGTACAAGAACACGTCAGTTTTGCGGTTGTTGTCAACATCTGCCAAGTACTCATCACCTGACTGATACGCAACGAAGCGACAATCGTCAGAGATGCGTGGGTTCGAGGCTGAAGTTGCAGCGATTCCGTCGTCGTCCTTGCTGACTAACGTAACCACTGGTGTGCCAGTGTGGTTGTCCCACAAGAAAATTCCCTGTGCGGGGCCAGCACTGTTAGCCAAGAGGTCGTAACCACGGTCAGCCTTGAAAGCAACGCACTTACCGTCTGGAGTGATCGCAGATGGCCGTTCACTATCAGCGAGTGTTGCTGTTGAAGCCACTCCTGCAGGTGTGCGGGTCAAGTAGGTACCGGCATTTGCCTTGCGCAATACCAATCCACCAACTGTTCCAGAGTCGCTCACCAGGTCGGTTGCTTCAGTTGAAACAACAACCGAAGCACCATCACCCGAAATTGCTGGCAAGTAACCGCCGCCGGTTGATCCGTTGGCGGCATATTTTGATGCCCAGGTCAATGGCGTTGTTGCCGATGACAAGTCGCGGACATACACGTCGGGACCAAAGTTGAGGTCGTCCATCGTGAAATCCATGTCGGTCACAAAAGCCACCTTGGTGCAATCATCACTGATCACGCCAGAGTTAGCACCGAGGTACGAAATGTCGTATTCAGTTGTGTCGGTGTTGTATGCAACACTCACAATTGAAGTCGTAACGGCACCTTCCTGACTGAATTCATCCATGATTCCATCAGCATCAGCATCGCGGTCGATGACGTACACGTCTTCGGCTCCGTTGGCGTCAACCGCGTCCCATTCATTTTCAGTTGTGAAAACAACCTTACGGCCACTTGCACAAATGGTGGGGTCGTAACTGTTTGCCGAAACACTTCCTTGTGCTCCAAAAACACTCACCGAAAGACGTGTGGTGGTCGTGCCGTTGGAAACAAAGATGTCAGAAGCGTTATTGGTGTCGTTAGCAACCAAGTTGCTAGCCGATGATTCGAAAACGGTCCAGCGAGTCGAGCCCACCAAAGTGGTGTTGACTCCCCATGCCTGACCGAGTCCAGAATCGCCGACTCCTGAGTTTGCGCTACCAGATGTGCCGGTAGCGACGAGTGTGGCACTTGCGGGCGTGGCGGCCGAGACCGGCAACTGGGGCGCTAGCCCCAGTGCCAAACTCGAACCCACCAACGCCGACAAGGCGAGTAGTGAAAGCTTTTTCATGTGTGTGTCCTCAGTCCGCTCAGCTGTTCGACAATGAGGCTTGGTTGTAGCGGCAGTATGACGTGCCGAGTGTTGAGTCGGTAGCAGACGTCAAACCAGATGGAATCGGCTTAAAACCGAACGAAGCAATGATGCGACGTGCAGTGGCATCGCCACAGACGAATCCGGGGACCGCTCCAACAGCGACGCCAACGTCAGTTGAATCGCCGTCGAAGTTGCAGTCGGCGCTTGCCGTAACTTCACTCACAACTTGGTTAGGAGCAGTGCCAGTCGCACTAGTTGCACAGGCTGCAGGCTGCACTGACACTCCAACGAAGCGACGTGCGTCAGGCGTACGAGGCACTGCGGCCGAGGCGTTCAAGGGAAGCACGTTGTAAATCCAACGCGTCGCCTTGTAACGGGTCGCCGAGTCATTGATTGTGCTGAATGACGGACGCTTCAACTCGGCGGTGTTCGGACCGAACTTGCCGAATACTCCACCATTGCGCTTATCAGTTTCGAGTGAACGAGCCTGCAAAACCCAGCGGCTGTAGCCGTACCAGCAAATGGCGTTGGGCTTGTCAGCATCAGAAACGTTACGGCAGTCGTGCTCTTGAACAATTGGGAAAGTGAAGCTAGTTGCGGTATTGCCGTCTTTGTCATTGGTTGTTGCACTGGGGTAGCCGTCGCAATCAGTCAACACCTGCGAGTCAATTCCGTCGGTACGACCAAAGAAGATCGTTGCAACGTCTTTACCAGTTCCCGAACCAGCCTGGATGCGGTAGGGAGCAATCTTTGCGGGTTCGGTACCGTCGACATCACTGCCTGAAATCAACTGGTTCCAGTAACGAATCTTTGGATAGCCAGCCTTCAAGTCACCAAAGTCGTATAGATCGCCGTCATTGTTTGCGTCGTAGTTTGTTGCTCCAGAGGCATTATTAGCCGATGTAGGAGATTGAGTTGCTGCGCACTGGTAAATCTTGTTGAAGTCAGCAGTCACCAACCCATTTGAAACAGCGGCATTCGTATTTCCGGGGAAGTACGTCCAACCAATTGCGTCAAGCGCGAAGGCCCAGTATTCATACTTGGCGGTGTCAGCCGAGTACGACGACGAACGGCCAATATCGAGACATGCGTAGTTGTTGGCGCTGCTGTTGTAGGTCACTCCCTTAACGGCAGAACCGGAAATTGCTGAACGACCATCGCCAGAACCGTTCGGCGGTTGAACACCAAGGTTGACTGTGTAGGTGCCACTTGATGGACCACCAGGAACAGTTGAGACAGCAGTGAACTCAATATCGTCAGCCGCAGCGATGGATCCATTTTGGTTTGTATCTTCCGAACCCGCTCCACCAAAAACATATTGCGTCGTGCAGTTTGCGTCAGCGGGCAATACGGCTCCACCTGGCCATGCCAAACGAGCAGCCTTCAACCATGAGGCGGTCGCAAGAGTGGCTTCGCCAGTTTCAATGTTGGCGTTCGCGCTCACTAACGGCGGAATATTGACGGCCTTATCGCCGTTGGGGTTGTAGCGCGTATTCAAGTTATGCGCATCAACCAAAGCGTTCATCACGTAGTACGTGGTGTCTGATCCGACGACACCCAAGATGTCGCCTGATGAGCTATCTGCTCCAGCGTGTACTTGGCTCGGAATGGCGAGCATTCCAGCAAGAGTGGCAGCAGCTAATACTGCCTTGGACAACTTCTTCACAGTTTTCTCCTTATGCGAGAGTTCGGGTTAACGAACAAATACTGCTTGCATCAAGTGAATGTGAAACCAGAGTTGGGTAACGAAAAGGTAAACAGTATCTAACGACTTAGAACTTCGTCATCCGATGCTTGGATACATCAAAGTTGCATGATGCCACACCTGAAACAGGACAACCGCGATCAATGGAGCAGCGATCAGCCATGTCACGCGCTGACCAATTTTCTCGGTGAGCGGAATCAAAGAGATCAACAGAATCAACAATAAAAACAGCCAAATTGTGAGCTGCATCGGCGAATGTGTCGAACCTTCTAATCCCAACTCGGCAGTCGTTGTTTGCACATCGGTTGCAGATGTGCCGGCGGGAAATACTGGAGATGTGAGAAGCGCACGCACAACCAAACGTTGGTCGGGTGACGCTCCACCTACACCAGTGATTAACAGCAACATATTGCGTTCACCGGTGAACGCCGCCGAATCATTTGCCGAACGTACGGTTGAGTCCACAACTTCGTAGGTATGTACGCCTTGCGCGGTTGTGACTGTTACTTCTTGGCCGGCCTTGAGCTCATCAAGACGGGCAAACGCCGAACCATAACGACTCGAGCGGCCCAATATCGCCGAGGTGCCAGGTTGACCCGGTATAGCCGAGCCAACCAAGTGACCGGGGCCTTTTGTTAATTCTTCGGCGCGAGTTCCCTCAACGACAACTCGACGCAGATTGATCTCTTTGATTTCTAACAATGCAACAGAGGTTCCTGCTTCAATTGGGTAACCAACTGGAGCAACTCCATTGAGAAGCGCTGGTATGAATTCTTTTTCAAGAAGTGCCTGTGCTCGATCTTCTGCCATCGGTGTAAAAACTTTCGCAAAAACAAAAAGGCCCAGTATCAGAACCAGTAGCGCACCTGATCCCCAGCGAACTTTCTGACGCATTTCTTGGTTCATCGAAAGCGTTTTCATGACTTGGCAACTTTCTTACGTGGTTTCACGGTTCCGACTAAAGCCGCACCTGAAAGACCAAGCAATCCGGTGTACAACATTCCCGACTTTGAAGAGCCCGAATCCGGAAGGTCACTGCTCGCTTGCGGCACCGTAATTGGAGCAAGTGTCGTTGTAGTTGTTGTCGTGGTTGTTGAGGTCGTCGTTGTTGAAGTTGTCGTCGTGGTCTCTGGAGCCATAGTTGTCGCTGGCGGTACATACTTCTTCTTTGGGGCGGCTGTAGTCGGTGCAGGTACCGGCGTGGTGGTAGTTGTCGTCGGGATCGAGACCGCGTCAATCGATGCGAGTGCCGCAGATTTAAGCACTTCTGGTAGGGCAACATAACCCGCAGCAAGCGCGGTCTGCCCATCGGTCAAGCCAAATTGAAGCAGGCGCTTGATTTTGTCGACTTTTGTTTGGCTCGTAAAAGTTTTCGGCACTAATGCGTAATCAATCTTGACAAGCGGATACGCCGTCAAATCATCTGGAGTGGTATCGGCGATTAACAGACCTTCTGGGGTGATGTCCATGTCGGCGATACCAGCCAAAATTGAAGCATCAGTTGGTGCAACTGAAGTTCCATCTGACTGAGCAATCTTGGCGACTTTCAAGCCAAAGCGCTTTGCAGTAGGAAGGTCAACTACGCCAATAATGCCTGTCGTTGTTGTATTCTCACGAGCAGTACCAGTGGGCGTCACGCCATAGAACAATTTCAACGAAACCGCACGTTGACCCTGGCGAGGTAGATACGAGCTGTCTGGTGAAACTGTTTCAAAAAGATCTTGCGGGTATGTGTATCCGATGTAATCGGGGTTCACCGGAATACGAAATGAATCGTTGCCTGCAAGAAAGTTTTGCGCCGTAGTGTTTGAAGAAAACCAACTTGTCACAATTCGCGTATCAGCATTGCGTTCAGCACGTACCAGAGGTCGCGCAAGTACCGACGTCGGAAAACGAACACCAGGATTGAGTCGTTGCAATTCGCGATCCGAAAAAAAAGTTTCAAGTGATGTATCTGTAATAATGCGAGCGACCAAACGTGGCGACAAAACCAAATTATCTAACGGCTGACCAGTGAAAGGATCAGTGAAGTTGTATGCGATCACTGTCGCACTGGCGACAAGCGGAACGTAGGAAAAATCGCGATGATCAGGGTGAGCCGCCAGTTCTTCCGCAGTGGCCGGCAACGCCGACACACCGAAATCGGTCAGTCCAGCCAAGAAGTTTTCACGACCAGTAGTACTCGAGTTTTCGGTGTAGTCAACAACAACCGCGTTGTCACCCGTACATAACTTGGCAGCCCAGTCGTAAAACAATCCAGCCGATGTCGCCGAACCGTCACCGCGCACGTCGAAGTCGGTGATGTTTGGGCAGTCTGCTTGCGAAGGCGCAAAGGTAATCGGGACAATGACTCGATTTGCTGGCAATCCCCCCACGGGAATTGACTGCCCGTCATTTTCATAGGCCATCACCGAACAAGAATTGATTGCTGAACAATTCAATAACGGCAAATAGGCGGCAGGACGTATTTCAATCCGAGCCGAACCAGTTCCATTAGAGCCCGTTGAGCTCAACACTCGGGTTCCGTTTGAAATATCGGGGTAGGGTTCGGCCCCGTAACAGTTGGCCAACGTTGTCGGCGTTCCTTTGCACTGGACGATCAATACGCCATACAAACCACTTGGCAAAGTTGGGTTGAACCCGCTCCAAGATACGGTGATGACCTCGTTCGAGAGCGCTGTGCCGGGACTAGCAGAGCCGGTCCGTCCACTTGTGCCAGCGCCGGTTGCATCGGCGCGTACCGGCGGTTCGGCCATGACTTTGTGCGATCCGAAACCCATACCAATCATGGAAATTGAAACCATGGCAAGGACAAGAGCCACTCTTTGGCGAATTGACGACTTCTCGCGAACCTCGGGCGAATTCTGGCGCGAATCAAAAGACGAAGAAACCTTCATAAACGCCGACGATAGGAGGCGCGAAGCCCGTCATTTATGGGACTTATGGAGCGTTGGTTGCGAATTCACCTTCCGTTCACAATTGCGCCAACTTGACGACAGATAGAGGTCCTAGTAAGTATCTCGTGTCAGTTATCGGTCAATCCACATCCCCCGACCTCGCTGGCGATTCATCACCCGAACATGTCGTTGACCCAGTCGTACGTCGTTCCGGTGTCGACCGAATTTTTCGAGGGGTCGCCTCTGGTTCGGGAATCCTCACCTTCATTTTGATGGGTCTCATCGGTGGATTCTTATTACTCAAGGGCTATGACGCACTCAAAGTCGCCGGTTGGGGTTTCCTCACCGACTCAGAATGGGCCCCCGATCAAGGCGGCAAATTCGGTATCGCCGCAATCTTGCCCTTCACGGTTCAAATCGCGGTCGTGGCACTTTTTATTGCAGTACCAGTTGCTCTGTCAACAGCGCTCTTCATTACCGAATACGCCCCACGTAAATTGCGCCGCGTTCTCACCGCCATGATCGACCTCTTGGCTGCAGTGCCCAGTTTGATCTATGGCTTATGGGGATTGTTCTACTTGCAGCCGCGCCTGATCACATTGTCGAAGTGGATGGCCGATCACATGGGCTGGGTTCCCTTCTTCCATGTTGACGATCAGTACGGAACATCCCTTGGAATTTTTCCATCATCAACTTTCGTCTCTGGTGTCATCGTTTCGTTAATGGTGATTCCCATTTGTACGGCTGTGATGCGTGAAGTGTTCTCGCAAGCCCCTCCCGGAGAACGCGAAGGAGCAATGGCGCTTGGTGGAACGCGTTGGGGTGTTGTGCGCGATGTCATTTTACCTTTCGGTCGTGGCGGAATCATTGGTGGCTCAATGCTCGGACTCGGTCGTGCACTTGGCGAAACCATTGCAGTCACGCTCATCATTTCGCCCGCATTTACAGCAAAATGGTCGATTCTTGATCAGGGTTCAAACAGCATCGCCGCTCTGATTGCGCTCAAGTTCAGCGAGTCAAGCACGTTCGGCATTAGTGCCTTGATGGCTGCCGGTCTTGCACTCTTCATCATCACGCTGCTCGTCAATGCTGCAGCTTCCACCGTGGTTAGCAAGTCACGGTCTGGCGCTTCGACGGAGATCTGACATGACTTCTGCTTTGAACACAACACCGAACACCAACGGCGAAATAAAGATTAGTACTGAAGAACGGATCAAGATTCGTGACATCGAAATAGTTGATGTCATCGTCATGGTGGGTTCTGCTGTTTCTGCTTTGGCATTGAGTTACTTCTTCTTCCAAATCCTGCTTCCAGTTTCTGGTGCGCTCGGATTTCTTGTCTGCTGGTATATCTTCTTCAACATCATTTCAACTGTTGCCGTATGGGAATTGCGTGGAGCCGTCAAGGCAAAAGATCATCTTGCTCGCATTTTCATTTGGACTGGCGGAATGGCTGCAGTTATTCCCCTAATTTTGGTTCTTGCTTATGTCATCGGCAAGGGCTATCACTCGCTACGTCCACAATTCTTCACGCAAGACCAAAAGTTCGTTGGTGCTTTGAGTGAATCGACCGAGGGTGGTGGAGCCCATGCCATCGTCGGAACACTTGAACAAGTTGGTATCGCCAGTTTGATTTCGGTTCCACTTGGTATCACGACAGCGGTTTACCTCAATGAAGTTAAGGGTCGACTGACAAAGCCATTGCGCATGATCATTGACGCCATGAGTGCTGTGCCGTCAATTGTTGCCGGTCTCTTTATCTACGCTGCATGGATCTTGGCACTTGGCAATCAGCAAACTGGATTGGCAGGGTCGCTCGCTCTTGCGGTTTTGTTCTTGCCGACCGTTACCCGAACCTCAGAAGTTGTACTGCGCCTCGTGCCAGGTGGCCTGCGCGAAGCATCGCTCGCTCTTGGCGGTACCGAATGGCGCACCACATCACGAGTTGTTTTGCCCACAGCAAAATCTGGTCTCGTTACCGCAGTTATTCTTGGAGTTGCTCGAGTTATTGGCGAGACTGCACCACTCATTTTGACCGTCGGTGGTGCATTCGTGATGAACGCCAATCCGTTGTCCGGGAAACAAGATGCTCTCCCCTATTTCGTTTTCCGTTTGATTCGCTTCCCGCAAGAAGCACAAGTTCAGCGAGCATGGACTGGCGCATTAGTGCTCGTGATCCTTGTTCTCGTTCTCTTCGTTATCGCCCGAGCAATTGGTGGACGAGGTCCAGACAACATCAGTCGATTAAAGAAGCGTCGACTCAAGAGAAAGGGATTGGCATGACGTCAACCGATACCACCTCATCTAACACGACAACTATGTCTTCTGACATTTCGTTGCTTGATCCTGGCCACAAGGCTGCTGGCTTGACGGCGACCAATGTTGCGTGTTGGTTCGGAACCAAGAAGGTTCTTGAAGGCGTGAACCTCGATATGGCGCCTGGTCAAGTCACTGCACTCATTGGTCCTTCTGGTTGTGGCAAGAGTACGTTCTTGCGCACGCTCAACCGCATGCACGAACTTGTTCCTAGTGCAACGCTTGCCGGCGAAATTCTGATTGATGGAGTTGACATTTATCGTGGCGCCATTCCAGTGACTGACGTTCGTCGTCGTATCGGAATGGTTTTCCAGAAGCCAAACCCATTTCCCGCAATGACCGTCGCCGAGAACGTTCTTGCTGGTTTAAAGCTTTCAGGCTTGAAGACCACTCGCTCTGAGCGCGATGACCTCATCGAGTCATGTCTCTCTAAGGCTGGTTTGTGGAATGAAGTGAAGAATCGTCTCGGCGATCCGGGTCGTGCATTGTCTGGTGGACAGCAACAGCGTCTATGCATTGCGCGGTCACTCGCCGTGAGCCCACAAGTGCTGTTGATGGACGAACCATGTTCGGCCCTTGACCCCACATCAACTCGCCGCATCGAGCAGACCATTAGCGAAATCAGCGAAACGATCACAGTCGTCATCGTGACCCACAACATGCAACAAGCACAACGTGTTTCGCATCGTTGTGCATTCTTCTTGGCGGCCGAAAACGAGCCTGGACGCATCATCGAAGAAGGCCCCACCAAGGACATCTTCACTAATCCCCGCGATTCACGTACCAACGATTATGTAAATGGAAGGTTTGGCTGATGCGTCGCATCAAGAAACTCGTTGTGGCTACGGCTGCGTTATTGACCTCACTCGCAATCATTTCTCCCTCGATAGTCCATGCCGATGCTCCCGTTGATGGTGCTGGTTCAACATGGAGCCAGATCGCTGTCGACCAATGGCGCGCCGATGTCGCTCGACAGGGTCTCGTCATCAACTTCCAAGGTGTTGGTTCAACTGCTGGACGTGCGGCCTACTACCAAGGTCAAGTTGACTTTGCTGTTTCAGAAATTCCTTTTCAAGCTGCGTTAATAGATCGTTCTGGAAACGTTGCGGCCGATGAAACCGCTTCTGCTGCGTCGCGCCCGTACGCGTATCTGCCAATCGTTGCTGGTGGTACTGCATTCATGTACAACCTCAAAGCCAATGGCCAGAAAATTACTGATCTGCAATTGTCACCAACAACGTTAGGCAAGATCTTCAGTGGCCAGATCAATTTGTGGAATGACCCGGCAATTGTTGCGGATAATCCGCAGCGGGTGATGCCCGCTACCCGTATCAAGCCAGTCATTCGTTCAGACGGCTCGGGTACATCGGCTCAGTTCACAGCCTTCTTGGCCAGTCAAGCCCCCGACTCGTGGAACTACGTCTGTCAACAAGCCAATCTTGGATCTGGTTGTGCACCAACTTCTCTATATCCCGATTACCCCAGCAGTGGTTTTGCTGCCCAGCAATACTCCGACGGTGTTGCCAACTACGTTGCCGCCCCATATAACGAAGGGGCAATCACCTACGTCGAATACGGTTACGCCAAAGAACGTGGTTTCCCAGTTGCGTCGGTAAAGAATGCATCTGGCGCATACACCCAACCCGTTGCCGTTAATGTCACTGTCGCCTTGCTCGGTGCACGTATTAACGATGACGGAACACAAGTTTTGAGTGGCGTGTACAGCAACTCCGATGCGCGGACATACCCAGTATCGAGTTATTCATACATGATCATTCCAATAAGCGAAGCCTCGCCGTTTAACGCCGACAAGGGCGCGACTTTGTCAAACTTCATCTTCTATTTCTTGTGTGCAGGTCAACAAAAGGCCGAACAGCTCGGTTACGCACCTCTACCAAAGAACTTGGTTGAGTACGGCTTTACCGCTGTTGCAAAAATTCCTGGTGCCGTGGCTGCACCGGCTATTGATTCATGTGCCAACCCCACCATCACTGGAGACTTTTTAGTAACCAAAACTGTCGCAACAACGGCTGCGCCTGGTGCAACGACGGCGCCTGGTGCAACGACGGCGCCTGGTGCAACGACCGCTCCAGGCAAGACCCCTGGTGCCACACTTGCCCCAGGAGTCACAACAACAGTTGTCCTCGGCAGCGAAACAACCGACTCAACTGTTCCAACCGATGGCGCCGTTGCTGACGGTGCTCCTGTTGATGCCGCACCACTGACTCCTGGTGTTGCCATGGCAACAAGTGTGGTGATTGAAGAATCTGGTTCTGGTACGTCGGTATTTGTCTACCTGCTCATCATGATTGCTATCTTGTTGATTGTGTTTGCACCGCCGATTATCGCCGCCCGCCGCCGCCCGTCAGTCAAAATATGAGGCGTCAATCAATCATTGCTCTGCTCGCGCTGACACCGTTGTTTGGCGTGGCCTGCAGTAGCGATGATGCAGCAATGTCGACCACGACGACAGTTGCGCCAGAAGTCGGCAATCCCGATCCGCCACTTCCTATTGACATCAACACAATTCCTTATAAGCCAGGTGACCTTGCTGCCCTCGGCAATGCGTCAATTCAAATTGGCACACCAACAACAGCCGAAGATGGAACTTTTTCGTTTGACGTTTCGATAACAAGTGGCGCTCTTGAGCCATACACAATCGGGCCACAAATGTTTCGGGTCTACACGCTTGATGGCAAGTCATATATTTCGGTAGCCGGTCCTGGCATTGAACAGTTCGGTGAACACACCCTTCAATCAGAAGAGGTGTACACAGGAACTTTCTCCGTGAAGATTCCGACCGACTCTGAACCAGTGATGTTTCTTGCTGACCTCAGTCCAATCGGCGAGCGATTCATACCCGGCGCTTGGGTCTTCGATCCCAACTTCACCCCACCTGCTTCAGACGGCTGATCAGCTAGGTAGTTGACCAACTTTTTCGTTCGGCCCAACTTCTTCCCATTCATGTCCGCGTCGAATCAAGGCTGATGACGACGGCAAGAACACCAACGGCACGTTGGCAAGTTTTTTTGCTCGAGCATGACGATCAACGGTGACAGTTTCTGATTGAGTCACTATTGCCATGCCAGTCAACAGTCCGAGACCGAGCGCAAGTGCGCCACCACGAGGGTCAATCATCGGATCACAAAAGGCTGATGCTGATGCACCGACGCCAACGACCAAGCCGCCTTCTTTCAACACGTGTTGCACAGCGTTCCACACTGAAGTGTCTTTCAAAACACTGCGCATGTGAATCGGGTTGTCACCAACAAACCACACCGCATCGGCTTTGCGGACGATATTGATTGCATCTTTGTCCTCTGCTTCGTTACGGCGCATGACCATCAAGGCTTCAACCTCAACGCCCAATCGTGAAGCCCACGCCTTTGCAGCAGTTACTAATACCTCGGGACGCTCGAACGCATCTGCGGTTGGCAACACCACAACCTTTTTTGCTTTCACTTCTTTCAACAAGCGTGCGTCGAGTTCATCGTGAAGGCTAAATGCGCCTCCGCCTTGCAATGCAATAATTCCGGTCATGTCACGAGCGTACGCCGTAGCGACGTCGCTCTAGAGCCCTTTAGGCGGTTTCGAGCAAATGTTCTTCAAGCGCCGACCAGTGTTGATCTTCAACTCCAATTGTCAAGCAGTAGTCGCGAATCGTTCCGTGGGTTTCACGAATATCATCCAATAGTCCCTTGATCGAGTCTGGGTGAGCCGACATCAACACTGGTGGCATAGTTGCGAAACGCTCAGCAAACTCGGGAGAAACAACTTTGGCCCATTCACGAGTCTTTTCACCGGCAAGTTCGCTCATCGCATAGTCGGCATACACAATCTCATCGGGCACTCCAAGGCCCGACAGCAAGAGCGCTGCTAAAAGGCCAGTGCGATCTTTGCCAGCAGCGCAATGAAAGACCACTGGGCCATTTTCTTCGTCGCTCAAGATACGCAGAGCTTCACCCAAATAGTGGCCGCCTTGTTGCAACATCAAGTGGTACTTCCCACGCAGAAATTCTGCCTGCTCGCCCTTCCAATCGTGAGCCTCGTTCATATCCCACGTGCGATCAATGATTGATAGATGGTGAAATTCAACTTCATATTGATCGACCGGGAAAGTGCCGCGTTCTGACAGCTCTTCAGACGTTCGTAGATCAATCACTGTCCGAAGTTGGAATGGGCGTAACGCCTCAACATCTTCTGGTGTCAAGCGATAGAGACCATCAGCGCGAAAGACTTTGCGCCACGCAGTTCGGCGTCCATCAATTGTGGGATACCCGCCGATGTCACGAAAGTTATGGACGGCAAACAGTTCGATCAAACGATCTGGATGATCAAGAAGTTCAGCAATTGCGGCAGGCGATGTAGTCACGGCTAGAGAGTACTTGCCCAAGGTGAACGCTTGGCTTTGCCATAGTTACCAATTGGTAACTATGCTCACTTCGTCGTCTTGGCCATTTGGCCCGTCTCAGGAGTAATCACATGGCTATTCAGACTGTCGGAGTTGTCGGTTCAGGAATCATGGGTTCGGGTCTTGCCGAAGTCATTGCACGCGGTGGCATGAATGTCATTGTGCGCTCACGCAGTCAGGCCACTGCCGATGCCATGGTTGCATCTGTTGCCAAAGGCCTTGCCAAGCAAGTTGAAAAAGGTCGCCTCACCGAAGATGACAAGGCTGCAATTCTCGGACGCATCACTGCAGTCTCTGAACTCAGTGCCCTCGCCGATTGTGATCTTGTCATTGAGAGCGTTGTTGAAGACCTCGACACCAAAAAGACTTTGTTCGCCGAACTTGATCGCATTGTGAAGCCCACGGCGATCATTGCAACCAATACCTCAACGTTGCCTGTCATCGAACTCGCAATGTGCACCTCGCGTCCCGAGTTGGTGTGCGGCATTCACTTCTTCAACCCAGCAACCGCAATGCCGCTCGTC
Source organism: uncultured Actinomycetes bacterium (assembly GCA_903872155.1). Classification (GTDB taxonomy): domain Bacteria; phylum Actinomycetota; class Acidimicrobiia; order Acidimicrobiales; family Ilumatobacteraceae; genus Casp-actino8. The sequence goes on along the minus strand of CAIQJP010000087.1, from coordinate 148,948 downwards.
GAAATCGTGCGCCCACTATCGGCAAGCGATGCCACCATCGCCACTGCTACTGCATTTGCCGAGACGTGTGGCAAGCAACCGGTACAAGTGAAAGACCGCGCCGGATTCATTGTGAATGCGTTGCTCTTCCCGTATCTCAACAACGCCATTCGTATGCTCGAACAGGGAACTGCAAATATGGAAGACATCGACACCGCAATGAAGGGTGGCTGCAACTTCCCCATGGGACCGTTTGCATTGCTCGACCTCGTCGGTCTCGACACGTCACTATCAATTCTTGATGCGCTCTATAACGAGTTCCGCGATCCCAACTATGCCGCCATGCCCACGCTGCGCCGCATGGTTGCTGCGGGCAAATTAGGTCGCAAGTCGAAGGCTGGCTTCTACAGTTACTGATGTGCGAGCCGCCGATGTCATGCCTTGGGTGTTAACGCCCGAAAACATCGGCGCGTTCACTCGCCCACAAATTGAATTTCCAGAATCTCAATTTGACTTTGACACTGTCCCAATGGGCGACGATGACCTCGTTGCTATCGGTGCCGATCTTGAGCCTTCAACTCTGATCAACGCTTATTCGCATGGGCTCTTTCCCATGCCCATGAATGGCAAGAAAATTGGATGGTGGTGCCCAGTCACGCGCGGCATCATTCCGATTGACGGGCTACATGTGTCGCGATCGTTGCAGAAACATCTCAAGCGATTCACGATTCGTGTTGATACATGCTTCGCACAGGTGATGAAAGCCTGTGGTGATCCGAGGCGACCCCATGGTTGGATCAATCTTGAATTCATTCGGGCGTATTCATACCTGCACGCAATGGGTTGGGCCCACAGCGTTGAGGTGTTTCATGACGATCAACTTGTTGGCGGCGTGTACGGAGTTCGGGTTGGCAAGCTGTTTGCCGGCGAGAGCATGTTTCATACGCACACCGATGCCTCAAAGACGGCGCTGGTGGCCCTGGTCGCGCTTCTAGATGCGGCGGGCATCACCCTCTTTGATGTGCAGTGGACGACACCCCATCTGACTTCTCTCGGCGCAGTTGATATTCCCCGCGAGGACTATTTAGCTTTGCTCGCACAGGCGCAAAATCGCGACTAGCCCGACAGACTAAGCACTATGGCTGAATCAGCAGACAAGGCAATCCCTCGCGACGAACCGTGGTTGATGCGTACCTACTCGGGGCATTCAACTGCCAAGGCGTCAAACGAGCTCTATCGCACCAACTTGACGAAGGGTCAAACCGGACTCTCGATTGCTTTTGACCTGCCGACGCAAACGGGTTACGACCCCGACTCTCCGATGGCTGCTGGCGAAGTTGGCAAAGTTGGAGTTCCTGTTTCTCACCTCGGCCACATGCGTACCTTGCTCGACGGCATTCCGCCAGGACAAATGAATACGTCAATGACGATCAATGCCCCTGCGGCATGGATGCTCGCGCTGTACGTTGCCAATGCTGAAGAACAAGGTGTTGCTCGCGGCGCGTTGCGAGGCACCACACAGAACGACATTGTTAAGGAATATCTCTCGCGCGGTACTTACATCTTCCCGCCTGTACCTTCGCGTCGACTCATCGTTGACATGGTTGCTTGGTGTGCAAACAACGCACCGAAGTGGAACCCCATGAACGTGTGCTCGTATCACTTACAAGAAGCCGGCGCGACACCCGTTCAAGAAATTGCCTTCTCGTTAGCTAACGCCGTCGGAATTCTTGATGCTGTTCGTGATTCAGGACAAGTACCACCCGAACAGTTCAGTCAGGTGTTTGGCAGCATTTCATTCTTCGTCAATGCGGGCATTCGTTTCATTGAAGAGATTTGCAAAATGCGAGCATTCACCGAACTATGGGATCGCATCGGTCTCGAGCGTTACGGAGTCACCGACGAAAAGGCTCGTCGTTTCCGTTACGGAGTTCAAGTGAACTCACTTGGTCTCACCGAAGCGCAACCCGAAAACAACATTCAACGAATTGTGTTGGAAATGCTGGCGGTTTCGTTATCAAAGAATGCGCGTGCACGTTCGATTCAGTTGCCCGCATGGAACGAAGCTCTCGGCTTGCCACGACCGTGGGATCAGCAGTGGAGCCTGCGCATGCAGCAAGTTTTGGCTTTCGAAACAGACTTACTTGAATACGCCGACATCTTTGACGGTTCAACCGTGATCGAAAAGAAGACTGCCGATCTACGCGATGCTGCATGGGCCGAGTACGAAGAGATCTTGGCAATGGGCGGCGCGTTTGAATCGGTTGATACCTTGAAGGGCCGACTCGTGAAGTCAATGGCCGAACGCACCCGTCGAATCGAAAGTGGCGAGCAGATCGTGGTCGGCGTCAACAGTTACACCGAGTTCGAAGAATCACCGCTTGGTGGCGAAGGCAACATTGTGAAAGTCGATCATGACGTAGAACGTCAAATGATTGAAGATGTTGTGGCATGGCGAGCCAATCGCGACGAGGCTGCAGTGCAAGCCGCGATCGCCGAGCTACGTCTTGCTGCGCAAGGCAATGACAACATCATGGAGCCTTCAATCGCTTTGGCAAAAGCCGGCGGAACGACCGGAGAATGGTCGGGCGCCCTGCGCGAAGTATTTGGTGAATTCCGTGCGCCCACAGGTGTTGCAGCAGCAGTTGGTAAGCGACCTGGCGAACTCGCCGAAGTTGCTGCTTACGTGCGCACGATTCCTGGTGGTCCGCCGAAGCTTCTCGTTGCTAAGCCTGGTCTTGATGGACACTCAAATGGCGCAGAACAAATAGCCGTTGCTGCTCGTGATGCTGGCATGGAAGTCGTGTACTCGGGTATTCGTCTGACACCTGAACAAATTGCCGCCAGTGCTCGTGATGAAGATCCTGACGTCATCGGCTTGTCAATTTTGTCGGGTTCACATATGGCCCTCGTGCCCGCAGTGATCGCAGAACTGAAAAAAGAAGGCGTCGACATTCCGGTTGTCGTCGGCGGAATCATCCCCGAAGAAGATCGTCCGGTGTTACTTGCAGCAGGCGTTACTGCCGTCTACACACCAAAAGACTTTCGGTTGAGCGACATCATGCGTGACATCGCCGAAATTGCTGCGGCTAACCGCAAGTAATTTCAGCAGTCTTTTCTAGACAGCAGCCGCTGCTTGTGAGTCAATCCAACGTTCAAGCGTTGGGCCGCTCTCGAAACTTGTGATGAGCGCATAGCGCGGATGGTTGTGATTGTGCACCACAACATGCCAGAGACGTTGCGTGTCTACAACAAACCGCGAACCTTGTGGCAACGGAACTCGCCGTTCGGTCGATCGATCAGGCAAACCATCGGCATCGTTATCCATCAACAACATGTAACTGTCAGGTTGATTGGTGAGTTCAATCCATGAACGCACAACCCAACCTTCGTTGTCGGGGTTGAAACGATTGTTGTCGTCGCGGTGGAACGAACGAATCGCGACGTCACGATCTTGCGGTTCGAGTTTGATGATGCGCACTCGACCAAAGTTGGCGCCAACACCGTCGACATATTTCTTAATTGTGGGGGCCTTTGCAGCATTTGATGTCCAGAGCGCGTCCTTATCGGTCTTGCCCTTATCCCAGAAACCTCGGCAATCAAGTTCGCCATCAGCAGATGCAAGAGGTGCGAAATTGGTGTCGCCGCCGCTCTTCCAATCCATGTACTCAAGTGATTCCCATTCGTTGCTCGGAATGTCGACGTCCATGGGGCGCAAGATAACGAAGCCATCTTTTTCTAGAGCCGGCATGCGGTAGTGCGGAGTCTGAAGTGGAATTGCGACCGACCAGTGTTCTTTGTTCGGCCAGAAGGGGGTAGTGCTGTCCGTGGTCATGGTTTCAGTCTACGAATCACTTCGAATGTATTCAGGGCACTAGGTCATGACCACTCAGGGTCAGGGTGCCATTGTTGTTGAAGAGCCAGTTTCGGCAACAGTCGTCGCGACAACAGCAGTCGTTGTCGGTGCGGTTCCGTTGCCAGGAATCGCCAATTTTTGACCAGCCTGAATCGCGTCAGCATTGGCTAAACCGTTGGCCGCAACAATGTCGGCGACAGTGACGCCAAATGATGAGGCAATGGCCGACAACGTGTCGCCTTGCTGAATCGTGTAGAACTCCGGATTCGGTGCAAGTGTTGTCGTTGATTCAAGTGGAATCGTTGTCGTCGATTCGGCGACCATCACCGGCAGTGTGTCGGCAACTTTGCTGTCGTCGCCACCACAGGCACCCAACAACGAAATCACACCCGACAGGGCAACAACACCTATGAATTGACGACTGTTCACAAGTTCACAGCGTAATGGGATTCTGGTGAGAAATATTCCCTATTTTCGGTGATTTTCCTCACCAGAATCACACTGAATCAGGTGTGGCGATGACTCACGTAATGGGCAAGCAATTCGAGTTCAACTTTGGCCGAGTCAAGAATCGGTAACGCTTTCAAGGCGTTGATCGCCTGATCAGTGAGCGAACTAATGAGCTCTTCCATTTCATCAAGAGCACCACTTTCGCGAATTGCTTCTTGGGCTTGTCGAATGTCGATGTCTGTCAACGCGTCGCGGCCAACTTTTTCGAGCACCTTCAACTGACTCTGATTCGCACGCTCGACGGCGATCGCCATGAGTGGCGTTGGCTTGCCTTCGCGTAGATCGTCGCCGACTGGTTTGCCAGTTAATGCAGTATCGCCAAAGGCACCCATCACGTCATCACGCATTTGAAAGGCGTCGCCGAGTGGCAGACCGTATGCACTGAGTAACGGCAACAACTCTTGTTGGCGATCTGGGGCAGCCAACATCGCGCCTAAGTGCAGCGGTCGCTCAATGGTGTACTTGCCACTCTTGTACCGACAGATGCGTTCGGTCTTATAGCGACGACGTTCATTGAGTGACGTGCCTATGAGATCGAGCAACTGACCGATATTCAACTCGATACGAAGTTCGTGCCAAATCTCGCGGGCGGCTAATGGTGCGTCGCCCATCAGTTGATCGCTGTACACAAATGCCAAGTCGCCAACCAAGATCGCAATGCCTTCTCCGTAGCGACGAGCCTCACCGCTGCCACCAGTCAGGCGATGTTGATCGGCGAAGACTTCGTGAGTAACGGCGGCCCCGCGACGAGTGAGCGACCCGTCCATGATGTCGTCATGAAATAGCGCGAAAGCGTGCAGCAATTCGAGGGCTGCACCCGTATCAAGACTGGTTTTTGAGTTCGGGTCGCCACCGGCACCGACGAAACCCCAATGACAGAAAGCTGGACGCAGTCGTTTGCCGCCCGAAGCGACCAGGCGGCGAATTTCGGCGACCGGACTTGCTAAATCGGTGTCAAACCCAGACCAACGGGCTTCTTCAACGGCAAGAAATGCCGAAAGATGCGCTTCGGTACGGCGCGCGATGTCAACGAGTGATTGCGGAGGGCTTGAACTCACGATGTCAGGTTAGAGGCGACTAGCCCTCAAGTCCGTTCACAACATTGTCGATTTGCAGTTTGGCATTGCCGATTCGGTCACGACACAAACGAATCAGTTCTGATGCTCGTTCAACGCGACTTGCCAAGACATCAACATCAACATCGGTTCGTTCAAGTTCGGCCAAAATCGTTTCAAGTTCTTTGAGTGCTTCGGCGTAACCGATTTCTTCATCTTTTTTCGTAGCCATGATGTCTCCTCTAATTCACCGTGCTCGTGACGTTTCCGTCGTGAAGCATTGTTGTCAAAATTTCTCCGGTTGTGACGTCACTAACGTTACGCACAATTTTTCCGTCAGCGCCGCGAGTGATTGACCAACCGCGAGCCAATACATTTTTCGGATCTAACAAACGCACGCGTGATTCGAAGTTGTCAATTCGTGTGTTGAGATCACCAATCAATTGGGGGCCACGTCGAATGAGCCGTGCAATGCGGTCACTCAGTCGTTCGTCGGCACGTTCAACTGCGGTACGCGTGTGAATACCGATTTCGCGGGCCACGTTGTTGAGGCGATTCGTTGAATCTGCCAACTGTTGGGTTGCCAAGCGTGCGATCGCATCCCAATTAGCCTCAGTTTCATTGATGAAATCTTTCACTCGGCCAATGAGCGCGACCGCGCAAGCAGTTGGCGTTTTATGCGCTTCAAAGGCCACGTCGTCTGCAACATGTCGATCAATTTCGTGACCGATACCTGTGAATACTGGAAGCGAAGATTCGGTAATTGCCAGAGCAATTGATTCGGCGTCAAACGTTGAAAGCTCAGCTTTACTTCCACCACCACGAATCAAAACAATTGCATCTAAATCTTCACGCTGTCCCAAACGTGAAATCGCTTGTGTGATTTCGCGAACGGCATTGTCACCTTGAACACTCACATTGGCGAGATGTAAGTGAAAACCAATGTTGCTACTTTCTATCTGATTCTTAAAGTCGGCCCAAGCTGCACTTGTTCCACTTGTGATGACTCCTAAGCGAAGTGGTGCAGGCGAGATATCAACTTCTCGGTTGAGATCGAACACGCCTAATTCTTTGAGCTTGCGAATCAACTCCTCGCGTTGCAACGCAATTTCGCCAAGTGTGTAATTCGGGTCAATACCGCGCATGATCATCGACAACTTGCCGAAGCCGGCGTAGAAGTCGAGGTTGCCATAGATACGAACCTTGACGCCGTTCACGAGATCGAGGCCACTCTTCATCAAGATGGGACGCATCTTGGTCATTTCGCCGCCCCACAAGTTGACGTTCAACTGATTGCGCTTGCCGTCAGGTGTTTGCTCAACCAGCGTGAAATAGGTGTGCGGGCCTTTCTTACTGAGACCCGAAATTTCGCCCCACACCCATAGCCCAGCGTCAAAGTTGTCATTCAGTACCTCGTTGATGACGTCGGCCAATTCGGAAATCGAATAGGTCAGCAAAACCTCGCTGTCGAATTCGTCCTCGAACTCGTCAAGGTCGTCGTCGAGATCATCATCGTCAAAGTCGTTGGGCATAGCAATAATGAGTCTGCCCGATGGCGATGTAGTTTGGAAGATGTGACTGGAACACTTGTGATCTTGCGCCATGGTGAAAGTACCTGGAACCAAAAGAATCTCTTCACGGGCTGGCACGACGTGCAGCTCACCGAAAAAGGTCGAGGCGAAGCTGTCGCTGCGGGCCGCACCATGCTTGAGGCGGGCTTGTACTTCGATACTTCGCACACTTCTCTGCTCGAGCGGGCCGTCATGACCTGCAATATGGCCCTCGAAGCGATGGGTCAGGTGTGGTTGCCCGTGAACCGAACCTGGCTGCTGAATGAGCGCCACTACGGTGCCCTTCAGGGACTCGACAAGAAAGAGACCACCGAGCGGCACGGCGCCGAGCAGACGTATGTCTGGCGTCGCAGTTTTGATGTCCCGCCTCCGCCCGTCGACACCAGTAGTCCTGAGCACCCGATCAATGACCGGCGGTATCGCTTACTTGACCCGAGCCTTCTGCCGGGGACCGAATGCCTGAAAGACGTCGTGGCGCGGGTGTTGCCGTATTGGAACGATTCGATTGTCCCCCAGTTGCGCGACAACCAAACGGTGTTGGTGACTGCTCACGGCAACTCGTTGCGGGCTTTGGTGATGCACTTAGAGGGAATTTCCGAGGCTGACATTGCTGAACTGAATATTCCGACTGGCGCGCCAAAGCGATATACGTTCAACGACGACATGTCGGTGGCGAGTGCTCAGTATCTCGGCGATGTGGCGGCAATCGAAGCTGCAGCGGCCGCCGTCGCCAAACAAGCCTCCGCCTAAACCGACCAAATTCCGCCACTTTGGAATGTGGCTGCCGCCTAGCGGTAACTACATTCCAAAGTGGGTGAAAATGGACAGGTGTGGCGGGGGGCTCAGGGTCGTGACCACTGGGACATTGCCAAATGGTTCGCACATGTTCACGAGCGTCATATAGTGACACCCATGGCCTCCAAAAAGTCTTACCTCGAAAGTCTCCGCAAAGTCTCGCTCTTCTCGTCGTGCTCCAACAAGGACCTCGAAAAGATCGCCAAGGCCGGAGATGAGGTGAGTTTCGCCGCCGGTTCATTGGTCGTCGATCAAGGTCAGACCGGACGTGAAGCTTTCGTCATCATCAGCGGAACCGCCACCGTCAAGCGCAACGGCAAGAAGGTTGCGACCCTCGGAACTGGCGCCGTCGTCGGCGAACTCTCGCTCCTCGATCACGGTCCCCGTACCGCTTCGGTCATCACCGATACCGAGTGCGTCATGCTGGTCATCAGCCAGCGCCAGTTCCTCGGAGTCATCGACGCCATCCCGGCGCTCTCACACAAACTCCTCGGAACCTTGGCCGGTCGCATCCGCGAACTTGACCGCCAATACTTCGGCTGATTTCTCGCCTCCGATCTCGGTCGGAACCTGAAATAACACGCTCGTAAGGTTCTCCTTTTTGTCCTCGGGCAACTAGCGTTCTCCCTGCATGAGTACGCACGACGACACTTCAGCCGCGCCTTCTGGCCCGCGGCGTCTAAAGCCCTACCAACTCTCGATTGCCATCGGATCTTTCATGGCAATCTTCACCGTGATTTCGGGCATCGTCCCGCTCATCACCGACTGGCACGAAGAGTCACCAATTCATCGTCCAGTGTTTGGCGGAATCCCCGGACCACTCAAGTTGGCTTTCTACACCGTGGTCCCCGTCATGTTGCTTTGGGGTTCATTCCGTTTCGCTGATCGCATGCGCAACTGGGAGCGTGGCAAGTCAGATCGTCGCCGTACTACTGCCAAGAACGCGAAGCGTCGTCTCGCTGATTTCCGTGCAGGTGTGTACATGCGCACCCTGTTGCGCGACTCAGCTGCTGGCCTCATGCACTCAATGATGTACTTCGGTTTCTTGGTGTTGCTCGGAGTTACCACTGCGCTTGAACTCGATCACCAATTGCCCGAAAGCCTCAAGTTCCTTCACGGTGATGTGTATCGCGGTTATGTCCTCATTGGTGATCTTGCCGGTTTAGTTTTCACAGCTGGTGTCGTGTGGGCCATCGTGCGTCGTTACGTGCAACGCCCCTATCGCATTCGCATCAAGAGCAAGCCCGAACACGCCATCATTCTCGGCGTGATGTTGCTCATTGGTGTTTCTGGTTTTGGTGCTGAAATGTTCCGCATCGCCGACAGCACCGCAAATGGCGTGAATATGGATCACGAAAAGTGGTCATTCATTGGTTATCCGTTGGCAAACCTTGTTGATGGTTGGGCCCCACGTTCGCTCGAATTGTGGCACCAGGGTTGGTGGATCGCTCACGTCGTTGCGTTCATCGCGTTCCTCGCCATCTTGCCGATCACCATGTTGCGCCACATCTTTACGTCACCGCTCAACATGTATCTCAAAGATCGTGATCGTCCCAAGGGCGCAATGAAGGCCATGCCCAATCTCACTGAGACTTCACTCGAATCATTTGGTGCATCAGTCGTTGAAGACTTCACGTGGAAGCAATTGCTCGATACCGACGCATGCACCATGTGTGGTCGTTGCACGAGCGTGTGCCCCGCGCATGCAACTGGCAAGCCGCTTGATCCACGCGAAATTGTCTTGAAGACCGGCGAAGTCATGGCTGCTACTGCAGCGCACGCACCTGGTGGTCGCGTGACTCCCCCGATCGGCACCGATGTCGAAATCACTATTAAGTCGAATTCATTGTTTGAACGCATTAGTTCTGAAGAAGTTTGGGCATGCACCTCGTGCAAGGCTTGTGATGAGATCTGCCCAGTCAACATTGAAATTCTCGACAAGATTCTCGACATGCGTCGTTACCTCACCTTGATGGAAAGTAACTTCCCCGCCGAACTTGGTAACGCATTCCGTGCCATGGAAAACCAGGGCAACCCATGGGGAATGAATCAGGGAGAGCGCGGCGATTGGGCCGACGGACTTGACGTCGACATTGTTGATCCAGGCGAAGTTCTGTCGCACGAATACCTCTACTGGGTGGGCTGTGCTGGATCATTCGACGACAAGAACAAGAAGGTCACGCAGTCAATGGCCAAGTTGCTCAAGCGTGCTGGCATTGACGTCGCAATTCTTGGACCAAGCGAAATGTGCACCGGCGACTCAGCTCGTCGTTCGGGTAACGAGTACTTGTTCCAGATGTTGGCAATGCCCAACGTCGACATGCTCAATGGCATGGGTGTTAAGAAGATCATCACGCAGTGTCCGCACTGCTTCAACACACTTGCCAATGAGTACCCACAACTTGGTGGTCAGTACGAAGTCATTCACCACACGCAACTTCTTGAGCAGCTCATTGATAGCGGCAAGCTTGACGTCAGCAACGCAACTCTTGAAGAGCGCATCACATATCACGATTCGTGCTACCTCGGACGCCACAACGACGTGTACTTGGCACCTCGCAAAGTCGTTGCCTCAATCAAGGGCATTGAAGTTGTTGAAATGCAGCGCAACGGAACCAAGGGCATGTGCTGTGGAGCCGGTGGTGCTCGCATGTGGATGGAAGAGTCAATCGGTACCAAAGTCAACGACGAGCGGGCGCGTGAAGCAATCAGCACTGGCGCAAGTCGCGTGGCTACTGCTTGTCCGTTCTGCTACATCATGCTTGATGACGGCGTGAAAGCTGCGGGAGTTGAAGACGACCAGATGAAGGTTGCCGACATTTCAATTCACTTGCTCGAAGCCATCGAAAATGGCGAACGCATGTTGGCCAATCCGGCCACACCACTCAAAGGCTGATTAAGCCTTGAGGTGACTGTTCACGAGTGAGCGAAGGTGTTCAATACCGACACCTTTGCTTGCACTCACCCACACAATGTCGCCTTGATCGAGCATGCATCCGGCAGCAAGATCTTTCTTACGAGTCGCGCGCTTTGATGACTTCACTTTGTCGTGCTTCGTTGCAACGACTGTGTGCGGCACGCCATTGGCACGCAACCATGTGAGCATCTGTACATCAAGTTTGGTCGGACCAATTTCGCCATCAACCAAAACGTAAACGTTGACGAGTTCTTCACGATCAAGCAGATAGCCCTCGATCATCTTCTGCCAGCCCTGCTTAATACGTCCAGGCACTGCGGCGTATCCATAGCCAGGCAAGTCGACAAGGGTGCTGCCATTAGGCAAAGCAAACAAGTTGATCAATTGCGTACGACCCGGCGTGTTTGAAACGCGAGCCAGTTGTTTGTGATTCGCCAAGGCGTTAATCAACGACGACTTGCCAACATTTGATCGGCCAACAACAGCAACCTCTGCCGGCGAACCAGGCAGTGTGCTGATATCAACTGCCGAAGTCACGAATGTCAGTTGTAATGGCCCGGTCATGACCTGCAGTGTACGGACTTACTGACTCAAAGGTTTGTTAGTTAAGTCCGAGCGCGGCTAGTTCGGCGCCGATTGTGGTGCTATCGCCATGACCAGTGTGAACAATTGTCTCAGCGGGTAAACCAAACAACTTGCGACGAATTGAAGCAACAATCGTGTCGTAATCACTAAAGCTTCGACCGGTTGCGCCAGGGCCACCGCAAAAAAGTGTGTCTCCACTAAAGATCGCATCGCCACCATCTTGGGTTGCTCCCACAACATGGAAACAACAACCTCCCGGTGAGTGGCCAGGAGTATGAATAACACCGATATCGGTTGAGGCAACTTTCAAAATGCCGCCATGCGTTAACGACCCATCGGGGTTTGAGTCTGGATAAACCACTTGCCACAACATGAGGTCATCGGGGTGCAACAAGATCGGCGCATCAACAACATCTTGCAAAGCCATCGCAGCATTGATGTGATCATTGTGGCCATGCGTCAAAGCGATCGCCTTGACGCGGCGCCCATTGATTGCTTCAACGATTGGTGCAGCATCGTGTGCCGCATCAATCACAATCACTTCGCGATCATTGCCGACTAACCAAATGTTGTTCGTGACTTCCCATTCGCCACCGTCAAGCGCGAAAATTCCGGTCGTATTAACTAATTCGATCAAAGCAAAACCACACTTCGCAAAACTTCTCCGCGCTCCATGCGATGGAACGCCTGCTCAATTTCGGAAAGTCCAATTGTCTCGGTGACGAAATCTTCAAGCGGCAAACGTCCCTGCAAGTGAAGGTCAACCAACAGCGGGAAGTCACGGCTTGGCAAGCAATCGCCGTACCAACTTGGCTTCATCGCTCCACCACGACCAAAGAAATCAATCATTGGGATATTGGGCATCACCATCTCGGGGGTCGGAACACCAACTTGCACAACCGTCCCAGCAAGATCGCGTGCATAAAAGGCTTGACGCAAAACTTCGGGATGACCAACGGCTTCAATACATACATCAGCACCAAGACCATTCGTTGCTGCTTGCACTGCGGCAATCGGTTCGGTTGTGCGGGCATTAACCGTGTGCGTCGCGCCAAATTGGCGAGCCCACTCAAGCTTGCGATCATCAAGATCGACAGCAACAATCGTTGTTGCTCCAGCGAGGCGTGCACCAGCAATCGCTGCATTTCCAACGCCACCACAACCGAACACTGCAACGCTGCTTCCACGCTGTACTTCACCCGTCAACATTGACGCACCGATACCGGCCATGACACCACAGCCAAGTAGTCCTGCAACTGCAGGGGAAGCCAAAGGATTCACCAATGTGCACTGGCCCGCAGCAACCAGAGTCATCTCGGCAAAAGCACCAATGCCTAAGGCCGGAGCGAGTGGAGTTCCGTCAGTCAATGTCATTTTTTGCGTTGCGTTAAACGTGCTGAAACACAATTGTGGTTTGCCACGAAGACATGACCGACAATTTCCACACACTGCGCGCCAGTTCAAAACAACAAAGTCACCAGGCTTGACATTGGTGACGTTGTCACCGATTGACTCGACGATGCCAGCAGCTTCGTGACCTAACAAGAACGGGAAATCATCATTGATTCCGCCTTCGCGATAATGAAGATCGGTGTGGCAAACACCGCACGCTTGCACTCGCACCCGTGCTTCACCTGGTCCCGGCTTAGGGACATTGATATCAACGAGTTCAACGGGCAAACCTTTGCCACGGGCAATAACGCCCTTCACAGTCTGAGACATATTTTTCCTTAGTGTTGGTATTGATCAGTCGTTGCGAAAGTTTTCAAAGTAACGGCTCGGCGTCGGACCCCGCTGGCCGTGATACTTCGATCCACGTGCACCCGAGCCATATGGATTGTCGGCAGGAGTTGTCATTTGCATGAAACTCACTTGACCAATTTTCATACCTGGATACAACGTGATCGGCAGACTTGCGACATTGGCGAGTTCAAGCGTGACGTGACCATCAAAACCTGCGTCGATGAAACCTGCGGTTGAGTGGATCAACAATCCGAGTCGGCCGAGCGAGCTCTTGCCTTCAATTCGTGCGACCAAATCATTCGGAACTGCAATTCGCTCAAGCGTCGACCCCAAAACAAACTCACCGGGGTGCAGCATGAACACGCCATCTTCGGGGATGTCAACAAGCTCGGTGAGCGAGGTCATGTCTTTTTTGACGTCAATGATTCCGGCGGTGTGATTACGAAAAACTCGAAAGAGATGGTGAAGGCGAACATCGATTGACGACGGCTGGATGAGAGCCTCATCAAGAGGGTCAATGATGATTCGGCCAGCATTCAAGGCCTCACGGAGCGAACGGTCAGACAAGATCACGCCTCCTACCGTAGTGGCTGAGGCTGCCCTGATTACAGGCGACAACCTATGGAGGGTGGCTATACCTTCACACCTTTTGGTTCAACACCGTTTTTCCATGGCATAAGGTGACGGCAGAGTCACCCAGCGAGATGAACTCCAAGGGGGACAAGACCACGAAGAATCACCGATTCAGAGCGGTCATTTTGACTGCACTCAGTATTTTGACCTTAGGTTGCGCCGAGGATCTTGATGATTCTGTCGGCCAAAATGCACCTCATGGAACCGCCGCTCCGGGCGCAACTGCCGTTAACGGAGTCGTCAAAGACTGGAGGGTTTTGGTTGACCGCCACACCGTCCACGCGGGCCAAGTCACTTTCACGGTGGCCAACCAAGGGACGATCGGACACGAATTTCTCGTTGTGCGTACCGACAGTGCAGACGGAGCCATTCCGATTGAGGGCGATGGATTCTCTGAAAACAATCCATCACTTCTTGTCATCAAAGAGATCGGTGAATTCCCCATCAAAACGATTCAAGAACTCACTGTCACCTTAGAACCTGGTTCATACCAACTGGTCTGCAACCTTCCTGGTCATTACGGAAAAGGAATGCACACTTCTTTCACTGTGGTGAAGTAAGCGATATCGGGCAGAATAAAAGGGTGACTTCACGAGCCGCCGCTGAACTCTTAGATCAACAAGACCTGCTAGCGCCCTTTCGCAACGAATTTCTCATTCCCGACGATGCCGTTATCTACCTTGACGGCAACTCTCTTGGCCGTACTCCGCTCGCAACAGTGACGCGCCTCAAGCAGGTCGTCGAAACTGAATGGGCAGGCGACCTGATCAATAGTTGGGATCACTGGCTCGATATGCCGCGCAAAGTTGGCGATCGAATGGGCCTCATCATTGGCTCAAGGCCTGGCGAAGTCGCACTTCACGACAACACCACGCTCAATATTTTCCAAGGCGTCCATATCGCTCTTGGTTTGCGCCCCGATCGCAAGGTTGTTGTCGTTGCCACCGATGAATTTCCGACCGACCGCTTTGTTGTTGAAGGAATCGCTCACGATCTTGGTCTGACCGTTCGCCCGTTAACAGCCGACATTGATCTTTCAGATGTTGCGGTCGTCGTACGCAGCGTCATTGATTATCGCACTGCTGAATTGTGTGACGTCGCTGGCTTCACCGCGCAGGCCCGTGCTCAGGGAGCAATGGTTTTGTGGGATCTCTCACATACGGCCGGTGCGATTGAGTTTGATGTTCATGCACTTGGTGTTGAACTTGCAGTCGGCTGCAGTTACAAATTTTTGAATGGTGGTCCTGGCGCCCCTGCATGGACATTCGTTGCGCAACAATTGCAGTCACACATTCAACAACCCATTAAAGGATGGTTTGCACAAAAAGATCAATTCGCAATGGAAAAGCCATTCGCACCACACGATGACATTCGGCGCGTTTTGCTCGGTACACCAAACATGTTGAGCTTGGTCGCCGCCGAAGAAGGTATTGCACTGTCGGGTCGCGCTGGCATGCCAGCGATTGCCAAGAAAGGCCGAGCGCTCACCAAATTTGGGCTCGACGTGATTGATCATTTTGGCTTAACGACATCAACTCCTCGTGAAGCATCAAAGCGCGGCTGTCATTTAGCAGTGCATCATCCCAATGCGACACAACTCGTTGAAGATTTGGCATCGCAGTTCAAGGTCATCGCCGACGTGCGTCCACCCGACATTGTGCGACTGGGTCTGAGTCCGCTTACCACGCGCTTCACCGATGTTTGGGATGGCATTGAGCGCCTGAGCCATCTCATCAATCGCTGACACTGATGATCCTCTACGACGACCACTTACGTGAACGCATCACTAAAAATTTGTCGGAGCATGAACGAACGTCGCAATCACTTGATGGCTTACGCCATGCTGCAGTTGCCATTGTCATCGTTGATAGCGAGCCCAACGATTTCGAAGATCCGCACCAGCCAAGCGACGACCCGATGCGTGGGGTTCCTGGTGATATCAGCGGACTAGATGGTCGCATGCGAGGTGTCGCCGGCGGTGCAGCATTCTTGCTATGTCGACGGGCCGCCAAAATGAATCGACACGCCGGACAGTGGGCATTACCAGGCGGCAAGTTAGATCAGGGCGAGACGGCGATTGATGCCGCACTGCGTGAGCTACACGAAGAGCTTGGACTAGAACTTTCTCCGCAACACGTGCTTGGCCTACTTGATGACTACACCACTCGTTCAGGGTTCGTGATGACTCCCGTAGTGGTGTGGGCCGGCGCCGATGCAGTCATAGTTCCCGATCCTTCTGAAGTTGCCCATGCATATCGCATTGGCCTACATGAACTTTGTCGGCCCGACTCGCCGAGGTTCGTCGCCATTCCTGAAAGCGATCGACCTGTCGTGCAAATACCGCTCAGCGGAGATCTCATTCACGCGCCAACCGGAGCTGTGTTATTACAAATGCGCTGGGTGTGCATTGAAGGTCGAATCAACGAACGCGTAGATCATCTAGAGCAACCTGTATTTGCTTGGAAATAGATAGTTTCCTGCCGATTTCTTGAAGAAGTCACGAACTTACTTGACCGAAAAACCTTGAGTTCTATTCAAGGGGCGTCATTCGTGAGTCGGTATCAACGTCTATTGCAAACTTTTACCGGTCTTCTCAATCTGAGCGTCGGGTCAGCGTTAGTCGCGAATCTTATGATCACCAATGAACGTGCACTCCCCTTGGCCATCACGATGTCGGCGATTATTGCTGCCGCGACCCTCAGTGGCCGTCGCACATCAACATTGGGCATTACACGTTCTGAACGGCAAATTGTTCTTTCACCAATCGGCCACTTCTTCTTTGCTTCAGCAATTCTTCTTCCGCCATTTGCCTTACCAATCGTCGCATTCGTAATTCCGACTGAACGAACATCTCCTTCAAGTTGGTTGATTCGTTTTCAGCGACTCCTCACGATGAACACATCAAGTCTGGTCTTTTGGTTAGTCATCAAGAATCAGATCCTCAACGGCGACTTGACGAATCGACAAGTGCTGGCGTTTATTTTCGCAATCATCACTCACTTACTTGTGGACTCACTCATCGTTTCGGTCGTCATGAGCCACGCAAGTCAGAAACCGATTCTTGTTACTGCACATTGGAATCCAAAATCGCTTCTTCGGGAATTCGCCGAGATATCAATCGGCTGTATTGGTGCCATCGTCGCTCTTATTAACCCACTTCTACTTTTGATAGTCGTGGCGCCATGTTGTTTAGCAGTTGATCATCTTCGGGTCAATCAGTTGGCACAACTCAGCAAGCGTGATGTTCGAACCGGATTACTGAATTCATTTGGTTTACAAGAATTTGTAGACCATGAGTTTGAACGCGCCAAACGTCATTCAACGGATCTATGTCTAGTGGTTCTTGATCTCGATTTTCTGAGAGATGTCAACAACAATTACGGACATCAAGTCGGCGACTTAGCTATCAACGCTGTCGCCACTCAGATATCGGCATTAACACGATCAATTGACGGAACTGCTCGTATCGGCGGCGAAGAGTTTGTCGTGATATTACCTGACACCGATATTGAAGGAGCCTCGATTGTTGCCAATCGAATTCGATTAGGAATTGAAGAACTGGAATTGCCAACTCACCGCGGCATTCTTCGTGTCACGATTTCAGCCGGCGTTGCGGCACGCCATGAAAATGAAACGTATTCAGAATTATTTGATCGAGCAGATAGTGCGCTTTACGCATCTAAGCGATTAGGTCGCAACCGAGTTTCGCTCGCAGCAGAAGCAGCGAAGACTTTCCAAGCCAACCAAATGAACACAAACTGAAACGGAAGACGTCCGTAGGCGACCAGTTGTTTTGAGAATGGTTCATCGCGCCAATCCCAGACCATGTAAATGTTGGCTGGGTACACCGCCACAAAAAGAACGATCGCAGCCAAGGCGCCTTGTTTGCGATATTTGGGCCACAACAACATCGGACCAACAATCAGTTCGGCAACACCGCTGACATACGTCCAAAATCTTTCGCTCGGTGGCAACCATGGCGGAACGATGTCATCAAAAAACTTGGGATTGGCGAAGTGCATGACTCCGGCGAGCGTGATGAATGCGCCTAACGCAGTACCGATTCGACCGGCATTTTTGGAAGTCATCTGGACAGTTTGGTGTGCATCAAACCCAGATTGTGCATCGTGCGCCCGGAGAGACTCGAACTCCCAACCGTCTGATCCGAAGTCAGATGCTCTATCCATTGAGCTACGAACGCATTTCGTAGGAAACTAGCGCCCACGAAAAGAAATGGCGCACTGGCAGGGACTCGAACCCCGAACCTTCTGATCCGTAGTCAGATGCTCTATCCATTGAGCTACCAGTGCAACGGCAATCAGCCTAGAGGGCTAATCCGTAGGTAGAAACCTCAGGGAGGACAGTTGTAGGTAACTCTCTTCGTCACCGTTGTTGGACCTTGAGTCGCCGACATTGCTGTGATGGTGACTGTATACGTGTCATTTGCCAAATCGGGCCACTGATCAAACAAGATCATCGTGGTGTCGCCAACAGCGAAGTTCGATCCACCGTAAGAAGTCACGGGAGACCCCCCAGCTCTTACCGAGAGCGTTCCTGCCGATGTCGCGCCAAAGACATCGACGTCCAGATATAGATCGTGGTTTGCAGGGCAACCCTCGTTCATTCCGCTCCAAGTTGCGCTCAGATTTACCGGAGGCAAAGTTGTCGGTGGTGGAGTCGTCGGTGCTTGGTTCGTCGGCACGGAAGTTGGCGCAGCGGTCGTCGGCGCAATGGTCGGTGCGGAAGTTGTCGGCGGTGCAGTTGTAGCAGTGGTTTTCTTCACGGTCGTGGTCGGTCGTGGAATAGTTGTTGTGGTCTCTTCGACAGTCGTAGTCGTTTCTTCAACCGTTGACGTGGTCGTGGTGGCTTCTTCAACCGTTGATATGGGCTCATCCTCGGGGTAGCCACCACTGTCGTCGCTGCTACAACCGATCATGGCTGCGGCGCCAAGCACCCCAACCAATACCAACTTCAAGAACTTCGATCCGTTTTTCATGCCCGCAACCCCTCGCTGTCACACCAAAATTGGTGAATAAGAATTTCAAGAGGTTACCGAAAAACCAATAAGAAATTACGGAACTGGACACCAATTTCGGGTACACCACGGAGCCCATGACCCCGAACGTTGCCAAGCGAAATAAGCCAACTTGGCGTTGATCTCGGGGTTCAGCAGTTCGGATGCGTCAGTCACTCCGTAGTTTCTCATCCACGACTTGTGGGCGTTCCAGTTCAACTGAAACAAACCGATACAGCACGAATTACGACTGAGAGGATTCCACTTAGTCTCGCGGTTCACCACAAAAAACGCGTTCTCTTCAAGGTTGTCTGGCCACGCATCGCGCACAAACTTTTCGAGTTCGGCCCGCGTAAAAGTTTTCGTTGGTACGTACTTCGGCGGTTGCGTTGTTGTAGGTGCCGCAGTTGAGGGAGTTGCCGCAGCAGAGGCAACGACCGCACCCTTCGGCAAACACAACTCTTGACCCGGCAACAACGTTGAACGTGACGTTTTGCCATTTGCTGCTGTGAGTTCGGAAATCTTGATTCCGCTCTTCTTAGCAATGCCACTCCATGAATCGCCGTTCTTCACTGTGTATTTACCCACACAGGCGATCTTGGCAACTGTTGTTGTGGTCACGACATCAGGCTCGACCAAGGCCGGCACTACAGCACCTGGCGGCAAGCAAATCTCTTGACCCACCATCAATGGCGACTGAATCGTTTTGTTATTCGTGCCCGCAATCAAACTGGCTTTCACGCCAGCACGATCGGCGATACCAAACCAAGAATCTCCCGCTTGCACGGTGTACTTCGATGCACACACTCTCTTCGGAGCCTCAGTGGTGGTCGGCGCGGTTGTCGGTGCAGTCGTCTCTGGAGTGGTCTCTTCAACTACAACGACCGGTGCCGCAGTGACGGGAATCGTGACTGCTTCAACGGCAGGATCCACCACAAGAGATGTCGTCGTCGCGTCGCCGTCGCCATCAAACTGCACAATCGCTGCTGCCCCACCGGTCTCGGTGACATCGACGGCATTGCCATCGCCGCGCATGGCCCAAGCAACGGGGGCAATACACAGTCCGACAGCCAAGAGCGCAGCCAATCGGCGGCGGAACGGGTCTTTGGGTCCGCGAGGGAACTCTCCACCCGATCGTGGTCGCCGCTGGCGTCCCGACCCGTTCGACCAGAACTGATCAGTCACCGAGGATTGTTGGTAGGTGCTCATGATGTTGAGGTGGCCCAAACATGTGAACCGCCTAGGTCAGTGTGGTCGTTTCGTCACACGATCGCAACAGAGCCCCGACGCCCAAAGCCGTGTCAATATAGGTTTTCCACAGGGTCGTCGGCAATAAGCCCACGAAAATAGCAATGGCGCTCTCTTTTCCACAGATGAGAAAAGATCGCGCCAAACGCCAACAAAATGGCGGAGAGGGTGGGATTTGAACCCACGGACCCCGTTTCGGGAGTCAACGTCTTAGCAGGACGTCCCATTCAACCGTGCTCTGGCACCTCTCCATGGTGTAGCGGGTGAAGCCTACAGGTGGCCCTGATCAACTTCTCTCGCAACACTTTGAGCGGAACGGGAGGGATTCGAACCCCCGGGCCTTGTGAGCCTTCCGCTTTCAAGGCGGATGCATTTGTCCGCTCTGCCACCGTTCCGCCTGTGAGGCTAGCGACAAAAAGCCCGAGAGCAATCGGGGGCAATAGGAATAGCCGGGAACGCTATTTACTGATGGTGGCCCGAAGCTGGTCAACCCAGTCGTCGGCATGCTGCCAGCGCGGGTCGGCGTGTTCGCGGGCCGTGTGCACATGGGATGAATGAGCCGGGTACGAGCCCAAGAACTTCACTCCCCCTTGTTTGGCATGAAGTGCTCGCAAAGCATCAGCCACGAGTTCATCGGCGATATGTCCTTCGAGATACATCACGAAGCAATAGTCGCCAAGACCACCATCTTTCGTTGGACGTGACAACAAGTTGGTGATATTGACGCGACGCGCCGCGAACTCTTGCAAGATTGAAATCAAACTGCCTGGTTCGTCGGCGCGCTGAAACACGACAATGCCTGTGATGTCATGACCAGTAGGAGAAGGAACTCCCGATTTGCCAACTACTACGAAACGCGTTTGATTTCCTTCGTGATCGGCAATATCGGTTGCCAACACATCAAGTCCGTACAGAGTTGCAGCATTGCGTGGAGCGACTGCAGCCACTCCAGCAACACCATTTGAGGCAACTGTTTTTGCTGCATCCGCAGTGCTATTGGCGGCATGAATTTCGGCGTGGCCAACGTTCTCGCGTAAATAACGATGACATTGTGCAGTCGCAACCGGAATCGACAACACGGTCGTGACTTCAGCTAATGAAGTTCCAGGCATGGCCATCAAGCAATGCTCAATATCAAGAACAACTTCGCGCTGAATCAACAAGTCGTAATCGAATGACAATGCATCTTGGGTGAAGTTGACCGTTCCCTCAATTGAGTTCTCAATCGGTACAACACCAAAATCAACATCGCCGGTTTCAACTGCATCTAAAACATCGGGAACTGAGCGAAATGCCACGAGCTCGCCGCGGTCAAGATCGGGTTGCGAGCGCACGGCTTGTTCGGTGAAGGTTCCGAAAGGTCCCAAAAACCCCACCCGCAACGAGCGGCCAGTCGGTTGCTGAGAATCAGTGGAAGTGTTCACAGTCGCCAAGGCTAGAGGCACGAGCGCTAAGTGGCAGGATGATTATGTGGATGTTGAAACCCTGCGCCAATTGATTGAGGGAGTTTCTTCAGGATCCATCGCGCCCGACGACGCCGTCGAGCGTTTGAAACGGCTGCCATTTGGCGATGTGGGCGACACCCTGGTCGATCACCACCGCCACTTACGCCAAGGTGCACCTGAAGCCGTCTATGGACCAGGCAAGAGCCCCGAACAGTGCGTCTTGATCGTGCGTGAACTTCTTGACCACGGCACCGGACCAGTACTCGTCACCCGCACAACAGCCGATCAACAAAAGGCACTCGAAGCAAGTTTTGGAATGGCCGAAACTGCCCATGGATCAATGCTGTGGCGCGCTCCCGAAACTTGGTACACCGGCAACGCATTAGTGATCTCGGCAGGCACTGCCGATGTCCCCGTTGTTGACGAATGTATTTTGGCTTTGCGTGCTCATGGCATTGCCGCGAACCGCATAACCGATGTTGGAGTCGCTGGTCTACATCGACTGCTGAACCGACTGGACGATGTGATGGCCGCTGACGTGATTGTTGTTGTCGCAGGAATGGAAGGCGCACTTGCAAGTGTGATTGGCGGCCTCAGTGGCAAGCCGGTGATCGCCGTGCCCACCAATGTTGGATATGGATCGGGACTCGAAGGTGTGACTGCACTTTTGGCAATGCACGCAACATGCGCCAACGGCGTCACTGTTGTAGGTATTGACAATGGTTACGGTGCGGCCTGTGCAGTGGCCCGAATCGTGCGTTCACTCCGCACCGATCAAACACAGGTGAAGAAGGCATGAGTACCGCTGCGTGGTTTCATTGTGGTGCTGGCACCGCTGGCGATATGACTTTGGCATCACTGATTGATGCAGGAGCAGATTCGCTACAAGTCATTGAGATTCTCGGAGGTCTTGCACTTGACGACTACGCGTTGATGTTTGAACGAACTCAACGTGCCGGGGTCGGTGCAACGCGAGCAATCGTTGGAGTGCATCATCACGATGATCACGATCATGACCATCATCGGGCGTGGCGCGAAATCAAGCAATTGTTGATTGATTCTGAACTTCCAGCTCGCGTTCGCGATCGAGCGATGAAGGTGTTCGCGATACTTGCCGAAGTTGAAGCAAATATTCACGGCGTTGCAGTTGATGACATTGAATTCCATGAAGTCGGAAGTGTCGATGCAATCGTCGACATTGTCGGAGTCTGCGCAGCACTTGAAGTTCTCAACATTGATCGCATCTTCTGCAGCAACATCGCCGTGGGTCACGGGCACATCAATTCGGCACACGGAACTTTGCCCAATCCTGCACCCGCAGTCACCGCCTTAGCAGCGTTGCGGGGAATCACTCTGGTTGGGCTAGACGATCACCGTGAACTGGCCACACCAACTGGTGTTGCTTTAATGGCTGCACTTGCTAATTCATTTGGGGCAATGCCACCACTCACCGTGAGCAGCGTTGGTTACGGCGCCGGGACTAACGACATTCCTGGTCGCGCCAATGTTGTGAAGGTGGTGATTGGTGAAACGTTAGAAAACACAGTGCTTTCTGGTGCCGGACAAGATGTACAACTTCTTGAAGCCAATGTTGACGATGTGTCCGGCGAAGTCATCGCCCACACCATTGCTGAATTGCTGAATGCAGGGGCACATGATGCATGGGCTACACCTATTGTCATGAAGAAAGGTCGACCAGCATTTACGGTTCACGCGTTATGCGATCTTGCACTCACCGAAAAAATCTCCGCCGTGCTCGTTGCTGAAACGGGCACTCTCGGTTTGCGCGGTTCGGTCATTCAACGTTGGCCTCAAACTCGCGAAGAAAAGTCTGTCACCGTTCACGGTCACAAAATCCGTCTCAAAATTGGTAGTGGCCGAATCAAAGTTGAAAACGATGATGCTGTGAGCGCTGCTCGCGCTTTAGGGATACCGCTACGTGAAGTTTTAGTTCTGGCCGAACAAGCCGCTCGACAACTGAACTAGCAGATACTTAGTTAGCGAGTGCAGCGTTCACGATCTGCGAGAGCTGATCAATTTCAATTTCGCCTGAGGCACGTACTTTCACTTTTCCATCCGCACCAACGATTGTGAAGAATGGGAATCCCGAAACTCCATACGCGTTTGCTGCATCCATTGCTTCGGAGTCGGCAATAACTGGCCACGGCCAAGCTTTATCGACGACCCACTGTGATGGTGGGTAGTTCGGACGGTCACTCGCAACAGCAGTGCTGACACCGATGATTTGCAAATCTGCCGGAATGGCACCCGATGCTTGCCATTCAATGAGGCGTGGAACTTCACGATTGCAATGAGGACACCAATGCGCAAGGAAGACAACCATGTACGGCTTGCCATCACCCGGTGTGACTGACAGATTCGAACCGTCAAATGTGTGTCCGTTCAATGTTGGAGCCACGAGACCAATAGAAGGATCAGTTCCTGTTTCAGGCAATGCTTCAAGCGCGTCGCCAACGACTTCAACTGGTTGATTTTCACCAGCAGAAACCGGCCCATCACTCATTGGTGTGTTCGACGGATCTTTTGAGCCACCCGCGACAATCGCGATCACCAGAGCTATCACTATCGCAAGCGTGACTCCGCCAAGAACCAACTTGTTGTTGTTTGACTTCTTGATGGGTTGCTTGGCCATTTTCTGCTCACTTCTCGGATAACTGGTCATGTGGTGTATGCGGCTGAACAAAAAGTAGTGCGGCAATCGCGATAAATCCGCTCAGGGCCATGAAGGCCAGCGTGACAAATCCCATACGTCGGAACCAGACGTCGGTGCACGACGGTCCGATTCCGCAAGCACCTTCGCCCAAAGATGGTTTCCATTCAATGAGATAGTGATAGACCGACAAGCACACCCCGGCGACCAACATCGGCAAGGCATACCAGCGCGCATTGCGATCTTTACGAATCGCCGCCACCAGCAGAATTCCGGCCAACGGGTACATACAGATACGTTGGAACCAGCACAACCGGCACGGGACATAATGCGCAACTTCGCTGAAATACAGACTTCCAGCAGTTGCACAAGCCGCGACAAGCCAAGCCAACCACAACGACAATCGACGAATCTCGGAGACGGCCGAAGCCTGGGGAGAAATCCAAAGTCCTAAGAGGGCGTACGACACTCCCCCAACAAGCGCGATCAGCGCCAATAAAGACGTAAAAAGTTCAACAGTTCTTACATCCATCATTGTCAGTATGCCCGCCCTACAGGCAAGAATGGAAGCCTTGAACGATTTAGAGCCCAAAGTCCCAATCGTTATCTCAGTCCAAGATCTGCAGGCTCTTGACCGTACCGACATTGTCATAGCTGACGTACGTTGGTACCTCGACGGACGTGATGGTCGCAAGGCCTACACCGAGGGCCACATTCCAGGTGCGATTTTTGTTGACCTCGATCGCGACCTGGCTTCGTCCGATCGAACAGACGCCACAAATGGTCGCCATCCTTTTCCTACTCCATCGGCATTCGCCGGAGCAATGTCCCGTCTTGGTATCGGTAGCAACTCATACGTTGTCGCCTATGACGACACCGGTGGCATGACAGCATCGCGACTCGTTGTCATGTTGCGCATGCTTGGTTGCAAAGCATCGGTGCTCGATGGCGGCATTGGTGCGTGGCAACGCGCCAACGAAACACCGCTTGCAACCGGTAAACCCACAACTGGCAAAGCGGCATCGTTCGCAACTGTTGAATGGCCCACCGATCAACTCGTTACCAAACACGATCTTGAAGCAATCGTCGCCGAAGGCGCAATCACTTCACAACGGATTATTCTTGATGCGCGTTCAGCCGATCGTTTTCAAGGCGTTGTTACTGAAGCCTCGGCAAAACTAGATCCACGACCCGGCCACATTCCAGGTGCATTCAGCGCTCCGTGGAATGCTGTCATCAATTCAGAGACAACAACATTTAAAACAACGGACGAATTACGCAGCCATTACGAATCACTCTGTGTTGATCTGGCCGATGAAGTAATTGCATATTGCGGCAGCGGAGTGTCAGCGTGCGCCAACATCGTGGCCATTGAACATGCTGGCTTTGCGACGCCACGACTTTTCGTTGCCTCATGGTCGGGTTGGTCATCTGATCCCCAAACACCAGTTGAACTAGGGATTCACCAACCCGATCGAGATTCGTTTGCCACGCAAGTGTCTGCTATCGGTTCAAATGCAGTACGTGCCCTGCGTCGTGCTCGTCAAAAGAATCGACTCGCAGAAGTTGAATGGTTTGAGGCGCTCTATCGCGTGTACTTGGCGGCGTTTATTTTCGGTGGCGGAATTCTGTTTATCTCGGGTCTTGTCCCCGACAAGCCAGTCGCCGATTCAATGGCGGCTGATGTCGTCAAGTTTGGTCCCGCATGGCTTGGTCTTGCTGGAATCTTGGCGGTCGCCATGGGTCTTCGCTCGGGCAGTCGCGGCGGACCGCTGGCCATTGAAGAAGCCGATGTACGCCACGTTCTATTAGCCCCCGTCAGTCGCCAACGAGTACTTCTTCGTCCGGCCGTTCAGCGACTTCGTTCAGCGATGTTTGCTGCTGGCGGAGCAGGAGCTGTTGCCGGTCAATTAGCCGGCCGTCGCTTACCTGGTTCTGGAATGTCGTGGGCAATGTCGGGTGCATTGTGGGGCGTCACTGCTGGCGCGCTTTTTGTTGGATCAGCACTGTGTGCCCATTCACTCAAACTTCGGGGCTGGATGGCCAGTGTCATTGGTGGTGCTTTAATCGCTTGGCAAATCGCCACTGCACTTCCGAGTTCAAAACTCACCGGACCTGGCGACTTGCAAGGTGGACTTGCGTTGTGGGGCGAACGCACGCGGGTCAGTGAACTCATTCCATCTATTGTCGCAGCCCTGTTAGTTGTGATTGGCCTCGCTCTATTGGCTCGTCAATCACTTGAGGCTTTATCGCGTCGTTCAGCACTCGTCACTCAATTGCGTTTTGCGGTGACATTGCAAGACCTTCGCACCGTTACTTTGTTACGTCGCCAACTCAGTCAAGAGCGCAGTCGCAATCGCCCGTGGATCAAGATGAAGCGGAAGAAGACAAAGAATCGTTTCTCTGCTGAATGGAATCGCGGCTGGCAAGGTTTATTGCGTTTCCCACTGAGCCGAATCACACGAATTGTCACACTGACCATCGTTGCAGGATTATGCCAAGTTGCGGTTTATAACGGAACGACGCCAGCGGCATTAGGTAGTGGACTTGCATTGTTCATTTTGGGACTCGAAATTTGCGAACCGTTCGCTCAAGAGATTGATCAAGGTGAACGAACTGATGCGTATCCAAAATTGCGCGGTGCAATGTATATGGCTCTCTTAAGTCCAACAGCGGCCATTGCGATTCCGATTGCAGGCATCATGGTTGCCACGATGGGAATCGTTGAACCACATATGTGGTCAGTCGCGGCAATCTGCGCCATTCCTTCTTTGATCGGTGGTCTCGCTGGTGCTGCCATCAACATTGTTTCGGGTGCACCTGATCAAGTTTCATCAACCGCACAAGCCAACATGATGCCGCCCGAAGTAGCTGGCACTGTGAGTCTCATCAAAGCAATTTGGCCAGTTGTACTTGCGGTACTCGGAAGTTTGCCCATGGTTGGTGCGCGTATGGCACTCACCAAAGGCAATGGGCCAGAAGCACCAGCTCTTCGTATTGCAATCGCCATCGCCCTAATGGCCATGATTGTTGGCGGATGGGTGCGATTCCGCGATGACATAAAGAAGTCTTTAAACAATGCCGCCACCGAAAGTCGCGGACAGAAAACTCGTACCGGAGGAAACTCATGAGCCGCCACCCCAAACCACCGAGTGCACAAAAGGGTGAAGCTTCGTCAACAAGTCGCAAAGCTGAACCAGTCTTACCTGCAGCGCTCATTGCCAACAATGTCGCCAAGGACTACGGCGACGGTCCCGCTTTGTATCCATTGTCATTGCGTATCGAAGAGCATGAAAAGGTTGCACTTATCGGCCACAACGGATCAGGCAAAACAACTTTCTTACGTATGGCGACCGGATTACTCGAGCCGGCATCGGGTTCGATCACCGTCTTTGGACAAGAGCCAGGTTCAATGGATGCTCGTAGCAAACTGAGTTATCTTGCCGATACTCCAACTTTCTACGACGACCTTTCAGTGTGGGAACACCTTGAATACACCGCCCGCCTTCACAACATGGGCACATGGGAACAAAAGGCTGCAGATCTTTTGGGACAACTTGGCATCTACGAACGAGCCGATGATTTACCAACACGATTTAGTCGTGGACTCAAGCAAAAAGCGGCCATCGCGATTGCGTTCATTCGACCGTTTGAATTGATGCTTGTCGACGAACCCTTCGTTGGGCTTGATGCTGACGGCAAAGAAGCGCTACTCGATCTCTTCGATCAAGCCTCAGCCGATGGTGCCGCTCTTGTCGTTGCGACCCACGAACTCAGCTTTGTCTCACGTACAGCCCGCACGATTGCTTTACGAGATGGTTCTTTGGTGTTCGATGGTGAGTCGTCACAAGCCGAAGCCCGTGGGCTCGTTGCTGTTGAAGGCACCGCTACCCAAGACTGAAAAACCAGCACTACACTTTGCGACATGCTCGAGTTCACATCACTCAAAGTAACCGCAAACAACTCCGCCGATCTTGCGACCCAACTTACGTCGATGTCAGCACAAGGTTGGCAAGTTGTCAGTATTGTCGCGACGGGCGAAATCGTCGCGTACTTGTCACGTCCAGTTAGCGTCACCGCGACTACTCCAGTTCAGCCGACTCCAGTCAATGACTCAGCTGGTTGGGCCGCGACAAATACACCGGCAAGCCCCACCACATTTATCTCACCAACACCTGCATCAGCACCGACCTCGACTCCAGTTGCCACACAATCCGCGGTACCTAATGTTCCAGCCGATTGGTACAAAGATCCTGCTGGCCGTTACGAGTATCGCTATTGGGACGGCTCGAAGTGGACCGAAAATGTGTCACGCGCCGGCGTGATGTATAAAGATCCTCCCACTAAGTGACTAACGGACTACGAGACTCACAAATTGGTCTCGTCACTTTTGGATAGTTTGGTTCTGTGACTACTACTCAGATGCGCGCGACATCGGTTGGCCATGCGGGCATCTTTATTGAGACTCGGCAAGGGTCAATATTGTGTGATCCGTGGTTCAACCCTGCGTTCTTTGGATCGTGGTTTGTCTTTCCACGCAATGATCAACTACCTGCCGATTTTTATGATGCACTACGCAAACCGTCTTACTTGTACATCTCTCATCTCCACGGTGATCACCTTGATGAAGAATGGTTGCCAGCAAATATTGATTTAGCCACACCGATTTTGTTACCTGGATTCCCAACTCCCGAACTTGAGCGTCGCTTACGTAAAATTGGCTTTACTGAATTCATCCATACAGTTGACGGAGTCGAACACGACCTAGGCGATGGACTCACTGTTGCGATACATGTAGAAACCTCAATCACCGATGGTCCCGCCGGAGACTCCGCACTTGTCGTGAGTGATGGTGTTCATCGAATAG
Source organism: uncultured Actinomycetes bacterium (assembly GCA_903872155.1). Lineage (GTDB taxonomy): Bacteria > Actinomycetota > Acidimicrobiia > Acidimicrobiales > Ilumatobacteraceae > Casp-actino8. The sequence goes on along the minus strand of CAIQJP010000087.1, from coordinate 120,059 downwards.
TCAACCAAAACGATTGTCGCACCAGTGACCTCAACGCTCTTCGAGCTCACGGGCCGATTGATTTGCATTGGTTGCAATTTTCTGGGGCTATTTGGTACCCCATGGTGTATCAAGAATCTCCCGAGCGCATGCGTGAGCTCATCGATCTCAAAGTTGATAGTCAATTTGCGCGCGCCATGCGCTACGTCGAGGCGCTTGATGCTCGAGCCGTTGTTCCTTCAGCCGGTCCCCCGTGTTTCCTTGATCCTGATCTATTCCAATTCAATGTCATCACGGGCAATGAACTGTCAATCTTCCCCGACCAAACACAGTTCTTATCGCGGCTACATGCTGAGTCTCGCCGCGGCATCGTGAACATGCCCGGAACATGCATCACGATCGGCGACGAGTTACTTGTTGATCATCCGCTGCCAATGGCCGACGTCGAAAAGATCTTCTCGGACAAATTGACCTACCTTCGCAACTACCAATCTGACTACCTCGGTTGGCTTGACAACATGAAGGCCAATTGGGCACAGCCCACCGATGATTTATTGAACACGCTCAAAGCTTGGTGGGAACCACTGCTTGCAATGGCTCCAGCACTTCGACAAGGAATTGGTGCCGCATGTTTATTGCGCGCTGGCGACCTCGACATTTTGATTGATTTTCCAAATGGCGAAGTTCGTCTATTCAATAATGAGTCGTACGGATTCCGTTTTGAGATAGACCGTCGTTTAGTTGAAACCGTCGTTGCGCAAAACGCCGTTGACTGGAGCGACAAATTATTCTTATCGTGTCGTTTCTCGGCCTGGCGTTCAGGTTCGTATAACGAATACATCTACAACTTCTTTAAGTCACTTAGTGTCGAACGAATGCAACGCACCGAGGCTGAGGCAGTCAAGAAATTTGCGCCAGCCACACCAAGTGACGAAATCCCAATTGGCAATTACATCGTCGAGCGTTATTGCCCACACCGCAAAGCCGATCTTTCAGTCTTTGGTGAATGCTCAGGGACCGAACTCGTGTGCACATTGCACGGTTGGAAATTTGATCTGGAGACCGGTGAATGCCTCACCGCGCAAGATCGCAAGTTAGTTGTCCGACGCGCCCAATAAACGCAAGCGATAAGCAAATCGATACGTGCCGGCAGCAATTGAATGCCGTGGATCAATATCGGGTCCGCAACTTGCAGTACCAACTCCGCGATGAGCGACATCAATATGTACCGTCAAAGCTTCACGCCATATCAATTCGGTGACGTCGGCTGCCGTAAAGAGATCGTCATCACGATGATGCACAACCGACATATGCAAGCCCACCGGATTCAGTGCTTCAATGCGTAACCGCATTCCATCACGACTACGAATGATTTCCATCCAACGACAGTCAGTGCGCAAACCAAATTCTTGAGGAACGATGTACGGCAACTCATCGGGTTCGTCGCTCCAAATACCCAACACAGCACCCGAGTTTCGGTCTGGCATATTTTCTAACGGCCCGCGGCCATACCAACTCAATTCATCAAAACCTGCCGGCAATTCAAAGACTACGCCAATGCGCGGCAAGTCGGTCAACGACTCTGGAACGACAACTGTGTGATCAAATACCACTGCACCTTCAGCATCGACATACGAATCGCAGGTGTGATCGACAAGAGAATTTGCTGGCTTTGAATCAACTCCAGCCGCCAACCATTTCCAAAGTGCTCGCCCACCAACCCCAAGCTGTGACGCCAAGTTGGGCATCAATTTGAAACCGTCGTTATCAGTAGCGGCCCGCCATAAATTCAGTCGCGGGTTTCCGCCGAGAAGCACATCAATATCAGCGCGATCTTCATTGGACGAACGTTTCGGCAAACGCTGCGCTGTTGCGGCACGTACAACCACTTGATCCCAGCCAACTAGATACCCGGCCTCACACCATGAGCTTGCTTTCTTCACGAACCAACGAATAGTCAGAAGAACTTCGCCGTTAAGTTTTTTTGCCTCAAGAAGATTCGTCGGCGCATCAATCAAAGCCGATTGCCCAGCCTCAACTTGGGGTGACCAATTTCCTGACTCAACAATTTCACCGTCAAGTGTGAGTTCCCAGGTTCCGCGTAGCCATGAAGAATCGCGAAACGATTGGCGATTCGTGACGCGCATTTTCCAACCGGTTTGCTCCACGGCAAGCGGTCGATGCACCCACATCAACTCTTGAATCGCGGGGTGGGGATCACACTCGGGCGACACCAGACCATCAGCAACAAAGTTTCCATCGTTGGGATGATCACCGAATTGACCGCCATACGCAAAGCGTTCTTGACCATTCTTCAATGTTTGGCGTAATCCGTGATCTTTCCATTCCCACACGAATCCGCCCTGTAACAGTCGATGTTGATCAATCACTTTCCAATAGTCAGCAAGACCACCATTTGAGTTGCCCATTGCATGGCTGTACTCGCACAAGATCAATGGTCGCTCACCAAGTTTTGCTGTGACATACAGATCTAAAGCAGATGCCGGCGCATACATCGGACAGACAACGTCGGTGACATTCTTTCCACCGTCGCTCCAACCAGCATGAAAAACCGCACCTTCGTAGTGCAACAAGCGACTCGGGTCAACTCGGCGAATGTGAGCAGCACAGGCATCATGATGTTCGCCATAGCCCGACTCATTACCCAGGCTCCACATAATGATGCTCGGATGATTGCGGTCGCGTTCAACCATTCGCGCAACTCGCGATAGCCACGTTGCGGCATAGCGCGGGTCATGGCACAAACTGGTATTGAATCCGTGGCTTTCAATATTTGCTTCATCAATGACATACAAGCCGTATTCATCGCAGAGGTCATAGAAACGATGATCATTCGGATAATGCGACGTGCGAACTGCATTGATATTGGCGCGCTTCATCGTGATGATGTCTTGGCGCATATCTTCAACCGATACTGCTTTACCTTTGTCGGGATGGTGATCGTGACGATTCACACCCATAATGGTGATGGCTCGACCATTCACACTGACTAATCCATCTTTGATTTCGACACGTCGAAACCCAATGACTTGAGCGACGACTTCAGTAACTTCACCATCTGCATTCAACAATTCACATAGAAGGCGGTACCGCTGTGGTGTCTCGGCCGACCATGGTTGTGCTTTTGGTACATCGAATGTTGTGGTTGCGATATGGCCCGAAAACGCGTAGGGCTGAATATGTCGATACGGAACTTTGGCGACGTGTACTTTTCCAAGTCGTTTCCCATCAAGGGTTTCAACCCAAGAACGTGTCGACCAACCAGAGCCAAGCGGGCTCTGTGAGTCGGAGTCAATCACTCCGATGAACGCCGACACATTCATCGTCGCCAACCCTTGGTCGGCATCCCAATCGGCTAAGGCATGAAGTTGGGATATGTGCACGATGGCTCGCGACTCTAAAAACACCTCACGGTGCAGTCCGGCCATCCACCATTGGTCTTGATCTTCGACGTACGACTGGGCGCTGTAGCGCGGCACAAAGATTGCGAGCGTATTTTTTCCTGCTTGCAAAAACTCGGTGATGTCGTATTCGCTTGGTAAGCGACTATCGGTGCCGTAACCAACGAACGTTCCATTCACAAATACTGCGTGAACACTTTCGGCGGCACCGATATGAATAATGGTGCGACGTGACTTCCAATTTTTCGGCACCGTAAATGTGCGGCGGTACACGCCTGTTGTGTTTTCGGAAGGTGTCTCGGGCGGACGCAATGGCCACGGCATTTGCACATTGGTGTAATGCGGAAAATCACCGGTTTCCTGAACCGTCCAATTGCCTGGAACGGCAACCGTCAGCCAACCCGCAGTTGATGCCAGATCAGTTTTGATTGCGGTGTTTGGAACTGCATCGGGCGACGACCACAGCTTGAGTTGCCAGTTGCCGTTCAGGCTTTGCCACCAGTGCGATGCATCTCGACCTATGCGCGCTTCATCAACATCTGAGCAGGCTGTCATCACCTGACGCATCGGCAGTCGACCAATCGACACTTGCGTCGGGTCAAGCCACGGACGAAATTCGCTAAAAGCTGAAATCACTCTCTTAGCGTGTCACGCCGCAGGCGGTGTGGAGTGCACCCAGATCTTCATACCCATCGGAGCCAGGTCGGCAGACCAAACAAAATCCATAGCTGGCGTCGACATCCGGACACACCCATGTGAAGCCGGATAGTTGGGGATCTTGTAGGCCCCATGGAGACCGATGCCCTTGTTGAAGTACTTGGGGCGATAGATATCGCCAAGATCTCCTGTTCTCCAGCCCTCTTCGACTTGGCGATTGATCACAAAAATGCCGTCAGGAGTGATGGCGTCACCTTGAACCCACTTGCCCCACTCATTTTTGTCGCGTTCTTTGAATGGAATACCCGAACCGGTTGAGATATTGATGGTCCAGATCGTGTTGGCTTCTTGAATAATGAAAAGTAATTGACGATCTTTGTCGACTTCGATCAAGGTGCCTTGATTGGCGGTTCCATAAGCCCGAGTCGTCGCGCTGGTCAAAGCAGCGGCAGTTACTTCGTCAACATCGGAGGTCGGATCTAGCCCGGCATATTTCTGGAAGGCCATCACCGCTTGAGAGGTTGTGACTCCGTAATCGCCATTGGTCGATTGCAACCAAAATCCAAGATCAAGCAAACGTTGTTGAACTCGCGCTGTTTCGGGACCATCAGCATGTCCTACAGCAACGAGGGGAATGTCCATTGGGGCCACCGCAATGACGACTGGTTGTAATGGTGCCAGCGTTGTTGTCGGTGTCAGCGTCGTTACAGGCGGCAATGTTGTTGGGGCCGGAGTAAGTGGCGGTGCAAGTTCAACGAGAGCTGGTGACTGCACAGCGGCTTCAGCGCTTGATGAAACAACTCCCGAACAGCCAGAAATCATCAATGAAATCAAGCCAATTGATACAACCACCAATGCACGTGCATTTTGTGTGTGGTTGGAATCTCGAGTCACAGTAAGTGTGACGGTAGTTTCTATTTTTTCTTAAATGGTGGATAGTCCCTGCATACGGGACCTAAGTCAGTTGTATTGCTCGGGCAACTCAAACCAAATTGTGAGTCCATATTTGATGCCGCCAGTCAACGGCAAGGTCTGATGCGGATGCGTCACCAATGATGGCCACGCCAAAAGTGAGCCCACCGGAACGTTGCGATTCGTAAATGACTGTTGCGGAAATTCAAGTTCGGCACCTTCATATGAATCATTGAGCTTGACCGAAGCCGATACCTGCGCGACATCGTGATGAATCCGCAAATCGGTTTGACCATCGAGGCTGTACTTGATGATGAAAGCATCGCGAAGTCCGCAATAGTCAATGAGCGGCCACTTCTGCTGCAACTGAGGCCAGATGCGCTCACCTAAATCGATCATGAGGTTCTCGTACAGTCGCGGACTTATAACCGCAAGGCTGATTTCGTGACCCGGCACCGGGTCATCGGGGTTTGGCTCAAAGCCACCGACCGCTTCAGCCGCATTAATGACGGCCTGACACATCTCGGGAGTCCAAAAGGGCATCATCAGAAGGTTCTCACCGACTTCAACCATGTCGCCATCATCATTTTGTGCTTCTTGATAACCCAAGACTCGTTCGAGATCAGTTGTCATGGTGAACAGTCTGCCAGTCGCTCGGGATCGTCCACGGTGACCTTGGTAATCGGTCAAGGTTGAAATCATCCAGCAGATCGTTCACGCTCTCAGGCTGAACAACTTGGCTTCCGATAGATCGAGCAAGTTCACCTAAAACTTCCTGAGTACCAATTCCACGTTGACTTAATTCTTCAAGAGTGACCGCCCCATGCCGCTTCGCGAGTCGCTCTTGATCGAGTCCTACGACCAGTGGCACATGGACATATTGCGGGGTTGGGTAACCGAGCAACTTTTGCAGATGGATGTGTCGACCCGTCCCATGGAGTAAATCGTCGCCGCGCACGATTTGAGTGACTCCTTGTGCGGCATCATCGACCACCACGGCAAGGTTGTAAGCCGGCACACCGTCATTACGTAAAAGCACCATGTCGTCAATCACGGTTGTGGTCGGTCCAACCACCAAGTCATCCACGACGTACGTCTCGCTATTCGTTCGAAGCCTCCATGCCGGTGGACGGCCACTTTGTTCACGCTCTGAGCGATCGCCAACCGACAAGTTGCGGCAGGTGCCCGCATATGCCCCTTCAATCGTTGGTCCTTGCGGCGCCTGAGTTGACTCAAGAATTTCACGACGGGTGCAATAACACGGGTACACCAGATCTTGTTGGCGTAAGCCGTTGACGATGTCGCGATAGAGATCAAAGCGCTCACTCTGTCGAATGGCCTTTGATCCAAAAGTGATTCCTAATTGTTCAAGCTCATCGATTTGTCGTGCTTCATGTGCGGGCTTGCTATTAGAACGGTCGAGATCCTCTATGCGAAGAAGGAGTTCACCATCCTGCTGATGCGCACACAGCCAAGCAATCAGCGCGGTGCGCAAGTTTCCAATATGCAACGGCCCAGTTGGAGATGGAGCAAAACGACCGATCACGTTCACATTCTTCCCGATGCGGTCATCAATATTCTTTCAATTTGCCTAGTCTCTAGTGATGACCACGCGACTGAGGCACTTGTTTGGCCCGACCGTCGCATTTTCTTTGTTGATATGTGTGTCGTGTGGTTCTTCTCCTGCCGAAGTTGTAGCCATTGAGGTTGACAACTCGATCTCGGTTTCCCCGTCAAAGAGCACCATGTCACCAACTACCACCAGCACGACGACGACTACATCTAAAACGACCGTCGCCGCGCTGACTACTGCAGTCACGACACCAACATCGATCGCCATTCCTGTTGAAACTCAGCCAACAATCACTCAAGCGCCCATCACAATTTCTCCACTTACCGAAGCACCTGCCACTCAGCCACCCGCAACATTGGCCCCAATTACTCAACCTCCCGCACCTTCTGATCCAGTTGGTCTACGTATTGAGTCCGAACATGTCGGCGGGTATAACCGAGATTTGTTTGCCGATTGGTATGACGCCGATCGCAACGGATGCAATACGCGTAAAGAAGTACTGATTGCTGAATCGCTCGACCCCGTACAGATTGGCTCTAGTTGTTCAATCACAGGTGGTCGTTGGTTTTCAATTTATGACAACGTTGAAACAACTGATTCTTCATCATTTGATATTGACCACATGGTGCCGCTCAGTGAAGCCTGGGATTCTGGTGCATGGAATTGGAACGCCGATCAACGTAAGCACTACGCCAATGATCTTGATCAACCATTTTTCTTGATTGCGGTTACTGCTTCAAGTAACCGTTCAAAGAGCGACCGCGATCCAGCCGAATGGATGCCACCGAACTCCGCATACCACTGTGAATACGTGCGAATCTGGATTGAAATCAAACGGGCTTGGGACTTGTCGGTTGATCAAGCCGAGCACGATTACTTGGCCCGTAAATTAGCGAGTTGCTGATTCGTTAAGCAATCGCTTGCAAAATGAAGTTGGCGAGTTCTTCGCCACAATCTTCTTGCAAGAAATGTCCGCCACCGACGATTGTTGTGTGCATTGAAGTTTCGGCACCAGGTACAACTTTTCTAAAAGCCCACTCGCCATTCTTCGACACTGGATCACTATCGCTGAATGCACAAATGAATGGCTTGGTCCACGTCTTCAAGACGTCCCATGCTTTGATGTTGGCTTTCGATGACGGGTTGTCAAGCGAAGCCGGAACCAATGTCGGAAAGATTCGTGCCGCAGACTTGTATGACTCGTCGGGATACGGCGCGTCATAAGCAGCGAGAACTTCAGGAGCTAGCGGCTTTTTTGCACAACCACCTTGAATAATTTGTGACGTGGGGAACGTTGGTGTCTCTTGACTGAACTTACGCCACGCCATGAATGCTTCGTTCGGTGCGGGGTCACCAGTTGGTAATCCGCCATTGGCTAACACGATGCGCGCAAAGCGATCGGGGAAAGCAGTTGCCAAACGTAAGCCGATCAAACTCCCCCAGTCTTGACAGACCAAGGTGAGGTTCTTGAGATCATTCGCAACGAGCCACTGACTCATCCATTCAACATGACGCTCGTACGTGAAATCGGATGTGAGGGTTGGCTTATCGCTGCGACCGAATCCAACAAGGTCGGGAGCAATCACTCGATGTCCCGCGCCATTTAAGACACGAGCGACCTTGCGATACAAGAAACTCCACGAAGGCTCGCCGTGCATGCACAAGAAAGTTTCAGCAGCGTCCTTGGGTCCGATGTCAACATGAGCAACACGGATCACTGTTCCGTCATCGGCCGTGATGTTGGTGTAAGTGGGCTCAAAAGACCAATCAGGGACATTGGCGAATGCAGAATCGGGGGTGCGAAGCAGTTCCATAAAGTGACACTCTATATGACAGATTACGGGATGTCATAAGTGCTCGACAGGCGAGCTGGTCCCCCGCCACGCACGAGCAAGCGTCCGTCTTGAACCAATTGAGTGAGATGTGACAAGACACTTCGTGCCGCCGGGATATACAACTCGGGCGCCACGGCCGCATACATCTGACGCACCATTGGCGCAACCGTGTTGACACCTGCCGCGATCGACGCAATCACTTGCGCTTCGCGACTTAAACGATGTTCGTAATACGCATGTAAGAACGGTTGCGGATCAGTGACTGGTGAACCGTGGGTTGGCCACAGAATTTTGTCATCGCGCTGTTGAAGTTTTTTCACCGATGACAAGTAATCACGCATGTCACCATCGGGCGGCGACACCACTGTCGTACTCCAGCCCATGATGTGATCGCCCGTGAAGAGAGCTTTCTCTTCGGTCAGCGCAACGCACATATGGTTCGACGTGTGACCTGGCGTGTGCACTGCGGTCAACGTCCAGCCATCACCATGGGCGGCAACTTCGCCATCGCCCACACGCACATCAGGATCGAATTCAAGATCAACTGATTCACGCATTTCCATATCGTCTGGGTCGAGCCCCGCAGCGCGAGCAATTTCGCGCTCTTTCTCTTTTTCTTCTTCAGTCTTCGGCGGTGGAGCCAACGATTCCATCACCTTGATGTCATCTTCGTTGTCGAGAAGTCCGACATCACCATGTGGTTTCCATGCGACCGTCGGAGCACCGGTCTCTTCACGCAACCAGGCAGCCAGGCCCACGTGATCACTGTGACAATGCGTAATGACAATGGCGCGAACTTTTTGGCCTTCGATGGCGCGCAACAATGCCGCTCGATGCTCAGGCAAATCTGGACCCGGATCAATAACAGCAACTTCAGATTCGTTCCCCACAATGTACGTTCCAGTTCCGGTAAACGTGAACTTCGATGGGTTGCGCGCAATGACTCGGCGCACGAGCGGACTGACAACTTCGGCCTCGGCATAACGCAGAGGATCAATCATCCCTGTGAAAGGAATACCAGCCATGTTGTCGCCCCCATTCGTCGTTAAATTGCGCCACCGATTCGCGCTAGTTCTCCGACAATACGCACTTCGCCGACCCGATTGCCGTGTCCAAGGATCGTTGATTCAAATGCATCGGGGCGAACCAGCGAAATATCGACGCCCAAGGCGCGCAGCGCGGCTCGCATTAACGGCGGTCGTGGTCGATTAGCGCCGTCGGCAACTTTCAAGGCCACCGCCCGACCATCGGGTAAAGCCGCGACAAAAACGCCCTCAGCTCCATCCTTGGCCATCAACCCCGGAATGCCTTTCATCAGCAAACTGACATCGCGATTTGGACCACCCACCATGTCAGGGAATGATGACATCGCTCGATGAATACGTAAACCAGCTTCGCCTGCTTCGCCAATAGCCATGTTGCGGAATGAACGGGCCAAACCGATGAGCGACACCACATGGGCTGGCGCACCACAACCGTCAACACCAATACCTAAAACTGGATCTTGAGCAAGAGCAGGAATTCCGTCCGTGATAGCCCGTTGCAACGGATGTTCAACGTGCAGGTAGCCATCGGTCGACCAACCGGCGGCCACACATGTGGCAATCATGCCTGAATGCTTGCCCGAACAATTCTGAAGAATTGACGATCGCTGCACACCATTGCGCATCGCTTGTTCGGCTTCATTTTCGTCAAGAGGTAAGTCGGGAGTATTCGCCAACGCCTTTTCATCAAGGCCAACCGATTGCAAAATTCGCCGTGCTCCATCAAGATGCATTGGGCGGCCATCGTGACTTGCACACACCAGTGCCAATAGTTCATCGGGAAGATCAAGCCCTGATTGAACCATGGCATGGGCTTGCAATGGCTTAGTGCTTGATCGCGGGAAAATACCAATGTTCGCGTCACCCATTGAAAAGGCAACCGTGCCATCTTGATTTAAGGCAACAACAGCAGCATGATGCACCGATTCCAAAACATCATTGCGATAAGTCACCGCAAGTGGAACATACGAAGTCAAAACTGAATCACTCACCGTCGACGACCTCTTTTTCTCATCCGTGGCTTGGCCTTTTCTTGTACCTGAACAAGTTCGTTTTCAATGAGATCGTGTCGCTGCCCAGAAGAACTTGCTAAAGCCACAGCCATTGCCGCCACCGGTAAACCAAGAATTGCGCCAACTGGTCCGAGTAATGCGCCACCAGCAATGGCCGCACCAAACGAAATTGCTGGATGAATTTCCATTGTGCGTGCAGTAATGCGAGGAGAAATCAAGAAGTTTTCTACTTGCTGATACAAAATCACCACAATGATGACTGCGAGTGCTTTCAGCGGTGAGTCAATGAAAGTGATGAGCACCGGAAGAATGCCAGCAATGTATGTACCCACCACTGGAATGAACTGCGAAATTAAACCGACCCAAAGCGCGAGCGCGATCGGTGCCGCAGTGCCAAGTGATTGAAAAGCAATCCAATGCACAAAGGCTGAAGCGACAGCCAAAATTGCGCGGCTATAGAGATAGCCACCAGTCTTTTCGATTGCTAAGTCCCACGTATCAAGAACTCTCTTTTGTCGCGCTGGTGCGAGGCGACTGCATATTGAACGTCTCAGCCGTGGGCCATCAGCAACTAAATAGAAAGTGAAAAGCATGACGGAGAAGGCTTGTAGAAGAAGTCCTAGTGCTGTCACCGACAGTTGCAGTGCTTCATCTTGTTGGCCCTTAATGAATTTTTGTACCGGCCCATTCGGATCTTGAATACTGTCGTTCACTTTTTGGGGATTGATATTGGTCGACAAGGTGTCATTCAAAAAATTCACTGTGCGGCTGACATACCGCTCCGAGTTCTGTGCGAGATCAGCAACCTGGGTTCCGACCAATGTCCCAATCGCGGCCACGAAAATGATGACACCGACCAATAGTCCTAACAGGATCACAATCGTTGCGTGACCCCGCCGCCAACCCCGCTTCGCCAATCGTGTCGTGCCGGGTTCAATTGCGAGCGACAAAAAGAGCGACACTAAAAGAAGGACCAAAAATGAGAAAAGACGATCATAGGCATACCGAATCAGAATCGTGCCGAGGAACCCCAGCCAGAAAACGATGATCGCTTTCCAAACCCATCGCGGAAGTTTGTTGGAATCGGGATCAAGCGAAGGTGTGATCGGCAATTCGTCAGACATGTGACGAGCGTACTCAGCCTGTGTGGGCATCGGAGAGCAAACCGTGGCACGATCTATATATGTCCGAAATCTTTGAACCAGTTCGACGCATCGTCGCTGACGCGGTTCGCTCACGAGTGGTCGGTCCCAATGCCGATAACCGTGCGCAAGAGTTGTTCGAGGCCCCTGGCGAGAGATGGTTTGCCGAAGACCGTCCGATCCGCATTATTCATGCCGACTCATGCATGTTCATCGGCGGTCTACGTGCCTTGTTATTCCAGTCTCTTCAACCACTAGCCATGGCCGGCGTTGCCTCACACAGCGATTACAAAGCCGACCCATGGGGACGATTACAACGCACTGCCGACTTTTTGGCGGCAACTACATTTGGGCCAGCTACCGAATCGCAGCGGGCCGTTGACATGGTCAAGCGAGTTCACACCCGCGTTGTGGGCACTGCCGATGACGGTCGCCCATACAGCGCCAACGATCCTCATTTGTTGAAGTGGGTCCACATCGCAGAAGTTGATTCTTTTCTGGCCGCTCATGCCAAGTTCGGTGAAATTGAATTGTCCCCCGAACAACGTGATGGTTATGTACTCGACATGTCGCGAATTGCATCGGCGCTCGGCGTGATTGATCCTCCGACGACAGTTGCCGAACTCACCGACCAGATCGCGTCGTATCGACCAGAGCTGCGAACTTCGGCACCCGCACGTGACGCAGCGCGCTATTTACTTCTCACTCCACCATTACCGATTTATGCACGACCTGTTTATGGGCTACTTGGCGCTGCAGCTGTTTCGCTGATGCCGCTGTGGACACGATTCCCGCTACGACTTCCGTGGTTGCCCGTCAGTGAACGCACAGTGGTGCGACCTGCTGCTCTCACTCTCACCAAAACGCTTCGATGGGCTTTGCAGCCAATTCCTGTTACTGCGTCTGAGCAATAAGGGCGTTATACAGCGCTTGTTGATGCACATCAGTTGCTGCGGTGTCTTCGGGATGCCATTGCACTCCGATCAACCACTGCCCCGAGCCGCTGTGCTCAAGAGCTTCAACTAATCCATCGGGTGAACGAGCCACAACTTTCAGACCCTTACCAATGTCGTCAATACCTTGGTGATGAAACGAAGCGACTCGAACTTTGGTTGCACCTAACGCTTTTGACAACTTGGTACGTGACGTGACTTCAACATCGTGCAAGGCAAATTCTTGGCCAGCCGGAAATTTCCCTGGCGCATGTTCAACGAGACCTGTCATGTCGCCGAGATCAACATCACCGATGTGTTGAATCAATGTTCCGCCAAGCGCAACATTGACCAGTTGAATTCCGCGACACACCGCCAACGTTGGCAACTTCAGTTCGATGGCCGCATGAACTAAAGCAATTTCAAAATGATCTTGTTCGTGGTTCACACCATAGACATGATGTTGACGTTGTTGACCATACAAATGCGGATCAACGTCGGCGCCGCCCATCAACACCAAAGCACCAAAGCCCGACAACAACTCAACTGCTTGTTCGTGGGTTAACTCACGTGGAGTCAATGTGAGCGGTTCGCCGCCTGCACGTAGCACCGCGTCTAGATAGACACGGCCGGCAAACGAAATTTCACTTCGCGACACCCGACCAGCCGCCGCAATGCGACCAGCAACAGCAATCAGGGGGCGACTCATAGATTCAGACTAACGAACCGTTGCACTCAGCGACTTGCGAACAGCACCTGATAAATCGCCTTTATTGCCAACCTTGATCGTTGCCAGACCCAACCATTGCGCCATTAACTGCAACTCGTTAGCAAGGCCGACTGCAACTTCGTTCTTGTCGGCGTGAGCTTCGGAAAAGATTCCGGGCACCAACAAAGTGTTGTTGTGACGATCGGCTTTCAGGTCAACCCTGGCCACCAAACGATCACCATATAAAAACGGCAAAACGTAATAGCCATATTTACGTTTCGCAGCCGGCGTATAAATCTCAATGCGGTAATGGAAATCAAACAGATTCTCGGCGCGTGGACGATTCCAAACCACTGGATCAAACATCGACAACAACGCCTGAGCATTCACTGATCGCGGCGTGCGAGCATCACGATGAATGAGCCACTTCTCTTTTGAGTTCTCGATTGTGGTTGGTAACAACAAACCAGATTCAATGAGTTCATCAATGCGTGGTCGTGCTAATGCCGGCTTGATGCGGAAGTAATCGGCAATATCTTTAGCAGTCGCAACGCCTAATGAACGCGCCCCAATATCAAGCAGTTCGCGTTGCGCATCGTGAACGCTCGGCGTGCGCGCTCGAAGGTGTAGCTGAGGAATCACTCGTTCGGGCAAGTCATACAAACGCGCAAAGTCATTTGGGCGACGCGTTGCGGTGACTCGTCCACACATAAACAAGTACTCCAGAGCCAATTTCGCTCGATCCCAGTCCCACCATTGGCCTTTCTTCTCAGTGCGTTCAGATAATTCACCTGCGGCCAACGGCCCATCGGCCACAACTCGTTGAAAGATTTCTTCAACGTATTTCGGATGCTGCTTCAAGAGTTGTTCGGCACTACGCCAGGGTCCTTCTAGCGACTGTTCCATTTTCCAGCGCCACAGTCGGTGATGTTCGGTGCGCATATGAGCGGCTTCATGTCCCCAATACTCAAAAAGCTCGCCGTCTCTCGTTGCAGCAGAAATGAAATCGCGTGGATGAGCACCAAGTCGCGAAAACAATGGCAACTCTTGACTACGCACCAACACATTGACCGAATCAATCTGAATCAGTCCGATGTGGTCGAGAACTTTGCGTAAATGACGGCGATCAGTTCGTCCAGTTGGACGGGGCTGAGCGAATCCTTGAGCTCCCAACGCAATACGTCGCGCTTGCGACGCACTGAGTTGGACAACTCGAGAGTTCATCTATTGCAAAACGCAGTGAAGTAAATCAGTCAGCAACAGTGATGGTGACCGACTTGATCACCACGTCGGTCACGGGGCGATCGCCACGTGCCGTCGGAACATTTTGCATGGCCTCAACAACTTCGAGACCTTTCACAACTTGACCGAACAATGCGTAGGCCGGAGGCAAGCTGACGCCACTCGGACCACTGATCAAGAAGAACTGCGAGCCGTTGGTGTTGGGTCCGGCATTCGCCATTGCCAATGAACCGATTTGGTATTGACCGGGCTTGGGCAATTCGTCAGCGAACTTGTAACCAGGTCCACCCATACCGGTGCCGGTCGGGTCGCCACCTTGGCAGACGAAGCCCTGAATGATGCGGTGGAAGATGATGCCGTCGTAATAGTGATTGAGCGCCAAGAAAATGAAGCAGTTCACGGTGCGAGGGGCCTTGATGGCATCGAGAGCGATCACCAGAGTGCCCATCGAGGTTTCCATGGTCGCCGTATAACGCTTGGTGACATCAATCCCCATTTCGGGCTCAGAAGAGAACTTCTGGCACTTGGGGGCGGATCCGTCAAAAGGGGGGAATGTTGTGGACATGGATTGAAACACTATCTGCCGACTACTCTGAGCCCATGTACTCGACGGAACCCACCCACGAAGAATCGGCAACGATTGACCTAGATGCCATCGAGCGTGACCTGGCCGATGTTGAAATGGCGTTGAGCCGTCTTGATGCGGGTACCTATTGGGTCGATGAAATCACGGGCCAACCATTGCCCGATGCGGTACTTGAAGCCAATCCTTTGGCTCGCCGTAACTCTGCCTGATTGGTCCTGTTTCAGTCTTCCAAATCTTGCCTAAGGGCTGACAATTTGTGAATTTCTCACTATCAGTATTTGGTACCCTTTGCTTTGACACGGCTACATGCCAATTTTGAGCGGGGGAAACCAACATGGAAAACAATGAAATTCAGGATCTCAAAAATCAATTGGCCTTGTTGCAGCTACGCCTCGACCAACTAGAGGTAGTCGGTGAACCCGAACGTGCATCACGTCGCGGCATGTTGAAACTCGCGGCCGGTGCAGCCGTCGGTGCCGTTGCTGGGGGTCTCGCATTAGGCAGTCTGCCCGCAAGTGCAGGTACGGGCTACCCAAGCGACGGATACTTCTTTTCGATGACACCGCAACGTGTGTACGACTCGCGTTGGACCAACGCATCGTCAGGAATTCCAGCAGCGAAACTCGGACGCATTTCAAAAAATGAATCGCGCGTCATCTCACTGAAAGATGGTCGCGATTCTTCTGGTCGAGTAACAACTTCAGATCTGTTGCCCTTCACAACAGGTCCTGGCGGTATTTCTACGCCAGTCATGTCGATTGCTTACAACCTGACCGTCACCAACGCGGTCGGTGGAGCCAACTATTTGTCACTTGCACCCGGCGATGCATCTACCCCTCCTGCAACATCATCCATCAACTTTGTCGTTGGAACAGATGTCTCAAATGGCGGAATCATTTCAATGAGCGCAGATCGCGAATTAAAAGTCTTCTGTGGAAACGATCTTGGAGCATGTCATTTCATTATCGATATCACTGGTTTTTACCAGACTCAGTCATACGTCTTGAGCCCACTTCCCTAAGTCGCACAGTTCACGCCTCATGTCCTCAGTCGGCAAGACTGAGGACATGAGCCACAGCATTCAGCAGCGCACCATTCGCACCAACGGCGTCGATCTTGTTGTCACCGAGGCCGGCGACCCCAGTGGTCCGTGCGTCATATTGAGCCACGGTTTCCCCGAGTCGGCACATTCATGGCGTCACCAGATGCAGCCACTCGCCGATGCTGGCTATCACGTGCTTGCTCCCGATCAACGTGGTTATGGTTTTTCCTCATCGCCCAAAAATGTCACCGACTACGGCCTACAAAATCTCACTGATGACTTAGTTGGTTTGCTTGATGCCACTGGCCACGCCAATGCAACTTTTATTGGTCACGACTGGGGCGCTCTCGTCGTATGGGAAGCCGGACGTTTACATCCCGACCGAGTGAATGCCATTTGCGCGGTCAGTGTTCCGTTCACTCCGTGGCCCGCAAAACCCACTGAACTTTTCAAAATGATGTTCACCGATCGCTTCTTCTACATGTTGTACTTCCAAGAAGTTGGTCCAGCCGAAAAAGAACTTGGTGCCGATATTCGACACACCATGCACCAGTTCATGTGGGCAGCGTCTGGCGCGATGTATAAACCAGGTCCTACCGACCCTGCAGAACTTCCTCCAATGGCTGGCACCGGTTTCTTAGACATGTTCAAAGATGTTCCCACTCACTTGCCGTCATGGTTGACGCAAGAAGATCTCGACTACTACGTCAAGCAATTCACCAACAGTGGTTTCTTTGGTCCCGTCAGTTGGTATCGCAACCTTGATGCCAACTACGAACTACTCAAAGACATTCCAATTGATCGCATCTCCATGCCGACGTTCTTTATTGGCGGCGACAAAGATGCAGTGATCGCCGCCCGCCTTGACACAATCGATGCCGTGAACGCGCTGACTCCCAATTACAAGGGGAGCGTCATCATCCCGGGTGCTGGCCACTGGACTCAACAAGAGTTTCCAGACGAATTCAACGCGGCAATGTTGGACTTTTTAAAGACCCTCTAAAAGGTTTCGCCCACACTTTGGTCGCATCAACTCCGTGTGGCGGCCAATTGTCATCACACGTATATGCGTGCCATTCAAATGGATTGCGATAGTACGCCGTTGCATCAATCTCATCAATCAACTTCGTTTTGCGTCCAGTCGCAAACCACTTCGCTGTCGCAACGATTGAGCCAACCGCAAACCAGCCGGCATAGACCACCGGATAAATCGGTCCGAACATTCGTGCTTGCCACACATGCTGATCTTCATGATGAGTGACTAACTTGCGACGACGTTCGCTCAATGTTCCGTCACGATCGGCCGCGCCATTGACCACATATCCAAATGTCACCGCAAAACCACTGCGCAAAACCAAACCCTTATCAAAGGTCATTCGATTCTGTCGAGTCGTCAAAGATTCATCAATGTGAGCACCAGTTGCTGCGTTCACACCAGTTGCAACAACAGAAGCGGTTGTCGTCGCCAAGGCCCAAGTGTGATCGAGAACAAAAGCGCCGATGCCACGAGGTGATTTCCAGTCGTACATGCGACGAGCACCAGCAACTGATCCACTCACTGCACCAATGAATGTCCCTATAACCGGGAAGCCCACAATTCGACCAGTGATTCCGCCGAGCAATGCGCCAGCAGCGCTCACGGCAAGCGCTTCTTGTGAAACCTCGCTCACCAGATAAATCCCTTATGCCCTAACGAGAGAAAATCCATCAAAGCCGCGACCGAAACATGCAGAGCAATACCCCACCACACACTTTTCGTGCGATACGCGAGTGTTCCCATCACCAAGCCACCGATTATTGCCGCCAATGCCTCGGCAGGTGGTTTCACGAAATGAATCATTAAGTACGGAACTGTGGCGATGAAAATTGAAGCGTGACCAAATCGTTTTGCTAATCCCAAAACGAGAAAACCGCGAAAGAAGGTTTCGACAGCAACAAATTGCAAGATGTAAAAGACCCACCAAATGCGCAAGTCATGCCATACACCAAGTTGACCCCGAACAATCTCGAGCAGCGGATAACGCTCTTGAAATTCGGCAGTTGTACTGGCTATCGCAACAAACGGAACAGCAATGGCAAATAACGCTGCGTAATACTTCCAATGGCTCGATGTGCCGCGAAACTTCCAGCCGATGTCAATTGGCTTCAAACCAATAAACCGAATGACAAGCAGTGGAACTACTAGGTAGCTCACGATCTGCGTGCCCGACCACCAACACAATTCGGTCAAACGACTGGTGTCACCAGGCACATAGCGAATACCGAAATGGGCGAACCACAAACTCAGTAGAGCGGCAACGAAGATAACAATGCTGCGACGATCAAGATCGTCGCTCAATTTCGTTTCGGTCACCGTTCGCGCAATTTAGATAGCAGACGCAAGATTTCGAGGTACAGCCACACAACGGTGACCATGACTCCGAATGCTGCATACCACTCTGTTGACTCGGGCATTCCTTGCTTTGACCCACGCTCGATGAAATCGAAGTCAAGCGCCAAGTTAAATGCTGCGAGCCCTGCAACTAAGAAACTAAAGCCAATGCCGAAAAGACTTGTTGAATGAATGAACGGCGGGGTCGCACCAAACAGGCTCATCAACAATGAGACGCCGTAGAACAAGGCAACTCCCATCGTTGCACCAATCACAATGCGACGGAAGCGATCGGTCACTTTGATAATGCGCAAGCTGTACATGGCCAACATGACAGCAAAAACTGCGATCGTTGCACCAGCAGCCTGCACCACGATGCCGTCGTAATACGTTTCATACGCCTTACTAATTGCGCCAACAAATAAACCTTCAGCGATTGCATACACCGGAGCCAAGAACTTGGCGAGGTGTGGTTTGAATGCCAAAAAGATTGCCAAGGCAAATCCGACTAGCAATCCGCCAATGGCGTAGGCCGGGAACTTGTACACCTCACCTTGCGGCGTATCGACACCAAGCCAGCCAACAACTGCGGCAGCGAGTAAGAGAACAAACAGAACTGCAGTCGCACTTGCAGTACCAGCAACAGTCATTGTTCGACCAGTGGGCACCCAAGGTGTTGTCGGTCCATCATTAACCGCTTCAGAATTTTCTCGACGAGTTGCTTGATCGGGCGCTGCCCAACCGGCATCGTTTGCCGCGGCTGCTTGTTTGAGTCGCTTCTCATTCAGTAATGGATTCGCCATAGCATTTCTCCTTTTTGCGTACACGATCGAACGAGCAAAACCTCGCAAAATCGTTATTTCCTTAGATTACCGAAGATAAATCTCGGTGTCTCGGCAACCAATATCTCAACACTTTTTTGGAATCTTTGCGCTGGTGGTTGTGTCAGCGATTGTGGTCGGTATCGTTCCCGCCACTACTGCAATTTCGGGAGAAGTGGGGTTCTTAAGTGGCCAAGGATCGCGTTGATCGTGATGAAGAGGACCTCGTCCGTCTTTACTTGTCAGACATCGGGCAATACACATTGCTCACAAAAGATGACGAAGTTCGTCTTGCCAAGCAGATCGAAGCTGGTAAGGCCGCTAAGGAAGAATCTGAAGTTGTTGATGGCAAGGCATTAACTCCTGCCAAGAAGCGCGAGCTGCGCAACCTCATCAAAGATGGTGAAAATGCCGAGCGTTCGTTCGTGCAGTCCAACCTTCGTTTGGTGGTCTCGATCGCCAAGAAGTACCAGGCTTCTGGTCTCCCCTTGCTCGACCTCATCCAAGAGGGCAACCTCGGTCTCATGCACGCTGTTGAAAAATTCGACTGGCGTAAGGGATTCAAATTCTCAACGTATGCAACGTGGTGGATTCGTCAGGCCATTACTCGTGGTATCGCTAACACCGGTCGCACCATTCGCCTCCCAGTCCACGCCGGAGACACACTTGCTCGTCTCCAGAAGGCTCGCTCACGCCTGGAATTGAAGTTTGGCCGCCAGCCAACGTTGCGTGAACTCGCAGCCGAAGTTGAAATGCCCGAAGACAAAGTCACTGAAGCATTGCGCTTCGCTGCCGAGCCTTTGTCACTGAGCGAACCGCTTCGTGAAGACGGCGATGCCGAACTTGGTGACGTGGTTGAAGACCGTTCAGCTGAAAGCCCCTTCGAAGTTGCAGCCACTGCGTTGCTCCCCGAAGAGATTCAGCGACTCTTGGCTCCGCTCGACGAGCGCGAACGCGAGATTTTGAAGTTGCGCTTTGGTCTTGATCGGGGCGAACCTCGCACCCTTGAAGAAGTTGGCGAACACTTCAACCTCACTCGTGAGCGCATCCGTCAGATTGAGGCTCGTGCGATGAGCAAGTTGCGTCACCCGTCGAGCGACACTGGCGCCCGCGACCTCCTCGCTGTCTAACAAGCGATCTGGTCGTAAATAACTTAGGTTTTCTATAACTTCGCCAGACCAGATCGTTCGGTTTTTCGCCTCAGCCTCGTTTTGCTATCAACGCGGTGATTTCCATTGTGCATAAATATCTTTGACTTGTTGAGCAACAGTGCTCGGTCGACGAACGATTTGTGCCCACGTAAATCGCACACCGATATATCCCGCCGTAAGTAATTTGGCGGTTCGTTCGCGATCAAACTCAAATTGATCTTTATCAAGACCGTGATATCGCCATCCCTCGCATTCGAGGTAGATATTTGTTCCAGTCAATAAGAAGTCAACTTCATATCCAGCAATGCGAGCATGAAACTCCATTGAAGGCAATCTAAATCGCCGAGCCAAACGGGCCATTTCTTCTTCAAGCACTGAATCTGGGGCCTTCTCGTGAAGTGCCAGTTGATGGAGCGCACTTCGCAATGCAACAATCCCGTGGCGTCCATGTTGACTGTGCCGCATCAACGCTTTGTCAACCGATTCAAAAGTAACAAGACCTTTAATCACAAAGATCTGCAATGTTCGATCTACATCCCAGCGAGAAACGACTCCTAAATCAAGCAATGTCCGCAACGGATTTGTGACCGCAATTCCATCGATCTCTCTGGGACGAAGATCCATCATGTCGCGCGGTCGATGAAATTTGGTATTCGGTAATGTCAAAGTTGTTTGGCGATCAGCACGCAAAACGTCAATAGGTTCGTGCCCGACAACGTCGGCACCATAAAGAAACGCTGCCGACCGATGACTCGCCATCGCCCCGTCACCAGCTGCTGTTACCGCCGCTGCAATCAAACCTTTTGGATCTAGCGACCGACCAGTCTCTATCCCGATGCCGGGCATTACTTCATCAAAGAACCCATTCGCCCGCGCCGTGCGCCATGAGTGAGCTGAGTGTCCATGAGCAAGAACGACATCACGGTGAATTAACTGATGTCGACCGATTGCAAGTGACCGCAAAATGTCTGGAGTTAAACGAGCCATGCGGAACTGTGGGAATACGTCCATCATTTGCGGAATAACAGCGATCTGGTCTGGCGAATTGGCAGAAAACCTCAGCTAATTCCGACCAGATCGCCTACTTCTTGCGGCGTCGTTGACGCTCCATCAAACTGCACCAGTCCCACTGTGCGCCACCCATTGCGGTGACTTCAGCGAGCATCTGTCCAACCATTGATGTCACCGGCAACGGCACATTCATGGACGCGGCTTCATCAAGCACCAGCCCAATGTCTTTACGCATCAACGTGGTTGAGAATCCGTAGTTGTATTCGCCGGCCAACATTTTCTCGGCGCGATTAGCCATCTGCCACGACGCCGATGAACCCTGCAACATCACGTGAATCACTTTTTGCACATCGAGCCCGGCAGTCTCGGCAAAGTCGAGCCCTTCGGCCAATGCCTGGCACACTCCAACAACACAAATCTGATTCGTCATCTTGGTGATTTGGCCTGCACCCGATTCGCCCATCAACGTGATGCGCGCAGCATAAGCCGACATCACCGTTTCAACTGACGCAAATGCTTTCTCGTCGCCACCGGCCATCACCGTGAGCGTGCCGTTACGCGCACCATCAACACCACCAGAAACTGGCGCATCCAAAAATGCTGATCCAACTTCGGCAACTCGGGCCGCGACAACTCGCGAGCCCTCGGCAGATGTTGTTGAGTGATCAATCCACACCGTGCCCTTGGCAAGTTCGGCAATGATGCCATCAGCAACGGCGAACAATTCACGATCGGCGGGTAACGACGTAATCACATACTCGCGACCACGAACAGCATCAGCGGGGCTCGCAACCGCGGCTCCACCATTTTCAGCCACCCATTTGTCGGCCATACCCGGCACAACATCACACACCACAACATCGTGACCAGCTTTGGCCAAGTGTGCCGCCATATGCCAACCCATGCGACCAATACCAATGAAAGCGATCTTGCTCATGCTGGAACTCCTGGCTTGCCGCGATCGGCCAATGTAAATCCACCAGCGAGGCGTGCGTGTACTCGTCCACCTACACCCATGGCCAAGATCACCACCATCTCATCGGGTTTGGGTCCATCGGGAACACCAACTTCAATCGCGTCATAATGACTGCCCACATAACTCCAATCCATATGCGTGATCGGCACATCAAGACGTGCTCCAATTCCCGCAACTTTTTTGGTGGACGGCACAATCGATGTTCCCTTACCGAGTGCAGCACGCATGCCACCACCACCAGGGATATGCCACATAGCGCCATGCTCAATTTCGCCAGCCGAGCCAACGATGATTCCTTTGCCGTATCCATCAATCTTCGACGCGTCTCCACCGAGGTGACCGATCAAAATATTTCCGAGACGCTCACCGAGTGCGCGCAGTTCATCAACCGCCGGACTCAGATCGTCGATGTACTTGCCCACATAAGGGTTAGTCACAACTGCAGCCACTGCACCCTTCATCGCGGGCGTTGCAGGAATAGGCCCGTTGACCCCTGATGAATGATCATGAAAAATCTCTTCAACAATCGTGACGATCTTGCGCACTTCGAACAACATGTTCTCTCCCTAGAAAATGGATATGGCGGAGGTGGACGGGAATCGAACCCGCCGGACGAGGTTCGCTCGTCCCAACCGCTTTGAAGGCGGCGGAGCCCACCAGGTACCCGGACACCTCCGCTCTTCAGGGTAGCCACCGCAATCTCTCGGCGCACGCTCACACTTCGCCATCAACACAGTTTCAGCGAGGTTTTATGATCACAATTCTGTCGTCGCCTAAAGGTGGAAGTGGCACTTCCGTCGTCGCCGCCAGCTTGGCCATTGTGAGTTCGTCGTCATACCCCACACTTCTCGTTGACCTCGCTGGAGACCAAGCCGCCATTATGGGATTACCTGAGCCGCCGGTCGGACTCAACGACTGGGCCAACGGCATGACGCACCGTGAGTTTGATGAGATTCTGATCACCTGCAAAGACAATCTTCAGCTCGCGCCTTCTGGAAGTTCTGCCGTTGAAATTTTCTCAACAAGCGCTTGGGCCAATCTCGCCCGAGAACTCATGCAGAGAGAATCAAACGGTTTCAACATCATCATTGATTTTGGCCGAGTTGAACTACCTCTCGCCTTTCAGAAGCTTGCCTGCACGCATTACATGGTGACACGACCTTGCTATTTATCTCTACGGCGAGCAGTTAATACTGAGCAAAAGTTTTCCGGTGTCATTGTTGTTCAAGAACATGGCAGAGTTTTGACAACAAGTGATGTTGAGTCAGTGATGAAGTTGAAATGTGTGGCTGAAATTCCAAACTCCAGCGATATATCTCGACGGGTTGACTCGGGTCTTCTCAAGTCTCGATTGCCGTCACCCCTTCAGTCTGCGCTCGCACCTCTGGTCTCGCTCGGAATCAGCACATGAGATCGCAACTTTTACCACCACAGCTCAGTGAACATTTCTCAGACACAAACGTGACCGATATTTTGGTCAACAATTCGACTGAGGTATGGGTTGAACGATCTGGAGCATTAGTCAGAGTTGACGATCTTGAACCTGGACAAATTGAGATCGCCCTCGAACGAATTCTCACACCACTTGGTCGACGCCTCGACCGTCTCTCGCCCATTGTTGACGCACGACTTCCTGATGGAACCAGAGTGTGTGCGGTCATTCACCCGATCGCGGTTCATGGAACGACTGCTGCCTTTCGACTATTTCGTCAGCAAACTTTTCCGCTCATTGACTTCTGCGATGACTCTCTGCAATCACTTCACGATGCATTAGACGAACTCTCTCAATCACAGCACAATATTTTGATCACTGGCGCAACCGGATCGGGTAAGTCGTGTTTAGTCTCGTCTCTCGTTTCACGCGATGAAGATCAAGAACAATTGAGCGAACGCATCATTGTTATTGAAGACACTCACGAACTGGTTATTTCACACCCGCATGCCGTACGCCTTGAATCTCGAGTGGCGACTGCCGAAGGGCGAGGCCAAGTCTCACTCGACGATCTCTTACGATCTGCTCTTCGGCTGCGTCCCGATCGATTAATCGTTGGTGAAGTCCGCGGAATAGAAGCACTCACATTGGTCCAGGCGATGAACACCGGACATTCGCGATGCTTGGCAACCATGCATGCCAATTCGGCATTAGACGGCTTGCATCGACTTGATCTACTCACAATGCAAGCCGCCCCGGGTTGGACGCTTCAAGATGCCCGCCACATGGTGAATTCAGCAGTAGACATCGTCATTCATATGAGTCGTCGACCTTACGGAAAACGATGCGTCATACAAATCGCCAAAGTTGTACCAGACACCAACGAGGTTCTACAGCCACCACGTCTTGAATATCTGTACCGCCATCATGATGCGTAACGACCTTCTTGCAAAGATTGTTGCTCGACGGCAGACTCGGCGCCGTCTCAGCAACGATGACATCTACGGAAATAGCAATCTCGTTGATGCGTTGTCGTCGATGAGTCGCAATGTTCGATCGGGTTTAGCACTTGCCACCGCTCTACAAATGTCGGTGTCTCACCATCCGTGCGACGTCTTGGCTCAACTCCACAAATTGGTCGCTCGAGGAGTCTCTATCAATACCGCGTGCCAGAAGATTCTTGACAACAAGTCCGAATCTGCAGAAAATGCCGATTGCATCATGGCTTTGCATGTGATTGCTCTCGCGAGCGAAGTTGGTGGTGATATTGCACAACAACTTGACTACTTGATTGACACTCTTCTCGATCGCTCGCAAGCAAAAACTGAGCGACAAACACAAGCCGCAACAGCGACTGCATCAATGCGCCTGATTACTTGGTTGCCAGTTGTTTGTGGAGCGTGGATTCTGAGCGACAGTCCAGCAGTGCGGCACGTTTTACTAGCCACTCCGCTCGGCTGGACATGCCTGACGTTAGGTATTGGCCTGAACTTTGTAGGTCGTACCTGGACCCACCGAATGGTTCGTTCATGATCATCACTTTTGGACTTGTTGGCCTCTTCTTCTTATGGAAACGGGCTAAACAGCGCATTGCAACAAGACAAGATCGCGAAATTGTTGAAGCATTCCCCGAGTGCATTGACCTCTTTATCGCTGCACTACGTGCCGGCTATTCACCCGCCCAAGGAATCAACTTCTTAGGCCAGCATGCCCCAGGAGTTCTACGTCCAAAATTCATCGCCGCTTCGCGAAGTATCAACGAAGGCGAACGATTTGTTGATGCGATCCGTTTATTGCAAAACGACATTGGAACTGCAAGCCAAGCAATGTGCGAAGTTCTTATCGCTGGCGACCGACTCGGAATTCCTGTTGAGAATTTGCTTTTTCAACTCGGTCACGAAGCTCGAGTGAATCGACGTCGACGGGCCGAAACTGAAGCACGACAACTTCCCATTCGACTTTCACTTCCTCTTGTCATGTGCATTCTGCCGTCGTTCGTCATCTTGATCATCGTGCCAACAATCGCTGGCACTCTGTCGCAACTCCACATCAATGTGTAAGTGCCTCGCCAACTTCACTTGAAGGATTTTTCATGACACACATATGTCAACGTATGTACATCTATTTTCTCAATTTCACTTTGCCCAACAATGTTGAGCGAGATTCAGGACAAGCCACATCTGAGTACGCTCTTGTGATGCTCGCAGCCGCGCTTATTGCGCTACTAGTGATTGCTTGGGCGACGGGCGGTGGTGGGGCCGGCAAGATCGGGCAATTATTTGATCGCGTCATTGACAGTGTCACTTCAAAACTTCCGTAGGTCTCACTTTCGCCATCAACGTGATCGGGGGCAGTCAACAGTTGAGTTTGTCCTCACTCTGCCCCTGATCATGCTCGGCGTACTGTTCATCGCCCAGTTCATGGTGATCGTTGTAACCCAAGTCCAGGTTGTTAACGCCACACGCAATGCGGTTCGAGCATCCGCCGTTGCTCAGGACCCCGCGACTGCTGCCAAGAGCGCCGCTTTATTTTCTTTTGGCCGCGAACTCAACGTTGATATCAATGTCGCTCAACGTTGGGTCACTGTCACAGCAACGTACGAGCTAAACACCGACCTTCCTTTGGTCGGTCGACTCGTACCCGACCTAACACTCTCATCACATTTTTCGATGCTCCTTGAACCTCCGATAGGTTGATGGCGTGAACCTCTCAAGCCATGCCACCTTGATCGATGATGTGTATGTCATTGGTTTTACTGGTGACCTTGATTTGTCGACATTGCCGAAGTTGAGCGACTTGCTGACAAAGGCCATCAATCAAGCCCATATGCATCTTGCGCTTGATTTAGACGGAATCACGGTGTTGGATGATGCCGCTCTCGGGGTGTTACTCGGAACCGCTTCGCGCATTCGCACCAATGGCGGTCAGATGTACGTGGTTTGTTCGAATCCCAAAATTGTTGACTACTTGAGGCGCACCCAGCTTGATCGCATTATTCCGCTGGCAAATTCGGTGCACGATATTCCCCGAATTTGACAATTGAGGCACACTAGAGAAGTGCCCATTTTGATTCACGAATCCAAGAAAACGATTTGGGTTCTTGGCGATCAACTCAATCGTGAATTTGCAGCGGTTGCTCAGGCCACCCCGCAGACTCATCGCATTTTGATGGTTGAAAGTGCCGAAAAAGTTCAATCGAAAAAATGGCATATTCAACGCGCGCATTTTGTGATCGCTTCAATGCGTCGCTTCGCAAACGAACTTCGTGATTCTGGATTTGAAGTTGACTACCGCAAGGCCACCACTTTGGCCCAGGGACTTCGTGAACACCGCTCAGAGTTTTCGCCGACACATGTTTCAGTGATGGAGCCGGCGAGTCATACGGCTCTCGCAATGCTGCGACGCAACGACTGCGAGATTGTCCGCAGTAATCAGTTCTTATGTCACTACGAAGATTTCGCACACTGGAAAGAACAACTTCTTGAGCGACGCAAGACGTTCAAGATGGAAGATTTCTACCGTTGGCAACGCAGTCGTTTGAACTACCTCATGACCATTGATGGAGAGCCAGAGACCGGGACATGGAATTACGATTCTGAAAATCGATTGCCACCACCAAAAGATGGCAAGAACCAATGGCCCGCCCCATTGACGAGTGAACTTGACGACATTGACCGCCAGGTCATTGATGAACTGCGACCGCATTGCGTTGGGCAGACACCAACAGGAATTTGGGCAACGAGTCGCCAAGATGCTCTCAAACGACTGAACCATTTCATTGACAATCTGTTGCCGAACTTTGGTCCTCACGAAGATGCGATGCTGTCAAGCAGCTGGCATGTAGCTCACTCTTTACTTTCTCCGTATCTCAACATCGGGTTACTGCGACCAGCCGAAGTATGTGACGCAGTTCAGAATGCATATCGCCAAGGCCAAGTCGATATCGCCTCGGCCGAAGGTTTCATTCGCCAAGTCATTGGTTGGCGCGAATACGTGTGGGGCTTGTATTGGTTATGGATGCCCGACTACGCCGACCTCAACAAACTTGGCGCGACGCGTAATCTTCCCCCGCTCTTCACCTGTGATGCATCAACGAAAATGAATTGTGTCTCTCAAGTGTTAACCGAAGTCGACTCACATGCCTACGCGCATCACATTCAGCGACTCATGGTGATTGGCAACTTGTGTCTGATCGCAGGTATCAATCCGCAACAACTCACCGATTGGATGTGGGCGAATTTCGTTGATGGTGCCGAATGGGTCATGGTCCCCAATGTTGTCGGTATGTCGCAGTTCGCTGATGGTGGCCAAATGGCAACCAAGCCCTATGCATCGGGCGGCGCCTACATCGACAAGATGAGCAACTACTGCAAGGGCTGTCATTTCGACCGCACCAAGCGCGTGGGTGATAACGCTTGTCCATTCACCACTTTGTATTGGGACTTCATGGCACGACATGAAGTTGTCTTAGGAAAGAACCCTCGAGTCGCTCAACAAGTCCGTGCTGCTTTCAAGTTGAGCGATCTACCAGCTGTTCAAGAACGAGCCAAGGTTGTTCTTGAACAACTATCGGCCGGCGAGTTATAGCCAACTAGCCCTTGCCACCACCCGGCGCCATGTTGTTCACGCCATCGGTTCTAAAGCTCGGATCATGCTTACGCAGTTCGGCCCGAGCAATCGTCATCTTGTGAACTTCATCTGGTCCGTCAGCTAAGCGCAAAGTTCGTATTGCGCTATACATCTCGGCCAACGGGAAGTCTTGCGAAACTCCTCCACCTCCGTGCACCTGAATTGCTCGATCAATAATTTTGAGAGCCACATTTGGTGCCGCAACTTTGATCGCTGCGATTTCCATCCGAGCACCTTTGTTGCCCGCGGTATCCATCAACCAGGCGGCCTTGAGAGTTAACAATCTGATCATCTCGAGTTCAATCCGCGCTTCAGCAATCCAATCTTGAATATTTGCGCGGTCGGCCAAACGCTTACCAAAGGTTGTGCGAGTCAACGCTCGCTGGCACATCAAGTCGAGTGCTCGTTCGGCTGCACCAATCGTGCGCATGCAGTGATGAATTCGCCCGGGTCCTAAACGGGCCTGACTGATCATGAACCCATCACCTTCATTCGCAATGAGGTTTTGAACTGGCACGCGAGCATTTTTGAATTCAACTTCGCCGTGGCCTTCAACGTCGTTGTAACCGAAAACTGTCAGGTCACGCTTGATCGTGACACCCGGCGTACTCACTGGCACGAGCACCTGACTTTGTTGTTTATGTATCGGCGCCGAAGTATCGGTCTTACCCATCACAATCATGATTTCGCAGTTCTTGTGATAAATGTTTGATGTCCACCACTTCGTTCCGTTCAACACATAATGATCACCTTCGCGTTGAATACTCAATGAGATATTGGTTGCATCACTTGAGGCCACTGAAGGTTCAGTCATTCCGAAGGCACTGCGAATTTCACCATCTAATAATGGGCGCAACCACTGTTGCTGTTGTTCGGTCGAACCAAACATGGTGAGCACTTCCATATTTCCGGTGTCTGGCGCCGCACAGTTACATGCCTCAGATGCAATACGTGATCGACCCATGATTTCAGCAAGTGGCGCGTAATCAAGATTGCTGAACCCATCGCCCCACCAACCCGAATGAGGTTGGAACAAATTCCACAACCCACGTTTTTTCGCTTCAGCTTTCAACGTGTCCATGATTGGCGGATAAAAGTGCGGATTACCCGAATCATGAATCTGTTGGTCGTACACCGCTTCATTCGGGTAGATCCACTCATCCATAAATGCGAGCAATCGTGTGCGATATTCATGGCAACGTTCTGAATACGTGAATTCCATGAACAAACCGTAGGTTCAATACCGCAGTTTGTCCTCCGCCCTAAAGCCTGCGCTGATGGGGACCATAGTCACTAACAGGCATAGTCGCTAACGAGATTGATCAGGGTTTACGTTTACGAAAACCGCGACGATCTTCAACCTTGAGACGCGCCTTTTGCTCTTCTTCAAGTGCTGCTTCTTCGGCCACAAGCCGCTTCATACTGTCAAGTCGACGCGGATCTAACTTGCCGGCAATCACTGCAGCACTGACTGCGCAGCCGGGTTCTTCTCGATGTTTGCAATCACGAAAGCGACATTTTTCAGACAACGCAAAAACATCAGCGAAGGCTCGTTCAATTCCGGTACCGCTTGACCACAAGCTGACAGCGCGGACTCCGGGTGTGTCAATGAGCCAACCTGCTTCGCCAACAGGATCAGATGGCAAAGCGACAAGTTGAACTGCAGTTGTCGTGTGGCGCCCGCGTTGATCACCCTCACGCACTGCCGCCGTACTTTGAACTTGTCCACCAACCAAGGTGTTGACGATCGTGCTCTTGCCCACACCACTCGCACCCAGCAGAGCTACCGTGCGATACCCCTTGGCATATTGCAACAAAGCTTCGAGGCCATCGCCACGAATACCACTCACCACATGAATGTCGACACCAGGCGCAACTGCTTCAAGAGTGTCGAGGCAATGCTTCACTTCAGCCGCGCTCTCCATGAGATCGAGTTTGGTCAAAATCAAGACAGGAGTTGCACCACTGTCGAAAGCAAGAACCAATTCGCGTTCAAGGCGGCGTTGATTGGGTGGCGACACCAAAGCATGCAACAAGAAGACGACATCAATATTGGCGGCAATCGTGTGGGCCTCAGCCCGTTGCCCCTCAAAACTGGCTCGCCGCATAAAAGCGCTATGGCGAGGCAAGACCAGCTCGACCTTTTCACCATCGGCCGAAACCACAACCCAGTCACCGACGGCAACTTCGGCTCCAATATTGCGGACCCGGACCGGTTCGATGCCCATAGATGGCGGGCCGTACCAAACAGTGCTCCAACCTCGGTCAAGTCGCGATACCCGGCCCGGCAAATTGGTCCCATCGAGCACATGTGGGTGATTTCGGGCAACTTCGGTGCGCGTTAAATCCCACGTCACATCCCATGTGACATTCCAACCAAGCGCCATCCGTGGGTCGTTCACATAGGTGACCGTAGCCTCACAAAGGCACTCTTCCCCTGAACCAGTGCCAAAGGAACCCCCAACATGTTGTCTCGCCTCGCCCACTGGTGCTTCCGTCGCCACTGGCTCACCATCATCATTTGGCTCGTTGCTCTTTTCGGCGGAAGCCTCATCGCCAACGGTGCCATGGGTGGCGGAGCATTCCAGACCCGCTTTTCGATTCCTAATACCGAAAGTTTGCGAGCTCTCAATCTGCTCAAAAATGCCTTCCCTGATGCCGACACGATTACCGATGCGCAAATCGTTTTCGAGGTCGGGTCCGACACTGCCGATGGCGTCAACAATCCTGAAGTCAAAGCGGTCATGACCGATGTCTTCACTCAATTGCAAGCCGGCATCGAAGGCCTCACGATTACCTCGCCATATGACGCTCCACAGTTAATGAGTACCACACAGCCCATTGCGTACGCGGTTCTCCACTTACCAAAGGGGAACTCGCAAGCCGACATGCGATTGATCGGGACTGATATTCGAGATATCGCCGAACCAATCCTTGATCAAAACAACTCGCGCTCACTTGTCACTGTCGAATACGGCGGCGACCCTTTCGTGTCGTTTAACTTGCCCGAAAGCGAAGTCGTTGGTCTTCTAGCTGCGATCATCATTTTGGTCCTCGCCTTCGGATCAGTGCTCGCGATGGGGCTACCTATTGGCACTGCCCTCATCGGACTCGGCACCGGAATTTCGATCGTCACAATATTGAGCCACGTCATGGAGATGCCCGACTTTGTCGTGCAGATCGGCGGCATGATTGGTATCGGCGTCGGTATTGACTACGCACTCTTTATCGTCACGCGTTTCCGCGAAGGCTTGCGCGCGGGCTTGTCGCCCGAAGAAGCGACAGCCGCATCAATTGACACCGCTGGTCGCGCAGTTTTGTTCGCCGGAATCACTGTCATGGTGTCGTTGCTTGGCATGTACATGATGGGTATGAAGTTCATTTACGGACTTGCAATCGCCGCATCAACAACTGTTGGCGTGATGGTTCTCGCTGCTCTCACACTTTTGCCCGCGCTGTTGTCCTGGGTGGGTCATCGCATTGATGTGACCACGCGCGCCGCTCTCATTGCCCTCATCACCTTCTCGACAGTTTCGCTATTTGGTGTTGTTTTCATTGGCTCTTTGTCACTTATCGCCGTGGGCGGTTTGCTGGCTGTCATCATCATGGCCACGAGTTTCTTGGTGAAATCGTGGCGTACCCCCATCAAACATCGTGAACCAAAACCCATCAAAGAACAGTTCTGGTATCGCTGGAGTCGCTTCATCCAGCATCGTCCGTGGGTATCGCTCATCGGTGGTCTCACTGTTCTATTAGTCATGACATTGCCACTCTTCGGAATGCGCATCGCGTTGAGCGATAATGGCAATCGCGCTGAGTGGCAAACTGCTCGTCGTGCGTACGACATGCTTGCGCAAGGATTCGGACCTGGCTTCAACGGACCTTTGCAATTAGTTGCTGAAGTAACTCCCGCTGAAGCTGCAGACTCAGCAAAGTTGGCTGAGATTTCGGCCGCGATCGGCGCCGACAAAGACGTTGCATTCGTTTCGCCTGCAACACCGTTGACTGACACGCTTGTTGTCTGGAAAGTTGTTCCTCGCGAATCACCGCAATCTGAAAACACCGCAAATTTGGTTCATCGTTTGCGTGATGATGTCTTGCCACCTGCAGTAGCCGGAACCGACATTCACATCAACGTGGGTGGCTTCACCGCAATTGGTGTCGACCTCAGTGACTACTTCGCCAAGCGCATCTTTTTGTTCATTGGCGCAGTTCTGTTGATGTCGTTCTTATTGCTCATGGCCGTATTCAGAAGTTTGCTCGTTCCGCTCAAAGCCGTGATCATGAACTTGCTTTCGATCGGTGCTTCGTACGGCATCATCGTCGCCATTTTCCAGTGGGGTTACGGCGGCAGTTTGATTGGTGTCGGAAGTGCCGGACCCATCGAACCTTTCATCCCAATGATGCTCTTCGCGATCGTGTTTGGACTCTCGATGGACTACGAGGTTTTCTTGCTCTCACGTATGAAAGAAGAGTTCGATCGAACGGGCGATAACGCGACCGCGGTGGCCGACGGTTTGGCCGCCACAGCCCGCGTCATCACCGCTGCGGCCCTCATCATGGTCGCCGTTTTCGGAAGTTTTGTGGCGGGCGATGACCGCACGATCAAGCTGTTCGGAATGGGCCTCGCCGTGGCTGTCCTGCTGGACGCCACACTTGTGCGAATGGTGCTTGTACCAGCGACGATGGAACTTTTGGGAGCCCGCAACTGGTGGATCCCCAAATGGCTAGATAAGGTCCTGCCTCGCATCAACGTCGAGGGGCAATCGCACCTCCCCGAAAAAGAAGTGGCTTGACAAACCTAGGCTCGATGCCGTAGCGCTTTATATATATGACAACCCCGACCTCCAAACCCCTCGTGATCGTTGAATCACCAGCCAAGGCCAAAACAATTGGTTCTTTGCTTGGTGCCAACTATGACGTCCTGGCTTCGGTGGGCCACGTCGCAGACCTTCCCTCTAAGGGCATGGCCGTCGATGTGGATAACCACTTCAAGCCCACCTACGAATTGACCGAGCGTGGCGCCAAGGTCATCAAGGAGTTACGCGTTCTCGCCAAGAAGGCCAGTGCGATTTATCTCGCAACCGACGAAGACCGCGAGGGAGAGGCCATCAGCTGGCACCTCATCGAAAACCTCAAGTCGGCGATCAAACCCGGTGTACCCGTACACCGGGTGGTCTTTCACGAAATCACCAAGACCGCCATTGACCATGCTTTCGCAGAACCCCGAGATCTCGATTACGGCTTGGTCGACGCCGCCGAGACCCGTCGCATCCTCGACCGCTTGTTCGGTTATGAGGTGTCCCCCGTGTTGTGGCGCAAAGTGAATCGTGGATTGTCCGCTGGTCGTGTGCAGAGCCCGACCGTACGTTTGATTGTTGAGCGTGAACGTGAGCGCATCGCTTTCGTGACGGCCGGATATTGGGGCCTCGATCTCGTGTCGGCCACCAGCCCTTCTTTCAAAGCAGCGTTGCTTGAAGTGGACGGCAAGCGAGTCGCAACAGGAAAAGACTTCGACAGTTTCGGTAAGGCCAAAGAAGGCGTTGTCGTCCTCAGCGAATCTGTTGCCACGTCATTGGTTGATCGACTGAAGAGTGCAACCATCACCGTGCGCTCGGTTGAAGACAAGCCTTATCGCTCGTCACCCAAGCCGCCATTCATGACGAGCACCTTGCAGCAAGAAGCTGGTCGCAAGTTGCGCTTGTCGGCACAGCAGGTCATGCGTACGGCCCAAGGTTTGTACGAACGAGGATTCATTACATATATGCGTACCGACTCGGTCACGCTTGCTGAAGAAGCCCTCACCGAAGTTCGTGCGCAGATTCGCAAGGATTATGGCAGCGAATACCTTCTTGATTCTCCACGTCGTTATGCCAACAAGGTCAAGAACGCACAAGAGGCCCACGAAGCGATTCGTCCAACCTTGCCGATGCGTTCACCCGACAGTGTGATGAGTCAACTCAGCGGACCCGACCTGGCGTTGTATCGCCTCATCTGGCAGCGCACACTCGCATCGCAAATGCCTGACGCACAAGGTGTCACCGTGTCAATTCGTTTAGGTGGCGTCGCTGCAGCTGCTGGCGCAACAACTGCCAACGATTGTGAATTCTCGGCGAGTGGAACAACCATTACGTTCCCGGGTCACCGTCGTGCCTATGAAGAGTCACGCGACGACGATGCAGCCGATACTGAGACCGAAGCATTATTGCCCGTACTTAAAGTTGGCGATGCTGTTCCGGTTCTTTCGCTCGATCCGAACGGACACGAAACCACACCACCAGCGCGCTACACCGAAGCTTCAATCGTCAAGAAGCTCGAAGAACTTGGCATTGGCCGTCCGTCAACGTGGGCATCAATTATTCAGACTGTGCAAGACCGTGGTTACGTGTGGAAGAAGGCGCAAGCACTCGTGCCAACCTGGACCGCATTCGCAGTTGTTGGTTTGCTCGAACAACACTTCACCGGTTTGGTTGATTATCAATTCACTGCAGGAGTCGAAGAAGACCTCGACGAGATCGCGCAAAAGAAATTGGCCAAAGACAAGTGGTTGCATGATTTCTATTTCGGTCTCATTGCCGAAGGTCGTGAAGGTGATGCCAAAGAACTTGGTCTCAAGCGACTCATTGAAAACAACATTGCGGGTATTGACGCCGCTGTGATCAACTCGTTCTCGATTGGTGCCGACCCCACCACGGGTGAAGTCATTGTTGTGAAGCCTGGCAAGTTTGGCCCGTACGTGAAGCGTGGTGACGAGAACGCATCGGTTCCCGATTCACTCACACCCGATGAACTCACTCTTGAAATGGCGTTGCGTTTGTTGGCAATGCCGAAGAGTGACGAACCCATTGGTGAATTGAATGGTCTGCCAGTATTTGCCAAAAATGGTCGGTTTGGGCCATATGTGCAGTGGGGTACGCAAGATGTACCACCGCCCGGATTTGAAAAACCAAAGATGGTCAGTTTGTTCAAGACCATGGTTCTTGATCGCATCACCATGGTCGATGCCGAACAACTACTCACACTTCCCCGCACACTTGGCGTTGATCCAACCGACGGCGAACCGATTACTGCACAAAATGGAAAGTTCGGTCCGTACCTGCAAAAGGTCAAGGATTACCGCACCATTGAGAATGAAGAGAAGTTACTCACCATCACTCTTGATGAAGCACTTTCGATTTACGCACTCCCAAAAGTGTTTCGCCGAGGTCGCGCCGCGTCGCCTAACAGCGGACCCATGCGCGAGTTCGGCACCGATCCCGCAAGTGGTCGTCCGGTTGTTGCCAAGGACGGCAAGTTTGGCGTGTATGTCACCGACGGTGAAGTGAATGCATCGCTAGGTAAGGGCGACCGCCTTGAAGACATGTTGCCCGAACGTGCTTACGAATTGTTGGCAGTTCGTCGCGAAGTGATGATTGAAAAGGGTCTCGTGCCCGGACAGAAGAGCCCGTCGAAACGTGGTGCACCAAGGAAGGCCGCCGCTAAAAAGCCAGCAGCCAAGAAAGCTGCTGCTCCCAAAAAGGCTGCTGCTAAGAAGCCAGCGAAGAAGAAAGCTGCTGCTCCCAAGAAAGCCGTCGCGAAAGCTCCTGCGAAAAAGAAAGCCCAGAAGCCCGAAGAATGAAGACTCCGGTCTACATCGCATTCGAGGGAATCGAAGGTTGTGGCAAAACCACACAGGCTTCACGTTTAGTTGCATCGTTACGTTTGCTTGATGCCAAATCAGTTCTCACTCGCGAAACCGGTGGCACCGATATTGGTGCACGAATTCGCGAGGTGTTGCACGACACCGCCAACACCCATCTTGATGCCATTGCTGAAGCACTCCTAATCGCTGGTGACCGTGCGCAACATCGTGCTGAAGTTTTGGCTCCGGCACTTGCTGCTGGTCATCATGTGGTGAGTGATCGCAGCGTGTATTCAACGATTGCCTATCAGGGTTACGGTCGACAGTTACCGCTTGACACCGTTCGCGCTGTGAATGACTGGGCTCTGCAGTCTCGCTGGCCAGACCTAGTGGTCTTGCTTGATGTTTCACACGAACACGCCATGAGTCGCCTTGCGCATCGCGATCTTGATCGCTTTGAACAAGAGAATGGCGAGTTCTTTCAACGAGTCCGCGATGGGTTCCACGCCATGGCAGCGAATGATCCGCAACACTGGGTGATCATTGAGGCTGTTGGTGACCCTGATGCGATTGAACAAGCAGTGCGTGCAGCAGTGACCGAAAGACTCGGCATCTAACATGTCAAACTCGGTCTACGACAAGGTCATTGGCCAAGAACATACTTTGTTGAAGTTGCGGGCTTTGGCCGACTCTGCTGCCCACGCTTACCTGTTTGTTGGTCCGTCTGGATGCGGAAAAGATATCGCCGCTCGTGCCTTTGCCGCAGTGAAGTTGCAGGGATCCGAAGACAGCACTCAACGCACTGCCGACCTAGCGATGCGGGGCATTCACGTTGATGTACACGAAGTCGAACGTGAAGGTGCTGGCATCAGCATCGAACAAGCTCGTGATGAAATCATCAAGTTGGCTGAGCGCTCGGCAGTTGAAGGTTCAACGCGAGTCATCATCGTGCACGACTTTCAGTTGCTGGCTGATGGTGCTCGCGCCTCGTTGCTTAAGACAATTGAAGAGCCAGACGGTCAGACAGTCATGATCATGCTCAGTGACGATGTCCCCGACAGCATGATCACGATCGCTTCACGTTGTGTCCGAATTGATTTTCAACCCATCACTGATGAGTTGATTGTCAAACAACTCGTTGAAGATGGAGTTGACCCAAAGAAAGCGGCTTCTGTTGCTCGGGTGGCTGCCGGAGACTTAGAGCGGGCTCGCGTTTTAATCAATGATCCATCGCTTGCTTCACGAACTGACCTCTTTGCCAATGTGCCGACCCGTCTGAATGGAACTACTTCGCGGGCTATTGAAATTGCCGCCGAATTGCTGAGTGCAGTTGAGTCATCGTTAGCGAGTTACGAATCAAAGCAAGAGGCCGAACTTGCCGAACTCGAAGAGCGCGTCAAGTTTTTAGGTGAGCGTGGAAGTGGTCGCAAAATTCTGACCGACAAACACAAGCGTGAATTACGACGTTATAAAACTGATGAACTTCGTTCAGGACTCCGCATGCTCACCTTGGTGTATAGCGAAGCGCTCAAGAAGTCAACCGAAGCGACAGCTCATCACCAAACCGATTCGTATGTGCGGGCAGTCAAAAAGATTCGCGATGCCAGTGTGGCACTCAGCCGTAACGTCAATGAGAAGTTGCTCTTCGAAAACCTCTTGATGTCACTCCCCTCCATCACCTCGTGATTCTGGTGAGGATTTTTACTCATTATGAGGAATAATCCTCACCAGAAGCACAGAGTTATTGGTGATAGTTGGGGGCTTCGTTGGTGACAAGTACGTCGTGAGGATGACTCTCTTCGCGACCAGCCGTAGTCACTCGCATGAAGCGAGCCTTCGTGCGCAACTGATCAAGGTTGGCAGCTCCGACATAACCCATTCCTGATCGCAATCCACCGATGAGTTGGTACACCACATCGTGAAGTGATCCAGAATACGCCACGCGCCCTTCGATACCTTCTGGCACCAATTTATTTCGCGCTGTACCTTGGCCACTTCCATAGCGATCGGCACCGAGTCCTTGCATGGCACCAAGTGATCCCATGCCGCGATAGCTCTTATAACGGCGACCTTCGAACAATTC
The DNA here is from genome assembly GCA_903872155.1 of uncultured Actinomycetes bacterium. Lineage (GTDB taxonomy): Bacteria > Actinomycetota > Acidimicrobiia > Acidimicrobiales > Ilumatobacteraceae > Casp-actino8. The sequence continues at coordinate 81,877 of CAIQJP010000087.1, read as the reverse complement.
CATCTCGCCTGGCGCTTCATCGGTTCCGGCCAACAAACTTCCGAGCATCACTGAACTTCCGCCTGATGCCAAGGCCTTCACGATGTCACCTGAGTACGTGACACCACCATCGGCGATGATCGGAATACCAAGTTGACGTGCTCGGCTTGCGGCATACCAAATCGCCGATAACTGCGGCATACCGGCACCCGAGATCACACGCGTCGTGCAAATTGATCCTGCGCCGACACCAACTTTGATTGCATCGCACCCAACTTCGGCTAACGCATCAACGCCTTCTTCAGTCACTACGTTGCCGGCAATGACTGCCAAGTTCGGCCACGCCGACTTAATTCGGCGTACTGCGGTTAACACACCTTGTGTATGTCCGTGTGCCGTGTCAATGACGACAACATCGACAGATGACTTCATTAATGCCTCGACCCGGTCCTCAAGATCAGGACCAACACCAACGGCCGCACCAACTCGTAAACGGCCGAGATCGTCATGGGTTGCGTCTGGATAGTCGCGCTTCTTCATGATGTCTTTGACTGTGATGATGCCAACAAGATGTCCGTCTTTGTCAACAAGCGGCAATTTCTCAATGCGATGCTTTTGAATAATCGTCTGAGCCTCGGCCAACGTTGTGTCTTCGTTGCCGGTCACCAGTGGAGCCTTCGTCATGAAGTCGCTTACGGGGCGGAGGAAATCTGCTGGTTCACAAAAACGAATATCGCGATTCGTCAAAATGCCGACGAGCACTCCGGCTTTATCAATAATCGGTACACCCGAGAACTTGAATCGACGCATCAAGTCTTCGGCCTCTTGCAACGATGCGTCGGGTCCCAGTGTCACTGGGTCGGAGATCATGCCTGATTGCGACCGCTTCACTCGACGAGCTTCGGCGGCCTGGTCTTCAATAGTCATGTTGCGATGCAAAATTCCGATGCCACCCAAACGGGCCATGGCTATCGCCATAGGTGCTTCGGTGACTTTGTCCATGGCTGCCGACAACAACGGCACGGCCAAAGTGATTTCGCTCGTGAGTTGAGTACGCACATCAACCTGATCGGGTAGAACATCGCTGAATCCTGGAACTAAAACAACGTCGTCAAAGGTGAGGCCTTCGTGTGGGTTAAACACAGTGTTGTTAATCGGGTTCATGAGGGCTCTCCAACTTTCGTGTACTTCACTGATAATTCTCGCAGGACTTCAACAAGCAGTTTGTGTTCTTGGCGATGCATCTTTTCTTCAAATGTCACAAGGGTGTCATCGCGAGCAATCTCAACTCGTGCGGTTGCCAAAACTGGCCCGTTGTCAACACCTTCATCGGGAACAAAGTGGACCATCACACCACTGTGGTTCCGGGTTCCATTTTGAAATTCTGCAAAAGCTTTTTCGATAGCTCCCACCCCGACAATGTCGCCTGGGAGAGAGGGATGCAGATTGACCACCTGACCAGGAAACCATGACAAGAATTCCATGCTGAGAATGCGCATGTATCCCGCAAGAACAACAAAGTCGGGCATGAAGCTTGAAACGATCGAGGTTAAGCGAGTGTCGTATTCGGCCCTGCTTTCACCTGTTACTGCGCTCACCACAACGGCCGGTACACCAGCGCTTTCGGCACGCGCGAGAGCCTTCACGCTGTGTTTGTTGCTCACAACGGCCACAACTTCAGCGGCTAGTGATTGTGATTCGCAAGCGTCAAGGATTGCTTGCAGGTTCGAACCATTTCCTGAAACCAATACCACCAACCTCATCGGAGCACTCATGGCAACAACCTCACTTGTGGTTCATCGGCCAAACGTGGAACAAGTTCACCGATGACCCAGGTCTCTTCATCAAACATGGCTTGAATTGCCTGCACATCAGTGGGTGCAACAATCACAATCATTCCGATACCCATATTGAGTGTGCGATACAGCTCGTGAGTATCAAGCTGACTGATTTCGCGAACGAGTTGAAAGAGCGGCGGCATGGTCCAACTATCGAGTTGAATATCTGCTCCAACACCTTCGGGCAAGACTCGCGGTACATTCTCGGGAAGACCACCACCGGTGATGTGAATCAGTCCCTTCAAACGCGGATCATGAAGAAGAGGACTCATCTCATGCAGATAACTGCGATGAGGAACCAACAGCGCTTCCAAGATAGGAACCTGCAAAGGTTCGGGCATGGCGTCATCGGGGAGCCAAGCAAATATCTTGCGCAATAACGAATAGCCATTGGTGTGTGGCCCGTTAGATGCGAGTCCAATCAACACATCGCCCACTGCGACGTTGCTTCGCGGAAGTAACTGTTCTTTTTCAACAACGCCGACCAAAGTTCCCGCGATATCAAATGCACCTGGCGAATAGACACCGGGCATTTCGGCGGTCTCTCCACCGAGTAACACACACTCGTTGTCACGACAGGCCTGCGACATGCCATCAACGACAGCGGCAACCATTTCGGCCTGAATTTCTGACGACGCTAAGTAGTCCAAGAAGAACAGCGGACGTGCACCCTGAACCAATACATCGTTGACGCAATGATTCACGATGTCCATTCCCACACCGCGGAATCGGCCCGAACGTGCCGCGAGTTCAACTTTGGTGCCAACACCATCGGTTGAGCCAACTAAAACTGGGTGGTCGTACTTCTTGAGATGAGATACATCAAGTGCACCACCGAATGATCCAACTCCGGCAAGAACATTTGAATTGGCTGTTGACGCGACACTGCCCTTCAGCAACGAAACGGCACGATTACCTTCATCAATGTCAACGCCAGTTGACGAGTACGACTTCACCGACAATGCCAATGAGCGCCAGCCAATATCGCGTCGATATTGAGCGCCAGTGAACGAAATCTTTTCAACTCGCTCATAGGCATGGGTTCGAGCTTGAGCCAAATCTTTACCACGACCAACAACCGTGAGTACTCGCCCACCATCGGTCACTATGTTCGCGTTTGATGGTGTCGTTGCTCCATGGAAAACCATTGCCCCGTCAACTCGAACATCAAGTCCTTGAATCACATCACCTTTACTTGAACTCTCGGGATATCCCGCCGATGCAAGCACAACAGCCATCGCACTTTGCTGCGACACTGTGAGTCGTAGTTGTTTCAACTGCCCCGCAAGACATGCCAGTGCAACGTCCACAATGCTTGTCTCGAGAAGTGTCAACAAAACTTGTGCTTCGGGATCACCGAAACGACAGTTGTATTCAAGAAGTTTGGGACCACTCGCCGTCATCATGATTCCGGCATACAAGACGCCAACATATGGATGCCCAAGAGCGGCAAAGTGGTCAAGGGTCGGCTGGATGAACTGAGCACACAGGTCGCTAGGCGAGACACCTACATTGACCGGAGCGTACGCACCCATGCCACCTGTATTGAGTCCACGATCACCTTCACCGATTCGTTTGTGATCTTGCGCAATCGGAAGGGGTACCGCGGTTGTTCCGTCGCACACTGCAATCAACGAGCATTCATAACCGAAGATTCTTTCTTCAAGTACAACTTCGCCAAGAACACAAGCTTCTTGAATTGCGATCACTGTCGCAGCGTCGGTTTCGGGGACAACGACGCCCTTGCCACCTGCAAGTCCTGATTGCTTCACAACAACCGGTGCGGCAAGTTCTTTCCACCATGCCAGGGCTGCATCGACGTTGCCTTGGCTAAACGAAGCAAAGCGGGGTCCGTCAATCCCAATCTGCTGCGTCACTTCGCGGGCAAAGGATTTTGATGATTCAAGTTGCGCCAGATACTGCGAGGGGCCAAAGGCCGCAATGCCGACAGATATGAGTTGGTCAACTACACCGGCCGCAAGCGGTGCTTCGGGTCCGACTAAAACCAAATCAACCTTTTCGGCCTGACATAGCGCAACAATGCCCTCTACATCATCGGCTGCGACGTTGAACCTCTCACCCGGTGTTCCGGCATTGCCCGGTGTCACCAACAAACGCCCGCATTGAGCTGAACGCAATGCCGAATCAGCCATTGCATGTTCACGGCCACCTGACCCAACGATCAAGACACACAACGCGTCGCTCATGCCAACACACCTTCGAATGCATCTTTACGTTTTGGTGCACCAACCGACACTGGATAAGCCCCAGTGAAACAAGCATTGCAATATCCATCTTCACGGCCAACAGCACTCATCATTCCGTCTAACGATAGAAACGCCAATGAATCTGCTCCCACAACCTGACACAGTTCTTCGATATCCATTCGTGCAGCGATGAGGTCATTGTCGTGACCCATATCGACACCAAAGTGACACGCATGCTTGATAGGTGGGCAGGTGATTCGCAAGTGAACTTCAGTTGCGCCAGCATCACGCAATAGTTGCACGAGTGGTCCAGCTGTCGTTCCACGCACCAAAGAATCGTCAATCAGCACAACTCTTTGACCTCGCAGGTTTTCACCCAAGGCATTGAACTTCATGGCCACTCCACGCTCACGCATAATTGACGTGGGTTCAATGAATGTTCTACCGATGTAACGGTTCTTGATGAGTCCGTCGTTATACGGAATACCACTCTCACGTGAGTAACCAACAGCCGCCGGAATGGATGAGTCAGGTACAGGCACGACAACATCGGCTTCTACTGAATGTTCACGAGCAAGTTGTTCGCCAAATCGTTGCCGAACGCTGTGCACACTTCGTCCGTCCCATTGCGAATCGGGACGAGAGAAGTACACGAATTCAAAAGTGCATCGTGCCGATTGCACCGATGGCACCATTGCTTGTCGGCGAGTGATCTTTTCACCTTCGATTGTCACGATTTCTCCGGCGGCGACTTCAGAGATGTCACGGCAGCCCAAAGTTTCGAGCGCACAGGTCTCAGACGCAACAACCCATCCGCCATCTGCCAACTGTCCGACCGACAGTGGTCGGAAACCCCACGGATCACGAACCGCGATGACGCGATTTTCAACAAGTAAGACCAACGAGTATGCGCCGCTCCAAGCAGGCAAGGTGCGAGCCAAACGATCTTCCCATGTTGGTCCCCCAGCCGAAGCCAGCATCAACGTCATCACTTCAGTGTCTGATGATGCCGTTAATCCAAAACCTCGACCTAACAACTCTGCTCGCAATTCTTGAGCATTCACCAAGTTGCCATTATGCGCGACGGCCAATGGTCCGTGAATCGTCTCAACCATAAATGGTTGCGCATTACGTGTTCCCGATCCACCGGTTGTTGAGTAACGCGTGTGGCCGATTCCGTTCTTACCCTTCAATGGCGCAAGTGCCGCAGCATCAAAAACATTATTCACAAGTCCGTCGTCTTTATGAAGACGAGCTTGCTTGCCATCGGACACCGCAATGCCAGCAGCCTCTTGGCCACGATGCTGCAGTGAGAACAACCCAAAGAAAACTAGTTGCGCTACTTCTTCAATTGGTGATGACACACCAATTACACCGCACTCTTCATGCGGCGAGTCAAAATCATCAGTCCATTGCAGATGCTCAGCCATCAGGTTATTTTTGCATTTCTTGGTCGGCTTGCATCACACGATCACGTTGCGTTGCTTGAAACTTGCGAACTTGTTCGGCCACGACAGATTCGCTGAGACCGAGAATCTTGGCGGCGTACAGGGCCGCATTAACTGGCTCAAGCACAACTGCGGGCGCAACTCCTGGTGGCATACGCAAACTGCTCCACAGATCAACATCTGGTCCAGGTGGTGGACACGCAATCACTGGGGCCGAAACTTGCGGGTCGGCAAAACCCGACAACGCATTTGAGCGACCAGCAATAGTGATGAAGACCTTGGCTCGATCTTGAGTGTCGTACCGCTGCAAAATTTCGAGCGCATGCAACGGAGTGCGGTGTGCCGAACCAACATGCATCGCAACATCAACCGTGAACTGCTTTAGGGCGTCAACAATCTTGTTGGCGTGTTCAGCATCGGCTGGTGAGCCCATTAAGAGAACAACGAGTGGCTTCATGACAATGCTCCGTTCTGTAAGAGGGCGTTCAGACGCTCTTGAATTGGGTAGGTTCCGGCAACAAATTCTTTTGATGTCAACCGCGTGTATGCCTTGATGTAGCGCTCGGTCGTGGCCGCAATGACTTCAGCACCAAGCACCGGAGGCGTCCCGTCTCCGCGATATCCCATCGCGTCTAACGCCAGACGAATCGGCTCTTTATCAAGACTCTCTGGTTCTTGCCCCGCGGCAAGTCGCGCTTCGTAATTACTCATTTCCCAAAAGCGTGATGAGTCGGGAGTATGCATTTCGTCAATCAACATCAATTGACCGTCGGTATCTAAACCAAACTCGTATTTCGTGTCAGCTAACAACAGTCCAGCCTTTGCAGCAATTTGTTGACCACGAATGAACAAATTCAATGCCGCTTCTTGAACTTGCGCCCACAACTTTGCTTCAACAAAACCACGACTCACTACTTCGGCACACGACAAGGGTTCATCGTGTTCGCCTGCTTCGGCCTTGGTTGTCGGCGTCACGATGGGTTCGGTCAACAAGGTGTTCTTGGCGATGCCATCAGGAAATGAATAGCCGTAGATCGTTCGGGCACCCTCGCTGTATTGACGCCAGATCGATGTCGAAGTTGAACCAGTCATCACACCACGCACAATCACTTCAACCGGTAATGGATTCGCCGTGCGACCAATCGTCACATTGGGGTCGGGGCATGAAACAAAATGGTTATTCACAATGTCGCGTGTTGATTCAAACCACCAAGCAGCAAGTTGATTCAACACTTGACCTTTGTACGGCACCGACGCAACGATGCGGTCGAAGGCCGACAATCGATCAGTCGTGATAAAAAGTCGGCGGTCATTCGGTAATTCGTATGACACGCGTACCTTGCCCACCCGTTCGTCGGATAACGGCAATTCAATATGTGAACAACCTTCAAGCTGAGGCATGAGTAACTCCATTTCTGAATAGGTCTAAGGACAAGCCTTGGTGGGACTGGCGTAAGAATTTTGGGTGTTGACGTGGCACGACATGATTTTCAGGATGAGGCATAAGGCCCAACACCAATCCCGATTCATCACAAATGCCGGCGATGTCATCAACTGACCCGTTGGGATTGCCATTGACATAACGCAAAGCCACTCGGTCGCTTGATTGAAGCCGTGAGACAACTGCAGCATCTGCGGTAAAACGACCTTCGCCATGAGCGATTGGGCATTCAAGATTTTCGTGAATACCTTTTGTCCATACGCACGTCTCTGAGGACGGTTGCAAAGTGACCCAGCGGCAATCAAAAAGTCCGCTCTCGTTGTGATCTAAAGCCATCGGCCCAGCACCATTCGACAGCAAGCCCATTCGCACCAGTGTTTGGAAACCATTACAAATCCCGATGATGGGTCGACCTTTGCTCACAGCTTGTTGCAATCGATCGCCCAACAACATCTCAAGTTCAAGAGCGAATACATGTCCAGACCCCAAAGCGTCAGCAAACGAAAACCCACCGGCGATGACGATCATCTGCGCTGCGTCGATGACATTTGCATCACGTTCAAGATCGGAAATTGAGACAACGACCGAATCGGCACCTGCCAAGTCGAGGGCGAGCGCAACATCACGATCACGATTCGTGCCCGGAGCCACCAATATTGCAGCAGTAGGTCGCACACTCATGATGTCCCCTGCCAACTGGTCAGCATCTCTTCAATTGTGAGTGATTGCCCATTGACTAACGAGACGGTTTGTTCATTAACAACATGGCCAATGATTTGTGCATCGTCGCCAAATTGATCACGAATAGACGCCACTGACTCAGGCTTGACCTCAAGAATGAATCGGCCACATGATTCGCTGAAGTACCACCAATCGTTAATGAGCGACGAAGCAACGCTGATCTCGACCCCGAGGCGGCCAGCCATCGCCATTTCAGCGATGGCCACTGCAATCCCACCTTCGGATACATCGTGACACGATTCAACATCGCCATTCAAAATCGCTTCATGAAGTTTTTGATAGCGCTGAGGTGCTTTGGCGTCAAAACTTGGTACAACACCACCGGCGACATTGTTCAACATCGCAAGATGACTTCCACCAAATTCGCACAGTGTTCGACCAAGCAATATCAAGACATTGCCCGACTGCTTGAGATCGGGTGTCACAACTGCATCAGCAACCGGAACATGCGCCATAGCCGTGATCACCAAAGTTGGTGGCACCGCATGACGCTGATTATCTGAACCGAAGTATTCGTTGTTCAGCGAATCTTTGCCTGACACAAATGGAGCACCAAATGCTCGCGCTGCTTGGCAGCAACCATCAACTGCGGCGACAAGTTCGCCAAGAGTTGTGGGTCGTTGCGGATCGCCCCACGAGAAGTTGTCAAGCAGTGCAACTGTTCGCGGATCTGCACCGACTGCAACCACATTGCGCATTGCTTCGTCAACAACTGCCAAGGCCATTCGCCCGGCATCAATAATTCCCATCCATGGGTTCACGCCGATTCCGACTGCGATACCACTACTACTAAGAGGTTCGGCCAGTACTACCCCATCGGCGTGTCCATCATTGTTTGCGCCAATGATGGGTCGCACCAAAGTCGCTCCACCAATTTCGTGGTCGTAACGTCGAATGATTGATTCTTTTGATGCAATATTCGGATGAGCCAGCAAGCGCAGGGTTGTTGCTGCAATATCAAGCGATCCAAAAACCGAACTGAAGGCTTCATCAGACATCGGCGAGCGATCGGGCTTCGGCATCACCGCGTTTAAGCGACGTTGCGGACGACCATCATGCAAGAAGTTGGTATCAATGTCGACAACGGTCGTTCCTTCGTAGGTCACAACGAGTCGTTCATCGCCAGTGAATTCACCAATATCAATGCACTCAACGCCATATCGTTCACACGCAGCAAACAACGGCGCGGTATCAGCGACAGCAACGACCATTCTTTCTTGGGCTTCTGACAACCAAATTTCCCACGGAGCTAAGCCTGGATACTTCAGTGGTAAACCCGATAACTCGACTCGCGCACCGACACCTTCGGCCATTTCGCCGATAGCCGACGACAATCCACCAGCACCACAGTCGGTGATTGATCGATAGAGGTGTCGTGAACGACCCAATACATCAATCAACAACTTTTCAACGATGGGGTCGCCAATTTGCACACTTGCTCCAGCAACATCACCAGTCGTTGCATCCATCGTCATGGATGAAAATGTGGCTCCACGTAAACCGTCACGGCCAGTGCGACCACCCAACACCACGACCCGATCACCTGGCTGAGGTTGCTCAACGACATATGGCTCGTGAGCAATACCAATACATCCGGCGTATACGAGTGGGTTGGCGATGTAACCGTTGTCGTACAGCACTGCTCCAGCAATGGTTGGCAAACCAATCTTGTTGCCGTAGTCGGCGATACCAGCAACGACACCAGCACGAATCTGCTGCGGATGAAAAACACCGTCTGGTAATTCGCTCACTGGAAAATCGCTAGGACCAAAACACAAAATGTTCGTGCAGGCAATGGGTTGATGTGATGCACCAATGACATCGCGAATTACTCCACCCACCCCGGTATTCGCGCCACCAAATGGTTCGATGGCACTTGGGTGATTGTGCGTTTCGGCTTTTACGGCAAACGTGATGTTGTCTTCGTACGAAACAATGCCAGCGTTGCCCACAAACGAACTCACTACGAATGGTGCATCAATCTCGTCAGTTGTTCGGCGCAACTGTGCGATGAGCGGCTCGACAACCGAACCATCATCGGTTGTTATGCGAGCACGAAAGGTTTTGTGCGAGCAATGTTCGCTCCATGTTTGGGCGATCATCTCGAGTTCAACATCGCGAGCTGGCCGACCCTCATTGGCGTAGTGATCGCGAACAACTCGTAACTCTTCAATATCTAAGGCAAGTGCCCGCTCTTTTCCGAGTGCCTGCAGCTCGGCATCGGTGGTGTTGTGAGTAAGCAAGTACTCGCCCACCGTTGAAACCGATGCGGCTGAGTCGCTCGCAAACGAGGGCTGAACGGGTTCATTGATCGCCCAATGCTCGATGACTGGGTTGGCCAACAATTTGCGCACAATCAAATCAATCTCGGCCGGAGTGGGGTTACCTTCAATCTCGTAACGGCAACCCGACAACGCATCGGTCACGCCAACACCCATTTTGCGAGCAATCCGTAGGAATTCATTAGCGACTGGATCGGTCACACCCGCAATCAGCGATGTCTCAATGACGACCCCGGCATGGGGCTCTTCGTTCCAACCCACCATCTGCAACAGTGGCTCAGCAACTATTGACTCGATCGCGGAGAATTCATCGGTGCTTACATCTCGCAAGAAAAGTAGGTCGGCAACCTTGATTGAACGCACGCTCGAGATGCCGAGTGCGTGAACATTTTGTACAAGTGATTTTTGGCGAGGATCTTCCGCTCGTGCGCGTAACGTTAAAAAGTGCAACGATGACTGGGGAATCACCACACCTCACAATTCATAAATTCAAATTAGTTTTTGGGTGATGAATCGCTCAACTGCTACAAGCAAAATTGACAACCTTTTACGGAATATAAAGAGAGAAGCATCATGCCCAAGTTGACGAACGATGAAGTACAGAAATTCCTGAGTGAACGAGGTCACCTTGCGCGCATTGGAACAGTTGATGCCGATGGCATGCCACGAGTTCTACCGTTGTGGTTCATCATTCGTGATGACGAACTTTTGTTTACTCCTCGATCGCCAGCGATCATTTGGAAGAATATTGAGCGCGATCCCCGCGTTGGAATTTCGATTGACGAAGAGGCCGACCCGTGGCGCAAGATTTCGATTCAAGGGCATGTGGTTGTGAAGTATCAACCCGGTAACGACGATGCGTGGCGCGAGATCTATCGCGACATCGCCAAGCGCTATGTGCCCGATATAGCGGCTGATGGTTACGTCGACGGAACCGACGACCAGCCGCGCGCTTTATGCGCGGTGTCGCTCAGCGCCCCCACGACCAAAATCGTGACCTGGCGTATGCCCGTAGCCGGCGAAGACCCCCGTGGAGTGTGGGCCAAGCGCTATTTCTTGCCGGGCACCAAATGGTCAGACCGCTAGTTGCCGATAGGATTTCCACCCATTGCCCGGGTAGCTCAGTCGGTAGAGCAACGCACTCGTAATGCGTAGGTCAGGAGTTCGATTCTCCTCTCGGGCTCCAGAGTGCTCGCCAAGTCCGATTCATGTGTTCATATAGATATGTATGCCGAACCCAGTGAACGTCGTGATTCCGACGAAATCGAATTTCACGGGTTTGGCCGAACTTCTTAGTGATCTCAGCCTCGAACCAGCCGTCGGCACCATCTGCATCGTCGCCGACGGACAGGCAGCCTTTGACGCACTCCCCGATCTTCCTGATCACATCATCAAGATCCTTGTCCCCGAAGGTGTCGGCATTCAATACATGTGGAACCGTGGCATCGAGGCCGTTGGTCGCGATGCGCACATCGCATTCCTCAACGATGACGTGCGACTGGGCCCCAAATGTTTGTCATCGTTGGCGAGTTCTCTAAGCACCGATCCATCCATTGGCATCATTTGTCCCAATTACTCCACTGTTGAAATGACAGAAGACCGCCAGGTTTTCAACACGTGTGGCTCGCGATACGACGGCACGGGCGGATTGGCCGGTTTTGCCATGATGCTGCGTAGCGACTTGGTCAAATTCTGGAACTTCGACGAGAACCTCACGTGGTGGTACGGCGACGACGATGTCTTGCTGTGGGTCACAAAAACAACGGGATTAAGGGCAGTCATTGCCCATCAAGCTCGCTGTCATCATGCCGACAGTGTCACTATCCGAACCAATCCACCGGAAAACTTCGGCCGCCTTGTCGCTGAAGACCGCGAATACTTCCGAGCCAAGTGGCTCTGAGCAATCTCCGTCAATCATCGGTCTTGCCTTGCCTCTAGTCTGAATACTTACTACGGGTAAGGGGGCGGATATGCAAGATCGATGGATTACCGACTGGCCAACAAGCCAGAGATTTCCGCATTACACACGGGCCAACGCTGGTGAAGTTCTTGCCGACCCCGTGAGCCCTCTTGGCTGGTCGTTTGGCTGGGACGGTGGAATTGTTGCTGGTTACAAAGCTGGCCTCATTCGCATCGGCGCCTACGAAGACTCCGACTTCAACCCGCAACATCCCGAATCGGTCGCCTGCTTTGGTGGCTACTTCTATATCAACCTTTCGGCGATTCGTATGCAGGGTGTCCGCAACCCCGCTGCCACTGTTGCCGCGCTCGACCAAGCCTTCTTCGGCGACCATCCCGATGTGCCCGCTTACGTCGCACATCCGGACGACGAAAAGCCACACCTCACCGCGGGCATCGATGCTCACACCGCATGGATCATGAGCGGAGTTGCCTGGCCCGAACTCGATGCCGACAAAGCCAAGGCCGCAGAACTGCGAGCCTCGCGAGGTGACCTGTCGTCTTACACCGATGCCCAATTAGTTGCACGGGCGCGTCTGGTGCAGTCACAATTGCCGCACTTGTTTGCTCAACATGTTGTGTCGGGTAGTAGCGCAGCCGTTGCTCCCGGACTACTTGGAGTTGTGGCTGAAGCAATTGGCGAACCGAGTTTGCCGATGGCGTTGTTGTCAAGTATCGGCGATGTTGATTCGGCCGATGCCAACTATGCACTTTGGAATTTGTCACGCATGGTGCACAACGATGCACAACTCACTGTTGCGTTTAACGCAGGTCTCAACGACGGCCTGTTGCGAATCAATTCGGCGTTTAACGCAGCGTGGAATGAATTCATTGTTGAATTTGGTAGTCGCGGACCCGATGAATGGGACTTGCGTTCGCCAACATGGGAAACCCACCCACAACTTTTGCTCGCTGCTCTCGATCGCGTGCGTTTGCAGTCTGATGCCGAATCGCCACACGAACGTCATCGCGAGAAGGCTGCACAGCGCGATGCACTCATTGCCAAGGCGCGCATTACATTGGCCGACAAGCCCGAGGTGGCGCCACTGCTCGACCTCGGACTCGGTGCCGGAAAAATGATGGCCCACCGCGAACGCACCAAAACTTCAATCGTGCGCGTATTGCACGAAGCCCGCGTGGCATTTCGCGAACTTGGTCGTCGCCACGGCCATGACGAACTCATTTTCCAAGTGCTTGATAGTGAACTCGATGACTACATCGCCAACCCGAGTTTGTTCACCAACACATTGACGCAGCGCTACAACGAATGGCGCGAACTTTTTGATCTTGAACCGCCATTCATCATCGCCAATGCAACTGTTGCGCCGCTCAACCAGTGGGCACGCAAAGATGCTCATGTCGTCAAGCTCGCACAGTCGGGTGATGCACTTGTTGGTGTTGCTGGTTCACCTGGTGTCGCTCGCGGAATTGCGCGTGTTGTCCTTGATCCGGGCGATCCGGGCGAACTCGAGCCTGGCGATATTTTGGTTGCACCTTGCACCGACCCCAGTTGGACTCCGTTGTTTATGACAAGCGCGGCAGTCGTCGTGAACGTTGGTGGACAAATCAGTCACGCGGTCATCGTCAGTCGCGAACTTGGTGTGCCGTGTGTCGTTTCCATCACCGATGGCACGCAACGGATCCCTAATGGCGCAATGATTGAAGTCAATGGCACCACTGGTGTCGTCACAGTTCTCTAACTAATTAACCCCCTAAAGAATGGAATCAAAATGAGCAAGGAATACCCCACACCAGGTGAACTCTTCAGCCTCGAAGGCGACGTTGCCGTCGTCACCGGCGGCGGACGCGGAATTGGCGAAGGCATCGCCCGCACACTCGCGAGCGCTGGCGCAAAAGTTGTCGTCGCCGCACGTCGTGTACACGAGATCGAAGCAGTTGCTGCAGCAATTCGTGCCGATGGTGGTCAAGCGATCGCTGTCGAAACCGATGTGACAAGCGATGAAGCCATGGAGAACTTGGCTAAGGCCGCCATCAAAGAATTTGGCAAGTTGTCGATCTGGATTAACAATGCTGGTGGTTCACCCGCACGTTTGCCCATGACCGACCTCAAGCGCGAAGACTGGGACGCCTGTATTGCGCTCAACCTCACGGCTGTCTGGGTCGGTATTCGTACCGCAGCCAAGTACATGGAAACTGGATCGATCATCAACATCTCATCGGGTGCTGGCTTCGGACCGGTTCCGGGCAGTGCTCACTATGGTGCCGCCAAAGCAGCTGTTAACTCATTGACCCTTACTGCTTGTGCCGAACTTGCACCGCGCATTCGCGTCAACGGAATTGCACCAGGTGCAGTGCCCACCGAAATCTTCAAGATTGCACTTGGTGTGAAGAATGATGAAGATCTCGCCGAAGTTGAATCGCAGTGGAATATCCCGATGCAACGCTTTGGTACCTTGCAGGACATGGGTTCTGCTGTGTTGTTCTTGTGCTCACCAGCAGCCAGTTGGATTAGCGGTGAAATGATCCGCGTATCCGGAGGCGCCAAGCCCCGATGATTGAATCACGCGAGACGTTTTGTCGTTTCTGCCATGCGGCGTGCCCGCTCGAAGTTGATATTGAAATCAACACGAGTGGTGCACAACCCAAAGAAAAAGTTGTGGCCGTTCGTGGCATTATGAATGACCCCATGTTTGAGGGCTACACGTGCATCAAGGGTCGGCAACTTGCCGATCAGCACAATGCCCCCGATCGTTTGCGTGCACCTTTGCAACGCAATGCCGATGGGACATTCAGTGAAACAACTTCTGTGGCAGCTCTCGACGACATCGCGTCTCGCGTGCAATCAATCATTGCTAAATATGGTCCACGCGCCGTTGCCTCGTACACAGGCACTGGCGCATTTCAAAACTCAATTTCAATGCCGGTTACACAGGCGTTTCACGCGGGTATCAATTCACCATCGTTCTATACGAGTATCACCATTGATCAACCGGCTCACCTCACTTCACGTTTGCGACTTGGAGCATGGGAAGCAGGTTGGCAGAACTTTCGTGATGCCGATGTATTGCTAGCAATTGGCTACAACCCATTGGTGTCGTCCTATGGCCCATCGGGTGGATTACAAGGAACCAACCCATTCGTGCGACTTCGTCGCGCCAAAGAACGTGGCATGAAATTGATCGTGATCGATCCACGCAAGAGTGAACTCGCTTCTTTCGCCGATCTGTGGTTGCCCGTCAAGCCAGGCGAAGATCCCACACTGTTGGCTGGTCTCGTCAATGTGATCTTGCAAGAAAATCTGCACGATCAAGAATTCTGTGCTCGTTGGGTCAATCAACTTGACGACTTACGCGCAGCAGTCGCACCATACACACCAGAGATGGTCGCTATTCGTTGTGAAGTCAATGCCGATGATGTCGTTGCGGCAGCGCGCATGTTTGCTGCTGGTCCTAAGGGAACTGCCGGCACTGGCACCGGACCCAACATGGCGGCACACAGCACATTGATGGAGCACCTCACGCTCACCTTGAATGCAATATGCGGTCGAGTGAACCGTGAGGGTGATGTTTTGGAAAGTGGAAACTTCTTATTTCCAGGCAACACCCGTCGCGCTCAAGTCATTGCACCAAGTGATCCGGCGCCTGGCACACCGCATCGCATCAAGGGACTGCGCGGTATGCCTGGTGAAATGTTGACGCCGTTGTTGGCCGAAGAGATTCTTGAACCGGGCGTTGGCCAAGTGCGTTGTTTGTTCGTGTGTGGTGGTAACCCTGTCGTTGCTTTCCCCGATCAACTCAAGACCATTGAAGCGTTGAAAGACCTCGAGTTGTTAGTGGTCATTGATCACCGCATGACACCAACTGCCGAACTTGCGCACTACGTCATTCCCCCACGCCTCGAACTCGAACGTGCCGACGTGCCCACAGTGATGGATCGTCGCTTTGCTGCTCCGTACATCAGTTATACACCGGCAGTTCTGCAACCCGATGGCGACATGTTGTCTGAATGGGAAGTCTTTGCTGGAATCGCTCAACGACTCGGCACTCGCCTGCCATTACCTGGCGGCGATCTGCCTGTTGATGGCTCGGCGAACGACGACATGGTGCTCGACTATTCATTTGCTAAGGGCCGTATGCCCATGAGTGAAATTCGCGAGAAGCGCAGCACGATTCATGAGGAGTTGGCCGTCAAGGTTGTTGCCGCCGACCCTGATGCATCAGGCAGATTTGCTGTCGCACCAGCAGATGTTGTTGATGAACTCGCTGTTGTGCTGACCGAACAAACAGGTGCTGAAGTTATTGCTGGTTTTGATGCGGGCAAGTTTCCCTTCCGTCTCATCAGCCGCCGCTTGAAGCATGTTCTCAATTCACTTGGCCGCGAGATTCCTGGACTCGCGCGCGTTGGCACCACCAATGCCGCCTACATGAATCTTGATGACATGAAAGATCTCGACATTGCCGATGGTGACCTTGTTCAAATCACTTCGCCATCAGGTCGAGTGGTGGGCGTGGCCGAAGGTAGCGACACCATTAAGCGCGGCGTGATTTCCATGTCACATTCGTGGGGTGGCGCAACCACCGACGAAGATGTTCGCAATCAAGGAACTCCAACGAATCGTCTGTGCACGATTGACAGTGGTTACGACCACATCAATGGCATGGCTATTCAGAGTGCCATACCCGTTGCTGTTTTTAAAGCCTGATTACTTAACTGGTCGACCTTGAAAGTCACCGATCAACGACACTTGCACATTCTCACCAACGGTGTACTTGGCCATTTGTTCAAGTTTGGCTTCGTAATACGCATCGCGTAAATCGCCTTCAGATAACGCGTTGTACGTGGGATAGATCGCACGACGATCACGATCTGAATTATTAGAGCCGCTGCGATGCGGAGTACGCGAATGAAACCACAACGTTTGGCCAGCACGAATTGGTGCAAGTTCCCACTTCAGTCGTGACACCACAATTTCGCTGATGCAACCAACATCGTTCATCGGTAACACTTCACCAAAGCAACCACTGACGACTTCAAGGCATCCATTCACTTCGTCGGCATCGTCAATAGCAACCATGCACGAAATATGACTATCAATAAATGGATAAGCCGGCGCGTCTTGATGAGGTGCATAACCCGCGCCACCAACCAACTTGTAGTTGATCTTCTCTTTGTAGAGCACTGCTTGTTCGCCCATCAACATCGATGCCGAATCAAGCATGACTCCCATTGTTAAAAGGTCTCGAATCGGTTCATGAAACGGCGTGAAGTTTTCGGTGCGACACAACTTAGGACCGAAGTCGGTCATTTCGCGATAGTGCAACCAATGTCCGTCTTCGTCGCGCCATGCAGAAATTTCGTCAATCCATTGGCGCAGTTGTTCAACACCTTGTTCATCAAGTGTCTCAATCAATACCCAACCGTGCTCGTCAAAGAATGGCTTTGCTCCAAGGTCACCTGGCACGAAAGATTGCACGATCACACCTTGCTCAACGAGTGAATGGCATCAATCCAATGTTCGAGTGCGGGCACGATCGCGTGTGGGTCTTTCGCTCCATCGTCGGCGATACGCAAAGCAACCATGGCTTCCCACCAAGGCTGAGCAGTGAATTCGCTGACCTCGGCTTGGGTGAAATCGCCACCTTGTGCCGCCAAAGTCATGATGCTGTCTTGCGATAACAGTGCTCGATATTCGGGACGTGTTGTCACTAAGAATCGTTTGGCTGGCACATGACCTTCAATCAACGCCGAAATACGTTCGCCCAAAATCGTTCGCACAGCATCGGCGCCCATCGTGGCGTGGCGAGGCTGACCAGGGCCGTCCCACGGATGCGCCAAGTCGTGGATCAAACCAGCAACTTGTAACTCAATATCTGACGGATCAGATTTCTCAAGTAACGCTGCGCATTGCAAACCATGATCGAGTTCAAAGAATTTGTCACTTTCGGCCGACACCGTGGTCTTCAGAACCACCAAGTGGTCAACAAGTTCTTGGGTAGTGGCAAAGGTGTGCATGAATAACTCCAGAGCAAGGAATGAATTACCCTCATCACGGTACGCCATCGAGATGACATTGAGGTAACGACATGCGTAAGAGAACTTTGATTCTGGGATTCATGATGGCGGTGGCATCACTCGCCGCCTGTGGTGGCGACGATGCCCCCACTACGACCGATGCGCCGCTAACTACCGATGCGCCAGCAGCGCCCGGCGGTGCTCAAATCGGAAATCCGGCCTCGCAATATTGCATCGATCAGGGCGGCACTTTAGAAATGGTTGACGAAACTGCGGGTCAAGTTGGTTATTGCAACCTCCCCGACGGAACACGCATCGAAGAGTGGGAATACTTCAGAGCCAGTCAGACCCCCAGCACAACCGGCTGAATTCTTGACAGACAACTGAGAACTATCCCCCACGATTTCTGGCTAATTCCATATTGTGATGGCAATTCATTTTTCTAAGGAGTTCCTGTGGCGGGTTTACATTCTCTTCGGACACGTTGGGCAGCGATCGGGGCGGCCTGCGCTGTCACTCTCGGCGGCGGCACACTCGGCATTGTTCGGGCGACAGTTTCGTCTGGTGAGCGAGCTATTTACGTCCCGATTAGTCCGGTGCGCGTTCTTGACACACGTAGTGGCAGCAAAGTTGTGAACGACACTCTTCGCCTGGTTGTTGAAGGGACAATTTCTGCTGGCGGCACCACGCAGCAAGTGGTGCCCACTGATGCGTCTGCAGTGGCCATCAATGTCACTGCTACCGGCAATCAAAAAAATGGCGACTACGGATTTGTAACAGCTTTTCCTTGCACATCTGAAGACGACGCCGTCCCGAATGCGTCATCACTGAACTTTGAAACTG
Organism: uncultured Actinomycetes bacterium; assembly: GCA_903872155.1. Lineage (GTDB taxonomy): Bacteria > Actinomycetota > Acidimicrobiia > Acidimicrobiales > Ilumatobacteraceae > Casp-actino8. Next base: position 63,166 of record CAIQJP010000087.1, on the reverse strand, counting down.
GCGTCGATATTGCCAATGCCCTCAATGTAACAACGTCGTCCAACGGATCAATTTGTCTCTATGTATATGGCAGTGCTCATCTGATTGTCGACGTTGCTGGTTATTACACCGACCACAATCACGACGATCGCTACTACACACAAGCACAGACAAATCTCCTTGTTGATACAGCGATGGCCGCCCCAACTTTCGGTCGCCAAATCTGGTCGAGATCTGACATTGCCTCAACATCCACTTCTGGTTACGCAAATTCAGTATCCATCGGAGTCGATGGGATGCCATTTAGTTTCCATTACAAAGTAGACACCCACGATTTGATCTATACAAAATGTTCCGATGTTTTATGTTCGTCCTCGTCGAATCAAACTATTGGATCTGGTGGTGATCGAGGAAGCATGCTGTCAGCGACACTTGGAGCGACTGGCTACCCAGTAGTAGCAATGTACGAGGCGATGTCAGGAGATCTCTATTGGGTCCAGTGTTTTAACTCAGCCTGCAGCATTTCGGACTTTGCTCGAATTGACGGCAACCTTGATGATGTCGGCCAATATCCTTCCCTCAATATTTCATCAACTGATTACGCAGACATCAGTTATTACGACGTCACTAATGGAGATCTCAAATTTACTCGATGTACAAAGTCCAACTGTCAAAACCGCACTACTTATACCGTTGACTCAAGTGGTTTTGTCGGCAAAGCAACCTCACTAACCATCGGCACCGATGGACTGCCCGTCGTCAGTTACTTTGACCAAACAAATGAAACACTCAAAGTTGCTCATTGCAATAATGCCGAATGTTCTTCGGCCGCGTTAACAAGACTCGGACCAACTGGCGTTGATATTGACGCCACTTCAATCGCAATTGGTGTTGATGGACTCCCAATCATCGCCTTCTACGACATTCGTGCCGGCGATTTGTGGACGATTCATTGTGCAAACACAGCCTGTACATCGTCAACGTCAGCAACGAACTTGCGAAACTCAGATGATGTCGGAGATTCGGCATCAATCACTATCGGGCTTGACGGATTACCGCTCATTGCTTATGTCGATAGCACCAACCACTTCAACTACGTTGACCGCTGTACCAACATCTCCTGCACCGCTTCAACTTCACAATGGTTGGCAAATACGACGGGTCTCGATACTGCAATAACTATTGGCTCTGATGGCTTACCTCTCGTTACTTCAGTTGGGCAATTCGGCGGACTTCGTTTTTTCCATCAAACCCGCACCTCGTGGACAAAGAACGGCTGGGGTCGTTAACCCAGAACTTGCGGCAACCATTCTTCAAGTCGCATCAACATTTCGGCACCGCTGTTTGACAAAAGGTGTCCGTCACCTTCACACACCACGACTTCACCAGCACCGGCCATGGCCGCGACAATTTCGCTTGATTGCATCGGCAAAATCTCATCCAATTCACCATGGAACAACAACAGCGGTCGACCACGTAGACCGGCCGCTACTTCACAACCAGCCGACTGCGTCGCAAATGTAACAACGCCTGCAACCTCATCCATCACCACTCCAACACGAACAGCAACTGCACCACCGAACGAATGCCCCATCACGACAACTCGTTGTGCTCCAGCGTCGGCGACCAACTGAACCGCGGCCGCCACATCAAGTGAACACATATCTAAATCATTTGGTCGGCGATACGACACCCGTAAAACCGGAACGCCACGAGCCGCCCAACTGTCGCCTAACTCTTGATACAAACCATCAGCGGGTCCGAGTAGCCCACCCATCGCTCCACCACACGCGACAATTGCCGTGGGCGTCACCGACACCCCAGCCGGCACTTGATGCCACATGATTGTCACTAAACCGCGCATCGTGAACAACTCAACATGGCGTAAAGATGAAGTAATCATGACGCTTTGCGAGGCGATGACCCCAAGGGCGTGAAGAGGCGTCTCCATTGCTTGTACCCTACATTCGTAATGACGTCCACAAGTTCCAACAAACTTGACCACCTCAGTCCCGAGCAGCGCGACACTGCCTTGCGCGTCGGACGAGCATGGCGCGAGCTTCGCCGTGGTGCGTCGATGGGCAAACTTATTGAATACTTTTTTGGCGTCGGCGAAGATGCCCTTGAGTTCGGTCAAATGGACACTCTCGATTTGTTAGTTCAACAAACTGGTTGGCGTATGGGCGATTTAGCTGATGCATTGCGCGTTGATCCATCAACTGCCACTCGTGCCATTCAGCGACTCGAAAAATTTGGTCTGGCAACACGTTGCAGTAGCACCGACGACAAGCGTGTGGTCTTTGTATCGGCCACCGAATCAGGACGTAAGCGACACGCCGATGCCGCAGTACGACGCCAAGAACTTCTCATTCACATCATGTCGACGTTCGATCAAGATGAATTTGGCGAACTGTCGGCGTACCTGGATCGCTTTGTTGGTTCGCTCGACCAATTCGTTGCTCAACTCAATCAGCCAAGTGATTCGTCAGAGTGACTCGAATCGCCAAAGCCAAAAATGGTCACCCGCCTAAAGTCTGTGTGGCCTGTAACCGCCCCTTTGAGTGGCGAAAAAAGTGGGAGCGCGACTGGGACCAAGTCCGTTGGTGTAGCGACACCTGTCGTTCGGGCAAGGCAAACGTTCTTAATTCCAATCATGATGAAGAAACAGACCACCGTGGCTGACAAGAAATCGTTTGCCGATGATGCCATGCCGTTTGCACCGCAACTACTTGGTGCAGCAACACGTATGACGCGAAATCGTTCAGATGCTGAAGATTTAGTGCAAGAAACCATGCTCAAGGCATTTCGTTCGTACGAATCATTTGACGAAGGAACAAATCTGCGAGCCTGGCTCTTTCGTATTCTGACCAATACTTTCATCAACAGTTATCACGCGAAAAAGGCTCGACCGCAAGAAAGTGATCTCGGCGAACTCGAAGATTTGTATCTGTATCGCCATGTTCCTCAGCTGGCTGACAGGATCAAAAGTCAAAGTGCTGAAGATGCAGTATTCGATTTGTTTACCGATGACGAAGTAAAAACTGCGCTTGAGAATTTGCCCGAGATTTATCTCATGCCTGTTTTGCTCGCCGACATTCAAGACTTCTCATATCAAGAGATCGCCGACATGCTCGAGGTTCCACTCGGAACCGTGATGTCACGGCTCCATCGAGGTCGTAAAGCATTACAAAAATCGTTAGTCGTTTTTGCTCAAGAGCGAGGACTCATTGATGTTGCGTGAAAATATGTCACTAGAAACAAGGAACCATCATGGCTGATTGCAACGAAACCATTCGCCAGTTGTACGCCTATCTCGACGAGATGCTCGACGAGGTGTTGAAAAACGATATTGCGCTTCACCTTGGTGATTGCCCCGATTGCCAGGGCCGCGTTGAGTTCGAGTATTCGCTCAAACTCAATATCCGAGCCCGCGCTCAAGAAGAACCTGTCCCCGACGAACTCCGTGACCGACTTTTGGGTTGTTTCAATCTCGATCTTGAGGCCGAGTAACTAGCAGGTCGCCCTGCAAAGTCGCTACCATGAAGTCATGCTCGCAGCAAACGTTTGGCACTGGTGGATCGGCGTAGTTCTCACGATCGTAGGAATCTTGACCGTGGCTGGCGTCGGTGCTGGCTATGTCAAGCAGGTGTCGGCATCCCGTTTCCCGGGTAAGCGCCAACGCCGCGGCCACGACGAGGGCTGAGCCATTCCCGATTCGGGAATTCAGGCGACGTGGCAACACACGCCACTCATCATTGATCTTCTCTCTCGTACAACTTTTCCCGTTGCCGGGTCGGTCGTTACTTGTGCAGTCTCGGGAGGTGCTGATTCATTGGCCCTCTTAGCGCTGGCGGTCGCTGCCCAACTCAACGTGACGGCCATCCATGTCGATCACGGGTTACGCCCCGAGTCGGCATCTGAGGCCGACATAGTTCGTACAGCAGCCAAGTCTCTGGGCGCTCAATTTCGAGCTGTGACTGTCAACGTCGGGCAAGGTCCCAATCTTGAGGCCCGAGCCCGTCAGGCACGCTATGAGGCCCTTCCTGACGATGTTTTGACGGGCCACACTGCCGATGACCAGGCCGAAACTGTTCTCTTAAACATTTTGCGTGGCGCCGGCGTCGATGGGCTGGCCGGAATCCGACCCACTGGAGGTCCGAGCCATCAGGTAGGGCATCCATTGCTCGCCATTCGTCGGGCCGAAACTGAAGCCGTGTGTGATCTTCTGGGCTGGGTCCCGGTGTCGGACCCCTCAAACAACGACCATTCACTGCTGCGAAATCGCATTCGCCAGCAGATTTTGCCGGTGCTCAACGAAGCCGCCCACCGCGATCTCACACCGATTTTGAGTCGTCAAGCCGCATTGATGGCCGATGATGCGAACTTCCTCGACGAGTTGGCCGCCGAGATCGATCCAACAGACGCCAAAGCACTCGCTAGCGCTCCCGTGGCCCTGGCTCGTCGGGCTATTCGCCGCTGGCTCTCGGGCAACCATCCCCCTGATGCCGCATCGGTCGAGCGGGTGCTCGCCGTGGCCCGTGGCGAGGTCATTGCGTGCGAATTACCGGGCGGAATCAGAATTAGTCGAACAAATCAGCGAATCTCGATCACCCCCACCCCTGCTCAGGACTAGTGTGACGGCGTGCCGCCTAAGTTACGTGGAAAGTGGGCTCTGGGAATTACCCCCAGAAACTTCACTTGGATTCTCAAAGACCGATTAGCCGTATGTGAACGCCCCGGTGGCTATGGCGATAACCATCGCCGAGTCCGCCGCCAAGAAGAGATCATCTGGATCAGGGAAAACCATTTCGGTTGCCTGATCAGCATCATTCCGGCCCCCCACAACCTGCATAACTACGACGAGCTGAACGTCAATTACCAGCACCGCCCGTATAACAACGAAAATAACGAGAAAATTGACGAATGGGCTCGTGGGCTCTTCAAAGAACTCAAGAAGTTGCTCACCAACAACGTCAAGGTGATTGTCCACGGCGAAGAGGTCGGCGACATCATCATGGGTGCCATGGCGGCCTTCGTTCGTTGGCAGGGAATGATCGAAGATCCCATTGAGGCCATTGCTATTGGCGAGAAACTCGCTGGTCACCAACTTGATCCGTCTGCTCGCGAACTCATTTTGCGGGCCCACCTTTTGCGCTAGCCGGCAAATGGTGACCTCAGGTCGCCACAGGATGTTTTGTCATACTAAGTTACAAAAATGAACAACGCCGCCGCAGTTTTCAACACGTCCACTTTGATCGTGAGCCAAAAGGCCAAGTTGATTGAAATCAACAATCAGTACACGGTCTCCAACGATCAGGGTCATGTTTTGGCCACTGTCAATCAGGTTGGTCAAAGCAAAGCCAAAAAAGTTCTCCGACTGGTTTCGAATCTCGACCAGTACATGACGCACAAACTTGAAATCGCCGACACCAATGGCGAAGTGCTCATGCGACTCACTCGTCCTCGCAAGATCATCAAGAGCACAATCATCGTGGCCGACGCCAATGACAATGAAATTGGTCGCATCGTTCAAGAAAACATGATCGGCAAAATTCATTTTGCAATGGAAGTCAACGGACAAAAAGTCGGATCGATTCGCGCCGAAAGTTGGCTCGCGTGGGATTTCCGCATTGAAGATGCATCGGGTAACGAAATTGCTCGCATCGACAAGACCTGGGCTGGCGCTTTGAAGGAAATGTTTACAACGGCCGACAACTATGCCGTTTCCATCAAAACCACCATTGAGCAACCGTTGTTGTCATTAGTCGTTGCCGCGGCACTCAGCGTTGACACTGCTCTCAAGCAAGATTCAAACTGACAAGTCGCATTCCCATCGTGACCTCAGCGTCACGTGAGGACTAGCGTTAGTTGTATGGCATCTGCGCCGCGTTCTGGTCAACGAGTTCTTGTCACCGGCATGGGTGGGCAACTCGGATCACTTGTCGCGGCCGAACTTGAAAAACAATCTTGGGTTGGTTCGATCGTCGGAATAGATGCCGATCCGCCGCGACGACGTTTACATCGCAGCGAATTTCATCTTGTTGATGCCGGTGATTCGGTGCGTACTGCGCACATCATGAAGTCTTTTGATCCCCATGTTTTGATTCACCTTGCCGTCTGGGAACCAGATGCTCGCACGAGCCCTTCGCACGCCGAGCGCTTTACACGCGAAGCAGCCCAATCTGTTTTTGGCACCGCATGTGATGGCAAGTCACTCAAACACGTCGTGCTGCGGTCGGGTCTTGAGGTTTATGGGCGCGGCGGACATCGCATGGACCTTCCTGATGAGACTGCACCGACGCAACCGACATCGCACTATGGCCGCATGCTGGTTGAGCTCGAAGAATTCGCCCAAGCCGCATTTGCCGATTCGCGTGCCGATGTCACCGCATTACGTTTAGCGCCGGTGATCGGCCCTCATGTTCCGAGTCCACTTGGTCGCCTATTGCGACTTCCCTTCGTGCCGTTCAATATCTTGAAGCCACCGATGTTCAGCGTGCTGCACGAACTCGATGCTGCACAGGCATTTGTCTTGGCAGCGCAACGCACCATCGGTCATCCCATCAACATTGTTGGAGATGGTGCAATCAGTGGATTTTCAGTCGTGAAGAGGAGTCGCCATATTCCGCTTCCACTCATTGGCCCCGAATGGGCGATTACCCGTCGCATTGCTCATCTCTTTGGTGCACCAGTTCCCGAACATGTGATGGAGGTGTTACACAACGGTCGACGAGGTGTCAGCACTCGTTGCGCACAAGAACTTGGCTGGGAACCTTCAATGACGACGCAAGAAGTCATTGATTCACTCTTCACCTGGGAAGGCGTCGTTCGTGTGCCGCCCAAAGTTGCATGGGATCAAGCATCATGACGTACGCAATTTCCAGCGACGGTACGCGCATTCATTACGAAATCATTGGCCGCAAATCAGCTCCGCCGGTCTTGATGATTCAAGGTCTTGGTGCAGATAAGCACATGTGGGATATGCAGCGATTCGTGCTTGCCACGCGCTACCGGGTGATCGCCCACGACAACCGCGGTGCCGGTCGAAGCGACAAGCCGTTTGGCGCGTACACGATTGAACAAATGGCCGCCGATGCGATTGCCGTGCTCGATCATGCCGGAATCGACAATGCTCATGTCGTTGGCGCATCAATGGGCGGAGTCATTTCTCAACTCGTCGCGGTGTTGTATCCCGAGCGAGTTCGCTCACTCTCGTTGGTTTGCACCTCGTGCAGTAACCACCAGTGGCGACGTGACCTCATTAAAACTTGGGGCGATATTGCAACCGAAAAAGGTATGGGAGCCATGACTGCAGTTGCTGCACGTTGGGTGATCGGACCACGTTCTCTGCGTCGCTTATGGCCGGCCGTTTCATGGCTCGGACCAATCTCAACATCGCGACCTTCACATGGCTTCAAGGGGCAAGTGCAAGCAATTCTTGATGCCGACGATTCGATGCGCGACCTACTGAGTTCAATCAAGGTGCCGACAACCATCATTGTTGGTAACCAAGATGTCTTGACTCCACGTGGTGACAGTGAAGAAATCGCCGATCGCATTTCAACCGCCGAACTCACGGTGTTGTCAGGGGCCGCACACGGACTCATGATTGAACATGCCACAACTTTCAATCGAGTTCTCGGCGACTTCTTAGCACGAGCCGAACAAGTCTGGAAATCAAAGCACGACAGGGGCATAACAACGCAACGTCACCTACGCTCTGTTTCGTGAATGACATTGTTGTCGTCGGTGCCGGCTTAAGTGGTTTAACTGCAGCCCGTTCGTTGCAAGAAAAAGGACACAACGTTGTTGTGCTCGACAAAGGTCGTGGCCTCGGCGGTCGCATGGCAACTCGGCGCATTTCTACGCCCGATGGATCCATTGCAGTCTTTGATCATGGTGCACAATTCTTCACAGTTCGCGACCAACAGTTTCAAAAGTTGGTTGATGGTTGGATCACTAACGGAGTAGTTCGCGAATGGTGTCGAGGATTTGTTGCTGATGATGGACATCCCCGCTATGTCGTGAATAGCGGAATGGCCGCGCTCACCAAACATATTGCTCAAGGTTTAGATGTACGAACGTCGACTTTGGTTTTTGCCGTAAAACCCTGTGATGCTGATCCCACCAAATGGACTGTTGTCATCGACGACAATTCACGAATCGATTGCGATGCGGTCGTGATGACTTGTCCACTTCCGCAGTCGTATTCATTGACAGTCACAACTGGTGTTGAACTTCCACAAGATTTATTGCTCACCGATTACGACAGAACTATTGGATTGCTTGCTGTTCTTGATGGTCCATCAGCAGTACCAGCACCTGGTGGCTTACAAAATCCCGATGATGTGTTTTCGTGGATCGGCGACAATCAAGCAAAAGGGATTTCAGATATCCCGGCGATCACTTTTCATGCCAACCCCGCGTGGAGTTCGGCTCATTGGGACGATTCGCTCGAAGATGGATTGGCCCTCATCACGCACGCAGCCCAGAAATATCTCGGCAACGCGAAAATTGTTGCAAGTGAATACAAGAAGTGGCGCTTTGCGACACCACGCAAGCTCTGGCCCGATCCGTACTTTGCCGCCGGAACTTTGGTATTCGCCGGCGATGCATTTGCTGGACCAAAAGTTGAAGGGGCAGTCCTCTCCGGCCACAAGTCCGCTGAATATGTTGGCGATCTGGTCGCCAATAACTGAGGTTTTCTGCTACTTCACCAGACCAGATCGTTCACTGTTTTGCCAACAAGACTTGCGGCAATGACAATCTGGCCAGAACCTTGATCTAAATCACTCGGAATTCCGACGACATGCGGGACACCCAAAACGCGGCAACCGGCAGCCAACGCTGATCGCACACCCGTTGGTGAATCTTCGATCGCAACGCAATCACGTGGGTCAACACCTAAACGTTCGGCCGCCAACAAATACGGTTCGGGGTGCGGCTTGCCACGCGACACTTCATCGCCCGTGACCGAAGCTCGAAAGCTGCCCGACGGCAAACACTCAACCACTTGATCGGCAAAACGTTTCCACGACATCGTGACCAGTGCTGTGGGAATACCTGCTTCATTGACTGCTGCCAACAATTCACGAGCACCTGGACGCCACGGAACTTCGACACGTAACTGAGCCACAACTCGATCGAGCAACATCTCAACTATTTCTGCGGGCTCACGATCAACACCACCGTGCTTACGCATGTATGCACCAGAATCCAAAAGATCAGACCCGACTAATGCACGTGCATGTTCATGCGACCATTGACCGCCATGCATTTCGACAATCTCAAATTCGGCAGCAAACCAATACGGCTCGGTGTCAACAATGGTTCCATCCATGTCCCATAAAACGGCTGCTGGCTGATTCATACGTCGCTACTTCAGGACAGCTGTTGAATACGCGAACTTATTGAATGATGCGACTTCAACATGTCATCAAGTGCTGGATGAGTTATCTGGCCGTCGCGCACGACGACTCGACCATGAACAACCGTGTGCTTGGCTGATGCTGGCCCGCAACGCAACCATGCTTCAACCGGATCGGCGATCGCTCCAGCAAAAGAAGGTCCAGTAAGCGACCACACGGCAACGTCACCAACTGAGCCAATGCTGATCTCACCAATTTCGCCTTCACGTCCTAAACAACCCGCGCCACCCCGAGTGGCAATTTCAAGCGACATCCGTGCAGTCCCGGCACTCGCACCGTTACGCAATTTCGCCAGCAACATCGCTTGGCGCGCTTCAAGCCACATTGATGCCGAGTCGGCCGAAGATGAACCATCAACACCCAATCCGACTTTCACTCCAGCTGCACGTAGATCAACAACGGGAGAAATACCTGATGCCAAAATCATGTTGCTACTCGGACAATGTGCAACTCCGATGCCCGCGGCACCCAAGCGATGAACTTCGTCATGATTAGGCATGACACAGTGCGCAACCCACGTGCGATCTGAACACCATCCAGTGCGTTCAAGATATTCCATGGGTCGACATCCGAAAGTGGCAATCGAGAAATCATCGTCTTCAGCATTTTCAGCGAAGTGAGTATGTAAACGAACGTCTAGTTTTTCAGCGAGTTCAGCCGAACGCACCATCAACTCTTCGGTCACGCTAAAAGGAGAACAAGGAGCGAGCGCAACGCGCACCATTGCCCCAAATGCGCGATCGTGATGCCGTTCAACAGCTAATTGACTAGCTGACAAAATCTCGTCATCGTCTGATACGACATCATCAGGTGGCAAGCCGCCATCTTTTTGTGACAACGACATTGATCCACGCGTTGGATGAAAACGCATTCCGAGATCTTGGGCTGCACGAATTTCTGCAGTCAATAAATCGCCGGCTCCGTGAGGATGCAAATACAAATGGTCGGTGCTCGTCGTGCAACCCGATAGCGCCAATTCGGCAAGTCCGACATACGCACTGACGTACACGGCCTCTTCATCGATGGCGCGCCACAACGGGTAGAGCGACTGCAACCAACCAAACAACGGCTTGTCGGTCATTGGAGGATACGCACGAGTGAGGTTTTGATACATGTGGTGGTGAGTGTTCACTAAACCTGGGGTCACCAAACAATCGGTCGCGTCCAGTTTTTCTCGCGCTGCAGGCTTTGGATCTAACGACGATCCAACTCCGCTCACCAATCCTTTGGTAATCGCAACCCATCCACCTTTAAGTTCGCGTCGATCGTCATCAACTGTCGCAACGACTAAAGCATTTTCTATTAAAAGATCTGCCAAGTTCTCTGAATTACTCACGATTCCTCCGGGGCCAATGAATCAAGAATTTCGATGAGATGCTGTCGTCGCGTCCGTGGATTCACAATGCAAAAACGCAAAACAGTTTCACCATTCCACGAACTCGGGACGATGAACGATTCACCAGAGTACAACTGCTGGTCACTCCAACGTTGATAATCCTCGGGAGTCCAACCAAGACGGCGGAAAACCAAAATACTCAAATCAGGTTCAAGCAATAATTCAAGGTACGGGCGTGAACGAATTTCTTCGGCACCTTGTTTCGTCACCTTGAGAGTGCGTTCAACAGCATCGGCATATGCATCAGTTCCATGCGTCGCCAAACTAAACCACAGCGGCAGTCCCCTTGCCCGGCGGCTGAGATGGTGAGCCATATCGGCCGGATTCATTTCTAACCATGGCTGGCTTTCATCAACTTCACTGTGCAGTACATCTAAATACTCAGCATGTTGAGTGTGCGCACGTGGTCCGTCGTGAACATTGCGGTAAATCAATGCACAACTGTCATATGGACCAAACAACCATTTGTGAGGATCAACAATAAAACTGTCGGCCCGTTCAATACCGATGTATTTATGTCGCACACTTGGGGCACACAAACCAGCAGCACCGTAAGCACCATCAACGTGAAACCACACATTGAGTTCGTGAGCCACGTCAGCGACGACTGACAACTCATCAATGACGCCGAGGTTGGTTGTTCCACACGTTGCAACGATGGCAAATAGGCGATCACGATCGGCTTGTGACATTGCATCAACAGTTTCGCGAAGTGCTGAACCAACTAAACGACCACGCTCATCGGCCGACACCAACAACACATCGGCATCCATCGCGCGCGCCGCTTGAGCAACTGACGAATGTGCACCTTTGGAAGCCATGATGAGTCCACGCGTGTGATCATGGCGACCTTCATTGCGCGAACGCCACCAGTGGCGACCAGCAAGCAAAGCTGACATGTTCCCAGCCGTACCACCGCTGACAAAAACTCCACCAGCAGACGCGGGGAAGTCAGCGAGATCGGCGATCCATCGTAAGGCTTGATTTTCTGCGAAGACAGCGCCCGCACCTTCGAGCCATGAACCCGCATAGATACTCGCGGCTGAAACAACCATGTCGAAAATGATTGAAGCTTCGGTCGGCGCACCCGGAACAAACGACAAGAATTTCGGATGGTCCACCGAAATTGACGACGGAGCGAGGACCTCGGTGAAAAGTCGTAATGCTTCAGCACCAGTAATTCCGTCTTTGGTGATTGTTTGCCCAACTGCTTCAAGCAATTCTTCGTAGGGGCGCGGAGCACCTAACGGAGGTGGGTCGATACGAATGCGATCAATCGAATACAAAAGCGCTTTGCTGGCAAGACGAGCCATTTCGGCGTCGGGTGTGTGCATCCCAACCATGAGTCAGCCTGTGCCGACAACTGACGTGGTCAACAGAGTCAGGTGTTGAGATCGAGCAGCTCGCTGCCCTCGTTACGAATTTCGCCATCTTTCCACAGCACATGACCAAACAACGCTGCGACACCCGCCATTGACAAACCGAAGATGACGGGAAATCCGAGGAGGACGAGCATGAGAATCACTGCACCAGGCATGGTCAAAACCTACTTCTTGGCGCGGCGCGGCGCCGACTTCTTTGCCGTGACTTTTTTAGCCACTGTCTTCTTGGCTGGTGCCTTTTTGGCTGGCGCCTTCTTGGCCACAACTTTCTTGGCCGGAGCGAGCGGCTTATAAGCCCAGGCTTCGATTTCAACCGCTCCACCAAATGGAAGTGCAGCAACGCCGATGGTCGAGCGGGCCGGACGGGCGCCATCAAAGCCGGCGACGTAGGCCTCGTTGAACGTGGCAAAGGTGTCCATGTCGGTCAAGAAACACAAGGTCTTGGCGATGTCGTGAATGCTGACACCGGCTTCCTTCAAACGCTCCTTGAGATTCTTTACGGCCTGTGTGGTTTGACCAGCAACTCCGCCGGGAACCAAAACGCCATCTTTGATGCCGAGTTGACCCGACACAATGACCCAGTCGCCAGCGCGAACGACAGGGGTATACGGACCGAGGGGTTTGGGTGTAGAGGTCTTTGCCATGTCACGAATGTTAGTTGTCAAAATCGCCAGTTGACTCACCGCCATTTGGGTTCTTGTTCCCACAATTCGTTGACTGAAGAATTGAAAGGCATCAGAATGGCAATCGACGAGAGCAAACGACAAGACTTGTATTTAGCTGCGACCGAAAAATTTGGCCGAAAGGAGGCCGACACCCTCATGACACTTCTACCAACCAGCATTTGGGAAGATGTCGCGACAAAAACCGACCTCGAGCTTCATAGTGCGCTCCTGAAGATTCAGTTCAATGAGGTTCATAATGACCTGAGAACTGAAATAAGAGGAGTGCGCACAGAACTCAAAGGCGACATTGCATCACTACGCGGCGAGATCACATCACTGAGAGGCGAACTCAAAGGTGACATCGCCGACTTACGCTCCGAACTCAAAGGCGACATCGCTGCACTCAATGGCGGCCTTGCATCATTACGAACCGAACTCAAAGGCGACATCGCCGACCTCCGTGCCGAACTCAAAGGCGACATCGCCGACCTCAATGGCGGCCTTGCATCAGTACGAACCGAACTCAAAGGCGACATCGCCGACGTGCGACTTGAGGTCGCTGAACTTCGAACCGAGATGCACCAGATGTTTCGCAAGAATTACATGGTCATGATCTCGGCAATTTTTGCGATCAACAGTCTCTTCTTCGCAGCCACCAAGTTTTGGGGTTAAGTTAACGCTGACACGGCCACGTTGACGGAAATTCAGCGGCACGCCATGCAGCAGCAGCGACCGCAGCAAACACCGCATCACTTCCATTGATTGATGGACCATCGCCCTCAACAATTTCAATGTCAATGAGTGGAGTATCTACTGCACGAATCACACCAAACGAACGAATCGTTAAATCAACAGGTTCCCCACTCTCGTTGACGGCAATACCCTCACTGCGCACCCAACCGAGACCCATATGCGCGGCTCCAATGCAATAAGAGCGAAGCACGACTGCATCGAGAACTTGTCCACACTTCACGCGTACATGAATCCCAGAATCGTCAACATGTGCCCAGGCCTGTGCTCCTTCGGGCGAAACCACATAATCACCCCACTCAGTTTCGAGGCTCACTGAAGATTTCATCACCGCGATTTCGGCCCAACCCGCAGCACGAACATCAACGGATGTCGCTGGTCCATCAACATCAACTTCATACACTTGCCAATCAGGTGCGTAACGACCGATGATGTCTGCAAGGCCCGACGTGCGTGCGACCCAAACTTCACCGGTTCCATCTGGACGAACAGCCAATGCCATTGGTGGGCGCTTGGGTGATCGACGTACGACATCTTCTCGCGACAACACGACTCGCACCGGACATTGATGTTCATTCGCTAAATGTTGGGCTACTTCTTGAAGTTCAAGCGCGAGCACACTTGTCATGGACTTACCTCCAAAGGCGCCGCCATTCAACAAAGGTCCCACTGGTTCACCAAGTGGTTCACACCACACTGCGTCGGGCTCAAGATAAGCCGGCTCAACCCATGTTGTTTGCAAAGTGTGTGCGAACAAAGACGAAGCGCCCACAGGTAAGTTAATGGGGTACGTCAGCCCGACACTTGATTTTCGACCTTGCACAGTTGCCGCAGCACGACGCGCATCAGCCGTTGTTTCACCAACAAGCCATTCACCCGCAATAGATGGAACGGCGACGAGTGAGTTAGCCGGTGCAATGTCGTCCGCAAACCCACCCGCACCTAGTGCCACATGTGGACCCACGTCTTGTGTCGCGCGTCCTTCAATTGCGGCTCGTTGTTGTGCAGACACAAGATCACGTGTCTCAGAATGTGGTAACACGACTTCGCCACGGCGGACTTGTACTGCCTCGTTGATTGTTTGCCAACCGGTGCAGCGACACATATGCGCCAATAGATCTTTGCCAGCCTCTAAACGCATAATGATTCCGGGCGTGCAAAAGCCGCATTGACTTCCACCAGTGGCACACATCGCTTCGCCCCACGCCTCACGCACCTCGGCGTCTAGACCTTCGACTGTCGTGACGACGCGTCCATCAACTCGCTGAACTGGCGTTACACACGAAACTCGTGGGTCGCCATCAACCCACACCGTGCAGCACCCACACTGGCCTTGAGGAGCGCAACCATCTTTTACTGAGGGAATTCGCAGATGATCGCGTAATGCGGTTAACAAGGTTCCTTGCGAATCAACCGAAACCGTAGTCCCGTTGAGCGTGAAGGAAACTTTGGCCATACTCCATTGTCACATTTACTTGATGTCCATCACCAACATTGCAACAAGTACGGTCTAACCATGGCTTTAAATGTTTGGACTGGCAATCGCCGCAACTTGCTCAAGGTTGGCACCGTCGGTGTTTCAGCAATCGGACTTTCTCGTCTTGTCAGCGCATGTGGTGGTTCGGCATCTGGCAATCCTCTTGATGGTCCAATTTCAAAAGACATGGCGATCGTGCAACGTTGGGTTCCCGATCAACTTGGCCCAGGCAGCGTGCGCCTTCCCGTTTCGCTCGCCGACAACGCCGGATTATTAATGAAAGGTCCAGCAACTCTCAACGCCAAAGTTTTGAATTATCTCGACAACACGGTTGTTGAAGAAGGCCTTGTTGCCGAACGTCTGTGGCTGGGCGAAGGTACGGCCCCATTTTGGGTTTTCATTACCGAAGTTCAAGACATCGCGATGTACTCGCTCATTGTTGAAGGCGGACCGGCAGATGGCGCAGCTTTCCAAATTCGTGATCCTAAAAATCTCGAGGTAGTCCATGCTGGAGATTCGTTACCTGAACTTGACACTCCTACCGTCAGCGACCACCGCGGTGTCGAACCATATTGCACACGCGTTCCAGATCCGTGTCCGTTTCACGAAGTCACACTCGCAGATGCATTGGCCACTGGCAAGCGAGTTGTTTTCATCGTTGGCACTCCAGCACATTGCCAGACCGGAGTATGCGCGCCAGTTCTTGATGGCCTAGTAGCTCTCGCAAAAGATTTCAGTGACGTCATTTTTGTTCACGCTGATGTGTACACCGATGAAACCGCGACAACAACGACGCCCACGATTGACGCGCTCAACCTAACTTTTGAACCAGTGATTTGGATCACCGACAATTCAGGCGTAATTACCCATCGCTTCGAAGGGGTTTGGCACCCAGACGAAGTTCGTCAAGTGCTCGCGTAATGTTCGCGAATCAGCTAAATGACTGGCCGCAACCGCATGAGCGGGTTGCGTTGGGGTTGATGATGTTGAAACCAGCTTGGTTCAAACCATCTTTGTAATCAAGAGTCGCGCCGAGCAACAACTGAGCTGATGCTGGGTCAACAACCACTTTGACTGATTCGCCATAAGTGGCCTGTTGATCATCTTCAGCGATGTCGCTGTCGAAAAACATTTCGTATGAGAAGCCACTGCATCCGCCGGGACGAACAGCAACGCGCAACGCCATGTCATCGGCACCTTCGGCCTGAAGAAGTTCCTTAACCTTGACTGCTGCGGTGTCGGTAAGAGTAATCACGATGGTTCTCCTGAAATGGGTACTGCGGGTCTCCCCGACCGATGGTCACTCACCGGTAGTCACACAATACCTGCGATCTCAGCACTTGTCATCCCGATACCATGAACCCATGTCGACCATGCGGGTCCCTCCCTCCATTGAAGAGGTCACGAATCTGCTCCGGGCCGTTATCGACCCTGAACTCGGCAGCGACATTGTTGAACTCGGTATGGCATATTGCGCCGAGGTATCCGATCGTGGCGAGGTCGTTGTAGCCGTCAAACTGACCATCGGCGGGTGCCCATTGCGGGGCCAAATCAAGAAAGATATTGAGTCTCGGGTCGCCACTCACCCAGGCGTCTCGCACGTCAAGATTGAGTGGGGCGAGATGAACGCCGAAGAGCGCTCGGCCACGATGGCTAAGGCTCGGTGGAACGCCAAAGAAAATGCCAAAGACACGGCGATTCCGGCAACGACACGGATCTTGGCTATTGCTTCGGGCAAAGGTGGCGTGGGCAAGAGCTCGGTCACTGTCAACCTTGCTGCGTCAATCGCCGCCAAAGGTTTCACGGTCGGCGTGCTTGATGCTGACATTTGGGGTTTCTCGGTGCCCCGCATGCTTGGTCTAGATCAGCGCCTTGAGGCCGAACATGATCCCGTGTCAGATCGACCAAAGATTCAGCCCAATAAGCGCGTCGTGGGCAAGGGTCTTCTCAAAGTGGTTTCGACTGGCTTCCTAGTCGAAAACGAAAGTACTGCTCTGATGTGGCGTGGGCTCATGCTCACCAAAGCCGTCGAACAATTCCTCAACGATGTTGCCTGGGGCGAACTTGACTACTTGCTGATTGACATGCCGCCCGGAACAGGAGACGTGCAAATGGGTCTGTCGCGCATGTTGCCTCGTACCGACATGATCATCGTCACGACACCGGCCGTGAGCGCGCAAAAAGTTGCCATCCGTGCCGCAGACATGGCCCGCCGGTCGTATTTACGAATCGCCGGCGTCATCGAAAACATGAGCGCATTTGTATGCGACCACGGAACCTCGTATCCATTATTTGGAACTGGCGGCGGTCAAGCGCTTGCCGATGAAATTGGTGCGCCGCTTTTAGGACAGGTGCCTATCGAGTCGTCAGTGGCCGAAGGCGGAGATATTGGTGAACCAGTTTCACTCGCCGGCGTCGGACCAGCAGCCGATGCGTTCCGAGCGATTGCAACGTTGATCGTCACCGAAACTGTTCCGCCCGTGCAGATGGCCGATTGTTCAGCCCGCACATTTAGCGAGTCAGAAGTGTCACTTCGCCCGCGCGATAAATAATTAGCGACGTAGGCGCAAACTGTTCGCCACGACAAAGGCGCTCGACAGTGCCATTGCTAATCCCGCAAGTACTGGATTCATGAGCCCAGCAATGGCTAACGGTAAAGCAGCGACGTTGTAAGCAAATGCCCAAAACAAATTGGCCCGAATGATTCTGAGAGTCCGCCGACTTAACGCAAGTGCTTTTGGCACAACAGCCAAGTCACCACTCACGATTGTTAAGTCACCGGCTTCCATCGCCGCATCGGTTCCAGTACCCATGGCAATTCCGAGATCAGCCGCGACTAAAGCTGCTGCGTCGTTTACTCCATCACCAACCATGGCCACACTCGCACCGCTTGCTTGCAATTCGTTGACTATGCGCAACTTGTCAGCAGGCAATACATCGCTTCGCGTTTCGCTGACATCAATACCGACTTGTTTGGCTACGGCGTGCACTGGACCAGTTGCATCGCCAGACACAATCATGGGCCGCACGCCAAGCGTACGTAATTCGGCAACTATCGCTGCTGCAGTTGGCTTGATTTGATCGCTCACATCAAAGCGAACGACTACACGTCCGTCAACGATTGCTTCAACAACTGTCACAACCGAATCATGCTGAGTTGTTGATCGACCAATCATGATGAGCTGGCCGTTCACTAACGCAGACACTCCCACGCCTGGAATATTGACAAACTCTTCAACCAGCGCAGTCGAGACAACGCCACGATCACGTAAACCATTCACTACTGCCCGCGCAATGGGATGTTCGCTTTGCATCTCCACCGCCATGACGGCCGATAAATACTCGGGCACAATTTCGTCAACATGTTGCAGGGTCATCATCCCGGTAGTCAGGGTGCCAGTCTTGTCAAACACAATCGTGTCGATGCCGCGTGTCGCCTCAAGAACATGTGCACCCTTAATGATGATGCCTTCACGGGCTGCACGACTTGTTCCGACCAAGAGTGCAACGGGTGTCGCGAGCCCCAATGCACAAGGGCACGCAATAACTAATACAGATACTGCCGCCTGAAACGCTCGTTGCGTATCACCCGTCACTACTAGCCATGTCACCAAAGTGGCCAGCGACAGACTCATCACAATTGGCACAAAAACTGCACTGACCCGATCGGCAAGTCGTTGGATTGGTGCTTTGCCATCTTGCGCTTTTTCAACGAGTCGCGCCATCTGCGACAGAACCGTGTCGCGACCGATGCGAGTGGCACGAACAAGTAGACGACCATTTGCATTAAGAGTGCCACCAGTAACCGCGTCTCCTACTGAAATTTCAATAGGGATACTCTCGCCAGTCACCATGCTGCGATCAACTGCGCTTTGGCCGTCAATCACTATCCCGTCGGTGGCGATGGTTTCGCCAGGTCGCGCTACAAAAATTTCGCCCACTCCCAGTGCACCAATCGGAATGAGTGTTTCGACACCATCACGCCACAGTGTTGCTTCTTTTGAACCAAGATTCAGCAAAGATCGCAGTGCCGCACCTGCTCGTCGGCGCGAACGAATTTCGAAATATCGCCCAGCTAACAAAAATGCAACAAGTGTTGTGGCCACTTCAAGATAGATCTCATCGTGGGCCATGTCTCCCATTGAGGTAGAACGAGGAAACAAACTCATGTTCATCTTCATGCCGATGGCTCCGGCATTACCGAATATCAACGCCCACAAACTCCATGACATCGCCGCAATCACGCCAAGCGAAACCAAAGTGTCCATCCTTGTCGCACCATGTCGTGCGTTGCGCCACGCCGATCGATGAAACGGAGCAGCTCCCCAAAAAGCAACCGGGATTGCAAGCACCAGGGAAACCCACTGCCAACCGTCAAATTGCAACGGTCGAATCATTGACATCAACATCACGGGCACAGCACAAAAGGCGCTCACAATGAGTCGAAGGCGAATGTCAATGAGATGTGCCTCGGTCGCAATCTCTGCCGTCGATTCACCATCTTCGATTTTCGGAGCGACCGCGCCGTAACCGAGGTCTTCTATTGTTTTGATAAAAGTGGCAACTTCGGTTGCGGTACCAACGCCTGAAACTGTTGCCTTTGAAGTGGCGTAATTGACAGTTGCACTCACACCATCAATCTTGTTGAGTTTCTTTTCAATGCGCGCTGCACACGCAGCACACGTCATGCCAGTAACCGCTAGGACAACAGGCTCGTTAACTGACAACGGCTTCAAATCCTGCTTCGTCAATGGCGTCAACAATGATTTGCCAGTCAACCGCAACATCGGATTCGATTTTCACCTTTTTGCTTTCGAGATCAACATCAACCTTTGTTACTCCATTGATCTTCGATAATTCATCAGTCACTGCACTTGTGCAATGCCCACATGTCATACCTGGTACGAGGAAAGTTGTCGTTGTCATCTCAGTCTCGATTCGGTCGTTGCGTAAACACTGCAGAACGCTTATTCAAAAATGCATCAATTCCTTCTTGGGCATCTGGTGCGGCAGCTGCATCGGCCATGACATCAATCGCATAGTCGTAGGCCTGATCTTGCGCCATGTTGATTTGATCGTAAAACGTTTGTTTGCCAATCGCCTTGGATAAAACTGATCCGCGAGTTGCGCGAGTGATCAAGTCAAAAACAGCAGCATCAAGTTCATCGTCAGGAACTGCTCGATTGATGAGACCCCAATCGGCGGCAGTCTGTGCATCAATGGCGTCGCCAGTCATCGCCATTTCTAAGGCACGCTTACGACTTAAGTTGCGGGCCACTGCCACCAACGGCGTGTGACAGAACAATCCACCCTTGCCTCCGGGAATCGCAAAGGCTGCTGACTCGGCCGCAATTGCTAGATCACATGTCGCAACTAATTGACATCCTGCAGCGGTGGCAAGTGCGTGCACTTTGGCAATGACTGGCTGAGGGATCGCTTGCAACGTGTCCATCATGTCGGTGCAGATTTCAAAAATATGTCGGGTCTCGTCGCTATCGGCTCCAGCCATATCGGCAAAGTTGTGACCGGCGGAAAAGACGGGGCCATTCGCTGCGATGATGACTCCGTCAGCATCACTGATGCCGATTTCTTGCAGAGCTCGAGTAATTTCCAGCATGGTTTCAAGCGATAGTGAATTGCGTTTGTCGGGACGATTCAATGTGAGAGTGGTAATCGCACCATCACGCGTGACAACGATGTTTTGATAGTCGCTCATATTTCTAGTCTCGCACTCTCAACAATGCTCTACCACCTTGACTACCGTGACTTCAATGAAGTCCAAAATCAGCATCATCTGCCTCGGAGTCAGCGACCTCGAAAGGTCACGCCTTTTCTATGAAGAACTCGGACTCAAGACCCACAATTTTGACCCTGCTCAGGGCGTGGTTTTCTTCAATATGGAAGGCACCTGGCTTGAACTGTTCCCGAAGTCCGAGTTAGCCAAAGATGCTGGCGTCGTCGATACCGCCGTCGCAACCACCGACTTTCGCGGGGTCACCCTGGCTCACAACGAACCCACCAAAGACGGTGTCGATCGGGTGATGGCCGAGGCTCTCGCTGCTGGGGCCAAACTCGTCAAGCAACCGCAGGACGTATTTTGGGGCGGTTACTCCGGATATTTCGCCGATCCCGATGGCCACCTGTGGGAAGTTGCGTACAACCCCTATACCGATCTGACCTGACGGATGAGTGCGCCCTGAGGGGCTCGAACCCTCGACCAACGGATTAAAAGTCCGATGCTCTACCGACTGAGCTAAAGGCGCAGGGGCGTTTGAGAACTCTGTATGGAATCCATACCAAACACTCAAACGACCGAGTCACAGGTTAGTTGACCCAACCCCAAAAACGGTCACCCATACTGCGAGGTCAGCCACCAAAAGTTGGCCGACCTTCTCGTGTGAACCTGCCGTTGAGCGATGTGGCAATATCAAACATGGCTCAACTTCTTGATATTCGCCCGCTCCTCGATCCCGAGATCTCCGCACTCTTGGCAGCGTCACCAGTCGACATTGGCGCAGCACTTGGTTCTCTCACCAACGAATCGGTGGTTGAGATTCGAGCCATGTTTGGAGCGACTCCCCCGCCACCATTGTCTGACTCAGTTGAGCGAACTGATTATCCGGTACCTGGCCGCGATGGTGTCACTGTTCGAGTTCATCGACCAAAGAACATCACGGGTAGTCGGCCCTGCGTGTACTGGATGCATGGTGGCGGTCTTGTCATTGGCGACAACAAGATGGACGACGCACGTTTCGATAGTTGGTGCAACACATACGGCATCGTTGGAGTTTCGGTTGATTATCGGTTAGCCCCAGAGCATCCGTACCCAACTCCACTCGAAGATTGCTACGCGGGTTTGGCTTGGGTCATTGCACAAGCAGGCGTACTTGGCATTGATACAAACCGTCTCGGTATTGGTGGCGCAAGTGCCGGTGCCGGACTTGCCGCAGGACTTGCACTACTCGCCCGAGATCGTGGCGAATACTCAGTGGCGTTTCAACTGTTGATCTATCCAATGATTGATGACCGACAAATCACAGTTTCAAGCACATGGTCTGATCCCATTTGGTCGCGTTCAGCCAACACCTTTGGATGGACTGCATACCTTGGTGCAAAAAAGGGAACTGCAGATGTTGAACCATATGCAGCCGCTTCACGTGCAACCAACCTTGTTGGGCTTCCACCTACTTTGATTGCAGTCGGTGCACTTGATGGATTCTCTGATGAAGACATTGATTACGCAGTTCGCCTTCGGCATGCTGGCGTCAAAACTGAATTACATGTTTACCCGGGTGCTCCCCACGCCTTTGATACTTTCGGCGACTTCACCGCAGTGTCACGCCAAGCCAATCGCGACATGGATGAATGGCTCGAACGCCATATTCAATAATCGGTTCATCAGAGGAATGTCATGAGTCTCAAACTGCATTGGTTTCTTCCCACGTCTGGCGATAGTCGAACAGTGACACCTTTTGGTCCCGATGGACATTTTCGTCCACCCACTCTTGAGTACATCGCTCAAGTTGCACAGGCCGCCGACCAACTTGGGTTCGACGGAGTTCTTACGCCTACTGGGACTCCTTGTGAAGATGCATGGTTGATGACCGCAACTCTCATTCGCGAAACTGAACGACTCAAATTCTTAGTTGCATTTCGACCCAATGCATTAACGCCAACACTCGCTGCGCAAAAGGCGGCAACATTTCAGCGAATCTCTGACGGGCGCTTACTACTTAATGTTGTGACGGGCGGAGACGATGACGAACAACAGCGGTTTGGTGATTGGCTTGATCACGATCAGCGTTACGCCCGCACTGATGAGTTCATGACAGTTCTTCGAGGCGCGCTATCAGGTCAGCCCTTTGATTTTGCGGGCGATCATTTCAAGGTTGCTGGCGCGACGGTGAGTCAAGCCCCCGATCCACAACCGAAGTTGTATTTCGGTGGCGCATCATCAGCCGCTGAAGAAATTGCGGCAAAGCATGTTGATGTGTATTTGATGTGGGGCGAACCACCTTCGATGATTGCTCCGCGCATTGCACGTATGCGACAGCTTGCAGCCGATCAAGGTCGAACGCTTACGTTCGGCATTCGTCTACACACCATCACCCGTGATCATGCCGATGATGCATGGAAAGAAACGCAACGATTTCTTGATCTCGTCGATGACAATCGCATGGCCGAGTCGCAAGATCAATTTGCCCGCACGACATCTGTGGGTCAACAACGTATGGCCTCACTACACAAAGGCTCGAAAGAAAACCTAGTGATTGCACCAAACTTGTGGGCTGGTTACGGGCTTGTACGCAGCGGAGCCGCGACTGCACTTGTGGGTAATCACTCCGAAGTGGCTGATCGCATTGAGGAATATCACTCACTCGGTATCGACGAGTTCATCCTGTCAGGCCACCCACATATCGAAGAGGCTTACTGGGTGGGTGAAGGCGTCATGCCCGAATTACGCAAGCGGGGGTTACTCGCCGAGAATCCAGTATTGATTTCGCGCAACACCGGTCAACGAAGAACGTATCCGAATACCGCTGGGCGTTAGGGCTATTCGTCCCAGCCAAGTTCTTTTTGAGTTTTTTTAGCTCTGGCTATTTCATTGAAACTCAGCGTCAATCCGTCTTGTATGTCTTGTTCAGTCAGCCCAAAAGCACCAGACATGAAGTTATTGGTGAAAATCAGTGCGCTTGATCGCACTGCCATTGCTTCGGCCATACGACGAGACATTCCGAGCGATTCGCAGTATTCAGCAAAAAGCAAAATGTTCTGTTTTGATTCGTACCCGAACTTGTTGGCGTCTACGCCACAAGAAATGAGATACATCACGACGCGCATACGTAGCTTTGTGAGTTCTTGCCCGACAGCCACGAGGGACATGTCCATCGAGACAAAATCATCTGATTTCGTCCTTCGCTTCTCAGTCTCGGCCTCAATTTGGGCACGAGCGCGTTTTGCGATTTCAACAGTCACTGCTTCAAAGAGATCGAGACGAGTTCCGAAGTAGCGAAACACGTAGCCGTGATTGAGGCCAGCGGTATCGGCGATCTCTTGGACTGAAATATCGGAAATTGGTTTTGTTGAGAGCAACGAGATTGTCGCCTCTAAAAAGCGCTCGATCGCCTCGGCCCTACTCACCCGAGCGGACCAAGTTTTACCAGTTTTCGTCCCCACATTTTGAAGCCTACTCATGATCTATAGAGGACACATTTCAAACAATACTGATAAGAAACGCCATTTTTGGGTCAATTATGTAGTCAATTACAACAAATTATGTAGTATACGACTACTTAGTGAACTACTACATAGTTCTCGTCATTGACCGAAAGGCGCATCGTGTCTTACTCCACTTCAACTCCCTCAAACCCCACCCCATCGCTGCGATCGCTAGCTCGACGCGGCTTTAGCCTCGGCGTGGTTTTGCTTATTCTCGCCGGACTTTTCACCGCCGTGCCAAAAATGGTGTCTGCAGACAGTGGTGACGCTCCCTCAGGCACACCCGAACAGGCCACCCAGTCGCTCATTTCTGCAGGAACCCAACAAGCTTGCGTCATTGTCAACACTGCCGACATCTCTGGTGGTGTGAAGTGTTGGGGTGGCAATACGTGGGGATACCTTGGCGACGGAACACAGACGACACGTAACCGCCCAGTCACAGTGATGGATTCAAAAGAAAATCCGACGACACCGCTCTCGGGAGCTGTGTCGGTACTTGCTCTCGAAAACAATACGTGTGCGCTGATGAATACCGGCAAAGTCAAATGTTGGGGGTTCGCTGCATATGGGGGTCTCGGAATTAAAACAAGTTTGCTCAATGGAGCAAGTTTCTCGGCCTATCCGGTCTATGTGAAAAGTAGTGGTGCATGGACTTCCGATCTCACCGGTGCTATCAGTATTTCAGGAGGAACATATGGGGTCTGTGCTTTGCTTGCCACCGGAAATGTCAACTGCTGGGGCGACTATTCAGGGCATAGCGATTGGGGTACTGATCCATTCCTGGTGCAAAAGTGCAACTACGACGCATCCCAATTACCCAACAGTTCTCCCTGTCAAACCACCTACGGTGCTCCATGGTTGCCCACAACACCGCGACAACCAATTGAAAACGTTCAACAAATCAATGGCAACAACCAAGACATGTGCTTCATTAGCAATGGTCAATTAGCGTGTTTAGGCAATAACCGAAACGGCGAATTTGCAACTGGCCGAGATGATAACTACGCCAGTGGTTACCCCGAACCCTCTGGTTCATCTACCAACGGCATTGAGGCTTTGGCAGTTGGAGATGCGGGTGCTTGTGGTCTCTTTAATGTAGGAGTTAATGGCGGTTCCATTAAATGTTGGGGTCTGAACGATATTGGTGCAGTTGGTGTAGGTACGTCGGTTCGAAAATACACCACAGCCCAAGCAGTAGGTATCAACAACGCAGTAGCAATATCAGGAGACTTCCAAACATTTTGTGCACTTCTAAAGACAAATGATGTTAAGTGCTGGGGTAACAACAGCAGGAATCAAATGGGTACGACTGGGTCGATTAAAACCAGTCCGATACAGGTCATGTCTAATGTCCGAGCCCTCAGTGTTGGACGAGAATTCATTTGTTTCGTCATGCTCAATACAACAATCCAATGCCTTGGTGACAACCAATTTGGTGAAATCGGAATCGGCGTTACTGGTGGATCCGCAGTATCAAGTCCACAACCGGTTCTCGCCGAAACTGGTAGTGGCTCACTGTCAGGTGCATCAATAGATTCAACCGCACCAACTAGCAGTGGAACACCAACGGTCAGCACCGACGGCTTAACAATCACTATTCCGTTTAGCGAGTCGTTGTCCCCGATCACTGCGCCAACTAGTGCATTCACCGTGCTTGTTAATGGTGGGTTGGTAACAGCAACTTCAATCAGGGTCAATGGATCGTCGATTGAAATTGTCTTCTCAAGTGCAATTGGTAGCGGCGATACGGTGAGCGTCTCCTATAACGACCCAAGTGTCAACAACGACAGCGCGGCCATTCAAGACAGTTCGTATAACGACGTCGCAAGTTTCGGACCACTATCAGCGACAAATAACTCGACGCAGGCACCAACTCCGACGACGCAAGCGCCGACAACGACTGCCGCGCCGACAACGACAACGACAACGACAACTGTTGCGCCAACAACCACAACGACGACAACAACAACTGTTGCGCCAACAACCACAACAACAACTGTCGCCCCGACAACAACAACTGTCGCGCCAACAACCACAACAACAACTGTCGCCCCGACAACAACAACTGTCGCGCCAACAACCACAACAACAACTGTCGCCCCGACAACCACGACGACAACTGTCGCCCCGACAACAACAACTGTTGCGCCAACAACCACAACGACGACAACAACTGTCGCGCCAACAACCACAACAACAACTGTCGCCCCGACAACAACTCAACTGCCAAGCATTAACGCTGAAGGATTCGTTCCGCTTGACAAGCCCGAACGAATTCTGGACACTCGTTCGCTTGACCCCATTGGCGAACTTGATGGCAGCGGCGATTCCCTGAGCCTTCAGGTAGCTGGTCGCCGGGGTGTTCCGAATAACGGTTTTGTTGCCGTTGCATTGAACGTCACTGTGGTCAGCACAGAGGCTGCCGATGTCGGTGGCTACGTAACTGTGTATCCATGTGGCACTCGACCCGAATCGTCAAACCTCAACTTCGTCACCGGTCAAATCGTTCCGAACTCTGTTATCTCACCGCTTTCCGATGATGGCAAGGTGTGTTTCTACGTATTCGGAAAAGCAAAAATTTTGGCCGACATCACTGGTTACTTCGTCACAGGCTTTACGCCTCTGCCTAAACCCGAGCGACTCCTTGACACTCGAGGTGCACAGAAAGTTGGCACTCTTGACGGAACTGGTGCCGCTTATCGTTTGCGCATAGCTGGCCAAAAGGGGCTACCTTCATCGGGTCTACAAACCGTTGCCTTCAACCTGACTGTCGTCAACGGCATTGCCCCAGACGTTGGTGGTTACGTCACGGCTTACCCATGCGGAGCAATACCTAACTCATCAAACCTCAACTTCAAGAGTGGTCAAACACTTCCGAACGCGGTCATCGCACCGGTATCGGCTGAAGGAGACTTGTGCTTCTACGTGTACGGAAGCGGCGACCTACTGGTTGACATCTTTGGCTATTTCACGAATTTCACAACCCTGACCAAACCAGAACGTCTACTTGACACCCGTGGCAGCCAAAAGATCGGCAGTTTTGATGGGACTGGAACGGCCTACACGCTCAGAGTGTTCGGCAATAAGGGACTACCCGACTCTGGAGTGGGAACACTCGGACTAAACATCACGGCAGTCGACGGAGAAGCGTCAGATGTCGGTGGATATGTAACGGTATACCCGTGCGGTACTCGCCCCGAATCATCAAACGTGAACTTCGTTAATGGTCAAACGGTTCCGAACGCAGCGATTGCACCAGTGTCAGCTGACGGAAATATCTGTATCTATGTCTACGGTAAAGCCCACATACTTGTTGACACAGCCGGATACTTCTCATCTGGTTTTGAAGTCGCTTAAAAACTTTGCTGGTTGAGCAGGCGACCCCCTGCCTTCTCAACCAGCAAAACTTTCTTCACCGTATTAATCAACGACCAATATGTTCGCGGATACTCGCGAGTGACGGGTTCGTCATTGCGGTTCCATCGCTGAAAATGACAGTAGGTACTGTCTGATTGCCGTTGTTTGCTTTTTCGACCAGTTCGGCAGCACCGGGGACGAGTTCAATATCGACTTCTTCAAATTCAATTCCGACGTCGCGTAAGTCGCGCTTGAGTCGCTGACAGTAGCCACACCACTTTGTTGAGTACATCGTAAAATTCATGTTGGTTCTCTTTCTCTAGACAAACTTAAGTTGCGTTGGGTCCAGCTAATGCCAGTTTGATCGCTTCACCGATCTGAGGAGCACGGTAGCGCGCGAATTGATCTGAAATATGGTTGTAATCGCGATAAACGATTCGTCCACCGATTTCGCCTGGGCAGACATCTGCGGTACAAAACCAATCAACTGGATTCACATACGTTGCTGAATGATCTACCGCAAGAGCCTCAAAATATTTGATGTGCTCAGGAAACTCGGCTTTGCTCCGCGGATTTGCACACTTTGAAATGTCATTCTTATGACGCGCCAAGCAACTAGGGATATCTTCACCATTTGTCTTAGGGGTCTCTCCAAGAATCAAGACTTTGGTTCCTGTTCCAGCTACTGCCGAAATTGACTTTCCGAGTCCAGCGCTAAAGGCTGCGATACCTCCGTTGTTCACCAAATGAAAGCGCGACAGAACGGGGAATATCACCAAATCGGGCTGCATCTCTCGAATCGCCGCATGTGCTCGAGTATGGAACTCATCGCACTCGGGATACAACAGTTCTTCGCCATCAGGAAGCGCATCTCGACGTCGGTAGGTCGGTACATCAGCCACTGGACACGATGACTTGGTCATGGAGACCAATTTCCAGTGGTTGGTACGGGCGGCAACTTCAAGAGCGCCAAACCATTGTGCGGCATGACTATCGCCGGTAAAAACGATGACGATGTCACTTTGAAGATCACCGAACTCACAGATAATCGGATCGATTGTGGCCGTTGAGCCGTGACAGCCGTTGTCGTACAGGGGCGATTTACTCGCAGCCACTGCACCAAGGGCGAAATTTTCGGGTAGCGGTCCTAATGCGGCAGCTATGGCCACATCGGCGAACTCTCCCGAGATTTGAATCGGGGCAAGCGTCGTTGTGGTCGTTGTCGAAGTTGTTGACGTCGTTGTCGATGTTGTCGATGTTGACGTCGTGGTGCTGACTACTGAAGTCGTAGTCGTCTCTTCTGAAGCCGAAGTGGCTCTGCCACAGGCAGATACGACGAGAAATCCGGCGAGGATCATCAGTCGTTTAGCCATTGGGCAAGGATACCTCTGACCCACGAAGCGCCTGAGGCGCTCGGCAACTAGGGGCATGAACCGATTTAGTTGTACGGTACAAGGTTGAGATGTTGACCAAATTGCTGAAAAACAAGCTCGTTCCCTACCGACACTTGTTGGTCATCGTTGTGGTTTTGCAAGCGATTCAATCAATCGCCGGTCTGTATCTACCGACCCTGAACGCGGACATCATCAATAAGGGAATCGCCCGTGGTGATACGGGCTATATCTGGCGCATGGGTCTTGTGATGCTTCTTGTCACACTGGTCCAAGTGGTGATGTCGGTTGCGGCAGTGTTTTTTGGTTCTCGCGCCGCGATGGGATTCGGTCGCGATGCCCGTTTGGACCTTTTTCATCAAGTCAACAATTTTTCAGCGCGTGAAGTTGCCCACTTTGGTTCGCCTTCGCTGATCACGCGTATCACTAACGATGTCACTCAAGTACAAATGCTGGTGTTAATGACCTGCACTCTTTTGTTGGCCGCACCCTTCACGGCGATTGGTGGTTTAATTCTGGCTCTCAAACAAGATGTCGCTCTGTCGTGGATCATCGTCGTCTCTGTTCCATTGGTTGCGGCGATTCTTGGAACTGTTGTTGTGAAGATGGTTCCCACCTTCCGACTCATGCAACAACGCATCGATCGCATCAATGAAGTTCTCCGTGAACAGCTTTCAGGGATTCGAGTCGTCCGAGCATTTGTCCGTGAACCAGAAGAGATTGAACGTTTTCGCGCCGGTAATAGCCAAGTTACTGAGACAGCACTTCGCGGTGGCCGACTGATGAGCCTGATGTTCCCGACTGCAACAGTTGTCGTCAATCTTTCATGTGTCGCAGTCGTCTGGTTTGGATCGACCAGAATTTCTGAAGGCAAGATGAACCTTGGTGCCATGGTTGCCTTTCTCACATATCTCTCTCAGATTCTGATGTCAGTCATGATGGCAACATTCATGGCTGCGCTCTGGCCGCGTGCGTCAGTGAGCGCCGAGCGAATTCAAGAAGTCTTAGACACTCCGTCCTCGGTCGGTATCTCTGACACCCCAACTCGGATTACTTCAACCCGCACATCACTAGAAATGCGCAACGTTGAATTCCGCTACCCAGGAGCAGCGCAACCCGTGTTGCACAACATCTCCTTCAAAGTCACTTCTGGAGAAACTCTTGCGATCATCGGAAGTACAGGCTCAGGTAAAACAACCTTGGTCAACCTCATCGCTCGGTTGATTGACTCGACCGACGGAGATGTACTTATCAATGACGTGAATATTCGTCAAATAGCCCCCGCTGAATTATGGACTCGAATCGGTTTAGTGCCGCAGAAGCCATACCTTTTCTCTGGATCGATTGCGAGCAACCTTCGCTACGGAAAAGCAGACGCCACTGACGAAGAAATGTGGAATGCGTTGGCGATCTCTCAAGCAGAAGCTTTTGTTCGTGAAATGCCTAGTGCTCTTGAATCAACAATCGCTCAAGGTGGAAGCAATGTTTCGGGTGGACAACGGCAACGCTTGGCGATCGCCCGAGCACTGATCCGAAAACCGGATATCTATATTTTTGACGACTCATTTTCGGCACTTGACTTAGTGACAGATGCGAATTTGCGGGCTGCTCTCGTTCCTCAAGTTGCAAGTTCGGTCACTGTCATTGTTGGTCAGCGTATTTCGACCATTCGACATGCCAATCAAATCATGGTCCTTGAAGATGGTCAGATAGTCGGACTCGGCACCCACGAACATCTCAGTCAATCGTGTGCAACTTACCAAGAAATCGTTGCCTCTCAGGCAACGCAAGAAGGTGACAACTCATGAGCTCAGAAACTCCGAAGAATGCACAGACTGAAAATAGAGCACCCGTCGGAAATGTTGCTGAGTTACGTACGGGACGTATGAACACCGTTGGTGTGCCGGCGGAGAAGTCCAAGAATTTCGGCCTCACCGCCAAACGACTTGCGCGTCGAATGGGTCGCGAAACCTGGTTAGTCCTTTTGATTTTGCTCATGGCAGTCAGCAGCGTCGCCCTCATCGTTTCTGGACCACGAATTCTTGGTCATGGCACCGACATCATTTTCAATGGCTTACTGCATCGCGACGGCGCGACCGGTATCGATTTTGGTCGCCTACACCGCACACTCGAACTCGCTATTGGTGTCTACTTACTTTCGTATGTGCTCGCTTATGGACAGTCATTTTTACTGGCTGGCGTTGTTCAGCGAACAATGTTCAAAATGCGGCGTGATGTTGAAGCCAAGATTCATCGACTACCACTGAGTTACATCGACAAGCATTCACGCGGTGATCTTTTAAGTCGCGTCACCAATGACATTGACAATATTGCACAAAGCCTGCAGCAGTCGCTGAGTCAACTCGTTCTATCAGTACTCACAATCGTCGGTGTCGTCATCATGATGTTCACCGTTTCGGTCTTACTTGCACTGATTGCGCTCACAGTAATACCACTGAGTTTGTTCACTATGTCGCAAATAGCCAAGCGATCACGAGCAAAGTTCATCTCACAGTGGCGTTACACAGGTCAACTCAACGGCTTAGTTGAAGAGGCGTTTACCGGCCATGCAATTGTCAAAGTCTTCGGACGTCAACAAGAAGTTGAAGAGCGCTTCAAAGTTCTCAACGATGAACTCTTTGAATCTGCCAATTCAGCTCAGTTCATGTCAGGAGCGATTCAACCAGCAACTATGTTCTTGGGCAATCTCAATTACGTCGCGATCGCTGTCGTCGGTGGACTGCGGGTGGCATCTGGATCTATGAGCCTTGGTGATGTACAAGCCTTTGTGCAGTACTCACGCCAATTCACTCAGCCCATGACGCAGGCCGCTTCAATGGCCAATGTTTTGCAATCAGGTGTGGCATCAGCCGAACGAGTCTTTGAATTGCTGGATGCCGAAGAACAGTCACCCGATATTGGAACAATTGATGATTCGCCAACCATTGGTCGAGTTGAGTTTGACAAAGTGACTTTCTCTTATGATCCCGAAAAGTCACTGATCACCGATCTTTCATTTGTAGCTAAACCTGGGACAACCGTGGCCATCGTTGGTCCCACTGGTGCTGGTAAGACAACTCTTGTGAACTTGATTATGAGGTTCTACGAGTTGAATAGTGGTCACATCGTTTTAGACGGTCGCAACATCGCAGAAATGCCTCGTCAAGAATTACGTTCGAAAATCGGAATGGTTCTTCAAGACACGTGGCTCTTCAACGGCACGATACGAGAGAACATCGCCTACGGAAATCCAAGTGCTTCCGAAGAACAAATCCGCGCCGCGGCGAAAGCAACTTTTGTCGACCGGTTTGTTCACACACTTCCTGATGGCTACGACACGATTTTGACTGGTGAATCGGGAGCAGTGAGCGCTGGTGAAAAACAGTTGTTAACGATTGCCCGAGCTTTCCTTGCAGATCCGGCCATATTGATTTTGGATGAAGCCACAAGTTCGGTTGATACACGTACCGAAGTTCTGATTCAAAAGGCTATGAATGCGCTTCGTCACGAACGTACAAGTTTTGTGATCGCCCATCGTCTTTCGACGATTCAAGATGCTGACATCATTTTGGTGATGGAGAATGGCGCAATCGTTGAACAAGGTTCGCACGAAGCGTTACTTGCGGCCCATGGCGCGTATTACCGGTTGTATCAGTCGCAATTCACTGCACCAGCAACTGATTTGGTCTGAGCTTTTATTTCATCACTTGGGCACACATCGCCAGGCATACCGCCCCGCGAAGTGTCCACGAAATGGTTCGAGGCCAATTGGTCGCAACGAGTTTTCTGCCAATCTCGGCATTTGGTTGACTCACCATTTTTTGATGCAATGGAACCGAAAAGAAAACCATTGACCCCAACGAAACGGCCAAGAGAATCGCACCGATCCACGGCAACCCCCACGCAACTTGATCGGGTCGATCAATAAGCAGCAGTAAAGTACTCACACCTTCAATCGCCATCGGTAGCCCCACTACTTTACCTGTCCGACGTTGGTGTTCGGCACCGACAGAGATCTGTTGGTCAACGTCCACATGACTGAGCAATGGATAATGGACGCGTTGGACAAACCAAATGAGCCCAACCATAAATAGTGTGCTTGCGGCATTTGCTAGCAAAGTGATTTCGCTCATGGTTAAACCGTACTTGTGGTTCACAATTCGTGAGATGCCGAGCACTTAGAATCACGCTGTGACCAAAAGCGCCGAGATTGAATTTTGCGCCCGCATGGAGAAATGTTCTTCATAATGTTGGATGTCCGCAATATTCTTGACGGTCAAGTGTGGCCCAGAAATGTTCATGATTTCGGTGGCGATGTCACCGATATTTTGATGGAGCAACTTGAAGGATGCGGTTCGGCAACCATTGATGATGCGATGCAACAACTCTTTCAATTATTCGAAGATGAGAATTTGCTCATTCGTTCGTACGCGGTATTAGCAATCAGCAATATCAAGAAGTTGGTTGATGAATCAATGGTTCACAGCGCACTAGAACATTCAGTGGCATCCTTAAAGGTTGCCCCAGCCCCGATTTGGCAAATCTCGCATAGCACTCTGTGGGATGAAGCGATCTTTAGGTTGACTGTCGGCTGAATTTCTAAATGGTTGACGCCGTTTTATGCACAATGATGCAATACACAATGGTGCTCACGATGTCGATCGCGACTACCCAACGAACTCGAACGCTTTGTGCTCCTGCCCACATCAGATGGCGTCCAATCGGGCGCAATGCCAGAAGTCCTATTGCCACAGTTTTATGGTGCGCACCTGGTTTGGCCATCCATCGTCCGATTCGACCAAGCTTCACCATGTGCTTGGGTCCATGGCGGCGTCCAATAAGAAAATGAAATGGATCGGTCATTGACAGGCGCAAAGAAGCCAAAAGAACAAAGGGAACGAGCGACATCTTGCCGGCTGCCATTCCCATGAAGATGATTCGAGGACTCAACAACATCAACGCCAATGGATGTCCCAACAACAACGGCGTGCATGCAGTACCGATCAATGAAACACCTGACATGGCCATGATTGGAAGTGCCGTGGGATCAATTCGTTTGATCAATGGTCGCTTGAACACTGTTTGCTTGACCGACGTTTGCGTAACCAACGGGGGATCAAATCTCTCGATCAAAGTGGTATTCACGTAGAGAAAGTTTCCCAAGCCCAACTTTCGGGAGAGCAAAGTTCATTGCTCTAGTAGGCAAACAACTTCTGAACAAATCGGTCTGATACATCCAAAAATTGTGAGATTTCGTGGGGATCAGTCTCTGAAAGATATGACTGCAATTCCCGACCCCGACCTATCCGATATCGATGTGATCACCATGAAGCGACTCCGCCTGATGAGTTCAGTGTCGGTCGCAATCTTCGGACTGATGGGGCTGGGATTCTTCATTATTTTGCATGGTGATGAAAAAATTTCTGGCCAGGCTCACCACCGTCAAAATGCGGTCCTCGGAGCTAGCGGAATCGCCCTCCTAGCAGGGGGAATTGTCCTTTTAGTATTGACCTTATGGAGTTATTCACGGTCGCTCAATCCTGCCTCGTGAAGCCGTGTTCGTTTAATTCAGTTGACATTGTCATTTCAAAGTGATTGCCTAAGAAGCGTTATGTCTCTCCAGAGCACCCCGTTGATCGCCAAGATCTCATGGCCAGTGTTCTCCTTCGCGCCTGTTAACACGTTTGCCGTGAAGCACGCAGGTACGAAGCATGCAGCCGCCAAAACTGCCTATATGGCAGCCGGCTTCGCAGCGGTGAATACCAAGCGTTCACCCCAGCGGCTCAGGGAGTCACTCACGTAGGTCACCACCAACGTCGAGAATCCTCACTGAGGCCGCTGGGAAATCCCAGCGGCCTTTTTCGTTTTCCCGACCCAATCCAACCCGCCCACCATCACACCCAACCCAGCCAGCCCACCAACAAAACAGAGAAATTGAGAACAACATGACCATGATCCTGGAAGCCCCCCTCGACCTTGAAATCGTCGAAATTAAAGAGTTCGTTGCCCTTGCCCCAGTGAAGCAAACGGCCCGCTGCGCCGATGGCAACGGCACATTGACTCCCCTCTTCTTCAGCGACGAGAACATCGACATCGCGCGCGCCAAGGCAATTTGTGCCCGGTGCGCAATGTCTACCTCATGTCTTGACGGTGCGCTTGAACGTGAAGAACCGTGGGGTGTGTGGGGAGGTGAGCTCATCGAAAACGGACGCATCGTTGTTGACCGACGACCGCGTGGCCGACCCTCGGTATTGCCCAAGCCGATTTTGGTCATTGACGAAGATCGCACAATTCGCAGTATCACGAGCGTTAGTGAACAGAAGAGTTACGAGGTAGCTATTCGAGTCGCCTGATTTCATCGCTCAAAATTCCATGTACATCTCGGTGGTGGGCAACGCTTGACGACCCCATCACTGCACCGGGAGATCCCGGCCGCAGTATCCCCCCAAACTGCGGCCGGGCATCCCTGACCCACTACAACTTCAGCCCCGAATTGCCGCAGTCCCGATCAGATGGCTGGCAACTAACCTGAACCTGTGGCAATGAAGGATTCACTACGACGACTGAATCCTTTTGTTATTGCCGCAATCGCCGCGGTCACTGCGTCGGCCTGCGCAATCGTGATTATCGGATCACTTCAACAAGACTCGAACAAGACTGATGTCGTGCTTGATCAACCTGGCGTGTACCAAGAACCAGGAATTGGCACCAATGCGCCTGTTGTTGGAAAGCAACTAAAAAATGCCGATGTTCAAGATCTCAACGATGGGTCGGTGAATACATCAACTCTGTTTACTGATGGAAAGCCAGCGTTGATCAATTACTGGTTTTCAAATTGCCAACCGTGTAAACGTGAGATGCCCGCCCTTCAAGCAGCATTTGCACAATATGGAACACAAGTGAATTTTGTCGGTATCAACACTCAAGATTCGCCAGAAATTGCGTCGTCGTTTGTTGAAGACATCGGTGTCACATACAAAATTCTGCGCGATCCCAATGGCGAATCCGTCGTAGCAAACGGCGTCTCGACATTTCCTACGACTTTCTTCGTCAATGCCGCTGGAACAATCATCAAACAAATAGCGGGCGAACTTACTGCCGATGACATCACTGCCGCACTCAAAGAATTAGGTGTGCAGTGATTGCCAGCTCCGATCGTCTCTGGCTGAGCTTCGGTAGTGGATTGCTGGCGGCTGTCAATCCTTGCGGGTTTGTTTTACTTCCGACCTATCTCATGTACTTTCTCGGAGTAAGTGGCCGACCTGGTACTCAACGTGCCACCGTTCGTCGCGCGCTCTTGGTGAGTGCGGCGCTTTCAACTGGATTCATGACTGTCTTCATGATCGTTGGTGGTATCAGTCGTCTGTTCACCGATTGGTTAAATCAGAACGCCAAGTATGTTGCGCTTCTGATTGGCATCGCACTAGTCATTTTGGGTATTGCCATGTTGTTCGGTTATCGACTCCCATTTTCAACACCCAAACTTGAAACCGGCAAACGAGATCAAACTGTTGTGTCAATGTATGTCTTTGGTGTGGCGTACGCGATTGCCTCAATCGGTTGCACTCTTGGACCATTCTCAGCAACAGTTCTAGGCACAATTGACACCGATGGTTTCTTCCAAGGAATCATCGCTGTTGTTCTATATGGTGTCGCGATGTCATTGCTCATCACTACCTTGACAGTCACGCTTGCATTGGCTCAAGGTGGACTTCTGAAGTCACTTCGAACTGGAATGAAATATGTTGAAGTCGCTTCAGCGATCGTCATGATTCTCTCGGGGCTCTATCTCACTTGGTATTGGTTCAATGACATTCGCAATAAATACGATGACAATCTCACAGGTCGTGTGTTGAATTGGCAAGAACGAATCGCTCAATACATTGACGACAACCGTCTCGTCCTCGCCATTATCTTTGCGGTCATTGTCAGCCTTGCCCTCACCTATACCGTTGTATCTCGACGACGTGAAGTGACACAAAACTCGTGATCGCCGATGTTTAAGGAACTGATTGAGCATCCAGAGGTTGAAGAAGTCGTTACCTTGCGTGGCCATGAACTTCCACCCCAACAACGCATCGGCTTTATGGCGTATCACGGCGGAGGTCTCGAAGAAATGACCGAAATCATCGCTATGCAGGCTGCCGAACGAAGTGGCACGAGTTATTACGGCGTCCATCAACCCAAGGGCATGGAACGCCACATTCCATCTATTGAAGTTTCACCCGAATCTTCAACGCGACTCACAAGGTTCATTGAACACGTCCACACCGTGATCACGATTCATGGATTTGGTCGTCAGGGTTACTACTCGTCGTTGTTGTTGGGCGGCCAACATCGAAATTTCGCTCAACACGTCGGGTCACATTTACGTACGCATTTACCGGCATACAAAGTCATCACCGACATTGATGAGATTCCTAAAGAACTTCGAGGTTTGCATCCACGCAATCCCGTCAATTTGCCTCCAGGCACGGGCGTGCAAATCGAATTACCGCCTCGCGTCCGCGGCACGACTCCCCTGTTTTGGGATTGGGAAGGACCAGCCTTACCGCCACATACCGAATCCCTCATCAACGGATTAGTTAGTGCAGTCACTACGTGGCACACGACGTGATTACGGAGCTAAGCGTTCAATGACCCAATCTTGGGTTGCATCATCACGTCGATAACGAAAACGATCGTGCAAACGATTCGGGCGCCCCTGCCAAAATTCAAAAACTTCAGGCACGAGCAACCAACCACCCCAATGCGGTGGGCGTAGTACTTCTTTGCCAGCAAATTTCTCAGCGAACTCAGCATGACGCTCGTTGAGCACTTCGCGACCATTAATAACTTCACTTTGCGGAGAAGCCCAAGCACCTAATTGGCTGTCACGTGGGCGAGACGCAAAATAGGCGTCGCTTTCGTGACGCGGCAACATTTCAACAGTGCCACGTACTCGCACTTGTCGATGCAAACCAATCCAAGGGAATACTGCACTCGCTACGGGGTTGGCGTCGAGTTGTTGACCCTTTGCACTGTTGTAATTCCCAAAAAAAGTGAGACCATCATCATCAAGGCCACGAACTAAAACAATGCGCGAGTCCGGCATACCTTCGGCATCAATTGTGCTGATAGCCATGGCGTTTGGTTCAGGTAGTTCGGCCTCTGCTGCTTCGATGTACCACGCATGCCATTGTTGAATCGGTGACTCATCAAGATCACCAAGATCTAATCCTGCGGTTTCGTATTGGATACGACGATCACGCAGGTTCATCGAAATCAGCTTTTCGGACTAATTCGTTCTAGCCCGCGCATATATGGACGAAGAACATCTGGAATGACCACACTGCCATCAGCTTGACGGAAGTTCTCCATGATTGCCGCCCATACACGAGGAACGGCGAGTGCCGAACCGTTGAGTGTGTTGGCGATATGTGTGCCTTTTTCGCCGGCTTTGCGATAGCGAATGTCAGCACGCCGACCTTGATAATCACTGAACCACGACACCGAAGATACTTCGAGCCAGTTATCGCAACCAGGTGCATAGACCTCAATATCAAAACTACGGTGATGACTTTGGCCCATGTCACCGGTGCAAATTTCAATGATGCGGTATGGCAATCCCAAACCAGCAATCAATCGCTCGGCACGATCACGCAATTCAATCAACAACTCGTCAGCAGTTTCAGGTGTGCTCAGAGCAAAAATTTCGACCTTGTCAAATTCGTGAGCTCGCAACATTCCGCGCGTATCACGACCGGCCGAACCAGCTTCGCGGCGATAACACGATGAATACGCCATCAGTCGAAGTGGTAACTGTGTCTCATCCAACACTTCACCGGCGTACATCGAAGTTAAAGGCGCCTCAGCAGTTGGAATACACCACAAGTCATCACGTTCGATGGCATACGCGTCTTCGGCAAACTTTGGGAGTTGTCCGGTTGCCGTGAGAGTTGCAGTTGTGACCAAAGATGGCGGACGAATTTCTTCAAACGCATCAGCGTTCATGTCAAGCGCGTACTGACAGAGGGCTCGCGACAACATCGCGCCAGGGCCGCGTTGCATGGTGAACATTGCGCCACTTAATTTCACGGCACGTTCGTTATCAAGAATGCCAAGTTCATCAGCGATTTCCCAATGAGGCATTCGCTGATGCTCGGTGAAACTTGCCGGCATTTGATTTGGGCCAATCACTAATGGATTGTCGTGATCGCTTGCGCCATCGGGGGCATCTGGGTGCGGCAAGTTTGGTAGACGCAACATGACATCACGCAATTGACTTTGCGCAGTTTCAAACGATTCGGCCAACGACTTTTCATCGTCACCAAGTGAACGACTTTCGGCTTGGAGTTTTTCTGCTTCATCGTTGTCACCATTGCGACGAGCGGTGCCGACCAACTTTGATAGTTCGTTCACCCGAGCACGAATCGTGTCACGACGGGCTGTGATATCTCGAACCTGTTCGTCAAGACTGATGGCAGTATCAAGTTGGACGAGCAGTTCTGGCTTACCCCGTCGAGCGAGAGCAGCCTTCACCACATGCGGATCATTGCGAAGTAAACGGACATCAATCACAGAATCCTCAGGTTATCCCGACGAGTGTTGCCCGCCCCTACGACTAAAGTCAAAGGTGTGTCTGTAGACGTCCCGTCGTTCTCTCGAATCAACCGCGACGAACCCACTTTGGTGGTCGATCATCTCTCGGTGCGGTACGGCGACCTGGTCGCTGTTGACGCTGTCTCATTTTCGGCCCACGCGGGACAGGTCACTGCTGTTCTCGGTCCAAATGGCGCTGGGAAAACCAGCACGATTGAGGTATGCGAAGGCCTTCGGCGAGCATCATCGGGCCATGTCAGGGTTCTTGGACTCGACCCCACCAAAGACCACCGAGCTTTGGCGAACGAAATGGGCGTCATGCTTCAAGAGGGCGGCATTTACCCGAGTGCTCGCCCGATCGATGTCGTTCGGCAATACTGCGGGTTGTACGGCAGTGGCAAAACCCAATACGCCAACCCCCAAGAACTCATTGATCTGGTCGGCCTAACCGAGAGGCAAAAGACTTCGTGGCGTCGCCTATCGGGTGGTGAAAAGCAGCGCCTGTCCCTCGCCTTGGCGCTCGCTTCACAGCCCCGAATCATCTTTCTGGACGAGCC
Source organism: uncultured Actinomycetes bacterium (assembly GCA_903872155.1). Classification (GTDB taxonomy): domain Bacteria; phylum Actinomycetota; class Acidimicrobiia; order Acidimicrobiales; family Ilumatobacteraceae; genus Casp-actino8. The sequence continues at coordinate 22,984 of CAIQJP010000087.1, read as the reverse complement.
CACCAGTGGTGTCGACGTCAACGGTCGCTCGACCATTCGTGACATCATCCGTCGCCTCGCCGACCAAGGAGTCACTGTCATTTTGGCGACCCACGAACTTGATGAGGCTGAAAAGATTTGCGATCGAGTCGTCATTTTTGACAAAGGCAAAGTCTTAGTTGAAGGAACTCTTGATGATGTTCGCAAGGCTCGACGTACCGTTCGCCTCCGGACCGTGCGCCCACTCATTCTTGACGATATGCCCGACAATCTCGCAGGTTGGCTCATTGAAGACGCACCGTGCGATTACAGCATTGAAGATGCACCACAAGGACTCATCGCTGCGCTTGCTGTCTGGCTATCTGAACGTGGCATTGATGTGGTTGAACTGCGCACTGGCATGGCCAGTCTTGAAGACGTCTTTAAGAAGTTGACCGGAGGAGAATCATGAAAGTTTCCTCAAGTCCATTTCGGGCACAACTACGTGCCGAGTTACAGATTCTGGCGCGTAACGGCGAACAACTCCTGTTAACCCTCATCATCCCTGTGATGTTGCTGGTGTTCTTCGGAACCACCGATGTGTTGCCCACTGGCTTTGACGATCACATGGATTTCTTGACTCCAGGCATTATTGCTTTGGCGATTATGAGTAGTTCAATGGTCAGTCTGGGCATTGGAACTGGCTTTGAGCGTAGTTACAAAGTTTTGAAACGCCTTGGCGTGACACCACTTGGTCGCCCACGGTGGCTGGCCGCCAAGATCGTCACAGTTTTGTTGATGCAGATTGTGCAACTCGTCATTTTGATTCCGGTGGCATTGCTACTTGATTGGAATTCAGACAACGCCCAGTGGTTGCTTGCTATTGGCGCAGTCGCAACTGGAAGTATCGCGTTTGCTGGCCTTGGTCTTTTCATAGCTGGACGTTTACGAGCCGAGGTCAATCTTGCTGCGCAGAACGGCTTGTATCTACTGCTTCTATTACTTGGTGGAATGGTCGTGCCATTCGACAAACTGCCGGCGCCCGTAGCGGCAGTAGCCAAATGTCTTCCTTCTGGCGCACTTGCGGATGTTCTACGCGACGCACTGGTTGGGCAGGCTGAACGTCCAGGAACATCATGGATCGTTTTAGGTATTTGGGCAGTCATCACTCCCCTGCTTGCGGCCTCGACATTCCGCTGGGAATAAGCATCACCTCTTCAGCTCAGCATTAATTCACTTAAAGTTCAAGCCTTGAGGTCCAGAAAATTCACTCAACCGTGATTGACTAATCTCTATGGCGGGATACTCCAAAGAACTCTTACGACGAGCGGCAATTCATTCAGCTTTAGGAGAACCTGCCCGTCTCGCGATCATTGACGAACTGTCGGTCAGCGATCGTTCTCCCCGTGATCTCGGATCACGTTTGCAACTTCCATCAAACTTGCTCGCTCACCACCTTGACACTCTGGAAAATATCGGACTGATTCTTCGATCGACTTCATCTGGCGATGCGCGACGACGTTATGTACGGCTAGATCCCGCGAGTATGCACGTCATCGGTCCCCGTCGCATTTCCTCGCGGAAACCATTGTTCTTTCTTTGTACCCATAATTCTGCGCGCTCACAATTAGCTGCCGCGATTTGGCAAGCACGAACTGGACAGCCGGCCAAATCTGCAGGAACTCAACCGGCAGCACATATTCATCGGCAAGCGATTTCTGCAGCCAAGCGCAACAGAATTGAACTTCGCGACATTGCACCATCGGCCCTCGGAAAAATCCCGCGCAACTTCCAAGTTGTGACTGTCTGTGACCTGGTCCATGAAGAACTCCATGCACCTCTTGATTGGTGGCACTGGTCAATCCCCGATCCAGTTCCGAGTGGCAACCCCAAGGCATTTGATGCAGTCGTTGCCGAACTCGAAGTTCGTGTCAATCAAGTCATTAATGCAACGGTTCTAGAAAACGGAGACAAGTCATGATCACACGTATTGGAATCAATGGCTTTGGACGCATCGGACGTCTTATTGTGCGCGCCTTACGTGACCACCCGTCGCTACAACTTGTGCATATCAACGAAGTCAAAGGTGGGCCGATCACTGCGGCTCATCTTCTTGAATTTGACAGCGTTCATGGGCGTTATCCCGGTTCGGTACATCTTGATGGCGACACACTGGTCATTGATGGCAACCGGGTTTCATTTAGCGATCACGATTCACCTGCCGCAATTGATTGGGACCGACTAGGCGTTGACGTCATTCTTGAGTGTTCAGGAAAATTCAAGACAACAGAAACCATTCAACCCCACTTCGACCGTGGTGCACAGAAAGTCGTTGTTGCGTGTCCGGTCAAGAGTCCTGGAATTCTCAACATCGTGATGGGCTGCAACGATCATCTCTACGATCCCTCCACTCATCACCTCGTGACCGCAGCTTCATGTACCACAAATTCTTTGGCACCAGTAGTGAAGGTCTTACATGAATCAGTAGGTATTGAGCGCGGGTCAATCACCACGATTCATGACGTCACTAACACTCAAGTCATAGTCGACGCACCTCACAATGACTTGCGTCGTGCCCGATCGGCACTTCAGTCTCTAATCCCGACATCAACAGGCTCGGCTACCGCAATCACTTTGATTTATCCAGAGTTGACCGGCAAGTTGAACGGTCTGGCAGTTCGAGTTCCACTCTTGAATGCATCGCTCACAGATGCAGTTTTCATTGTGAAAGAAGATGTCACTGTTGAGCAAATTAATGGTCTGTTTGAGACAGCATCCAACGGACCCTTACATGGAATTCTTGGCTACGAAACTCGTCCACTTGTGTCAGCCGACTTTGTGAATGACCCGCGTTCAGGAATCGTAGATGCTCTCTCGACCATGGTCATTGACTCGCGGATGGTCAAAGTATTGATCTGGTACGACAATGAATATGGTTATGCATTTCGCATGGCTGAGTTGGCCGCCAAAGTTGCGCAGTCAATGGGAACACGCTTGTGAATCTCCGCAACTACATCTTGGTCACCGCCGGCTATTGGGTTTTCACCATCACCGATGGTGCACTTCGAATGCTCGTGCTTTTGCATTTCAATGAACTTGGATATTCCCCCGTTTCAATCGCCTTTCTTTTTCTCGCGTATGAATTCATGGGAATTCTCACGAACTTGCTTGGTGGTTGGGTGGGGTCACGACGAGGGCTGAATCGCACTCTTGTGGCAGGACTAGGGCTTCAGATCTTCGCCCTGGCAGCACTCACGTTTGAATCTCCCAATTGGCAAAAGTGGCTATCGGTCTGTTTTGTTATGGCGATGCAAGCACTCTCTGGGGTAGCAAAAGATCTCACCAAAATGAGTTCAAAGAGTGCAGTAAAAACTGTTGCGGGCGACGGCTCACTTTTTCGATTGGTTGCAATCTTGACGGGCTCAAAAAACGCACTCAAGGGTGTCGGATTTTTTGTCGGAGCAGCACTCTTATCAGGAATCGGTTATGACGGAGCACTCTGGTCAATGTCAGCGGCACTCGCGATCACTGTGATTGCCCTCATCATTTTTCTCAACGAGGACATTGGTAAATCTAAGAAGAAGGCTCCTCTTCGTTCGGTTCTCTCAAAATCATCGGCCATCAATCGGCTGTCAGCTGCTCGGTTTTTTCTCTTCGGTTCACGCGATATTTGGTTTGTTGTTGCCCTTCCGGTCTTTCTGTCAGATGAACTTGGTTGGTCAGAACGAGGTGTTGGTGGTTTTCTTGCTTTGTGGGTTATCGGATACGGAATCATTCAATCAACCGCACCCAAGTTGCTCGCCCGCGGTGGTAAACGTATTGACGAAGTAGGTGCTGCACGCCAATGGGCATTGATACTTGGCTTCGTCTCTGCAACGATCGCGATTCTTGTCGCAATGGACATTGCCGTTAACTGGGCAATTGTCGGTGGACTGATTGTGTTCGGAATTGCCTTCGCGATGAACTCATCACTGCACTCGTATCTCGTGTTGGCATTTTCGGACGAGGACTCCGTAGCTCTAGACGTAGGTTTTTACTATTCCGCCAACGCTGCTGGCCGATTTGTCGGCACATTACTTTCGGGACTGTTATATCTCTGGGGCGATCTCGTTGCAGCACTTTGGGGATCAACTATTTTTGTGGTGATCACCTGGATCTGCGCAAAACGACTACCGCCCGTGCCTCACACAGTGTCGATTTCTATTGCGGATATTGAAGGTAGTGACTGAGGTCAAAAACGCCACAAGAGATCAATTAGTCACCAGATCTATTGATGCGATTTCGGTTCTTCCACCGGAGGTGACGCTTGGAATGCCCGTTCAACATCAGCTGTCGTCAATACTTCTTCTTTATGGGCATAGTCATTTTCATTCTCTTTTTGGAATGTCTTCACAAAATGTTTGAAATACATGACTGCGATAATTGACCACAGAAATGTTGAGCCACCCAATTTCATAATGGCCCCAGCGATCTGTTGGTCGTTACTCACCGAGAGACCCCACACGCGTACGGGAATGTTGTAGTGCTTGTACACCACACCTTCGGCAAAGGTCAGCCAACCAGCAGGAACGGTGGCCACTACGCTATTCAAAAAGAGATAAATCATCTTGGCCATCGGCGTGATCTGGAATTCTTTAAATGGACCACACACTGGAAGCCACATCAAAATGGACGTTAAAACCAGAACTACGTGAACGAAGTAGTGCAATGGACCATTAGATACTGAGGCATTAACGACACCAGGTATATGGCTCACCATGATTCCGACATTGAATAACAAACCTGCCAGTACTGGGAATGTCATGAAGCGGAGCGCTCGATATGCGCGCCCTTCACCGACCAGTGTTCGAACAAACCATTCGGGTGTTGCGAGAATGACAAGTGGTGGCATGAAATAGGTCAGGCACATATGTTGAACCATGTGCACCGTATATAAATATTCTTCGGCAATATCGTGCATCGGCCAATCAGTGGCCAGCCACAAAATTGATATGCCAGCAATGAAACAGGTCAATTGACGGCGGGTGACAACTGGTTCACCATCTGGTACTGCTTTAGGACCAAGCACTCGCACCACGTAGATGTAGGACGCAACCAGAAAAACTACGAGTAACCACACTTCAACATGTGGTTGAAATCGCCAGGGATTCGCGGCAATCTCCCCGACCATGGTGGTCAGCCCTTCTGCAAGAAGAATTTAAAGGTAGCTAAAAATCCGCAATACACGCAGATGGCCAAAATCAATCCTGAATAGAAAAGATATGTAAAAAGCTTGTTGTCAAACTTGAGGTGCATGAAGTACGACACCACGGTCACAAACTTCACGGTCATCAAGATGAACAAAGTCGGCATAAAAAATGGACCGAAGTCGATGTAATACGTAGAAACTTCGATCGCCGTCAAGGCAGCCAAAATCAACGCGACGTAGATGTATTGCTTGTCGGACAAACCATGGTGTTCGGCCTCGTGGCCTTCGGTGTGTTCTACATGTTCGGTAGCGGTACTCATGGGTCGCTCCTCAGGACGGAATCAGGTAGACGAGGGTGAAAATGATAATCCAGACGATGTCAACGAAGTGCCAGTACAAACCGATCAATTCGACAACTTCGGCCCTGTCACCAGGAATCCGCTTATTGCGGTTCATGCCAACCAAGGCCATCAGCATGATGATTCCGACTGATACGTGAACACCGTGGAATCCGGTCAAGGTGTAAAAACTTGAACCGAACAGACTGGTCGTGAAGCCCAGACCTTCGCGGTAGAACGATGTGAATTCATACACCTGGCCACCAACGAAGGTTGCTCCAAGAAGCGCCGTCACGATTAGCCACAAGTTCATGTTGCGCTCGTCTTTACGTTGAGCCGCAGACACAGCCAACACCATCGTCAATGAACTCATCAACAAGACGAACGAACTCACCGAGGTGAAGGGAATATCAAAGATGTTGTTCGGTTGCGGACCAGAGTTAACGCGACCCTTGTACAACATGTAGGTCGAAATCAGTCCGCCAAATAGCAAGCATTCTGAACCGAGGAACATCCACATACCGAGTTTGTTGTTTGACAAACCAGTCGAGGAATGAGCACCATGACCTGCGTCATGATCGTGGGAGATTGCTGTTTCAGCCAAGGGGCGACAGCTCCTTCGTGTGGCCGCCACCTTCACCAGGTGCCGGGGGATCGAAATCGTCGTCGGGTGACGTCGATGGTTCCATGGCCCAACCAAACATGGTGAGCAAAATCAAGCCAGCACCAACCGCCATCAACGTACGGTTGTAAATGACACCGTAACCAATGACTGGTAGTGAAAAGGCCAACAAAATTGGCCAGTACGAACGTGATGGCATGTGAATGTGCTCATCAGGGTGCGCATTGAGTTCGGCCAAAACCTCTTCAGCACTATGAGCCTGCGTCACGCCATGAGTTGACGAATCGGTTTCGTACTTGCGATGGAAGAACTCATCCAAGTGACTTACGGTCGGCAGCACATCAAAGTTGTGTTCTTGTGGAGGACTTTGGGTCATCCATTCAAGGCTGCGAGCGTCCCAAGGATCGAGTGGTGCAATCGCAACTTTCTTGGATTTGTGGGTGTACACCACATTCACCAAGAACAACAAGACACCAGTGCCGAGTGTGAACGAACCAATCGATGCGATCCTGTTCCAGAATCCGAGGTTGAAGAAACCTTCACCAGCGCGAGCTTCGGTCCACACCTGCATCCGGCGAGGTTGACCCTGCAGACCAAGAATGTGCATCGGTCCGAAGGTGAGGTTCATTCCGATCACCATCAACCAAAAGTTCCATTTACCGATGGTGTTGTTGAGTTGACGACGGAACATCTTGGGCCACCAGTAATAGAAGCCCGAGAACAACCCGAATACTGCGCCACCGAACAAGACGTAGTGGAAGTGGGCAACGATGTAGTAGGTATCTGTTTGCTGGGTATCAGATGGCGCTACGGCGTGCGTGACACCAGACAAACCACCAATGGTGAACTGAACAATCAACGCAATCGCGAACATCATCGGAATGGTGAAAGTGAGCTTTCCGCCCCACATCGTCATGACCCAGTTGACAATCTTGACACCGGTCGGCACTGCAATCGCCATAGTGGCCATCGAGAAGACGGTGACCGACACTGGACCAAGACCTGATGCGAACATGTGGTGAGCCCACACTCCCCAACCGACAAATCCGATTGCAGCACCTGACATCGCCACGATCGGGTAACCAAACAATGGCTTCTTCGAGAACACTGGGATGACTTCACTGACTATGCCGAACGACGGCAAAATCATGATGTACACCTCAGGGTGACCAAAAATCCAGAACAAGTGCTGCCACAAAAGTGGGTCGGCGCCAGATGCAACGTCAAAGAATGTTGCATCGAATGAGCGCTGGAAAGTCAAGAGGAAAAGTGCGACCGTGATCACGGGAATCGCGAACAACAACAAGAACTGCGTGACAAGAACCATCCAGGTGAAGATCGGCATGCGCATCATCTTCATACCCTTGGTGCGCATATTCAGGATCGTCACAATGAGGTTAATTGCACCGGTCAACGACGCAATACCTGTGATCTGCAAACCAACTGTCCAAAAGTCAATTCCGTGACTTGGTGAGAAAAGCGTGCTGCTGTTTGGTGCATACATGAACCATCCACCATCAGCACCGCCGCCCAAGAACCACGATGAGTTCAAGAACAATCCGCCAAAGAGGAAACACCAAAAACCAAACGCGTTGATGCGTGGGAATGCAACGTCGCGTGCGCCAATTTGTAATGGCACAAAATAGTTGGCAAAAGCCGCAGCCATCGGCATCACGAACAAGAACACCATGGTGGTGGCATGCATCGTGAACATCTGGTTGTACTGATCGGCGTTGAGAACTTTTCCATTAGGAGCAATCAACTGCAAACGAATAAGCAGCGCTTCAACACCACCCACGATGAAGAAGAAGAAGGCGGTAACTCCATACATAATGCCGAGCTTCTTGTGGTCGACTGTGACTAACCAGTCGCGCCAACTTGTAGAAGCGGCAGGCCGCTTGAAAACACCGAGAGCTTCGCTCGGTTTGACACCCGCAGGTGTACCGCCGGCGATGGCCACTTCAGTGGAGGGACGTTCGATGATGGTCATCTGAGTGTTCTCCCGTTATTTCCGCTCGAGCAAGTAAGCGATGATGGTGTTGATTTGATCTTCAGTGAGTCCTAGTGCCGGCATACCGCGGTACTTACCGCCCGTGGTCGTCAACTTGGTCGGGTCGGCATACATCGGCTTCTTGGCCGGCGCATTACGCAACCATTCACGAAGGTCTTTTTGGTTTAAGCAATCAGCCGATACGCCATCGAGATAGCGCTCACCGAAATAGGCTGACGAAGCGTTCCAGACATTGTCGCGACATTCCGGTGTGAGCAGGTCCCATGAGGCGCCGGCAAACGTGTTGCGGGTCATCAGGTTGGTCAAGTTAGGTGCTGCACCCGAAACGAGATACTGATCAGGAGCCGAGATAATCAAACTTCCATCAGGGTTGGCCAAGCCGTTGACTTGGTGACAACGACTGCATTGTTGAATGAACAATGCTTCGCCAGCTGCGGCTTCAGTACCAGCTTCTGGTGCTTTATACGGTTCAAGTTGATTGGCCACCCATTTGTCGTAGTCAGCTCGTGACAACACGACTGCTTCCATACGCATATATGCGTGCGACAAACCACAGAATTCGGTGCACTGTCCGGCGTAGATACCAGGTTTCGAACCCTCCATGCGCAAAAGGTGCACGCGGCCAGGAACGCTGTCCTTCTTACCGTTCAACTTCGGAATCCAATATGAGTGGATGACGTCGCGACTGGTGACTCGTAACAACACTTTGGTGTTTTCTGGGATCACGAGCTGACCAGAAGTAACGATCGGGGCAGTGATTCCGTACTGTTCGGCATTGGAACCTGCAGCCGGATAGTCGTATTCCCACCACCACTGCTGACCCGTGACATTGATTGTCATTTCGGTGTCGCTGGTCTTGGCCAACTTGAAGATTGTTCCTGCTGTTGGAATGGCAACACCCAAGAGAATCAAAACCGGAATGACTGTCAAAACAATTTCCAGCGCTGGCTTACCGTGAGTCTGCTCAGGTATTGCTTGGCCACGATCGCGATATCGGAAGATCACCCACGCCACTGCAGCAAAGACGATGACGCCAACAATGCCAGCGACATAGAAAACTGGTCGTTGCAAATTGTCAATGCGCTCAGCATTAGGTCCGGCAGGCTGCCAAGTATCTTGCGGTGCATCCTTGGCACAACTTGCCAAGAAACTCAATGCCGAAACAGCAATTGCTGCCTTTGAGGCATTCTGCCAACGTCTTGCAGTCTTCATCGACTCTCCAAGTTGATTCATCATCTTTTTCACGGCACCATCACCTCAATCGACGCACCTTCAATGCCAGAAGCAGTGATCGTGTAGGGCACATCGCTAGCAAACGAAGGCTTTGGAATTCGCACAACTATTTGTTGTGCGCCGCCTTGGCCAATCATTGCTGTGCACGTTTGTAGCACGGTTTCTTTCTTGACCCCTCCGCCAAGGTCTTCAACGGTCTTGCCATAGGTCACAATCATTCGGTGCATGCCAGCATCTTCATTTTGGAAAAGAATGTCGGCATTCAATGAACGCTGCAAAGTAATTGACGACAGAGGTCCAGAGAAGCCATCCATCTCGGCGTACAAGACACCGTCTTTAAGAGTCACCGTTGCTGCAACACTGCTCTTGGCAGACACTGCACGACCAGCGCTTCCGTCGTACTCTTCTGCTTCTTCGCCGCAAGGGTGAACTGCGTAATGATCTTCGGCTGAAGCCACCGTCAATTCTTGGCGTTCACCTGACAAAGCAGTAGCAATTCCGACTCCAGATAATGCAACAAGAACAATTCCACACAAAGCTCCAACTACACCGCGACTGACGCCGCGACGGATCGACAAAACCGAACCAAAGAACAAAACAAGTGCGCCAAGAATTGCAAAAACAATCGGGCCGGCTTCGGCAGATAGTGCCAAGAAGATTCGTGAGAACGACAACACAATCGCACCGAGCAACAAAGCTCCACCGATCGGAATTTCAAGAGGATGTACAACCCAACCGCGAACTCGCTCGTTGTAACCAGCGTCAGCAGAAGCACGATCGCTCCAGTTTTGAATGAGCCATTCGCCGAGCATCGCCAATAACAATGCGATGCCAACTTTGAAAATTCCCGGTGAGGTCACGAGACCAACAACCACCATGCCAAGCGACAATGCAGTACCTAAGGGGAACCAACTACGACCAGGTCCACGCTGTGCGGCTGGTGCCGAATCGTGTTGTGCAGTATCGGTCGACAAAACGTGACCGTCACGAACATACGAAGCAATCGCACCAAGGAAGATCGAAGCGATGCCGATGAACACCAGAGCAACTGCTCCGAGGGCACCACCGTCATTAGCGATCGTCCAAACGATGGCCGCAGTAACTGAAACTGCACCAAGTCCGTAGAAGAGTTTTGAGCTTGTTGTAATCATGAGTTCTGCCTCGTCACTTCTGCACGTAGATGACGAACCACACTGCACAGAACGCTGCAGTGAGGAAGTACCAATAGAGGGCATGAGCCGAAACAAGTTCGACTTCTTTCGTGCGACCACCGAGATACCGGAATGCGGCAACGGCGGTGTACACCAAACCGGACAACAACAAGACGGTCATCGTTCCGGTTGCTGCGTAGAACATTGAATGGAAAGCGCCGTCTTTGGCACCAACTCCCATTTGGGTCCAGATGAAAATCTGAGCGTTGACAATCGCTAACGTCATCAACGCTGTGACACCAAGTGCAAGACCCGTGTGAGTACGGTCATTGCGCTTTGCGGAGTACACAGCCCACTGAGCCATCACGCAAACCACCAAAAGACCGAGCAACATCACATTTGCTGCAACTTCGGGAACCACGATCTTGGCAGGCATCCAGTCTTTGATGAATCCGCGCTTCATTGATTCCCGTACCGGAGCATCAGCACGGAACTTCAGCCAGGTGGCCATCATTCCGCCAATCAGCATGAGACCAGCAGCTCCTGCGACAGCGGTGCCAACAAAAAGTTGGCGGCGCGGTGCGGGTTGCGAGGCGGGGGGTAGTGCAAGCATCAGGCAACCTTCCCATTCGATGAACCGGACTTGATATCAGCTAACGGAGTTGCCGAGTTCACGACAATTACACCAGCAAAATTTTCGGCGGGCGGTGGCGATGAGGTCGCCCATTCAAGGCTTGTTCCATCCCAGGGATCGTTACCAGCAACTGCACCACTTGTGAAGCTCTTGAGTGCAAGGCCAACAAATGCGATCGACGCCAACAACATCACAACGAATCCTGCACACGTCAGCGCATTCCACAAATCTTGCGGACCGCTGTACGAGAAGCCATTGACGAGACCAGTTGGCTGATCAGCGAACCCGGCGATGTAATACGGAATTGAATCAAGTCCGATCGCAAGAAGGGCTAACAACGCCAACGGAATTGCGGCCTTGTCGGAGATTGAACGTCCCCATAATTTGGGACCCCAGTAGCAGATACCACCGAAAGCAATAGTGATTGCACCGAAAGTAATCGGTACATAAACGCCGGCTTCGTAAATCGAACCACTTAATCCGGCGTCTTGCACAAGTCCAACGATGTGTGCGGCAGCTCCAAGAAGAATTCCGAGCAAACCAATCAAGACGAACGTCAATGGTGCGCTGATCACTGGCTTAGTTGACTTCAGTGTCAACAGTGACAAACCAAGAACGCCGAGCAATCCGAGAACCGGAACAACGTTCAACAACAAGAAGGGCAGAAGGTCAGCAATCTTTGTTCCGGCGTTGTCGAGGAACTTCGCGCCATCCCAAGGAAGAGTGATGCTTGTTTGAGTCACTGTTGCGAGAGCCGCAACTGCAACTACACCAACAGCACCGAAGGCTGCTGAGCGCTGCGCCAAACGAGTCCGTCCAATTGTCGGTACAACATCAAGCACGATGCCAAGGGCCGGAATTGCCAAGAGATAACTAAACGGTTGCGACAACGCCCAACCGATCCACTGATTCACGCCAGTGTTGCCACCAAAGCCAGCGCGGGCGTAACGATGGTCGATATAGACGTACACAGTGGTGCCAATCAAAACCGGCATCGTGAGAATTAAGGCCAACGAACCAACCAGTGATGACCAAGTGAAAAGCGGTGCCCGCAAAATTCCCATGCCCGGGGCACGAGTGGTGAGCACACTGACCGCGATCGATGTTGCAGTCATCAACACACCAAGACCAAGAACGATTGAACCGGCCAAGTACAAATCAACAAGATCTGAATTTCCACCACTTGGACCACCGTTGCCGATGATCGAAGCCAACGCAAGACCGAGACCAGTCAGCCAAGTCCAAAAACCAGCTGCTGCTAAACGCGGAAAAGCATTTGAACGTGCACCCAACTGCAACGGAACAATGGCGATTGAGAGCCCGAGCAAGAGTGGAACGACTGTTCCAAAAGTGAGCAATAAACGCACAGCTGCCAAAACTTGAGGAACAGAGTTGTCACTCAGAATTTGATAACTGTCGGCATTGATGCGCTCGAAGGTCACCAAGATGGCAAGGACGAGCCCAGCCAGAAGTGCAACAAAGCTTGTACCGATAAAGAGTCGTCCGACTTTTTTGTGGTCAGCAGTAGTCAGCCATGTCGGAATGGCTGGCGTCGATGCAGACACATCAGTAGGTAGATGGGTTTCAATTGATGTCATTCGAGATGGCTCGCTTCACGCGCAACGAGAGGAGTTCGGGGTTCCTCGGGGGTCTCAAAACTATTTCCAACTAACGACATTACCCACTTCACCCTGCTAGAACCGAAATCCCTGACCAAGTTCGTTAGTGAAATGTTCGTTCGTGAATTCTGCGTCACCTGTTCAGCGATTCAGATCCCGTACTTGACGAACACATCAACGGCCATGGCTGTGAAAAGGACCGTCACGTACGTAATCGAAAAGCCAAAGACTCGCATCGCCCGACTCGCAGTGGGGTTTCGACTCAAATCAATCGTGCTCGCGATAAAGCCCAGTCCCAAAACGACCGCGGAAATCATGTAGGTCAGCCCAAGGTTGGCCACGGGGCCCAAAATCAGGGTCGTAGCGGTCAACAGAACGGCGTAAATGAACATCTGGCGGACCGTCTGCTTCATGGTCGCAACTGACGGCATCATCGGGACCCCGGCGGCCTTATATTCGTCGGCGTGGCGAATGGCCAGCGCCCAAAAATGGGGTGGCGTCCACAAAAATATGGCTATGAACAGGATAAATGGCTCCCAGGCCAGTGAATTTTGCACCGCTGCCCAGCCCACCAAGACCGGAACTGCTCCGGCCGCTCCGCCGATCACGATGTTCTGGCGACTCGTCCGCTTGAGCCACAACGAATACACGAAGACGTAGAACAAGGTGGCCGAAAGCGCCAAACAGGCTGCCAGCAGGTTGGCTCCGACCCAAAGGATCGCAAAAGCAACCGCTTCCAGGGCTAATGCAAAAATCATGGCCTCTCGAGGCTGAATGAGACCGGTGACGAGCGGACGGGTTTTGGTGCGGTCCATGAGGGCGTCGATGTCGCGGTCGATGACCATATTGATGGCGTTTGCCCCGCCGGCGGCCAACGTGCCACCGATGAGGGTGATAGCCACGAGGCCCCAACTGGGCCAACCCTTTTCGGCCAAAACCATGGTGGGAACCGTGGTGATGAGCAGAAGCTCAACGACCCGCAACTTCATCAGGACGATATAGCCGCCGAAAACCGAGGTGGGTTCTTTGCGCGCACCATGAGCGGCGACCCCACCTGGAGACAGGCGAGACGGAACCAAGGGGCGCGAACCAACAGACATCAATCTTGATCGTATGGGGGTGTGAATACCTCAACCAACCGAGACAATGAAGGAGTGAACACAGCAGGCGTGACTCTCGTCGCCGCGGCACCCGCAACTATTGAGCGACCCGAGGTCGAAGAGTCAATATCTCTTGAGCATCCGTGGGTTGTTTTGGTCTGGAACGACCCCATCAACCTGATGAGTTACGTCACTTTTGTCTTCCAAAAATTATTTGGCTACAGCCTTGAAAAAGCCACTGAACTCATGCTCGATGTCCATGAAAAGGGCAAAGCAGTTGTATCCAGTGGCTCGAAAGAAAAGTCTGAAATGGATGTCTACCGACTTCACGAGCATGGTCTGTGGGCCACGATGCAACAGGATGCGGTCTGACGTGGCCCGGGTCAAACCACCCTTCACAACTTCCAAAAAGGGAATTGCCATCAATTTGGGTCCCGACGAACGCGGCTTGCTCCGCACGCTGATTGGCGAAGTTCGAGAATTGTTGACCACTGCTCCAGTCGGTGACCCAAAGCTGGCTCGACTTTTCCCGCCGGCCTATTTCGATAACGACGAGGCTGAAACCGAATACCAACGCCTCATGCGCGACGAGTTGGTCGCTAGTCGACTGGACTCGATTGCCACCGTCGACGCGTTCTTGGGCGACGACAAGCTGAAAATCGTCACTTTTGCGCAATTAGATGCATTCTGCGCTGCTCTCAACAGCGTGCGCCTCGTTCTAGGAACTCTGCTCAATGTTGGTGAAATCGACGACTACCTCGACGAGGACGACCCGCGCCATGATGAACTCGCCCTCTACAACTTCTTGTCGTGGCTCCTCGACAGTGCCATCTCGGCCCTGATGCAAAACCCTGTTGCGTAAAACCCCATGTCGGTCACCGTTCTTCGGGTGGAGACCGCAGGCAGTCCTGTTAGAGTTGCCACGCTCTCATCGAGACGAGTGCCCAAGCCCCCATCGTCTAGTGGCCTAGGACACCACCCTTTCAAGGTGGCGGCACGGGTTCGAATCCCGTTGGGGGTGCCAGACCGTTTTGCGGTCCGACATCTAGTACGTAATGCATCTAGTTCAGATCTAGTACATAGCCGAAATTGCAATAACCAAAGCAAACGTTTTGGTCTCGTGGTGAAGTTGGAGTTCACGCCGGCCTGTCAAGCCGGAGGTCGCGGGTTCGAGTCCCGTCGGGACCGCCAGTGCGTGTGGGGAAACCCACAAGCACACGGTCGAGTAGCTCAGTCGGCAGAGCGTCCGCCTGAAAAGCGGAAGGTCACCGGATCGACGCCGGTCTCGACCACTTCATGTTTAGACGCGATATCGAAGGCCTTCGGGCACTGGCTGTCGGCTTCGTCGTTCTCTTTCACGCCAAATTTCTTGGGCTCGCTGGCGGATTCATCGGTGTCGATGTCTTTTTCGTCGTCTCTGGATTCTTGATCACGTCGTTACTGATCAGCGAACATTCGTCGGTTGGTGAAATTTCACTGAAGAACTTTTACGCCCGTCGAGCGCGTCGATTGTTGCCTGCGTCTGCATTGGTCATTGCCTTGACTGCTCTTGCCAGCCGCATCTGGCTTGAACCACTTCGATTACACGACATCGGAACTGATGCAGTTGCCAGTGGAGGTTTTTTCTCCAACATATTGTTCGGCATTCGCAGCACCGACTATCTGCAAGCTGGACAACCGCCGTCACCGTTCCAACACTTTTGGTCACTGTCAGTTGAAGAACAGTTTTATATTGTCTGGCCCGCGCTGTTGATTTTGTTGCTCTGGAAGTCACGTGACCGCCATACGCGAGCAATCGTTGCGATCTCTACTCTCAGCGTTGTTTCACTCGCGCTTTGTATTTGGCAAACCACACAATCTCAACCGTGGGCATTCTTTGGCTTACATACCCGTGCATGGGAACTCGGCATTGGTGCACTAGTTGCCTTGTCCTGGAAATATGTTGAACAACTCCCCAGCAATTTCCGCGCGGTCATTGGTTGGCTCGGATTGTTCGCCATCATCATCAGCGGACTCAAAATCACCGAGAAACTGGCCTTCCCTGGCAAGTTGGCCCTACTTCCCGTTGTCGCAACTGCGCTCGTTCTCATGGCCGGGCAAAACGCACATTGGGGTCCGCAACGAATTCTTTCAATCAAACCTTTGCAATGGATTGGTGCACGTTCATACTCGATCTACTTGTGGCACTGGCCAGTTCTCATCATCGCCGAATCGCATGCAGGGCGCGACTTACGCGTTAGTGAACGCATCATTGCAATTACCGCAGCAGTGATCGCCGCATCACTCTCGCATCACTTCTTAGAAAATCCAGTACGCCATTCAGTTTCGCTGCAAGCCAAACCACGTCTCGCACTCATAGTTGGTGGGGCCTTAATTGTGATGAGTCTCGGAGTCGGCTTTGTCTTGCGATCATCATCAGTGGCATTGAGCACTGATGTCATTGCTGAGGCGCCCATTGCGATCGCAACCACCACATCAACAACAGTCGCAGTTGTATCTGCTGAAAGCACGACTGCGCCGATTGAAACGACGACATCGCTCGTCACAATTCCTGAAGGTCCGCCTCCGGCCATCGTCAATGCTGTGGCTCCCATTGACGCGGTCATAGCCGGAGCGCTGACCGATGAGGTTCCGGCGAACTTGCAACCGTCATTGCGCGGTGCCTCTGGTGACAAGCCCGAAATATATGACAATGGTTGCCACGTCAACTTGATCGATACTGAACCCAAGGTTTGCGTATACGGTGACACAGCTTCAGATTTCACCGTCGCGCTATATGGCGACTCCCATGCAGCCCAATGGTTTCCTGCTCTCAATCAGATTGCGCTCGATCATCACTGGCGTTTAGTCATTTTGACCAAAATGGGTTGCACCACAATTGATCTGATCACCGCTAATTCATTGGTTGGTCCTACGTATCCGGGTTGTCAACCATGGCGAGAAAAAGTCCTTGAACGTTTTGTCGCTGAAAATGTGCGTGTGGTCTTTATGACTAACTCAAATCGTTTAACCGATCCAGCAACTGGCCAACCATTCGCCGACTCGATTGTAAAAGCTGGTAACGCAACGTTGATTCCGAAGTTGCAAGGTATGGGTATCAGTCCGATTGTTATTACCGATACTCCCTACCCCGGAACTGACGTACCAATTTGTTTGTCAAAAGCGATCAAAAATGTTGGTTCGTGTGCGGTCAGTCGCGACAAAGGAATTCGGGCGAATCGTCAGCAAACCAGCATTGATGTTGCAGCAGAAAACAACGCCCAATATCTCGATATCAGCAATTGGGTATGTTCGCTTGACACTTGTCCAGTGATTACCGGCAACCTTTTGATGTATCGCGATTCACATCACCTCACCACTACATATGTTCAGTTTTTAACGCCGTTGATTGACGCCGCAGTGACGCCTTATGTCGACGGTGTGAGATCGCGAATCAGCGCTTCTTGAGCAACCGTTGCGACTAAAACACCGTCTTCACTGAAGACATGACCAAGTGCAAGACCACGATTGTTCCCTAATGAATGACATGTGAAATCGTGCAAATGCCAGCGATCACTTTGAATCGGTCGATGAAACCAAATCGTGTGGTCAAGACTGGCACCTTGAAAGTTGCGATGGTTCTCAGGACGTAATGAAATCTCGGGGTGAGTTCGTACCACCGCATCAGTTGGCAAATCGTCACTGAGATAAGCAAACGCACATCGATGCAATAGTTGTGCCCGCTGATCGCCAGGATCGCCCAACTCTTCGGTCACTCGGAACCAAGCCATCGCACGGCCAGCACCTTCACGTCCGTCATGCGGATGATCAACTTTCTCAATCCAACGTCGATCAAAGAATTCAGACCAAGTTGAGTTGTTCATTTTGTCTGGGAGCGGAACCCCTGTTGGGAAGGTAATGGGTTGCACATCAGGTGCATCTTCAAATTTTTGAAAACTTGCTTCCAAGTTGAGAATGGCGCCATTTTCTTGACGCGCTACAACACGACGCGTGCAAAAACTTTTGCCGTTACGAATGCGATCAACTTCGTAACGTACCGTGTCTTTAGGACTGCCACGTCGAATGAAGTATGCCCGTAACGAATGAGGTTCCATATCGGGTTCAACTGTTTCGGCAGCGGCCCACAACGCTTGCGCAACAATGTGACCGCCATATAAGCCACCCCACGGGTATTCCCGTCCAGCCCCGACGAATGTGTCAACGCCATGAGGTTCGAGGGCAAAAAGTTGTTGCATGGTCACGTTGTCAGGCTATGACTTTTTAACGACTATGACGCATTAATGAACGATGACACTTTAATGAACGATGACAACGGGGCACTTACTGCGATGGGCTACTCCGACCGCGGTACTACCCAACAACACTGCAGCAATCAGACTGTGACTCTTTGATCCGACGACCAAGATGTCTTGCGGAGTTGTGTATTCAACCAATGAGTCAGCTGAAGAACCTTCGATCACTTCAGCACTAATTGAAACTCGCGAGCCTTCATCTTCAGACAAATGCTTTTTGACACGGTTCACAAGTTTGCGAGCATCACGTAACATCGCAAGTCGGAGTTCTTCAATATCGGGTCCAGACATCACACCAAACTCTGGGGACATCGCTGAATACGGATAATGCCACGCGGTAATGAGCTC
This sequence comes from uncultured Actinomycetes bacterium, assembly GCA_903872155.1. Classification (GTDB taxonomy): domain Bacteria; phylum Actinomycetota; class Acidimicrobiia; order Acidimicrobiales; family Ilumatobacteraceae; genus Casp-actino8. The sequence goes on along the minus strand of CAIQJP010000087.1, from coordinate 4,490 downwards.
AAGATCGCGATGCATATCTTCAGCAAAGTGCAAAGCCCAATTGGCAGCATCAAGTGCACCTTTCGAACTATCAATACCCACAACAACTCGACCAGCAGAAGTCCGCTTGGCACTTTCAGGAACTAAAACGACCGGACACGCGGCCCGATGAGCAATGGCATAACTGACCGATCCCATTAATAGCGCATGTCCAGATCCGACACCTTTGGTTCCGACCACAATCATCGATGCATCTTCCGAGGCCTTTAATAGGGCCATCACTGGTGAACCCTGATCGAGAAAGGTTTCAATCTCTATTTCTGGATGTGTCTTCAATATTTTCGACTTCAATAAGTCAAGCGCTGTTCGATTGTGTTCATCTGCCGCACGGATTTCCTCCGAAGACAACATCGGCCCGACATATCCTGCCGAAACCCCCATGCCGACGAGCGCTGGCAATGAGTAGCACGTTAAGAGACGCAAATTTCGTTTGGACTCAACTGCAATGTCAACGGCCCACCACATTGCACTCTCAGAGTTTTCGGACCCATCCAAACCCACCAAGATTGGTCGCGGGTCATGGGGAATTGGCAAATGACGGATCATGTCCCAAGTGTCATTATTCGAGGTCCGAATACTTAGAGCATGTCGGCGGATTACTCAGGGACTTAAGGCACCAATCACAAGTGCACTTGTTGCGGGTCAGGTGCCGTATCCATATCCCAAGTCGAGTGCCGTCAACATTGGCACAAACGGAATTCCGCGCTCGGCGGCCATCGCTCCGCATGTTCCGCCACGATCGACGACGACTGTGATTAATACTGGAATCGCGCCAAATGCAACAACAGCGTCAACCGCTTCCATGATTGACGTTCCGCGAGTCACAGTGTCTTCAGTGATGACTACTTTGTCACCAGGTTGCAAAGCGCCGGCGATGCGCCCCGTCACACCATGATCTTTCGCTTCTTTACGAACGCTAAAACTTCGAAGATCAATGCCACGAGTAGCGGCCACGGCAGCAATCCCATATGCGACAGGGTCGGCGCCCATCGTCAACCCACCGATCGCGACAGCATCTTTAGGAATGAGGTCTAAAGCGACATCTGCCATCAACACCACGCCATCAGCCCGACATGCCGTTTGCTTTGTATCGAGAAACCACGAACTACTTGCCCCTGACTTCAACGTGAAGTTCCCAGTCTTTAACGAATGACGAAGTACATGTTCACGTAATGCGTGTCGAGCAGGATCAAGAGTAGGTAGCGCATTTAAAAAATTACTCATCGGTAATTACAGTAGTGCGCGAATCGCCGACGTGTATCTCTTTGTGAGACTCACTTGTATCAGAAATAAATACGACGATTTCTTGAGTGTTAAGTAATGAATTCTTACGAAGGAAAACAAGGCAACGCTCAAATTGCGGTCATATATTGCAATACATGGCAGCACCTAAGACACCAATGACAAAGTCTCATAAGGCTGCTTTGGCGGTTGGAAGAGCAGAGAGTCGCACAGTTCGTGACTACCTTGAAGCAGTGCGACGCAATAAGCCAAAGCGTGGCCGTAAGCGCACACCGGATTCAATCAAGAAGCGCCTTGCAGTTATCGAAAATCAATTTGATGATTCAGATGCAATTACTCAATTGAAGTTGTCGCAAGAACGCCTCGACCTCGCAATGGAACTTGCGGAAATGACAACCGCTCAGCAAATCGGACCGCTAGAAAAAGCATTCGTTAAAGTCGCTCGTTCATACGGCGACCGCAACGGAATCACCTACACCGCTTGGCGTGAAATTGGCGTTGATCCAGCAGTCTTGAAAAAAGCTGGAATCACTCGCTGATTTTTAAACTTCAAGTGCATCGAGAGCAGTAAATACCTGCCCGATATGCACCAACGAACGCTTTAGGTCAAAAGCTTCGTCAAGAACTTTCTTGTCAACTCGTTCCAAACGCGAATCGGCTTCAAGCACCGATCGAAAATCTTGTGAACGTTCCCAAGATGTTGCTGCTGCTTCTTGAACAATGCGATAGGCCTCATCACGAGTCAGTCCTGATTGAACTAAAGCGAGAAGTACTGGCTGGCTAAAAACCAATCCATGACTTGAATACAAATTGTGTTTCATTCGCTCAGGTGAAACCTGCAGACCTTCAAGCAGACGTCGTAAGCGATGCATGACGTAATGCGCCATCAATGATGAATCGGGAAGAACGACACGTTCAACCGAACTATGTGAGATGTCGCGTTCGTGCCACAATGCCACATCTTGCATAGCGGCTTGGAGATTTCCCCGAAGTACTCGCGATAGGCCAGTGATTGTTTCGGCCGAGATTGGGTTGCGCTTGTGAGGCATTGCCGACGAACCTTTTTGTCCCGCTTTGAAACCTTCTTCAACTTCGCGCACTTCGGTTCGTTGCAGATGACGTAACTCAACAGCGATCATTTCACAGGTGTTGCCAACTGCAGCACACGCCCACATGTATTCGGCATGTCGATCACGAGAGATCACCTGTGTGGCCGGGACTGCTTTCAAAGCCAAGGCATGAGCAACATGCTGTTCGACTTTGGGATCAACATTTGAATACGTTCCGACTGCGCCAGACAGTTTGCACACTGCGATATTTTCGCGAGCAGCGATCAATCGGCTTCGATCACGATCAATTTGCAGCGCCCACAAGGCAACTTTTGCTCCGAACGTCGTTGGTTCGGCGTGTACGCCATGTGTTCGTCCAATCATCACCGTGTCGCGATGAGCTTTAGCCAAACTCACCACGACTCGTAGGAGTTTTGACGAGGCTTCAATTAACAAGTCAGCTGCATCGCGCAACATCCAGCACCAGGCTGTATCGACAATGTCACTTGACGTGAGCCCGTAGTGAATCCAAGCACCTGCAGTGCCACCAATACGCGATTGCAAAATATCAACGAACGCTGCAACGTCATGATCGGTAATCTTTTCGCGATCAAGGACATCTTCAATAAAGCGCGAGTCGACAACAGGAGAATTGGCTCGACAAGTCGCAGCGTCGGCTGCTGGAACAACTCCTAAAGCACTATGAGCTTCAGTTGCTAATAATTCAATTTCAACCCACCGACCAAAACGAGATTCATCTGAAAAGACCGACTCCATCTCGGGTAATGAATAACGAGGGATCATGCCGTACCTCCAAATATTGAAGCAGAAGTCCAATCAAGTACATCATCGCGCTCAGGACCGACACCAATGATGCGAATCGGAATTCCGGATTCACGTTCGACTGCAGTAATAAACGCAAGGGCTTCTGCCGGTAGATCTTTCACCGAGCGACAATTGCGCAGTTCCTTTTTCCAACCTGGCATGGTGATGTAATCGGCCACAACCTGACCAAGTACATCACTGCGATCGGGATAGCCGTGTATGAGTTCGCCATTAATGCGATAGCCCGTACATACTTTGACCTCATCAAATGTGTCTAAGACATCAAGTTTCGTCAAGGCCAACTCGGTGAGTGAATTAATACGACCAGCGTGACGCAACATCACGCAGTCAACCCAGCCCGTACGACGTCGACGGCCAGTAACGGTGCCGAACTCGCGACCAATGTCAACTAACTTGTCGCCAATCTCACCAAGGGTTTCGGTCGGGAAAGGTCCAGAACCAACACGTGTTGTGTAGGCCTTCGTAATTCCGATGATGCGATCAAGGAGTCGTGGTCCAATACCTGATCCAACGCTCGCTCCACCTGCGGTCGGATTTGATGACGTCACGAATGGGTATGTGCCATGGTCAAGATCGAGAAAGGTTGCCTGAGCACCTTCAAGCAGGATGTCTTGACCAGCATCGACAGCATCGTGCAGCAGACCGACAGTGTCACCGATGTATGGCTGTAAGCGCTTTGCGTATGCAACGAAGTCCGAAACGATTTGTTCAATGTCAAGAGCTTCGCCACCCGCATGAACAATGTTGATGTTTTCTGCTGTTGCGCGTTCGCGCACCAGCACAGCAAATGTCGCCAAGTCGACACATTCGCCCACTCGAATACCCACTCGACGAGCCTTGTCGGCATAAGCCGGTCCAATCCCCTTCAGGGTTGTCCCAATCTTGTTGTCACCCAAGTTGCCTTCAGAGATGGCGTCCCACGATTGATGCCACGGAAAGATCAGTTGGGCCAGACTTGAGACAGTCAATTTGGTACACGAAATGCCGCGCGACTCAAGGCGATCGATTTCGGCGAAGAGTGTCGGCATGTCAACGACGACACCGTTACCAATGACTGGCGTGACGTGGTCGTACAAAACTCCCGATGGAATGAGTTGCAGTGCGTACTTCTCGGCACCAACAACAACAGTGTGGCCAGCGTTATGTCCACCCTGGTAGCGAGCGACAACCGAATTCTCTCGGGCAAGAAGGTCGATGACCTTGGCTTTGCCTTCATCGCCCCATTGGGCTCCGACGACGACGGTGACTGACATGGCACGCTCCTAATAAATGAGGGGAACGTAACGACACCCTACTTGCTCGGTTGATTTTGAG
>CAIQJP010000086.1 GCA_903872155.1 uncultured Actinomycetes bacterium | reverse complement strand
GGTTGGTGAAGAATGCCCCGCACGCAACATCGAATAAGCGTCCCACCACGGTGACATCACTTGTGGACTTTGCAAGATTCCGGGACGACCAGTCTTCCAAGCGGTGTCTTCGGCTTCGGCGGCCAACTGGCGTTGGCGTTCCAGTAACGCAGCACGGCGATCGGGAGTATTCGATGACGTCGCTGACATTGTTTGCAACTGCAAAACCAACAAGATGGCGGCGAAAGCCGCAAGAGGGCGCAAGTTGTCGACGAAAACCATTGCCACAAAGCCAATGGCCGTCAATGGGGGACTGAGTTTGACCATCACGGCTCGACCGCGGCCTGGTGCGAAGAAATCAATAATTTCTGCAGCGATAGTTCCTCCGTCAAGAGGCAAAACGGGAATGAGGTTAAAAACTCCGATCGCCGGACCAGCCCACCAAATGGCAAATGACCAGTAATCAGCGGCGAATTGATCGTGAACAAGCGGGTTGACACCAAGGGCAATCAAAACTGCGCAGCCGAGTGCGACCTGTGTGAAAGGTCCAGCTAGTGAAATTCCAGCGCGTTCCCACCGTTTGAGCGGACGAGTTGGGGCGAAAGACGCGTATCCGGCCAAGAAATCAAGTGAAATGCGCGCCGTGGCACCAGTCCGTCGAGCCGCGATGGCATGTCCGAGTTCGTGGAACAACGTAAAGAAGGCCACTGATCCCGCCAACCAAGGACCCATGGGGACGCCGTTAACAACGACAATCAACAACATGAACAGGGCGAAGCCGGGACGTATCTGAATCGGAAATCCGAAAATGCGCATGCGCCTAGATGTTATGTCTCAGGGCATGAGGTCGTAGACTCGCTAATCGTGCCGTACGTCTATTCATTCGATCAGAAACATCGCCGCCAACCTATGCAGATGAAAGATCTGCTCGGAGGCAAGGGCGCCAACCTCGCTGAGATGACAAGTGTCTTGAAGTTGCCGGTTCCTCCGGGCTTCACCATTAGTACTGATGCTTGCCGCGATTACATGGTGGGCGGTTGGCCGAAGAGCATCGACGCCGAAATCAAGTCGCACATCGCGAAACTTGAAAAGGCCATGAAGCGCAAGCTTGGCGATCCCAGTGATCCGTTGCTCGTCAGCGTTCGCTCTGGTGCCAAATTTTCAATGCCTGGCATGATGGACACAGTCCTCAACCTCGGACTCAACGACAAGAGCGTCAAGGGTCTCGCCAAGGTCACCGGTGACGAGCGCTTCGCATACGACTCGTACCGTCGCTTCATCGCGATGTACGGACGCATTGTTCTTGGTGTTGAAGGTCATCACTTTGAGCATCCACTTGAGGCTGCCAAAGATAAGGCCAAAGTAAAAACCGATGCCGAGTTGACTTCAATTGTTCTCAAAGAACTTTGCGAGCAGTATCTCGAAGTGGTCAAGAAAGAAACGGGCAAAGCATTCCCGCAGAAGCCCGAAGCTCAATTGCGTGGTGCAGTTGAAGCGGTCTTCAAGAGTTGGAATGGCGCACGCGCCATTGCATATCGCGTCCGTGAAAAGATCGATCACAATTTGGGAACCGCGGTCAACGTGCAAACGATGGTGTTCGGTAACCGCGATGACAACTCAGGTACTGGTGTCGGATTCACGCGTAATGCCGCAACTGGCGAAAACATTCCGTACGGTGACTTCTTGGTCAACGCACAAGGCGAAGACGTCGTTGCTGGTATTCGTAACACCGAAGACCTCGATGCTTTGAAGGCCAAGTTCCCGAAGATTCACGACGAATTGATGGCTATCTTCGTGCGCCTTGAAGCTCACTACAAAGACATGTGTGACACCGAGTTCACTATTGAACAAGGCAAGTTGTGGATGTTGCAGACCCGTGTTGGCAAGCGCACCGGCGCCGCAGCCTTGCGTATGGCTGTCGACATGACCAAGGGAACCGTTGGATCTAAGGGCAAGAAGAATTCTTGGAAGATCAGCAAAACAGAAGCGATTACTCGCGTTGCTGCCGAGCACCTTGACCAAGTTCTTCACCCGCAGTTTGAATCTGGTGCCAAGAAAGTGATTGCTAAGGGTCTAGCCGCATCGCCAGGCGCAGCTGTCGGCAAGGTGTACTTCACTGCCGATGAAGCAGCTGATGCATCTGACCGTGGCGAAAAAGTCATTTTGGTTCGTAGCGAAACGAGCCCAGAAGACGTGCACGGCATGATGGTGTCTGAAGGTATTTTGACCGCTCGTGGTGGTCTCGTCAGTCACGCCGCTGTTGTGGCGCGTGGTTGGGGAACACCAGCAGTTGTAGGCGCCGAAGCCATCAAGATTGACGGTAAGCAGTTCACCGTTGGCGACATCGTCGTCAAAGAAGGCGACATCATCTCGCTCGACGGAACAACTGGCGAAGTCGTTCTTGGTTCACTTGCTTTGCAAGATGCAAAGCCGCCCAAAGAATTCGAAATCATCTTGAAGTGGTGCGATCAGGTCCGTAAAGGCAAGATGGCAGTGCGTGCAAACGCTGACACCGGTGAAGATGCAACGAATGCTCGCAAACTTGGTGCTGAAGGTATTGGCTTGTGCCGTACCGAGCACATGTTCTTGGCCGAAGATCGTTTGCCCGTTGTGCGCCGCATGATCTTGGCTCAGAATCCCGCAGAAGAAGCCAGTGCACTTGAAGAACTTCGCAAAGTACAAAAGAAAGACTTCATCGACATCTTGAAGGCCATGGACGGACTTCCTGTCACCGTGCGTTTGCTTGATCCGCCGTTGCATGAATTCTTGCCCAATGTGCACGAACTTGAAATTGAAAAGGCCACGTTGCCTGCGTCTGAATGGACGACTGAAAAAGCCCAGTTGTTGAAGGCTGCTCAGGAATGGGCAGAACATAACCCCATGCTCGGAACACGTGGTGTGCGTCTTGGTGTTGTGAAGCCAGGTTTGTACGCCATGCAAGTGCAGGCGCTCATGGAAGCAGCAGCCGATCGTGTCGCCAAGGGTGGCAAGCCCATCGTCGAAGTCATGATTCCGCTCACTGTGACCCGTGAAGAACTGGCCTTGGCCCGTTCGTGGGTCGTGAAGGGAATCGCCGATGCAACCAAGGGTTCGGCAAAGAAGCCCAAGGTCTCCATCGGAACGATGATTGAAACTCCACGTGCAGCCTTACGTGCTGATGAATTGTCAGAAGAAGCAGATTTCTTCAGTTTCGGTACGAACGACCTCACGCAGATGACTTTCGGTTTTAGTCGTGACGACGTTGAAAGCCGCATGATGCCGGCCTACCTCGAAGGCGGATTGCTCAAGCGCAACCCGTTTGAAACCATCGATCAAGATGGCGTTGGTGAATTGGTTGAAATTGCTGCCAAGCGTGGTCGTGCTGCCAAGCCCGGAATCAAGCTGGGTGTTTGTGGCGAACACGGTGGCGATCCCGAATCAATCGACCTGTTCTACCGAGTTGGTCTTGATTATGTGAGCTGTTCACCATTCCGCGTTCCGATTGCCCGCCTTGCGGTTGCACAAGCTGTGCTCGCTTCAGGTGGTAAAAAGAAGTCAGATACCAAATAGGTCCATGGCGGGCCTCTCAACGTAGGAGATCCACAATGCACATTCAGACTCGACTCGGTCCCGCATATGGCGTGGCGCGCATCAACTTGACTGGCAATGAACCCGTGAGGGTTGAAAGCGGAGCCATGATGGCGATGTCAACTGGCGTTACTTTGGCGGCCAAAGCCGAAGGTGGAATCATGAAAAGTCTCAAGCGCGCGGCGCTTGGAGGCGAAAGCTTTTTCGTGAGCACATATACGGCTCCCGCCGAAGGTGGCTTTGTCGATGTTGCGGCACGTCTGCCGGGCGACATCGTCAGTTTCGATATCACGCCCGCCACTCCCTTGTTTATTCAAAAGGGATCATGGCTTGCCAACGACACCAACGTCACCATTGATACGCAGTGGGGCGGCTTTAAGAACTTCTTTGGTTCTGAAGGTGGTTTCATTATTCGTGCCGAAGGACAAGGTCCGGTGGTTTTCGCGTGCTACGGAGCGCTCGAAGAATGGAATCTTGAAGCTGGTCAGACTCTGACCGTTGACACCGGACACATGGTTGCGTATCAGGGAACCGTGACGATGAATATTCGTCAAGCGAGTGGTGGACTGATGCAAACCATGAAGAGCGGTGAAGGTTTGGTATTCGATTTCAGCGGTCCGGGCAAAGTATGGACTCAGACTCGTAACCCCAACGAACTCATCGGTTGGATTCAAAGCATGATGCCAACTGGCACCGCCGCAAGTGGCGGCTCACTTGGTGGATTGTTCAATAGGGCTTAATGATTTCAAGGTTTTTGACATCCACATCCTCGAAAGCCAACTTTGTTGAACTGAGCGTTGCGGGCTGGGCGTGGGTTGCCCTCCTGATTTTTATCGGCATTCTTTTAGTCGTCGATATTTTGGTCATCCATCGCAAAGCCCATGTCGCGACCCCTAAGCAGGCTCTGATTGAAAGTGCTGTTTGGGTTTCGATTGGTCTCGCATTCACAGCCGTCATCGCGATTGCCTTTGGTGGCGCCGCAGCAGGCGAATATGTCAGCGGCTATTTGATTGAACAAAGTTTGAGTGTTGACAACGTCTTTGTCTGGGCATTGATTTTGAGCTTTTACAAAGTTCCCCTTAAGTATCAACATCGAGTGTTGTTCTGGGGAATTTTTGGAGCTCTCGCTCTTCGGGCGACGTTTATTTTCGCTGGTTTAGCACTCATCGAAAAATTCACGTGGGTGCTCTATGTCTTTGGCGCATTCTTGTTGTATACCGGCTTCAAATTGATGTTCGAAGGCGACGAAGAAATGGATCCGTCGGCAAGTCGATTATTGAGACTTATTCGCAAAGTTGTTCCCAGTTCATCCGAACTAGATGGTCAAAAATTCTTTACCAAAATAAATGCTCGTCGGGTAGCGACACCGCTGTTTGCTGTTTTGCTCCTTGTTGAGCTGACCGATGTGTTGTTTGCAGTTGATTCGGTGCCAGCCGTGCTTGCTGTGAGCCGCGAACAGTTCATCGTTTTCTCATCAAATGCATTTGCCATTTTGGGTTTGCGGGCACTGTATTTCTTATTTGCCGACGCCCATACGCGCTTCGCGTATCTCAAACACGGACTGGCTGTCATACTGTCATTTGTCGGATTAAAGATGCTGATTCACGAATGGGTCAATATTCCCACGGCAGTGTCGCTTGTGGTCATGGTTCTTACTTTGGCGGCAGCGGTCGGTTTATCGATCAGGGCCGATCGGGGTAAACCGTCCGCCTCACCCGTGGATTAGCCTCACCTGCATGGCATTTGTTGAAGACGACATCGAGAGGGTGCGGGCATCCACATCCATCGTTGAAGTCGTGCAACAGTATGTGGCACTTCGTAAAGCAGGTCGTAACTGGGTCGGCCTCTGTCCGTTTCATACCGAAAAAAGTGGCTCTTTCAACGTTCGCGAAGAAACTGGCCGCTACAAATGCTTCGGATGCCAGGCCGCTGGCGACATTTTCACCTTCGTCCAAGAAATTGAACATATTGATTTCGTGTCATCAGTTGAAAAGTTGGCGGCTCGCGCCAACATCACGCTCACCTATACAACTGGTGGTGAAAGCCAAGACCGTCAACGACGAAAGAAGCTCATCAGTGCGATGGCTGAAGCCGTTGATTGGTATCACCAACGTCTGCTTCATGCACCCGATGCTCGAGCAGCGCGCGACTATTTACGTGACCGAGGTTTAGCGGGCGACGTCGCTCGACAATTCCAATTGGGTTATGCACCTGATGAATGGGATGCATTGAGTCAACATCTTGTGAAGAAGGGTTTTGCCGCCGACGTGTTAAGCGATGTTGGGTTGGCGTTCACTAATAAAGCAAATCGCCTACAAGATTCATTTCGGGCGCGCATTATGTTTCCGATCTTTAGTGACAACGGCGATCCCGTGGCTTTCGGTGGCCGTATCTTGCCAGGCAGTGCCGATCCGGCGAAATACAAGAACTCCTCTGAAACCAAGATCTATTTCAAATCGAAGACCTTGTACGGCCTGAACTGGGCCAAAAATGACGTCGTCAAAGCCGATCAAGTGATTGTGTGCGAGGGCTATACCGACGTCATCGGCTTTCATCGATCGGGTGTCACGCGTGCCGTTGCAACTTGTGGAACTTCGCTCACTGAAGAACACGTGCGCATCTTGAAGCGCTTTGCCAGCAAAGTTGTGTTGGCCTTTGACGCCGATGCTGCAGGTCAAGGTGCTGCTGAAAAGTTCTACGAATGGGAAAAGAAGTACCAAGTGCAAGTGTCGGTGGCAAAGTTTCCTGATGGCAAAGACCCGGGCGATTTGGCGATTTCCGATCCCGCGGCTTTAGCAGCCGCAATTGATGAAGCGGTTCCTTTCTTGGGCTTCCGCGTGAATCGCGTGGTGTCAGGAAAGCCTTTACGAAGTCCAGAAGATAGGGCTCGTTTAGCGGCGCAGGCAATGGAAGTGATTAACGAACACCCCGATGTCAATGTGCGCAAACTATACGCGGGTGAAGTCGCGGCCAGGGTTGGGTTGCCAGTCGCCGACTTGAGTCGATTGGCCGAACGACGTTCTGCTCAGCCATTTGTTGCCGCACCCGTTGCACGTGGCGTGGGGGTTTCTGAAAATGCCGAATTCATCGCGATTAGTTTGTTGCTCCAAAATTGGGATGACATTGCTCCGTGGCTGATTGAAGCTCTATTTGCTTCAGAAATTCCGCGACGCGCGTTTTTGACACTTGCGACCGCTTCCGAAATAGAAACGGGAAGTTTGCTGAATAACGCCTTAGGTATTGCCGATCCCGAAGTCCGCGAGATGCTTGAACGTGCTGCTGTGGCCGATATTGACGTTGAACCAAGTTCGGTTGCTCTTAATTTGATCGGAGTCACGGTTCGCCGAATTTTGACTCAACGCACACGAATCGCCATTCCTGAAGAGATTCGTGAAGATCGAGACGCTCGAGTTCAACTTGAGAATCTTGACAATGAGCGGACGGCTTTAGCGGCTGCTGAGTCATTGCTAATGTGGCTTGCAGTACGAACAGTCCAGCCGGGGGGTCGAGGTGACAATAGCGAAGAATGATGCCAGCAATGATTTTGCTGAAACATCACTCGTTCCTGTTGTCGGTATCGATGAAGCAGAGTGGCTGGCCTTGCTGGCGTTTGGCCGACGTCAAGGTGAGCTTTCGACTGAAGACATCGTAGATGCGTTACGCGATATTGAATTGTCGCCCGAAGTCATTGATTCTGTTCGCACGTCAATTGAAAAGATCGGCATCAGAGTTGATCAATCATTTGAACTTGATGATTCGGGTGAGTTGCGTCGTCCTTCGCCGAATGCAGTGAAGAATGCGTCACAGAAACAGAAAACTTCACGCAACGAACGTGCCAGTGATGATGCTGGTCAAGATGCCATCCGTTTGTATCTGCAAGAAATAAGTCGTATTGCATTATTGACTGCCGATGAAGAAAAAGTCTTAGGCCGGAAAATAGTGCTTGGCAATGAAGCGCACGTAGAACTTGAAAGTCTTGGCGATGTGGTCTCAACTCTCGACCGCCGCCGCTTGCAGCGGGTGATCGATCAAGGTCGACGGGCTCGCGAAGACCTCACTAATGCGAATCTTCGTCTCGTCGTGAGCATCGCCAAGCGCTACACGAAAGTTTCAATGCCCCTTGCCGACGCGATTCAAAGCGGAAACATTGGTCTCATGAAGGCTGTCGAGAAATTTGACTACACTCGCGGCTTTAAGTTTTCAACTTACGCAACATGGTGGATCAAGCAAGCGATTTCTCGCGCGGTGGCCGAAGAGAGTCGCAATATTCGCATTCCAACTCACGCGATGGAAAACATCAATCGTGCATTGCGAGTACAGCGTGAGTTAACTCAGTTGAATCAACGTGAGCCAACGATCATTGAAATCGCCAAAGCATTAGGCGAGTCACCCGATCGAGTCGCTGAATACTTCAGTTTGGCAGCCGACACAACCAGTCTCGATCAGCCCACTCGTGCCGATGGCGATTCAACGATTGCCGATCACATTGCGTCGACCGACGCTGTCGACCCGAGCGGTGGCATCGAACTTGAAGATATGCGAGAGGCCATGCGGGTTGTTCTGGACGAACTTCCCGAGCGTGAACGAGATGTCATGAAAATGCGGTTTGGGCTCAATGCCGAACATAGTGCAACCCTCGAAGAGGTCGGGCAGGCCTTTAACATCACCCGCGAGAGAGTTCGCCAGATTGAGGTACGGGCCCTATTTCGGCTCCGTCACGTGGCTAGTGGGCAAGCACTTCGTAACTTCGTCGAAGAATGATGACGGTCGTTCAGGGGTATCCTGAACGAGTTATGGCAAGCCAAGATCCTCGCTCTTACGTCGTGCGCACCTTTGGGTGCCAGATGAACGACCATGATTCTGAGCGAATCTCTGGTCTTCTCGACGCCGACGGCCTGTTGGCAGTTGAAGAAGAAGACGACGCCGACGTCGTAGTGCTCAATACCTGTTGTATTCGCGAAAATGCCGACAACAAGTTGTACGGCAACCTCGGAATGTTGAAGCGCTGGAAAGATGCTCGTGAGGGTCGGCAAATCGTGGTCTCGGGTTGCCTGGCTCAGAAGGATCGCGACATTGTCCAAAAGCGCGCGCCGTGGGTTGATGTGGTGATGGGTACCCACAACGTGCATCGCGCCGCCGAACTTCTTGAAACCGCTCGCGTTGATGGGCCGGTGACTGAAATTTTGGAAGAAGCTGTACTCGACGATCACGCGATGTTCCCTTCGGCGTTACCGGCCAAGCGAGTGACGTCTTACGACGCATGGGTCACCATTCAAATTGGGTGCGACAATTCGTGCGCCTTTTGCATCGTGCCCTCAGTGCGCGGTTCTGAAATCAGTCGACCATATGACGACATCGTCTCAGAGGTTCGTGCACTTGCCGATCAAGGTGTCACCGAGGTGACATTGCTTGGTCAAAATGTCAACAGCTACGGACGTGACTTGCAGTTAGATAAGCGTCGAGCTGGAGAAGATGTTTCGGCACGACCATTGTTTAGTGAATTGTTGCGTGAAGTCGGAACAGTGCCCGGAATCAAGCGCGTGCGATTTACGAGTCCGCATCCTAAAGATATGCGTCCAGAGACTTTTGCGGTCATGGCCGAAGTGCCCACAATTTGTGAGCACCTGCATTATCCGTTGCAATCGGGCAGCGATCGTGTACTGGCGATCATGCATCGTGGATATAACGCCGAGCGTTATTTAGAAAAACTCCACCAGGCTCGTCGACTCATTCCTGATTTGGCAATTAGTACCGACATCATCGTTGGTTTCCCTGGTGAAACTGAAGAAGATTTTGTCCGCACTCTCGAGGTATCAGCCGAAGCTGATTACGACTACGCCTACACGTTTATGTTCTCGCCACGAGAAGGCACCGAAGCCGCAACAATGGTTGATCATTTTGTCGACCCCGCAGTCGTTGCTGATCGATTTGCCCGACTGCGGGTCGTTGTTGAGCATTCGGCAGTGATTCGCCACGAAGCTCGTATCGGTCGAATCGAAGATGTTCTGATTGAGGGTCCATCGCGACGTAATCCCGAGGTCTATCAAGCCCGTACTCGGCAGAACAAAGTTGTGCACTTCCGGCCAAAGAACGCGATTCGCGCCGGAAGTTATGGTTTGGTCGAAATAACTGAGGCGGCTCCGCACCATCTTCGTGGAATTTTGCGTGAGGTCACTTCTGATCCATCGCACAAAGTTCGCATTCCTGTCGCATCGATGTGATGATCTCGTGACGACTCGATTGGCAGTTGTTCCGCAATCGTTAGTCATTTTGGGCCCAACGGCAAGCGGTAAGTCATCGGTTGCGATGGCGGTCGCGACTTCTGAAATTGGCCGCAGCCTCGGAATTGAATTGGTCTCTATTGACGCGATGCAGGTGTATCGCGGAATGGATATTGGTACCGCCAAGCCAACACGTGATGAGCAGCAATTAGTGCGCCATCATCTGATTGATTTAGTTGATGCAACTGAGCCATTTACGGTTGCTGATTTTCAAGTGGCATATCACTCGGCAATCAGTGATATCGCATCACGTCAAGGTCGTGCATTGCTTGTCGGTGGCACTGGCTTGTATGTGCGTGCGGTTGTCGATGAGTTGACTTTGCCCGGTCAATTTCCCGAGGTTCGAGCGCGCTTAGATCATGAAGTTCGTGAACTTGGCCCCGAAGTTTTGCATGCGCGACTCGCGACTCTTGATCCATCAGCGGCGACAAAAATGGAACCAAACAATGTGCGACGTATTGTGCGGGCACTTGAAGTGTGTGAGGGGAGTGGCAAACCTTTTTCTTCATTTGGTCCAGGTGTCGATACGTATCCTGAAAGCCCCGTGCAGCAAGTGGCATTGCGATGGCCACGAGATGTGTTGGCTGGGCGTATTGAAGCTCGCGTGCACATCATGATCGAACGTGGCCTACGTGACGAGGTTGAGAAATTACTGGTGGCCGGATTGTCACCCACGGCGCTGCAGGCACTTGGCTACAAAGAAATGGTTGAACATCTAGAAGGACGGATGTCGCTCGAAGAAGTTGTGGCGACGATCGTTTTACGGACTCGCCAGTTTGCGGTGAGGCAAGAACGCTGGTTCCGCCGCGACCCGCGCATCGCGTGGTTCGATATTGACCAAGATCCGGTCGCCGAAGTTGTACCGCGGCTTATTGACCTCATGAGTAGTGAGCCTTTTGGCGTAGTCTGAAGACAATCCCTATGCGTATTGATCTCTCCAAACATCACGGCCTCGGCAACGACTTTTTAGTTGTCAATGTTGCTCAAGCAGATGCTTCATTCCAGTGGCCCGAGTTGGCTCAACGTTGGTGCGATCGTCGTTTCGGAGTAGGCGCCGATGGTTTGTTGTTACTTGAAATCAAACCGGGTAATCGACTCGGAATGGTGTTGTATAACGCCGATGGCAGTCGTGCCGAAATGAGCGGCAACGGCATTCGCTGCTTGGTCCAGGCAGCGCATTGGCACATTGCTGGCCCTGGTGGAGAGCCAGCGACGTACATCGTTGACACTGATGCCGGTGAGCGCACCGTGAGCGTTGAAAGTGACTGGGCCGATGGAGAGTTGCACATCAGCGTTGACATGGGTTGCGTCACCGATCTACCCGAACCGCAAAACTGGGCCAGTCTTGGATGCAACCCCGACCGTCCTGTACGCCATGTGTCGATGGGCAATCCGCACTCGGTTGTGGGAGTCGACGATGTTGCGATAGTCGACCTCGCCGAACTTGGTCAAAAAGTGCCGCACGTCAATCTCGAAATTATTGAACCTGGTCCCGAACCCCATGCGATCACCATGCGTGTACATGAGCGCGGCGCTGGTATCACGATGGCTTGCGGAACTGGTGCCTGTGCAGCAGCCGAGGCTGCAGTGACGTGGGGGCTTGTGCCCGCCACGACTCCCGAAGTGATTGTGCATATGGATGGTGGCGATGCCAAGGTCCGAGTTGACTCGTCAACCCGTGCCGTGACCTTGATCGGGCCAGCGGTCTTTATCGCGTCCATTTCGGTGCACATGTGACGAACTCAAGTCCTAACTCGCCATATAACCAAGCTCTCGGTCAGACCCTGATCGAACGCTCAATTCGTGAGCGAATTGTTTTGGTTGGCGTGACATTGCATGGTCAAACCGAAGAAGACACCGAAGCAAGTCTTGATGAATTGAGTTTGCTCATTGATACCGCGGGTGCCGATGAAGCGGGCCGACTCACACAAAAACGTGATGTACCCGATCACACGTGGTTTGTTGGAAAAGGTAAGGCCGAAGAATTGCGCGACTTGTGTTTGGCAGTCGACGCCGACACTGTGGTTTTTGACAACGAGTTGTCACCAGGGCAGCAGTACAACTTAGAAAAGTTGTTAGGACGAACAGCGCTCGATCGCACGGCGGTCATTCTTGACATTTTTGCGCAGAATGCGCACACCCTTGAAGGTAAAGCTCAAGTTGAATTGGCTTTATTGCGCTATCGCTTACCGCGATTGCGCCGTGGCGCCGATGCCAAAATGTCGCAGCAACGAGGTGGTGTTGGTTCACGATTCGGTAGTGGTGAAACCAAACTCGAAGTTGATCGTCGTCGCATTAAAAATCGCATTTCGCGACTTGAACAAGAACTCAAAGAACTTGGTAGCACGCGCGATCTGCAGCGTAAGGGTCGTTCACGAAGTGGTCTTGCCAATGTCGTCATCGTGGGCTACACCAATGCCGGAAAATCGACATTGTTGAATCGTCTGACCAATGCTGGCGTATTAGTTGAAGATCGACTGTTTGCGACGCTCGACCCGACGACACGCCGATTGTCATTTCCTGGTGGTGAACCCGTGTTGGTGACCGACACTGTTGGTTTCGTGCGACGTCTTCCGCACGGTCTTGTCGAGTCGTTTAAGAGCACTCTTGAAGTGGCCGCACGGGCCGATTATTTGGTGCATGTCGTTGACGGGTCATCGGCGGATCCCGATGGTCAGATTGATGCGGTGCGAACGGTTTTGCGCGAAATTCATGCCGATGAAGTTCCCGAATTTTTGGTTTTTAACAAGAGCGATCTCGATCCCGTAGGTGTCGCCGATGTGGTGGCATGGCACCCTGGTTCAGTAGGAATCAGCGCTCATAGCGGTGACGGCATCGAGCGCTTTTTGCAGACTTTGTCTGATCGCTTGCGTTCGGTGAGCAAAGTCATTGAACTGCTGATTCCGTATGAGCGGGGAGACATTTTGGCTGCCGTGCATCGAGAAGGCGAAGTGGTATCGACCACCCACGAAACCGATGGAGTGCGTGTACGAGCACGACTCGCTGAAGCGTCGGTCGGCCGATTGAGTGAATTTGTCGTCACTGAGGGTGGCGTCGACCCCACTCCAACGGGCAACATAGGAGTCTCATGAATTCCGCTCCTGATCACTCAGTTGGTTTTGTTCCGCCGCCGTATCCGTACGAACGCCTTGATTCGTTTAAGCCGTTGGCAGCACCTTTTGCGGGCGGGCTGATTGACCTGTCGATTGGCACTCCGTGTGATCCGCCTCCGGCTTCGGTGATTAATGCATTGGCAGCAAGTAATAGTGAACGGGGTTACCCGCCATCTATTGGTTCGGCTGGTTTGCGTGAGGCTTTCGCGGGCTGGATGCAACGTCGCTTCAACGTGACGATCGCTCCCATCGATATCGCTGCCTGTATTGGCACCAAAGAATTTGTCGGTACTTTGCCGCAATGGATGAAGTTGCGTTCACCATGGCTTGACACCGTCCTGTATCCAGCAGTTGCTTATCCAACCTACGAAATGGGTGCAACCTTGGCTGGTTGTCGTGCAATAGCGGTGCCGTGTAACGATCGCGGCGGAATTGATCTGACTGCGATCAGCGAAGACGACGCACAGCGTGCGCTGTTGTTATGGGTCAACAGCCCCTCAAATCCGACTGGCGCTATTGACGATCTTGGAGCAGCGGCGGTGTGGGGTCGTGCTCATGGTGTCCCCGTGTTTAGTGATGAGTGCTATGCCGAATTCACGTGGGATGGTCCGGCACAAACGATTTTGCAGCACGGTTCTGATGGCGTCATTGCTGTTCACTCGTTGTCGAAGCGTTCAAATTTGGCAGGCTTGCGAGTCGGCGCTTACGCCGGAGATCATGAACTCGTGCATTACTTATCGGAAGTTCGCAAGCACGTCGGCATGATGGTGCCAGGCCCAGCACAAGCTGCGGCAGTTGCGGCACTGAATGACGACGAACATGTCGTAGTGCAACGTAAGCGCTATCGTCACCGACTCGAGCGCATGGCCGACATCTTGACGAAATGGTCGGGCATCAATATTTCGTTGCCCGAAGGTGGTTTTTATCTGTGGTTTAAAGTTGACGATGCTTGGGGTTTTACGGAGCGT
>CAIQJP010000085.1 GCA_903872155.1 uncultured Actinomycetes bacterium | reverse complement strand
CCAAGCAGCCGAACCATTGCGCATTTGATACTGCCCAGGTTGTCGACGCATTGCGAGACGATCGGGATAGGCGAGAAGTAATACAGCACCAGCATGATCGGAGTTCACGCTGTCCCAATCAAGTCGACCGCCCGTGCGACGCGCCATATCCTCAGCCCGTTCGCGTACTCGTTCAGTGCCACGTCGATCGGCGCGATCGTCATACATTTCGCGCGTGATGAACTGCACACGCAACGAAATATCAACGGGCAATTCATCGGGACGACCGCGCATGACGTCACGATCATCAAGTAATGCTGCAATAACGCAAGCAAGTCCATGGTCTCGCGAGTGCGCAGAAGTGACCATGTGGGCAAGGCGTGGATGCACTGGTGCAGTGAGCATTCGTCGACCGATGTCGGTCAACTTCGCTTCGTGATCAAGCCCACCAAGCATTTGTAAAAGTTCAATGCCTTGTTTGTACGCAGCTTCAGGTGGGCGATCAGCAAAAGAAAGTTCAGCTAGTGGTGTTCCCCAAGATGCAAGTTCGAGCGCGAAGCCGGACAGATCAACTTGAGTGATTTCAGGATCAAGATGTGAACGTCGTGTGGTGTGTTCAAGTTTGCTCCACAATCGATAGGCAACTCCTGGTCCAAGTCGACCGGCACGACCAGCACGTTGTTCGGCTGATGCGCGTGAGGTTGGAATTGTGGTGAGTCGAGTCATGCCGGTGCGCGGGTCATATCGCGGAACGCGCGCTTGACCTGCATCGACAACAACGCTCACTCCGTTGACTGTCAAACTGGTTTCGGCGATGTCGGTGCTGAGTACCACGCGCCGACGTCCCGTTGGTGACGGTGCAAGCGCGCGATCTTGATCGGCCAATGAAAGTGCACCAGCTAATGGGTAAACATCGGTGTCGGGCATAACAGATCGTTCAAGTGCTTGTAGTACGCGATTAATTTCACCGATACCGGGAAGAAAAACAAGAACGTCACCAACATTTTCACGCAACGCGCGTATGGTGACGTCGATGACTGCATCGTCAAGTCGTTGTTGTTTGCCGGCCGGCGCCCAAGTGATATCAACAGGATGTTGACGACCAGCGCTTGAGATAATTGGTGCAGGCTCACTATCGCCAAGAAGTTTTGCAAAGCGATCGGTGTCGGCGGTTGCCGACATCGCGAGAACACGTAAATCGGGTCGCAGGTTTTTTCGAGCATCAAGACATAACGCAAGTCCAACATCAGTTGGCAGGTTGCGTTCGTGAACTTCGTCGAAGATCACGAGACCAATGCCAGGCAATTCGGGATCGTTTTGTAATCGACGCGTCAGAATTCCTTCAGTCACAACTTCAATGCGAGTGTTCGGACCAATACGTCGTTCGTCGCGAGTTTGATATCCGACAAGTTCGCCTGGTTCTTGACCAATCAACGAAGCGAGTCGACGAGCTGCGGCGCGAGCAGCAAGTCGTCGTGGCTCAAGCATGACGATGCGTTGTCCGTTTAACCACTCTTCGTTAATGAGGCGCAGCGGAATGAGTGTGGTTTTGCCAGCACCCGGTGGCGCAACAAGTACTGCGGTCAGGCGATGAGCTAATGCCGATCGAAGTTCGTCAATGACGTCTTCAACAGGGAGGTCGGTGACAGGTAACAGAATCAGCCAAGTGCGGGAGTGCCGCTAAAAGAAACGGGGTCTCCGGCTGCCGGAATTGAAGGTGCAGACCAAGCAGTGGTTTCGGCGATGGCTTTGGCTACTTTGCGCCAAGCGGTTGCGTCCCAGCCTTCGGCGACCGCATTGATGGTTCCGTCTGAACGAACAAAAACAAATGCGGGCAAGGTGGTGAGACCAAACGCCTTCACTGCCACACGATCGGGATCGGTGAAAACTAAGAATTCCTTGGCCAACGGTCCGAGGAAGGCCCGAGCCTCGTCGGCAGTGGCCGTGACAATCAGGTTGGTGCGAGCAGCGGATCCACCAAAGGAGCGCAAAATTCGAGCGGCGGTATTGAGAATCCACGAACTCTCGTTGGTGTAGGGATCAAGGACAACTGACGCGAGGTGGAAGGTGGTGAGCCATTCGCTGAGCGTGCGGGCAGGAAAGCCGTCAGATTCAAGCGAAAGGGGCTCAAGGAGGAGATCGGGGGAAGGTGTTGCAGCCACGGTGTTAACGGTAGCGCAGACTCGCTGGTCAACCCCCACTACCAACCCCACTCTTGGGCGCGATTTGCCCGCAAAGGGGAACTAGGGTCGGAAGCCATATGGCAAATAAGCGCTCCTCCATCACGATGACCGAAGCCGAAACTGCGGCCTATCTCGAAACTCAAACCATTCTTAATATCGCGTCCATCGGACCGACGGGGCACCCGCATCTCGTGGCCATGTGGTACGTCGTCATGGACGGCAAGGTCACTTTCTGGACTTTCGGTAAGAGCCAAAAGATTGTCAATTTGCGTCGCAACGACAAAATCACTGGCCTCATTGAAAGCGGTGACGCGTACGAAGAACTCAAGGGACTCGAGATCGTCGGAACTGCCACCATCATTGAGGACTACGACAAGATTTTGTCCATCGGAAAAGCAGTTGGACTGAAGTACAACGGTGAAGGTGCAATCAGTGATGCGGCCCTTCCGTTCTTAGAGGCGCAAGCAAAGAAGCGCCTTGGTATTCAGATCAATGTTGAAAACATTGTGTCGTGGGACCACAGCAAAATTGGTGGCGGCTACTAATTCAAAATTTAGCGTTGACCGCGTCGCCCACTGCCAGAAGTATTTGCCGCCGAAGCGATTGCTTGAGCGGTCGCCTCAAGATCAGATGCAGCTCCCAAAAGGCCGACTGTCAGCCGCATTGAATCAGGGTGTGTG
>CAIQJP010000084.1 GCA_903872155.1 uncultured Actinomycetes bacterium | reverse complement strand
TCCGGCGACGAAACCTTCGTATTCGATTCCACGAGTTTCAAGAGTTGCAATGACAACTGTAAATGTGACAGCCGAGACCGATCCGTAGTGAGCGGCTAGAGCAGCCGAGTTAATGACATCTAGTCGATTGATCACTCGGAAAAGTGTGTAGGCGATGAGTGGAGTTGCGATGCCTAGAACTAAGGCGGCCAATAATGGTTTCCAAATATCTGAAAGCGATGATGCTGCTAATGCCTTGCCACCTTTCATACCGATGGCCAGTAACAAGAAAGTCGAAAGTATTGGATAGAGCGACTCGGGCAGTCGAATTTCAAACTTCAGCATCGTTGCGACGAGCGCAATGACGAATGCAATGACTGGCGCAGTTAACAAGCTGTCGGCAATTGATGCGGCAATCATGCTCGGCCCCGAATCTTCTTGAGAAGGGGCTCAATGATCACCTGAATGTTGTGACTCGCCTCAAGCGGATGACGTAAGGGTCGATTGAGGTTGATTTCGTAAGTGTTCTTTCGGCCGTCTTTGAACACCGAAAGGTAACCATCAGCCGAAAGTTCATGCACGATCCGGTGGACAGTCCGTTCACGAATACCGACCAGTTCGGCGATTTCGCTCAGACGGATTTCTGGGTCTTTGGCGATACAGATCAGAACATGGGCGTGGTTAGAGAGAAACGTCCATGAGGGGATTTCATCAAAGTTTGAGTCGGCTTTAGTTGACATATAAAACATGATATACAAATCATGTTTTATATGTCAACTTTGTGCGATCTGGTCTGCCTTAGTGGCAGGTTTTCTCAGTTATTTCAGACCAGATCGCTGGTGTTACGACGGCGGAGGAAGAGTGCCAAGCCAGCGATTGTCATGAGTGCTGCAAATGCAATCACGTCGTTATTGCTTGAGCCGGTGGCAGGCAGATTGACTGCAACTGTTGTGACTGGTGCGGCTGTTGTGACAGGTGCGGCCGTTGTTGTGGGCGCAACCGTTGTTGTCGTTGTTGTAGTCGTTGCTGGAATTTCAGCACGAACAACGCGTACGTTTCCGGTATTGGCGACACCAACAAACTTATTGGCACCGTAGGTGATTGCTTCCCAGTTACTGCCGGCATTGGCGCCAGCGAGCGTCACCCAGGTTGAACCATCGGTGCTGACCATCAAACCGCTCATCGCAGCAATGGCCATGAAGTATCCGTCGCCAGCAGCGACTGAATGCCAATAGCTTGATGAAGCAGCAGTACGTGCAGTCCAAGTAATGCCGTCAACACTGGTCATAACTTGGCTGGAGCCATCTGTCGACACAGCAACGAAAAGTCCGTTTCCGTACGTCACGCTCTCCCATGAGTTGGCTGCGGCCGCAGTGCGAGCAGTCCAGGTCACGCCATCGGGACTCGTCACGACTCGATTTGTTCCGGTGCCAGCAACTGCAACGAAAAGTCCGTTGCCAAAGGTGAGGCTTCCCCAGTCGTTGGCGGGAGTTACTGCGGTTGGAGTAGTCCACGTCACGCCGTCGGTGCTGGTGCTGACGTTGTTGCCGGTGTTCGACATTGCAACAAAAGCGCCATTGCCATAAGCAATGCTGCGCCAATCTGATGCTGCAATAGTTTGTGCGGTCCAGTTGATTCCGTCGGTGCTCGACATTGCACGATTAGTTCCGGTGGGAGCCACGGCAACGAATCGGCCGTTGCCGTAAGCGATACCAGTCCAATCATTGGCTGCGGCAGCGGCACGCGCAGTCCAAGTAGTTCCATCAGTACTTGTCATGACTCGATTAGTTCCGCCTTGAGCCACTGCAACAAAGGTTCCGTTGCCGAAAGTAATACCGCGCCATGAGTTGGCTTCAGCTGCCGTGGGGGAGGTCACCACAATGCCG
>CAIQJP010000083.1 GCA_903872155.1 uncultured Actinomycetes bacterium | reverse complement strand
TTGCTTGAACACCTTGATGAACTTGGCTATCACGAAGCGTGGATTGGCGAACACCATTCGGCCGGATCTGAACTCATTGCTTCTCCTGAAGTGATGATTGCTGCAGCTGCCGAGCGCACCAAGTACATCAAGCTCGGTACGGGTGTGAACTCACTTCCCTACCATCACCCTTTCATGCTGGCTGATCGCATCGTGATGCTCGATCACCTCACCCGTGGTCGCATGATGTTTGGTGCTGGCCCCGGGCAATTGACATCGGATGCGCATATGTTGGGCATTGATCCGATGACTCAACGTCCTCGCATGGAACAGTCGCTCGATGTGATGATGCGGTTATTCCGTGGCGAAACTGTGACTGAACAGACCGACTGGTACACCTGTAACGAAGCGGTGTTGCAAATCAAGCCCTATAGCAATTTTGATATTGCAGTCGCTTCATCAGTTTCACCGTCTGGTTCAAAACTGGCCGGTAAATACGGAGTTGGATTGATCTCGATCGCCGCGACCGAACCTGCCGCGTTTCAGATGCTCGACTACAACCTCAAAGTATGGGAAGACGAAGCGCAACGTCATGGTCATGTTGTTGACCGTTCGAAAGCTCGACTCATGGGTCCGATGCATATTGCTGAAACCATGGAGAAGGCACGCGAGAACTGTCGCTATGGACTGCAATGGATTTGGGATTATCTCGGTCACATCATTCCGTTGGGTGATCCCAACGGTCCTCCTCCGCCCACCGACATTGATGACTTCATTGATCAAGCGAATGAATCAGGTCGCATGGTGATCGGTACTCCTGAGATGGCGATTGCTCAAATTGAACGACTCCAAGAAAAGACCGGCGGATTTGGTTGCTACCTGTTTATGGGTGCCGACATGGCCGACTGGCATCAGACCTTGCGCAGTTATGAACTCTTCGCCGAGCAAGTAATGCCGCACTTCACTGGACAACTCGCTGGTCCGCAGGCGAGTTACGACAAGATCATTGGTGCCGGTAGCCGTTGGGTTGATGCGACCTTGGGTGCTCAACTAACCGCTATTGCTGATTACGAAGAACTGAAGGCAAAACGCGTCTGAAACTTCGTGGGTCGTGAGTCTTTAATGGCTGATGAGGTCGTTGACTTCTGACACCAGTTCAACGAGTTCGTTCTGTTCACTCTCACTCAAGACATCAAGGTGACGTGCCATCAGTACATTCGTCAGTTCTTCAGCTGACGCAAAAGCTGCATGTAAAGAATCGGCATTAGGGAAATCACCTTCCCAGCCAAAACGTTTTGCTTGAGCTTCTCCGGCTGAGCCTGGATTGACAAGTAAAGCCTCGAGCGGCGTGACGCCATGGGCAATGATCGCCACTATGTGCACGCTCCCCCGAAGTTCGCGCAGGACATGTAGCAGTTGATAGCAACGACCAAGAGCGTCATCGACGCGGGCTTGTGTTTGCCACCCGGCGAAAAGGGCAAGTCCACTCGGATCGGCATGATCAATGATTGTGGCAAGAAGTTCAGCCAGTCGTTCGGCATGGGTAAATGCGCTGAGGCGTTGCCTTCCCCATTGGGCACACGCCAGTGCGTAACGATCTGAGGCTTTGCGGGCACCCTCCACTGCTACTCCGGCGTCCCACAAAGAACGGACGAGACTCGGTGCAAAAAATGCGAATGCTGAAACAACAACTGAAGCGTCAACATCACCGAGAACCCCTCCCCTGCCGACGACGTAGTAGGCGAAACCCCCTGGATATCCCGCTGCCTTGCCAGGAGTCAACGTGTCGGGGTGCAACATGAATGCACCTCCGACTGCGCCGACAGGTGCGGCGATCGCACGAGCTGTCGCGAGTGAATGGGGTTGATGTGGCTTTGGGTTGGACGCGGTGATGATCGGCACATCAGAAACCTACTGCCCTGTCGTGACGCGTGGTGGCGACGAACTATGGTCAAGTTGTCGTTAACCCCGACCGGGAGAGTTACGGTGCCGCCAGCATCGTAACGCCGAAGGAGCAACCTCCCCGGAATCTCTCAGGCCAACGGACCGGACGGGTGAGACAACGCTGGAAAATTGACGTGTTCGCACGCCATACCGAAGGGGAAAGTCCAACCTTGTGTTGGATGAAGCTCTCAGGTCCACTTCGGTGGAGAGACAGCGGGGGAAGCACAACACGACTTTTGTCATGACCTGTTTGGAGCTTCCATGTCGACGCATTCACTTGATGAACTATTTGATCGTGACGGATTTTCTCGTCGGCATATCGGAACTCTCAATTCAACTGACCTCAGCGACATGCTGCAAGTCATTGGTGTTGAATCGGTCGCCAATCTCATTGACAAGACTGTGCCTGAAGCGATTCGACTTCGTGCTGACTTGCCACTTCCCAGTGCATTGACCGAATCTGAGGTCACCGCTGAATTGCGTCAGATTGCGTCAATGAATCGCCCTCGCCGCAGTTTGATTGGTATGGGTTACACCGGCACCATCACTCCCCCGGTCATTCGCCGCAATGTGCTCGAGAACCCTTCGTGGTACACGTCGTACACGCCGTACCAACCCGAAATAAGTCAGGGTCGTCTTGAATCACTTTTGAATTTTCAAACGATGATTTCAGACTTGACTGGCTTGCCCATTGCGAATGCTTCACTTCTTGATGAAGCAACCGCAGCTGCTGAAGCAATGACAATGGCCCGACGGGCTAGTAAATCAAAGTCGGCACAATTCTTTGTTGATCGTGATACCCATCCGCAAACGATTTCAGTGATGGCGACTCGCGCCGAACCGCTTGGGATTGAACTGATCGTTGGCAATGCCAAAGATCTACAGCCCGAAGATCTCTTCGGCGCATTGTTCTCGTATCCAACATCAACAGGATCAGTCGCCGATTGGTCCGCCCAGATTGCCGCAGTGAAAGCCGCTGGAGCTGTTGCCGTTGTTGTCACCGATCCGCTTGCGTGTGTTTTGTTGGCGTCTCCTGGTCAACTTGGTGCAGATATCGCCGTTGGTTCAGCTCAACGTTTTGGTGTTCCGATGGGATTCGGTGGACCGCATGCCGCATTCATGGCGACAACCGAGGCGTACGCGCGCAGTTTGCCTGGTCGCTTAGTTGGCGTGAGTACTGATACCGAAGGTCGCCCCGCATTGCGTTTGGCTTTACAGACTCGTGAGCAACATATTCGTCGAGAAAAAGCAACGAGCAATATCTGCACTGCTCAAGCATTGCTCGCCAATATCGCTGGTTTCTATGCGACCTGGCACGGGCCAGTGGGCTTGCAACGTATCGCGCGTCGCGTCCAAAGGTTGACAACAATGGCCGCTCAAGGTCTTCGTGCCAACGGATTTCAACTGGTTCACGACACGTGGTTCGACACGATTTCCATTCGAGTTCCGTCGGGCGCTCAAAGTGTTGTTACTACGGCACAGTCGCTCAATTTAGATTTTCGCGTCATCAATGAAACGACAGTTGGCCTGACATTTGATGAGACCACAACTCTTGAGGTTGTTTCAGATGTCTTGCGGGCATTCGGAGTAAGTGACTCGGGATCGCCCGAGAAATTTGATGCTCCCGATGCAGGAATCCCGTTGGCGCTTCTTCGCACCGATGCGATCTTGACGGCCAAAGTATTTCAGTCATGTCAGACCGAACATGAAATGTTGCGTTACTTACGACGCCTCGCTGACAAAGACCTCGCGCTCGACCGCACCATGATTCCTCTTGGTTCGTGCACAATGAAGCTCAACGCGACAACTGAGATGGAACCAGTTACTTGGCCAGAGTTCGCCAATGTGCATCCGTATGCGCCGATCGATGAAATTCAGGGATATCTACATCTCATCAAACAACTTGAAAACATGTTGGTTGCCGTGACGGGTTACGACGCCGTGAGTTTGCAACCAAATGCCGGAAGTCAGGGAGAACTCGCTGGCTTGTTAGCAATTCGTGCCTATCACCGCAGTCGCGGCGATTTTGAGCGAACAGTGTGTCTGATTCCGTCAAGTGCTCATGGAACCAATGCCGCAAGCGCGGTGATGGCCGGGATGTCTGTTGTTGTCGTTTCGTGTGATGAACGAGGAAACGTTGATTTGGTTGATTTACAAACCAAGGTTGATGCTGCGGGTACCAAACTTGCGGCGATCATGGTGACGTATCCATCGACTCACGGAGTCTTTGAAGATGGCATCACCGACATCTGTCGCATCATCCACGAAGGTGGCGGACAGGTGTACGTCGACGGTGCCAATTTAAATGCATTGGTTGGGTTGGCTCAACCAGGAGTCTTTGGAGCTGATGTCAGTCACCTGAACTTGCACAAGACTTTCTGTATTCCCCATGGTGGCGGTGGACCAGGCGTTGGACCTGTCGCGGTGCGCAAACATCTCGCCGATTTCTTACCAGGCGATCCACTTGCTCCGATCGGTTCGCAACCGGTGGGTCCAGTCTCGGCAGCAAATTACGGATCGGCGAGCATTCTGCCCATTTCGTGGGCATACATCAGGCTCATGGGTGCAACGGGAGTTCGTCTGGCTACCGAGATGGCCATAGTGAATGCGAACTACGTCGCTCGTCGACTTGATGCCCACTTCCCGGTTTTGTACACCGGCACCCATGGCTTTATTGCGCATGAATGCATCATTGATGTGCGCGGTATCACCAAGGACTTCGGTGTCACAGTGGACGACATAGCTAAGCGTTTAATGGATCATGGATTCCATGCACCGACGATGAGTTTCCCGGTCGCCGGCACTTTGATGATTGAACCTACCGAGAGTGAAACAAAGGCTGAACTCGATCGATTCTGTGACGCCATGGTGGCGATTCGTGTCGAGATTGATCACATTGCATCGGGCGTGATCGCGGTTGAGGACAGTCCCCTGCGACATGCCCCTCATACTGTTGCCGACCTCGTTGGCGAATGGAATCGCGCGTATCCTCGATCGGCTGGTGCACCTTCTTTGTCGGGGTCGTACGGATATCACACGCCCGTCAGCCGAATCGATGCGGCGTACGGTGACCGCAATTTGGTGTGCACCTGTGCGCCGCTCGAGGCTTATGCGTCATCGTGATGATGTCTAGATAGTTTGACGGTTATGGCAACCAAAAAAACTGCCCC
Organism: uncultured Actinomycetes bacterium; assembly: GCA_903872155.1. Classification (GTDB taxonomy): domain Bacteria; phylum Actinomycetota; class Acidimicrobiia; order Acidimicrobiales; family Ilumatobacteraceae; genus Casp-actino8. The sequence goes on along the minus strand of CAIQJP010000083.1, from coordinate 38,039 downwards.
TCAGTCTGAACCAGCAACGGAGTCCTCGTCTCATGCTGCCTCAAACTCGTCAATTCCGGGCGTCAACGAACTCTTGGGTCTCTTGGGTGGAGTGAATCCGGTGATGGCGATTGGCCGCATGGTTGAAACTGTCATGCAAGTCACCGGGGACATCGTGCAATCGATCGGCACATTTAATGACACCATGTCCGAACTCAACAAGGTTGCTCATCGTGTGAATGCTCTCCTCGATCAAATCGAAGGTCCAGTTGCCGAGATTGTTCCACTCGTGCAGGCATCAGCGAAGCAAGCCAAATCAACATTGAAAAAAGTTGATGGAGTGATTAATCAAATCGGAACATTACCTGCCGATGTCACCAAAGCCGTTTCGACGTTAGGTGATCTTGCCGGCCGGCTTGGTCCGTTGGCACAGTTCGCCGAAGTCGCCGGTGGCATGTTTGGAATGAAGCCAACTTCAAACTAAATATGTAATTCGTTCGGAGTCTTACTTTTTCGCAACAAAAGGTAATTCGACGATGCGTCCGGGTAATTCGCTGCCGCGCACGTCAATGGCAATCGCGTCCCCTACTTGGCACGATGGATCAACAAGTGCCAAGGCAATTCCGTGTTCAAGAATGGGCGAGAAATTTCCGCTTGTTACGACGCCGATGACCTTGCCTTGTGAAAGCACATTGCATTCAGCACGCGGTGGTCGACGACCCTCGGTCGCGATCCCTCGAAGTACACGCGCTACCCCATCTTGTTTTTCTTGAGCAAGTGCTGGGCGACCGATGAATTCGCCTTTGGTCCACGACACGACCCATTCAAGATTGGCTTGCAACGTCGTAATTCCGTGACCGAGCTCGTGTCCATGAAGCGGTAATCCGGCCTCAAGTCGCAAGGTGTCACGTGCGCCAAGACCCGATGGCTGCACACCGGCCTGAAGGAGTGCTTGCCATAAAGCAGCGGCATGGGCATTCGGTATGGCAATTTCGATTCCTTGTTCACCGGTGTATCCCGTTCCGGCGACCGTGCAAGTAATGCCATTCCACGTACATTGGGCAACTTTGAATTTGCCAACTGCGGCAGCTTCGGGAAAGAAGGTTGCCACCTTGGTGCGGGCCTGTGGACCTTGTACAGCAAGTACTGCGCGAGTTGAAGTGGTATCGACTCCCCCGATAGCAGCGATGACATCGTCGGTATTCGATGCGTTCGGCATGACGTCAAAAACCTGATCAGCAATCCACCACACGATGATGTCATCAAGGACCGAAGCGTCCGTCGGATCAAGTAAGTGCGTATATTGCGCGCGACCTGGTGCGATCTTGTATAGATCATTGGTGAGCGATTTTTGCAATGTGTCAAATGCCTGAGGTCCTTCAACTCGAACCGTGCCGAGGTGAGACACATCAAAGACCACTGCGTCATGGCGACAAGCCAAATGCTCGGACAAAGTGCCACCTGCATATTGCAAAGGCATGTCCCAACCACCAAAAGGAGTCATTCGAGCATCTAGGGCCCGATGTTCAGCATCCAGTGGTGAATATTTCAGCATCAACCGATCTTACGAAGTTCAAGCACTTGATGATCAACTTCATGATCAATCAATTGCGGATACAGGGCGATCAACTGACCGTCAACTTGATCCTTGACTTGAGCAAGAGGCAAAAGGTTTAAGACACCTTGACCGCGTCGAACGACGTCAATCAGATCGTCGCCAGTGCACAGCACGACCGACGAGCCGTTGATGACAAGATGGGCCGATGTGATGTCGGCCTGTTCGTTCTGACCGAGGTAATTGAAAACTTCGCGAACCGATTCGAGCTTGATGCCAGCATCAAGCAAACTCTTGACCACGCGTAGTTCGAGTAAATTGCGGTAGCTGTAATGGCGACGACTTCCGCTTCCGGTGGCTTCGTGGACGGCTGGTCGCACGAGTTGGGTGCGAGCCCAATAATCGAGTTGACGATAGGTAATGCCAACGATGTCACAGGCTTGGGTTCCACTAAAGGTTGAGACCTGTGTGTTCATCAGTCGCAGGGTACGGCGCAGATTGCCGACCATCAACTTTCTCGTGAGGCTGATGCCAAGAAAAAGGGTTGTCCCTGCTTAGGGCTGGAAATCTTCTGGGTTGATGCTGTCAATGAAGTCGCGGAACTCGTCAACGAGATCGTCGGTTGCGACGTCATCCTTGAGACTGTCCTCAAGATCGTCGGTTTCATCGGTGTCCTCATCGTCAAATTCATCGCCCTGCGGTACTAACTTGCCGGCGATATCAAGTACTTCACCTTCGCAATAGATGGTGCAGCCAGCGCGAACTGCAATGGCAATTGCGTCAGATGGCCGACTAGAAACCACGACTGGGCCGCTACGCGATTGCAGATGAAGTTCGGAATAGAAGATGCCTTCATTGACTTCGGTGATGACAACCTTTTCAAGAACTGATCCAAGAGCACCAAGAAGATTGACGATCAAATCATGTGAAAGCGGACGAGTGGTTTCGCGTCCATCGAGCGCCCATTGGATACTTGCGCCTTCAGGTTGGCCGATATAAATCGGCAAAAGGCGACGATCGCCGTTACGCTCGCGAAGAAACAACACAGGGATATTGCCGGCAATATCTCGACGCACTCCGACGAGTTCCATGGGGGCGAGATCGGTTGAGGCCATAAAAAGATGGTACTCCCCCGAGGACTCGGTGGGAATTCGGATTAGCGCGAATCGCGAAGTGGCGCAACGGCGCGGGCCACCAAAATGGCGCGTAAACGTCCACCGAGGTCACTGAGATCATCCAAAAGATTGTTGGACTCTTGGCGCGATTCTGGCGAACGACGTCGCAAAACCGGCAGTACTCGTTGTTCAAATAAACCGGCTTCTCGTTCGGCAGAAATTTTCCAGGCTTTTAAGTGGCGCACATCAAAACCAGCATCAGCAAAGCCTCGGGCGACTTCGGCAACAGCCAAGTCATGTTCATCAAAGAGCCCTTGGGTGCCCACTTGTCGAGCTGTCACGAGATGGAACGCTTCAAGATCTTTGAGGGTCGCTTCATCGAGGCCCGAAAGTTCAAGTAGTTCAGCGCGGCTATATGTGGCCGGTCGGCCGACTGCATCGGAAGGATCGGGCATTGCGGGGCGACGGTTTGCGTTCAGCGTTTGGCGTTCAGCCGGTGCTGCCACCGCTTTTGGAACACGTGACGCGGGGTGCGTTTTTGTGACGGGTATGTCAGCTACGTCAACTTGCGGTATCTCGTCTTCGCGCTCGGCAACTTCGCTGGCTGACACGACGTTTTTGATACCACGAGGCTCGGACTTTTTCAGTTCTGGTCGTTCTGTTCCGGCCGGTGGGGTGTCGAGGCGATCCTTGATCACTCGCAACGGAAGGAACTTGTCTTTTTGTTCGGTGAGGATGTAGCGCAGACGTTCAACATCGTCGTCGTAAAACTTGCGGTATCCCGAAGCTGTGCGTTCAGGAACAATCAGTCCTTGGCTTTCAAGGAAACGAATTTTTGAAATTGTGATATCGGGGAACTCCTCAAGAAGAAGCCCGAGTACCTCACCAATTGACAGGTAGGGACGTTCAGCAGAAGTCCGCTGGGTCACGATGCTTCGACCGGTCCCAAAAAGATGAGGCGGAAGCGACCAACCAAAATTTCGTCACCTTGCTGAAGCACAACTGAGTCGACACGTTGTTGATTCACATATGTGCCATTGAGTGAACCTGAATCCCGCAGAACATACTCTTGGCCATGACGCTCAATTTCGGCATGACGTCGTGAAACAGAAATATCGTCAAGTGATATTTCACTGTCGGGATGGCGACCGAGACGGGTCATTGCAGTATCAAGAACAAATCTCTCGCCGGCTTGTGGACCCGAGCGAACCATGAGTGTTGCTGAACTCTTGGGCAAGGTGCGCAAATCAATGGACGCATTATCTTCTGGGCCAAGTGCGTCTTGCGATGGATCAACTTTGGCGATGACAACCGTCTTGTCGCCATCAACTTCAAGCGCTGCACCACATGAACTACAAAAGTATGAATCACTAGCGTTGCGATGACCGCACTTTTGACAAAACACTGACATCTCGTCAGCCTGCCACAAATTCGGAGTATGCCGATGCCGATAAAAGGTGCGATGTATCGAGATTGGCTGAAACTTCGATCTCACAAATCCAACCGTCGCCATACGGTTCAGAGTTAATGAGGCTCGGGTCGGCGTCGAGTGCGTCATTCGCTCGTGAGACGACTCCAGTCACGGGAGCGTAAATATCAGAAACTGATTTTGTTGATTCGACTTCACTGATCGAGTCTCCCGAGTTGACAGTCGTGCCAACGGTTGGGGCCTGAACAAAAACAACATCGCCTAAGGCGTCTTGCGCGAAGTCAGTAATTCCGATGCGGGCGGTTGTTCCGGTGAGTTGCACCCACTCATGATCTTTGGAATACAACAGTTCGCCAGGCACGTTCATATGGACATTCTAGAGGCGAACGGCTGGCAAAATTATCAACGGCTTTGTTTGATGTTGGCGCGGATTGTTGGGATGTACAGCCATGCGGTGTAGTAGCTCAGAGCCAGCCCAATCGGACCCGCGACCCATGCCGCGGCAGCAAAAAATTCATGGAATCGAATACCGCTCGCGCTCATGACAAAGGCTGGGAATACCCCCATCAGAAGGAACGTGGCCCACTTGCCGAGATAGGTGACGTCAAAGCGCTCCATTTTAAAGAAAAGCGTGAGGATGGCCACGGTGCCACCAAACAAAACTTCGCGGACAAAAACCAACAGGCAGAACCACAACGGGGCTGAGCCATCAATCATGATCGCCACTAAACCGACGATAAAGAGCAAACGGTCGGCAGTCGGGTCGAACATTTTGCCAAACTCGCTGACCTGGTGAAAGCGGCGAGCGACCCAGCCATCGACCCAGTCGGTGGCACCAAGGCCCAGCAAGATCCAAGCCGCAGCGGCACGGTCGTCTCGCCCAAGGAGCAGCCAAAGAAAGATGGGTAGGCAACACAACCGGATCAACGTAATGAGATTGGGCCACGTCCACAAACCCCAGACGCGCTCTCCTGAATCTGTCGCTGTGCCGCCTGAGGATTCCGAAGGGTTCTCCATACCTGTCACCTTAGTTCTTGGTGCAACATGGTTAACTCGTCCCGTCTCGTTTCAGGGGGACGACTCAAAGTGAAATAGTGTCGCCGTATGGATACAGGATCGCTTGAAGGAAAAATTGTCGTTGTCACTGGCGGCGGCTCCGGGATGGGAGCAGCCTTTTCGCGCCGCCTTGCGGCCGACGGCGCCCACGTGGTGGTCAACGATGTCAATGAAGCAGCAGCCGGGTTAGTCGCCGATGAGGTATCGGGCGAGGCCGCAATTTTCGATGTTGCCGACTCAAAATCGTTTGATGCCGCGATTGATCGAGTTGTCGCTCATCACGGTCGTATCGACGTCCTGATCAACAACGCCGGTATTGCCCCACCTCGCAATGAGATGAAAACTGACATCAACATGGCGAATCAGATGAAGCGCATGGAAGGCAAATACGACGAACTTGAACCAGGTAACTACACAGTTGACTTGAGCGATGAGCAATGGGATCGCATGATCAAGATTCATCTATATGGGACGTTTTACGGAACGCGTGCTGCGCTTCGCCATATGACCCCTCAACGTTCGGGTTCGATCGTCAATATTTCTTCAATCATGGGATTACGACCAGCTGCTGGTGCCCCGCATTACAGCGCAGCCAAAGCGGGCATTATCGCATTCACAAAATCAACCGCTCAAGAGGTTGCTCCATTTGGAATTCGTATCAATGCCGTGTGTCCAGGATGGGTTGACACTCCTCTTCTTGATGCATTTGATGAAATGACACGTATGGGTATTCGTATGCAGACTCCCATTGGGCGTTTGGCTCAGGCAGAAGAACTCGCACAAGTGGTGCGATTCTTGGCAGGTCCTGAATCCTCGTATTGCATCGGTGATGTCTTTCCTGTTTCGGGAGGCTGGGTGTAATGCCGACAATTTTCACGCGCATTATTGAAGGTCAGATTCCGGGAACCTTTATTTGGAAAGACGATCAATGTGTCGTCTTTATGTCGATCAACCCGATGGCATATGGTCATGCACTTGTCGTACCCCGCGAAGAAGTCGACCACTGGGTCGATGCCAGCCCCGAACTCGCCGACCATTTGTTTACGGTCACGCGCATTATTGGTGTCGCTCAGCGAAAGGCTTTTGGCTGTGATCGCGTTGGCGTGATTATCGCCGGCTACGAAGTCCCCCATACACACATTCATGTGATTCCCACGATGGATATGTCGCAACTGTCGTTTGCGAATGCAGCAATGACTGTGGATCGTGAATCGCTTGAAGATTCAGCAGAGAAAATTCGGGTGGCTTTACGTGCCGCTGGCCATACCCAGGTTGTGTGACTAGTCACCGATTTTGATCGGTGCAATGAGGTCGGGACGGTTATTGCGAACAGCGTTGACGTCGGTGCTGACCCATTGCGGAATCAAAATTGAGGAATCGGCAGGAATCATCAACTCAATGATTCGTGCCATCGGTGTTGGCTCCTGTGTGCCCCCGCCAACATGTAACCAATCATCCCAAACGTCTTCTTCAAGGATGACGGGCATTCGATCATGAATTGGCGACATGGTCTCATTGGCTTGAGTTGTGATGACACAGCAGGTATGTAGCCACGGTGCAGAGTCGCCCAAACTGCGGTCGCGCCACGACGCCCATAAGCCTGCGACGGCAAGGGGCTGACGATTGCGTCGAGTCACGTAGACGGGTTGCTTGGGTTTGGGCGGTGACGAAGCAGTGACCCCGATGGTTTGCCATTCATAAAAACCGTCCATCGGAATAATGCAACGTTTCGCGGGCACCGACGTTCGAAACGACGGCTTTTCGAGCACGGTCTCGCTGCGGGCATTAATGCAACGTGCGCTACCTGACGTGTCTTTAGCCCAACTCGGGACGAGTCCCCATTGAAAACGACCAAGTTTGCGGACACCTTGAGAATCTTGGGCGACGGCGGTAATTCGGGTCGTCGGCGGAACATTGAAGTTGGGCTGAAAATCGTCAAACAATTGCGGATTGAGTGGTGCTGTCGAGAAAATCTCCGCGAGTTCTTCGGGTGGTGTCAGCGAGGTGAAACGTCCACACATTGTGACAACGGTAGCCGTTGTGAGTTCAGAATAAGTCAGGCTCTGGACTACGGTTCTCGGTGGGGATGACCAGTTCGTGTTACGTCAGGAGACCGTGATGGCAGTTGCAGCAGTTGAAACAAATCAACGAGTAGAACTTGGGTTTGCGGCCTTTGACGCTGACAACCATTACTACGAAGCTGAAGACGCGTTTACTCGTCACATGCCGCGTGAGATGGCTAAGCGTTGTATGCAGTGGGCCGAGATAGATGGCAAGAAGCGTCTCCTCGTCGGCGGACGAGTCAATCGCTTTATTCCGAACCCCACGTTCAATCCAGTGTCGAAACCTGGCGCACTTGACGCCTATTTCCGCGGCCGAGTCTCAGGTGGTGACATGCGCGCTCTATTCGGCGAACTTGATCCCATCAGTCCCGCCTATCGCAATCGCGACGCCCGCGTTGCGCTGATGAAGGAACAGGGTCTATCTGGAGCGATGTTCTTCCCTACTTTGGCTGTGGGCATGGAAGAGTCGTTGCGCGACGATCCTGCAGCGTTGTGCGCTGCTTTCTCGGCGTTCAATCGCTGGTTGCTTGACGATTGGGGCTTCGCGTATCAAGACATGGTCTACGGAGCGCCGTACATCACGCTGGCCGATCCCGAGTGGGCGGTCAAGGAAGCCGATTGGGCAATCGCCAATGGTGTCAAGGTCGTCGTCATGCGCACATCGCCAGCAATCGATCCATCGGGTGGAACCCGCTCGCCTGGCGACAAGGTCTTTGATCCGTTCTGGGCTCGTCTAGCCGAAGCCAATGTTTCTGTCGCGTTCCATTCGGGTGATGCTGGTTATGGCAAGTACATCGATGACTGGGAACCTTTTGGAGAATTTGAGGCATTCCGTTCGTCGCCGATGCGCGTCATGACCAGTGACCGCGCTCCTTTTGACATGTTCGCCGTACTCGTGAGCCACGGTGTCTTTACCCGTCACCCCAAGTTGCGCGTGTCATCGATTGAAGCCGGAGCCGATTGGGTGCCGAACCTCATCAAGAAATTCAAAAAGGCGTACGCCCAGCAACCCTTTATGTTTGGCAAGGATCCAGTTGAAGATTTCTGTGAGCATGTCTGGGTCGCTCCGTTTTACGAAGATGACATTCATCTGTTAGCTGAAACCATCGGTGTTGAACGACTGATGTTTGGCAGTGACTATCCGCACGCCGAAGGTTTAGAAATTCCAACTGCTTTCATCGACGATCTTCACGGATTTAGCGCAACGGATATTGAAAAGATCATGCGCCATAACGTCTTAGATTTCTTGGGACTCTGAAATGGCCTTCACAGAATCAACGATGCCGGCGGTCGGACCAGGTGGTCTTGGCATTATTGAGACCATGATGGGATTCCCCGATCCCGACCCGCGTCGCCTGTACGAGTTTTTTCGCGGCAATATTCGTGACAAGGAAAGTAAAGAGACGATGTTCCCCGTGGAATATCTCTTTAAACAAAATGTTCCGAGTGCTCTGACCGAGGACATTGATCCCGTTGAAGTTGCGATTAACACTATGGATCACTTCGGCATTGAACGTTCAATGATCGGTATTGAGGGTGAGCCCGGAATTCGAGCGATGCAACAGTTCCCCGAGCGCTTCATTGCTTCGTGCAGTGCCGACGCCAATAACGGAGTTGATGAAGTTCGCAAGATTCGTCGGTTGTATGAAGAATTCGGTTTGAAGGCTGTTGGCACATTTCCTGCCGGCTGCACTCCGCAGGTTCCGATCGACCATGCTCGTTGGTACCCGATCTATTCGGTATGCGCCGAGCTCGGTATTCCGATTTTTATCTGCGCCGGCATACCTGGACCGCGCGTTCCAAGTATGTGTCAGCACGTCGAACTTCTTGACATCGTGTGTTACGACTTCCCCGAACTAAAAATCGTGACCCGTCACGGATGTCAACCATGGACAGAACTTGCCGTGAAGTTGATGCTGAAGTGGCCAAATCTGTACTACTCAACGAGTGCTTTTGCGCCCCAGCATTACGACCCCCGCATTATTGATTACGCGAATAGTCGTGGTTCTGACCGAGTCATTTATGCGGGCTATTGGCCGATGGGGCTCACCTACGAACGCATCATGGGCGATATGCCCAATGTGCCATTCAAAAAGGACGTGTGGCCAAAGTTCTTACGACAGAATGCTTTGAACGTCTTAGGTCTTTCCGATTTGCCAGGATGATTCGAAAATCTGAATTTTGGGGTTCGCTTCTCGTTCTCGCGATGGCGACTGCTTGTTCAGGTACCGACAACTCTGCTCCTGAATCGTCCACTCCTCCAACTAGTTCGTCCATGCCTCCGGTAACGGTGGTATCTGCGACCACGAGTACGACTACTACCGCTTCTTCAGTGACGTCCACAACAACAGTCGTGGCGAATACCACAGTTGCTACAACGACTTTCGCGCCAGCGCAAGAACCTTTACCGAACACTGATCTATTTGACGCCGCGATCAAATTGCACACGATTGATGCAAAGTCGCGGGATGTTTCAGCTGCAGTGATCTTTGAAGGTCAAGTGATTCATACCTTTGCCGCATCGAGTTCAAAGTCGTCACGGCCAGTGAACGTCGATTCAAGTTTTCGCATTGCCAGCATCAGTAAAATCGTCACTGCCGAAACCGTCTTGAAACTCGTTGATCAGGGATTGCTACAACTTGATGAACCGATTGTTGGACGTATCGCAGACAATATCGGCTTGACACTTTTCGACGAACGGGCTCGCTCGATCACGGTCAAACAACTGCTCTCCCACACATCGGGGATATCAAACTTTTTGAAGATCTTTTTTGATGTTGGTTCATACGACCAGATGGGAATGTTGACCGAAGTTTTGGGCCAATCTCTCGCGACCCAACCTGGTTCGACTTACAAGTACAGCAACGTGAATTACATTTTGCTCGGCAAAGCGATTGAACTAGTGACGGGCCTGGCGTATCAAGATGCAGCAAAACAACTCGTGCTCGCTCCTTTGGGCCTTCAATCATTTCGCATGGTCGGCACGTACGAGTTCGGACCGAGCGATGCGTTGCATGCGGTATCTGGCGGTCGCACGTACATGGAACAACTAGGTGCGGCAGGCGCATGGGTGGCGACGGCGAGTGATGTCACCAAATTGTTGGATTCGCTAAATCCAGATTCTCCAACACAACACTTGGTGAGTCGTGAACTGTTAGATCTGATGAAGGTGCCCGCGACTCCAGTTCCAGCTGATCCGCTATGGGATTACGGACTAGGTTTGCGACTTTTTGTGAGTGGCGAATGGGGTCATTCGGGAAGCATCGAAAACGTGCATGCGATGGTGGTGCATCGTCCCGATGGTTTGGTGGTCTGCGTGCTTGTCAATGGTGCAACACCAAAAGAAACAGATGAGCTAATTGTTGCCATCAACGATGCAGTTTTGGCCGCCCGAACTGGCGTGGCTGCGACGACGACCATCGCTCCGTAAGCGCCAATGCGTTGGTCCTACAGAGTCATCGGCCGCACAGTTGAAATGTTGTAGGTCATGTAGCCCCTGGCAATCCGTTTGCCACTCGTACGACCAAAAACCTCGGATTCACAAAAGACCACCGAGCGTCCACGTTTAGTGACCCAACCTTCGGCGATCGCATCTTCTTTCACTAAGGCATTGTGGTACTGCACATGTAAATCAACAGTTGAGTATCCAACTGTGTTGTCATACGCGCTCCCAATTGCCGGAACAACCGACGCGTCGATCAGCGTGGCGATAGCTCCCCCGTGAACGACGCCCATCGGTTGCTCAAGCTCGTCGCGAAATGGCAAAGCCATTCGGCAATAACCAATACGAATCTCTTCAACGAAAAGACCAACTAACTTCGGGAAATAGGTTCGGTCCCATTGACCAAAGTTTTTCCAACGGTCGTTGACTTCAGGCGTCAGTTTCACGAATTCTTCGGCGCGCGGGTACATGTCGTTCAACGTGGCTTCTAGCTGTGGGCAACGAGGTGTTCATGCAAAAGGGCAGCGACATCAGCCGCTTGTTCTTGAATGACGAGATGGCCAGCTGGCAATGTGCGGAATGTTGAATTCGTAATTCCTGCTGACAAGGCATGTCCATGGGACGGGTCAACCCAACGGTCTTGGGCGCCGCTAATCACCAGGCTTGGTGCCGTGATGTTGGCAAGCAGCGGAGCAATATCAACAATGGCGTCGAGATTAAGATGAGCGATTGAACCTGGTGCCACGCTGTCGGCAGTCATTCCAATCATGGCCTCAACCATGGGTTCAATTCCGGTTAAGGCGTCGGCTGTAAAGCCATCAACAAGTGCGTAACGCATAAACAGATCAGGACCAATGTTGATGAGCCGCTTCCAGAGATCAAAGGTCAATCGCATGCGGGCATCAGATGTTGCCCATCCACAGAGCATGGTGGCACTGACTGTGCGCGATGGAACTGTGGCCGCAGTTGCAGCAGCGATGACAGCGCCGAGTGAGTAGCCAGCGACATGGAAGCGATCAACTTTGAGTTCATCTAAAACCGCAAGAGCATCACTGACTAATCCTTCAACTGAAAGTGGTGCTGTGGGCATCGCTGATTCGCCCGAACCCGGAAACTCAACTTGAATGTAGGTTCGCTCGGTCGGCATCGATCCGATGACGAAATCCCAAGCCGTCCGATTCATCGTCGTGCCATGAAATAGAAGCACTGGTAATCCGGCAGTTCCGAGTGGGGCGCCGGCAACGCCATATCCGATGACTTGACCATTGTTTTGAAGTACGGGCATCTACTAACTGTGCCACATCAGGTGAACGAAAAACGCATGCGAACAGGGCACAATGGGACAGTGGAATCGACGGTGATCAGTTCTCGGCAGGTCCTTTTGACCGATGGACAATTTCATGCTGCCCGAATTGAGGTATCACAGGGTCGAATCCGTTCCATCTCGGCCCTCGGTCGAGACGAGCCCCCGTCGACTGACTTGATATTGGCGCCCGGTTTTGTCGACCTGCAAGTCAACGGAATTGATGATGTCGACGTCTGGTCAACTGCGCTTGCGGGCAACACCATTGCCTGGGAACGCATCAACAACCTTCTTCTTGATCAAGGTGTGACGAGTTGGTGTCCAACGTTGGTAACCGCTCCGCTAGACGTCTATCGAGCAGCGATTGATTTTGTGAAGAATCAAAGTCAGGTCACCGGTCAACCGCATGTCGTTGGCGTTCATCTTGAAGGACCTTTTTTAGGTGATGCTGTTGGAGCGCATCGCGTGCAATATGTGAGTGAACCAAATGCACAATGGTTACGCGATCATGCCGATGGCGTCGCACTCATGACGCTTGGCGCCGAAGTAACTGGTGCGGTGGAAGCGTGCACAGTTCTTTCGACAAGTGGTTGCAAGGTATCAATTGGTCATTCTCGACCAACACGGCAACAATTTGAAGATTGTGTGGGCGCTGGCGCAACTTTGGTGACGCATCTGTTCAATGCCATGAGTGGAGTTCATCATCGCGAACCTGGACTCGCCACATGGGCATTAACGAACGAGCATGTGTACGCGTCGTTGATTGCTGACGGAATTCATGTTGTTCCCGAAACTATTGCCTTGGCATTTGCAGCAAAGCCCAACAAGATGGTCTTAGTGACTGATGCAGTTGCTTGGCGCGCCGGCGCAGCTGGCCGGGTTCAATTAGCAATGCGTGATGGTGCTCCGCGGCTAGAAGACGGAACTCTTGCCGGTAGTGCCGTGACGATGCCTGAAGCCCTGAAGGTGTGTGTGCATCAAGCCAAAGTTCAGTTGAATCAGGCTTTGCTGGCAACGAGCACTCACCCGGCCGAAGTATTGGGACTGACTGATCGTGGCCGTTTGCAAAGCGGCTGTTACGCCGACTTCATTGGATTGAACGTTGATCTTGACATTGGTGCCGTTTGGGTGCAGGGTCAGCGGGTCCGATAACCACGTTCAGTCGTTCGGGTGTTTCTTAATTCGGGTGTCGTTACCCTCGTATACATGCAGATTGTCTCGGCCCTCTTTGTAGAAAACTTCGAACTCCGACAGGCCCCTGGCCCGAGTACTCGAATTGACATCACTGGTGCGATGTTCTCGATGGCGGCACCGTCTCCTGTTCCGTTGACGATCGATCCCCACCTAGTGGCCCTCATTTTTTGTGCGCCTCATCAAAGCGGAGCGGGAGTATTCGAAGTGATTTTCCGTAAGGGCATGGAAGAAGATGCCGAGCAAATTGCTCGCAATGTCAGCCCATTCACGGTCGATCCAGGCAAGTTCACCTACCGTCTCGTCAAAGGTGAGCTTGATTTCACCGAATATGGTCAAATTTTTGCCCATTGTCGCGTTGACCAAGGTCCGTGGCATCTTGTCCCCTTCACTTTGTTGCCCCCGGCTTGAGTTTCGCTCCCTAGCCACGACAGCGTCCTCGGTTACAGTTTCTCTGTGCCGTCTCAACTTTCACCCGAACTCGATCAAGCAGCAGTCAATATCGCCCGTGGGTTTGCCATGGATGCGCCGCTCAAAGCCAAAAGCGGACATCAAGGAACAGCGATGGCTTTGGCTCCTCTCGCTCATGTTTTGTACAGCCGGGTCATGAAGCATGATCCAACCGATGCCTTGTGGCCTGATCGTGATCGCTTTGTCCTGTCGGCAGGTCACGCGTCGATCTTGCAGTATTCAATGTTGTTCCTTCAGGGTTATGGACTCGAGCTTTCCGACATTCAAAATTTCCGTCAATGGGATTCGGCGACACCTGGTCACCCGGAGCGTGGACATACCGCGGGTATCGAAGTCACCACGGGTCCGCTCGGACAAGGCTTTGCAAATGCTGTTGGATTGGCTCTCGCCGAACGCCACTTGCGTGCTCGATTTGGAAGTGAATTAACGAACCACCACACCTACGTCATTGCCGGTGACGGCTGTTTGATGGAAGGAGTCAGTCACGAAGCTGCTTCTTTTGCTGGTCACCAAAAACTTGGACGTCTGATCGTGGTGTTTGATGACAATCAAATCACGATTGACGGTTCGACAAATTTGACGTGCAGTGACGATGTCGCGATGCGGTTTTCTTCCTACGGTTGGGAGGTTATTCAACTCGGAGCAATTGGTGAAGACCTTGATGCTCTGGAATCAGCACTCGTTGCCGCGCGTGACTCAAATGATGATCGACCAAAGTTGCTAATCTTGCGTACTCAGGTGGGATTCCCATCGCCTGATTGGACCGGCAAACACGAGGCTCATGGAAATCCATTTACTGCTGAGCATGTCAGCCGCACAAAAAATGCAATGGGTATGCCCGACGAATCGTTTTGGGTACCACAAGATGTCGTTGACTCGTTCCGTTCAACTGCAAAGTCAAGTGGCTCAACACAGAGTTCTGCATGGAAGTCGCGGCTCGCGTCAAGTGCGCAGAAAACCGAGTGGGACGCCGCCTGGAATGGTGGCTTAGCCGATTGGCAAAATCTGCTTCCAACATTCGCGCAAGGTGAATCAATCGCGACCCGTGTCGCAGTGCAAAAAGTTTTTGATGCAGTGCTACCTGGTCAACCTGGTTTAGTTTCGGGTTCGGCCGACCTCACCGGAAACACCGGCACAAAATTGTCGGGACAATTGCCAATGTCCCATGCGACTCCCGACGGTCGACAGATCTACTACGGCATTCGCGAACACGCTATGGGTTCAGCGATGGTTGGCCTGGCCCTTCACGGTGGTGTCTACCCCGCTGGCGGAACTTTCTTTGTTTTCTTTGATTACATGAAGCCTCCCATTCGACTTGCGGCCTTGTCGAAAGCAAAGTGTCTTTTCGTGTTTAGTCACGACTCAGTCGGAGTCGGCGAAGACGGACCAACGCACCAGCCCATTGAACATTTGGCAGCGCTGCGGGCCATCCCCGATCTTCAAGTCATTCGTCCTGGCGATGCCAATGAAACCTCGCAAGCCATTCGGGCGGCCTACGAATTTGATGGTCCGACCGTTGTGGTTTTAAGTCGTCAGAACTTGCCAGTTGTGACCGACGGTTCAGCGGTCGCTACCGGAGCAGGAATTGTTCATGCTGTTGATGGAACTCCAGACGCAGTGATCGTGGCGACGGGAAGTGAAGTGCATCTGGCGGTCGCCGCCGCTCAAGAACTTGGGCAAGCCGGGCATAAGGTGCAAGCCGTGTCGCTTCCGTCGTGGGATCGCTTCATGACGTATCGACAACGGAACCCCGAGTTGGCCGAACGCATTTTGCCAAGATCAGTTCCGACCGTATCGGTTGAAGCAGGAACGACTTTTGGGTGGGAACGTTTTGCCGACGTCTGTGTCGGGATCGATCGCTTCGGTGCGAGCGCTCCTGGCTCTGAGGTTCTTGATCGCCTCGGAATTTCGGTGGCGAATATCAAGAATGCTGTACTTGGATTAATTGCCTCCTGATAGTTCGTGTTCGGACCTCTCCGATCTGCCACTCTGTAGGTATGACAAGTTCAGATCGCCTCGTTCAACTGTTTCAGCAAGAAGGACAAAGTCCGTGGCTTGACAATTTGAAACGGAGCCTGATTTCGTCGGGTGAGTTGGTCAAAGTCCGTGAATCTGGTATTCGTGGATTGACATCGAATCCGACCATTTTCCAAAAGGCCATCCAAGGCTCCGTTGATTACGACGAGCAGTTTCAATCTTTGATTCAACATGGAACATCAATTATTGACAGTTATTGGGCGATGGTCCTGCAAGATATTCATGGTGCGCTCGATGTTTTTGCTCCGGTGTATTCATCAAGTGCTGGCACTGATGGATTTGTGAGCGTCGAAGTTGATCCCAATTTGGCGCTTGATGAATCTGGCACTCTTGCCGCCGGTCAGCATTTGTGGGACGTCGTTCAACGTCCGAATTTGATGGTCAAAATTCCGGCAACACAACCGTGCATCCCGGCCATTCGCGCCATGATTGCCGCCGGTCGTAATGTCAATGTGACCTTGATCTTTAGCCTTGAGCGATACCAAAAGGTGATGGATGCCTACATTGACGGTCTCGAGGATCGGCTCGCTGCTGGTCAGACAATCAACGAAGTCGCCAGTGTTGCTTCGTTTTTCATTAGTCGCGTTGACTCAGAAGTTGACGCGCGCCTGGAGTCGCTCGGCACGTCAGAAGCACTCTCGCTCCGCGGGAAATCCGCAATCGCTCAAGCTGTCTTGGCTTATGAGGCGTTTCAAACGACTTTTTCAGGACCTCGTTGGGAAGCACTTGCTCAGCATGGTGCAAAAGTGCAACGTCCGCTGTGGGCTTCGACGAGTACCAAGAATCCGAGTTACCCCGATACTTTGTACGTCGATCAACTCATCGGCCCCGATTCAGTGAATACCTTGCCAGATGCCACGGTCGACGCCTTCGCCGATCATGGAACGGTGTCACGAACGATTGACATCAATATTGATCAGGCTCATAGTGATTGGCAATCTTTGCAAATGGTCGGAATTGATATGGAAGATGTCGCTCAAAAGCTTGAGCGCGAAGGTGTTGCATCTTTCCAAAAAAGTTTCACTGAATTGATCGATGCTCTGACTGAAAAGGCTCAGCAGTTTCGCTAGTCAAGATCGAGTAAGTGCACGGCTTTATCAATTGCTCGACGGGCCTGCGACAAGGTCTTGTCAATCGCTGGTCGGCCTTCGCGTCGCCGCGATGCTTCGCGCAAAACATCAAACATGACATCATCGAGAGACGATACGGCATCGCGCAATTGTGAGACGATGCCATTGAGGCGTTGAATGACCAATGGATCAATGGACGGCTGCTGGTCCTCATCAGAAAAACTGTCATCAGAAAAAGTCATGACTTTGCCGTGCCCTTTGTTGGTGGTTGATCAGTTGTGGGGACGAGACCTAAAGCCTCGGCGAGAATATCGACTGGATGTTTGACGATGAGTCCTGCTGCTTGAAGGTGCATCAAACACCCGGGGTTGGCGGACGCGACGAGGGTTTTCTGGGTTGGAGATTTAGCCCGAATATGACGCACCTTGCGGTCACGAATCTGCCCAGCTAATTCGGGCTCAACGATCGAATAGGCACCGCCCGCTCCACAGCACAAGCCGTCGTCGTCAAGTTCGATCAAGTTGGCAACGGGAGACAAGATAGATCGCACCGCCGTATGGGTTTTTTGGACATGGCGTAAATGACACGGATCTTGCACGATGACTGAAGGCTTAATTGACGTATCAATGAACTCAATTTGGCGAGATTGCATGATGGTGGCCATGTGCGGTTCGAGCCATTCATGAATGTCGAAAACTCGTTGGCTAAAAGTTTGTGCCTCGGGTGTCCCGAGAAGATGTCCGTAATCCTTCAGGGCCGCACCACATCCGGCTGAATCAACAACAATCGGATTCGTGCCGGGCATCGAGGTCATGACCGATGTGGCGAGGGCTTGTGCAACAGTTGAGAGTCCGGCATGTGAGTGAAGGGCGCCACAACATGAGCCGGCCTTGGTGGGTATTCCAAAGTTGAAGCCTGCGGCTTCAATGAGCGCGGCAGTTGATCGATGGGTCGATCTTTGCCAAGCGTCCATCACGCATCCAGTGAATAACCACACATCTGGTGTCGGCGACGTCGCGATCACTGGTGATCCAAGTCGAAGTGGAAGAGGTGATAGTCCAGCTCGTTTGGGGATCAGATGCAAGCGTTGGGCAACTGCCAAAACTGGTGTGCCAATGAGCAACAGTCGATGATGGGGCAAGAGGCGTAAACCGATTCGTTGCCACCATGGAGCCGAGCGATGTTGCGCAGCCATCTCATTTTTTGCTGCCTCAATTAACCGACCGTACGGAACTCCGCTCGGACACGCTGGTTCACAACCACGACATTGAACACAGGTATTGAGAATCTCACTCACGTGCTCATCAATGTGTAGGCCGTCATACTGAATCGACCGAATGGTGGCGATGCGACCTCTCGGTGAAAGAGCCTCTTCGTTGGTGACACGAAATGTTGGACAATGGGGTAAGCACAACCCGCAACCCACGCACGTTGAGAGCTCATCATCGGAAAGTGCGAGGGGCCGAGTGGACATCACTTATACCGTACCTTCCTGACCTACCTTGCCGGGGTCTAGTCTGAGCGATATGGCTTTATTGACTCCCCCGCAATATCTTGAATCGCTTCGTCAGTCAATTGGCGAAGTGGTCAAGATCTCAACTGGAAATCTCGATGTTGATGTCAGCGATTGTCCAGGTTGGAAGGTGCCCGATTTATTGAAACACGTTGGTCAGGTTTTTGCCATGGTTGACGCAATTGTCATTCCACGTTCGCAAGAGCGAGTCGGCCCTGGCCCGGAGAGTCAACCTGCTGACGGTCAAGACCTTTTCGAATGGTTCATCGAACGGTCAGAGTCGGTCGTTCAGTCATTGGAAAACATTGATCCTGCTGAATCGTTGTGGACGTGGTCCGATCGCCAAGACGCTGGCTTCTACTTTCGGCGAATGGCTAACGAGGTGGCGGTTCATGTGTGTGATCTTCAAAGGGCTTTATCTTTACCAGTGGTGATGGACCGTGCTTTGGCATGTGATGGCGTTGATGAGTTATACATCGACATGATGACCGGCTGGGCGAAACGTTTTGGTAAAACCTTTCCTCAGGGATCGCTACATCTACATTGCACCGATGGTGAAGGTGAGTGGCTCATTGTCCCGGCCGACGACCGCATCATCGTCTCGCATGAACATGCCAAAGGCGCTGTTGCCTGGCGAGGTTCGGCGGTCGCTTTGATCTTGTCGGCTTGGGGTCGATCAGATACCGGAATTGAAATTTTTGGTGACGCCGATATTTCAGATCAGTGGTTGAACTTCGCTCCGTAAGGATTCGCCGAGATTAATCAGACGGCTTGCCACATTGGTGCGGTCGGATCTTGTCTCCACCATTTCATTCGGTTCTCGGCTTCAGCTCGAGCACTAGGCAGGGAGAGGCTCGCGCGCCATCGCATCAATGTTGCCGATAGTAGACGTAATTCGGCGAGGGCATTCGCCAGATCGTTCGTCGAAAAATCTGATCCGTAACCTCGAGCAAAATCTGAATATGTTGATGCCTGCCCACCCCAACGACTTGCCCAAGTCAGCAAGGCAGCATGATCCCATTCACGAGGAGCGACCGAGAGCAAATCCCAATCAAGTAGAACGGGACGACCGGTGGTCCGGCTGACGATGACATTGCCGGGATGAATATCTCCATGGCACAGCACGGGACGATCATGTGACGACTCGAGATCAATGTTTTGAGCGGCAATGAAATACGGGCGAAGCGTTTGCCAACGTTCAAGCAAGATCTCGGCATCGGAAGCGTCAAGAGTTGAACCCATGTCGGCCAACAACTGATCAAAATTCCACCACGGAAATGAAGCAGCCTTCGGCAATGGATAGAACTTCGCAATATCGGCTGGATTGATCTGGTGCAAACGTTGAACACATGAACCGATTGCTTGCCAATCGACAAGTTGATTGACGTCGGGTTCGATGAACTCCCATAACGTCATTTCTATTTCGTCATGACGAAATGGGACTTGACACATTGGTGCGGGCACTTCAAAGTTATTTCGAAGTAAAAATTGCGCAAACTCAATTGCCGGCAAAGTTGTGTCGGTCGGTCGACTGACGCGCAAGATTTTTGGCCCACTTGATGACATCACTTTGTAGACGGCATTCATTGACTGGCGAATCAGATGAATATCACTCAATTTTTGATCGGCGGCAATGTGTTGAATCCCCTCGTGAACTACTTTCTCGTCAACGACGGAAATTGGTGAGGCGACGAGAGGAAGCTCGGCGAACCGCATTATGCCATTGAGCCTGTTGTGAGGCTGACGCCGGGGTTGAGACGACCAGTTGGGTTGAACTGTTGCAGCATTCTTTGGTGAAGAAGTTCGATGGTTCTCTCGGTGGCCTGCGGTTCGGCCGGTGTCTGGCGATGGACAATCCCGACACCAGCCTCGACGACCAACGGCTCAGGTCCCTGTTGCGCATGATCGTGAACCATTTCGGCCAGTTCTGCTGGCGGGACCGATTGCCGAAACGGATAGTTGTCAAGTTTGGGAGGGCCAGCAATTTCGGTTGGCACTTCAAGGTCAATGGAAAGTTTTTGAATCGTTTCATCACAGTCGCGTGAGTTGCCCTCGATACAGAACCACACTTTGTGTCCATCCCATAACACCGATGCCGGTCGATAGATCCGACGAAGAATCGCCTCAATGATTTCTGGACCCGCCTCACTCATCATGAACCAACGTGATGACTGTGGTATCGGGCGAGTTCGCAAAATCACTTCACCTAAAAATCCGAGTTGGCCAAACGATCCGACTAACAATCGACACACATCAAAACCACTCACATTTTTGACGGTGGGTCCGCCAGCGCTGACAACTTGTCCGTCGTGATTGATCAAACGCGCTTGAAGCAAGGTGTCACGAATTGCTCCACGACCTAGTCGATAGATATCACTGCGCCCAATGGCAAGTGCTCCCCCAACGGATCCCGAACCAGAGTCGCCACGCGGGAGGTTGACATATTGGCCAACTGCTCGAAGCGAATCTTGAAGCTCGTCAATTGAAGTACCTGCTCCGCACACAACTGTCATCTCGTCGGGTTGAAGATCGTAGATTCCCGACGGAGCCGTCACTCGTCGGATTGACGAAGGTGCTGCCAAACGCGACTGCTGACCAGCGATCCAAACTGGACCGCTGCTCGCTGGACCGACTACTTCGGCGAACGGACTGAGGTCTAGACCCACATGCCCTCCCCAATGTCGTGGGCATCTCCACAACTCGATGGACTCGGAAGAACCTTGAAGGGGTTGGCGATTCCGAGCGGATCAAAGGCAACCCGCATTGCCGATTGGGCATGAAGGTCATGAGGTCCGAACATCAGTGGCATGAAATCGCGCTTCTCAAGACCGATGCCGTGCTCTCCGGAAAGGACACCCCCAGCGGCGACACTGACTCGAACAATTTCTTCTCCGGCGGCATGGACTCGTTCCATCACTCCTGGTTCGCGTTTGTCAAAAACTAAGAGTGGATGCAAGTTGCCATCACCCGCGTGAAAGACGTTGAGGACCAAGAGCTCATGGCGCTTTGCGATGCGGTACACCTCTTGGAGAACTTCATTCAGTTTGCGTCGAGGAACCACCGTGTCGTGTAAGTAGTAATTCGGTTTGATCCGAGCGATCGCGCCAAAGGCGGTCTTGCGACCTTTCCATAACAGCGCACGTTCTGCTTCATCTTGAGCAATTCGAATTGTCCGTGCACCGTGGGCTCGACCAATTTCAGAAATTCGTTCAGTCTCCTCGTTGACGGCGTGAGGAAGACCTGAAACTTCAACCAAAAGAGCCGCCGCCGCATCGGTCGGTAAGCCTGCATGGATATACGCTTCAACGGCCTCGAGGCAAAGTTGGTCCATCATTTCTAAAGCAGCGGGAACCATACCAGCCGCGATAATTGCACTCACAGTTTCGGCTCCTGCTTGAACTGACGTGAAATCCATCAACATGGTTTTGACGGCTGAATAGTTCTGCATCAGACGAACGCATATTTTGGTCGTGATTCCAAACATGCCCTCACTACCAATGAAGGCACCACGGAGGTCAAGTCCAATCGGTTCGGGCTCTTCTCCCCCGAGCACGACAAGTGATCCATCTGACAAGACAACTTCGCAGGCCAAAATGTGACTGGATGTCACTCCATCAGCCAAACAATGCGGCCCCCCAGAGTTGTTGGCAACGTTCCCACCAATTGTGCAACTTTGTTGGCTGCTGGGGTCGGGTGCAAAGTGCAAACCGAGGTGAGCGACTTCACGAGTGAGATCAAGATTCAGCATGCCGGGTTCGATCCATGCAGTGCGATTAATCGGATCAACGGACAGGAGGCGATTCATTTTGGCAGTCGAGATGACCACTGCTCCATCAAGTGGAGTCGCTCCCCCAGCGAGCCCAGTCCCCGATCCACGAGCGACGAAAGGTTGATTGAATTCGGCACAAATTCGAATGACGTCTTGAACTTCGGTCGTTGTGATCGGGAAACAAACGACTCCGGCCCGACCCTCAATATTTGAAGCATCGCGTTTGTACAAATCGATATCGGCAGCTTCGGTATGAACTCGTCGTGGTTCAAGCACCTGACATAACCGTGACACCAAAGTGTGACTCATTGGTTGAACAGATACGTCACTCTTCATCAGAGGTGCAGACTGATACGACTACGGACGACGGTGCCGGTTTAAACGTGAGCGGCGAGGTTGTTTGGGGTCGTCAACTTGACGAAGCACGATGACTCGACCTGGCTCAACCCGCTCGCCGTCGACCAACACTTCGTCTCCAGGCTGTAAAGGATCGAGGTGAGAATGAGACGCCAAGGTTTCGACTCGTCCATCGCGCCGCGCCTTCAATTCATTTTCTTTGTCATGCATTGCTTCTTTGCCGGTGGTCCAGGCATCAGTTAATGAAGTGAAACGTGAACGAGTTGAGTTGGCGGCGCGATTGATGACTTTCACCGGTCCCAAACTTGTCACGGTTCGGCGAACTTTCTTGCCAGCAAATAGAGCACCACCAATTCCGGCAATCGCTCCCGAGATAAACCACACGATGCGCTTGATCATCTGCTCTTCCTCACTACCTCTTGACTCGAAGACGACCTTCGAGATTGACGTTCAATTCTTTTCTGGTCCCGTTTCAATCTTTGGGCCGCACGAGAGGTGCCAGTCGCGAGAGCTGCCACCTTGATCACGGGGGTTGACAGGGCCATTCGAGTCATCCGGCCGGTGTTCGCCATTGCTCCGCTGATTGCTTCGGCCGATCCAAGGACACGGTCAAACCGGTCAAGATCTTCGCGGGCTTCTTCAACTGCGTATCGTGCTTCATCAGTTGACGCGCGAAGTTCGGCAAGAAGAGGACCGGTTTCTCGTCGGAGTGAATCAACTTCGAGTCGAAGCGAACGCAAAGTGTCGAGAACTCTCAACAACACCACTATCAACGCGGCGAAACCGAGAGTCAACAAAACCGCGGCAAGCACGATGGCTAAATCTCCAGCTGTCATGATTCCTCCTGACCAATTTTGTTGTCTTGGTTCGCAAGGCGTTGAGCGATTTCTCTCTCGCGCCCATGCTGACTTGGTTCGTACCACTTTTTTTCAACAAGTTCATCGGGCAAATATTGCTGAGGAACCCATCCGCGTGGATCATCATGAGGGTAGTCGTATCCCGTGCCATGTCCAAGGGCGGCGGCACCTTGGTAGTGAGCATCCCGTAAATGTGCTGGTACTTCGCCTACTGCCCCATTCTTAATGTCGGCTCGCGCACCCCAGATAGCGAGGGCGGCGCGGTTGCTCTTGGGCGCCGTGGCGAGATGGATTGCTGCGTGGGCCAAATTGAGTTCGGCCTCAGGTAGCCCAACATGTTCAAGGGCGTGAGCCGCCGCGACAGCGATCATGAGTGACGTCGGATCGGCAAGGCCAATATCTTCACTCGCGAAAATGACCATTCGGCGCACGATGAAACGCGCATCCTCACCGGCCTCGAGCATTCGCGCCAGGTAGTACGTCGCGGCTTGCGGGTCGCTGCCACGCAGACTTTTGATGAATGCACTGACGACGTCGTAGTGATCGTCTCGTCCATAACGCAGGGCGCTTGTTCCGAGGGCTGCTTCAACATGTTCAACCACTACTTGGTTCGGATGAGAAAGGGCGGCCGCTACTTCGAGAGACGTCAGTACCTGACGCCCGTCTCCCCCCGACCTTTCCGTCAGCAAATCAATAGCGTCGGGAGTTGAGGTTGTCCCTAGTGCAACGAGTCCCCGTTCAATCAATGTGCGAATTGCATCGCGCGAAAGTGGTTCGAGACGAAAGAGGGTGCTGCGCGAACGAAGTGGCGCGTTGACCTCAAAAAATGGGTTTTCAGTCGTTGCCCCAATCAAGGTCAG
Source organism: uncultured Actinomycetes bacterium (assembly GCA_903872155.1). Taxonomy (GTDB): domain Bacteria; phylum Actinomycetota; class Acidimicrobiia; order Acidimicrobiales; family Ilumatobacteraceae; genus Casp-actino8. The sequence goes on along the minus strand of CAIQJP010000083.1, from coordinate 13,972 downwards.
GGTTCCATCTTCAACCGCAGGAAGAAGGGCATCTTGTTGACTCTTGGAAAAACGGTGAATCTCATCGAGAAAAAGAATTGTTCCTTGACCGTGCATGCCGAGTCGCTGTCGGGCACGTTCAATCACTTCGCGCACATCTTTCACGCCGGCAGTGACTGCGGACAATTGCTCAAATGCTCGTTTCGTTGTTCCAGCAACTGCCAAAGCCAAGGTGGTCTTTCCGGTTCCGGGTGGACCCCAAAAAATGGCACTACTTAATTTGTCTTGTTCGACGAGACGACGAAGTGGTTTGCCCGTTCCAACGAGATGTTCTTGGCCAACGACATCATCAATTGTGCGCGGGCGAAGTCGCGCCGCCAAGGGAGACTGTGATCGAAGTTGTTCTTCGGCAGCAGCGCTAAAGAGATCGCTCACGGCAAGATCCGCGAAAACGCTCGGGCGTACGCCGCCTGGCGAAATTCCACAAGGTGATGCAGTAGATGATGGGGTTCCATCCATTGCCAACGACTGAATTCATGGTCGTCGGGCGTTGGAGCGATCCTTGACTCGTCTAACACTCCGAACAAAAACCATTTTTGAATTTGACCGCGCCGTTTGTCACCGTTTTTGATATTCGCTCGGATCTCGGATGGCCATTCATACGCAATCCACTCGGGCAATTCGAGAACCATCGCCACATCAGAATGTGTCAGACCCGTTTCTTCAGCGAGTTCGCGCCAGGCTGCATCGATTGGTTCTTCGTCGATATCAATGCCACCTTGCGGTAACTGCCATGAGCCCGGAACATCCTTACGTTCAAAAGCCATCAAGTCGCCATTTTCACGTCGGATAACAATGACGACTCCGGCACGAAAGGATTGCGAGCTCATGGGGGTTACAAATCCCTCGTTCAGACTTTGGGTGGAAGAACTCTGATGCCGAGCTCGTCGAGTTGCTTGTTCTCGGCGCGGGTTGGAGCATTTGTCATTGGGTCTTGACCACTTTGCGTTTTCGGGAACGCAATCACTTCACGAATGTTTTCTTCACCGGCCAAAATTGCTACGAGGCGATCAAGACCAAAAGCAAATCCACCGTGAGGCGGAGCGCCGTAGGTAAATGGCTTCAAAAAGAATCCGAACTTACGGTTGGCTTCTTCTTCACTGATTCCGAGAGCGGTAAAAACTCGTCGTTGCATTTCGGGTTCGTGAATACGAATGGAGCCTGAACCTAATTCCCAACCGTTGAGGACAAGGTCGTAGGCCAATGAGCGCACTGACATCGGGTCGGTTTCAAACTTGTCGAGATCTTCAGGATGCGGCTGGCAGAAAGGATGGTGTCCTGGCTTTGGCTGACCGGTTTCTTTATCAACACCAACGAACAACGGGAATTCAGTCACCCACACATAGCGGTAGGGCCCTTGATGAACTGGCGGACGGCCGAGGTCGTTGCGCAACGTTCCGAGGACTTCGCACGTCATTGACCATTCGTCGGCGACAATCAGAAGTAAGTCACCGGGTGCGGCTTGCAGCGTTGAAATAAGTTTGGCCTGTTCATCAGCCGACAAGAATTTGACGACTGGCGATTCGAGGGTTCCATCGGCGGCAACTTTGAGCCATACCAATCCTTTAGCACCCATCTTCTTGGCGCGATCGGTCAATGCGTCAAGTTTGTTGCGACCAAACTCTTCTGCTTTACCTTCAACGCGTATACCCTTGATTGACTGTGCGCCGGTGAACGCCTTGAATTCGGTGCTTGAGAAAATTGCGGTCAACTCGGTGAGTTCCATACCGAAACGCAAGTCGGGCTTATCAACACCGAATCGTTCCATGGCTTCGCGCCAGGTGATGCGTTGAATCGGATCGGGCTTGACGCCAGTGACTGATTCGGCAGCAGCAATGACTGCCTCACTGATCGCGGCCAAAACATCGTCTTGATTGACGAAGCTCATCTCGGCATCAAGCTGCATGAATTCATACTGGCGATCGGCACGAAGGTCTTCGTCGCGTAGGCAGCGAGCAATCTGGTAGTAACGGTCGATACCAGCAACCATGAGTAATTGCTTAAACAATTGGGGGCTTTGTGGCAACGCGTAGAACGAGCCTGGTTCTTTACGTGACGGAACCAAGAATTCGCGAGCACCTTCAGGTGTTGACGGAACCAACATCGGCGTTTCTACTTCAACGAAACCTTGATTTTCCATCGCCGTACGAACAGCGGAGTTGACTTTCGCGCGGGTGCGCAGATTCTTCTGCATCCGCTCGCGGCGGATATCGATGTAGCGGTATTGCAAACGTACGTTTTCGTCAACATCGTCGGCGCGAGCATCTACCGGGAACGGCGGTGGTTCAGCCGAACGAAGTACTTCAACGACGCATTCGCCAATTTCAACTGCACCCGTGCTCAGGTTCGAGTTGACAGTTCCATCAGGTCGTGGTCGAACCACGCCGGTGATCTTGACGACATACTCGCTTCGTACATCAACCGCATTATCAATAACGCACTGGACAATTCCGGAGTGATCACGAAGATCAACGAAGGCCAACTTGTCGCCATGTTCACGACGCTTCGCGACCCAGCCACATACCGTTACCGTTTGCGATACATCGCTAGTTCCGATTTCACCACACATATGGGTGCGCATTGACGTTTGCCGTTTTGAAATAGTCATGAGAGTGCTTTCATTATTGAGGTCATTAATTCATTACGTGGAAGAGTGACTTGTTGATCTTCGGATCGAAGGGGACGCAAAACGAAGGATTCTGCAGCGACCTCGTCTGAACCGATGATGATGGCGATTCGGGCCCCGCTTTTGTCAGCAGCCTTCATCTGGCTTTTCATACTGCGACTTTCAAAAGATCGATCACATGAAATGCCGGCTTCTCTGAGTTGCTGCGTCACTATGAGAGCTTCAAGGCCACCAGTTGTATCAACGACAAAAACATCAACGTTTGCGGCGGTTGACGCAAAGACTCCTTCATCGTCGCACGCGATCAACGTTCGGTCGAGTCCGAGAGCAAATCCGATGCCGCCTGTTGGAGGTCCACCCAAATCTTCAACTAACCCGTCATAGCGCCCGCCACCACCAATGGCATTTTGTGCTGAGTCGAGGGTTCCGCCAACGAATTCAAAAGTGGTGTGGCGGTAATAGTCGAGACCGCGCACCAATTTTTCATTCAAGGTGAACGGGATATTGAGGGCTTGTAAACCAGATTGAACCATGTCGAAATGAGAACGAGCATCGTCACTGTAGAACTCAGAAATTTTTGGGGCCCCAGCAATTACGTCATTGTCCTCGGGTCGCTTTGAATCGAGGACTCGTAAAGCATTTTTGGCGAGCGTGGTTTTGCTGGCGTCAGAGAGACGCTCAATATTGGCGGTGAAGTACTCCTGCAAAGCAGCAACAAAGCGCTGACGATTCTCGGGCTCACCCAAACTATTGAGATGAAGTTGCACTTGTTGTAAACCAAGGCGCTGAAAAAAGTTCCAACCTAAGGCGATGACTTCAACATCTAGATATGGGTCATTGGCTCCGAGTACCTCAATACCGACTTGATCAAATTGTCGGTAACGGCCGCGTTGGGGACGTTCGTATCGGAAGTTCGGACCTGAATACCACACCTTCCAAGGGGTCGCTGGACGGTGTTGCACAAAGGCGCGGCACACACTGGCGGTTTGTTCGGGCCGAAGTGCAACATGACGATCGCCCTTGTCGACAAAGTCGTACATCTCTTTCGTGACGATGTCGGTGGCTTCGCCCACTCGATGAAATACACCGATGTCTTCGAGGAGCGGAGGAATGATTTGGCCGTACCCGGCTGATGTCACGGTGTCGGCAAACGCAGCCACGAACCGTCGCCAACGGGCAGATTCGGGAGGAAGGATGTCACGCATCCCAGGGCTGGTTTGAAACTCGGGCACAAGTACTCAGGCTAGCGGTCATAGCGTCCTGGCTCAGGGAGATTAGGCCTTGACGGAACCCCCAACCCAGCAATAACGGTCACCCGCTGCGGTTCATCCTGCGGGTTTAATCGTCATCCTCGTCGAGCGGGCGACCGGTACCCGAACGGTAGGCGTCGTACACCCCGTCGATCTTTTTAATGGTCCGCAGAACCGCATCGAGATGGCCGGGATCGGCCAGTTCGAATTCGAAGCGCATTTTGGCAATTCGGTCTCCCCCGGTATGGGTACTACACGCCACGATATTCACGTGCTGTTCGGAAAGTTCGTTTGCGACATCGCGCAGTAGACGCGATCGATCAAGCGCGACAACTTCAACGCTGGCGCGGAACACCGTTCCGGTTGCCGAACCATCCCATTCAACATCGACAAGACGCGACGATTGGTCATCGGCAAACGTTCCGGCATTTGCGCAGTCGGAGCGATGCACGCTGACACCTCGTCCTCGAGTAATGAAACCCATGATTTCATCGCCGGGAACGGGGGTGCAGCACTTAGAAAGGCGAATGAGCACGTCGTCAAAACCTTCGACATGAATTCCGACATTGTTTCCTCGGCGGCGCAGATCATCGGGTCTGAGTACAGAAGCTGGGAGTCGTTCTTCCGAATTTGAATCTTCGAACCGCGCAGCAATCCTCTGGGCAAAATGCGCAGCCTCAACATGTCCTTCGCCAATAGCCGCGAGCAAAGTTTCGAGATCGAGATAGTTCAACGATTCCATTTCGGCGGCGAGGTGTGAACTCTCCATCACGCGGTTAACCGGTAGTCGTACACGACGAAGCTCTTTCGATAAATCTTCGCGTCCAGACTCAATCAGATCTTCACGTTTTTCGCGGGAGAACCACTGTTTCACCTTGTTGCGTGCCTTCGGCGACGCGATGAATTCGAGCCAATCACGTGACGGACTTGCCGACTCAACCTTCGACGTGAATATTTCGCAGGTGTCACCAGATTTCAATTGATGAGTAAGGGGAACAAGTCGACCATTGACACGCGCTCCGATACAGGCATTACCGATTGCCGTGTGCACCGAATAGGCGAAGTCAACTGGGCATGAACCGAGCGGCAAAGCAATCACTCGACCTTTGGGAGTAAACACGAAGATCTCGTCTTGGTCGAGATCAGTTTTCAAACTCTCCATGAACTGTGCCGGATCAGCGATATCGCTTTGCCAGTCAATGATTCGATTTAACCAATCGATATCTGGAATTTCATTGTCATCCTTGTACGCCCAGTGGGCTGCTACTCCCCACTCGGCCCGCTGATGCATTTCACGAGTGCGAATTTGAATCTCGAGCGGCTTGCCGCCAGGTCCGATGACGGTCGTATGCAAACTTTGGTACAAGTTGAACTTTGGCATTGCGACATAGTCCTTGAATCGCCCCACGATGGGCTTCCAAGTTCCGTGGATGCATCCCAAGGCTGCGTAACAATCTTTGACCGAATCAACAACGACACGAATGGCAACAATGTCGAAAATCTCGTCAAATTCTTTACCTTTTTGGATCATCTTTTCGTAGATGCTCCACAGGTGCTTTCCGCGACCCGTCACATCTGCATCAATGTTTAGATCGGTCAGTTTGGAACGCACATCAGACATGGCCTTGGCCAGATAGATATCTCGTTCGGGACTGCGACTGCTCACCAAGTGATCGAGCTCGGCATAACGCTTTGGGTACATCGAAGCAAAAGCTAAATCTTCCAGCTGTTGCTTGAGTCCTTGCATACCGAGTCGGTGCGCAAGGGGTGCGTAGATATCGAGAGTTTCGCTGGCGATACGTTGTTGCTTTTCAAGTGGCATTGCCGCAATCGTGCGCATATTGTGCAAGCGATCGGCCAACTTAATAATCAGTACGCGTAAGTCCTTGGCCATCGCGACCAGCATTTTGCGCATAGTCGCGGCTTGTTGTTCTTCTTTTGAATCGAAGCGAATTCGATCAAGTTTGGTGACACCGTCAACGATGGCTGCGACCTCTGGTCCGAAATCGCGTTCGACATCGGCGACGGTGATATCGGTGTCTTCGACGGCATCGTGCAATAACGCAGCGATGACCGTAGTTTCATCGAGCCCAATATCTGCAACAATTTTGGCAACGGCAAGAGGATGATTGATGTAACCCTCACCGCTTTTTCGAGTCTGTTGAGAGTGCGCTGAACGAGCTGTTTCAAAGGCCTTGGTCATCAAGGCAGTTGAGGCTTTGGGGTGTCGCCGTCGAAACGACTGCAACACGGGAGCCATTTCATCATCGGGTGAACTGTGTTGGCGCCTCCAAGGGAGAAGACGAGTCACCGTAGCCATGGGCTAAGTATCGCAGGAAGTCAGAACCTTCGGGTGGTTATGCCCTGGCTCTACTGACGAAAATCAGTAGGTAAAGAGCGATTCGACGGCGATGCCATCAAGCTTGGCACGACCCTCTAAGAACGGCAGTTCAATCAATACTGCAAGGGCTACGATTTCGCCGCCGAGGGCTGACACTAAGCGGCACGTTGCTGCGGCTGTGCCACCAGTTGCCAGAACATCGTCAACGACCAAAATCCGCTCTCCGGGATGAATGGCATCGCGATGGATCTCGAGCTTGTCAGAACCGTATTCAAGATCGTATTCCTCACGAACGACGGCCCAAGGCAGCTTTCCGGCTTTACGCACCGGAACAAAACCGGCTCCGAGGGCTACTGCAATTGGTGCACCAAGAATGAAACCACGAGCTTCCACGCCGATGACGCGATGAATATTTGAATCAGCAAAGCGTGCGGTGATCTGTGAAATTGCTTCGTGAAATGCCGGACCATCACCGAGTAACGGCGTGATATCACGGAAGGTGACGCCAGGATTGGGATAATCAGGAATTGAACGTATGAGGTCTTGCATCGACTCAGTACTCATGATTAACGGCGACGCTTTTTACGAGGGCGGGGCGGATGAGTCAAGAGAGCCGTTGACGTTGGTGACGCTTGGTTCGTTTGGGCAGAATCTACAGAATCGCTGGTCTGACGACGAATCGACTTTGCACCAGTAGCCCCGCCAGTGATCACCATATGGGCAAGTTCAGCACCAGTGGCATGAATACCCTTGAGGTTCTTGTAACGGGTTTCGCGTTGCTTAAAAATTGACAGCAACGGAGAGGCGATATAAATCGATGAATACGAACCCGTAATCAAGCCGACGAGCAGAGCAATGGCGAACTCGCGTAATGCGATTGCTCCAAAGACACCCGATCCGAGAATCAACAAAGACAACACTGGCAGAACTGCTGCCAGAGATGTATTGAGCGAACGCATGAGAACTTGGTTCATCGAAACATTGGTGATATCAGCCATTGAGGTACGTGAAACACCAAACTTGTCGATGTTGTCCTTGACCTTGTCGAATACCACGATGGTGTCGTATAGCGAGAAACCAAGAATGGTTAAGAAGGCCACGACAGTTGCCGGGGTAACTTCAAAGCCAATGATTGAGTACACGCCAACGCTGATGAGTACGTCGTGCAACATCGCCAAAATTGCGGCAAGCGCCATACGCCATTCAAAACGCCAAGCGATGTAGATACCTACGAGCACCATGAATGCAATCAAGGCGCGGACGGCTTTTTCAGTAATTGAACGACCCCAAGACGAACTCACCGAGCTCACTGAAACTTCGTTGACATCAACCTTGGCCTTGGTTGCCAAATCAGTTTGTATTTTGGCGCGAACTTCAGAAGTTTGGTCGCCAACTTGGATTCGGATGGAAGTCGTGGTTCCGTTGGTCAAAGTTTGAACCTTGGCATTTTCGGTAGGAACGCCATTGTCGCTCAACACCGAACGAGCGGCATCAACATCCATGGTGGCGCTGCTAGGAACTTGCCACGCGACTCCACCTTCGAAGTCGATGCCTAAGTTCAATCCCCGACTGAATAAAGAACCGAGGGTGAGAACAATCAGAATCAGCGAAATGGCGAAACCAATTTTGCGTTTGCCGACGAAGTCAAAAGACGTCTCGCCGTGGTATAGGCGTCCGAGAATTCCGCGACGTGAAGTGACGAGTTCGTTACTCATGCTGCACCTCCAGTTGCATTCACAGTGTTATCAATACCAAAGATTCGGCCACGTTGGAACCGTTTGGTTCGAGCCAAGAGCAGCATTGCCGGGCGGGTGAAGAACCAGGCGATGATGATGTCGCACAACGTTGACAGTCCGAGGAAGAAAGCAAATCCTCGAACAGAACCAACCGTCAGGTACCACAAAGTAAACGCACCAATCAGCGACACGATGTCGGCTGCCAAGATGGTTCGCCATGCTGACTTGAAGCCACGTTCAGCTGAGTTCTTGAGTGTACGTCCCGACTTGAGTTCGTCTTTCAACTTCTCAAAGAACACCACATACGAGTCGACGGTAACACCAATGGACACGATGATTCCGGCGATACCGGCCAAGCTCAATGCCAGCCCGTTTGTGCTTGAAAGTAGCGAAATAACATTCCACTGCACGAGCCCGGACAAGGTGATACCGATGACCACAATGATGGCGAGAAGTCGGTAATAAACCAGCATAAATAGCAGCACTAAGAGCACGCCGATGAGGCCCGAAACAATGGCGGCATGAAGTGAATCGTCACCCAATGTTGGTGAGACGATCTGCACTGCTTGTACTTCGAGTCGAACTGGCAAAGCACCACTCTTGAGAACTCGTGCCAAATCTTTGGCTTCAGATTCTTTAAAGCTTCCGGTGATGTCAACTCCCCCCGAGAATGAAGGCTGGTTGACGTTAGGGGCCGACTGCACAACGCCGTCAAGAACAATTGCCATACGACCAGTCGGGCAGATTGTCGATCTGGCGAAACACTGAGCAGCACCGACATTCCACATGTCTGCGCCAGTTGAACCGCCCTTTAAAGTGACTCGAACTCCCCAGCCACCTGAGATGATGTCGGCCTTAGCGTCGTTATTGAAAACTTCACCTGTGGCAAATGACGGTCCGAGTTGATAGATCTCTGAGCCATCAGTGTTTTGCACGATGATGGTTGCTGTGGGATCGGCGGGATCGCCCATTGCTGCAGGTGCCAAACTTGATGTGGTGACATCTGAGCCAGTAGGTGCTCCAGCACCCAAAGGAGCTTCGGTGATTGAAGTTGCCAATGTTGAGTCGCTGGTGACGGCGCCAGTAGGTGCCACCGGAATTGTTGTTGAGGCGTCGACCGGAACAGATGTGGCGGTCTGAGGAATATGGCGAGACGGTCCACCAGGAGCCGTCGTCGAAGTTGCCAGCGTCGTTACTGGAGAAGTGGTCGATGAGCCGTCAACAGTTGTTGTCGATGCGCCGTCGGCCAAAGTTGTTGATGAACCATCAGCAACTGTTGTGCTTGAAGTGTCGGCCGGCGTATTGGGCGCTGCCAAAAGAACGGGGCGAAGCAAAACTGCTCCGGTCACTTGGACCAAACGCAGTGCTTCATCTTGGTTGTCAACGCCTGGCAAGTTGACCACGATCGCGTCACCTTGACGAATAATTTCTGGTTCGGCAACTCCGAGAGAGTCAACACGATCACGAATTCGCTCAACAGCAAGGTCGAGGCTCACCGAATCGTATTCACCGACTGGTTGTTGAGTCACTGAAATTCCACCCTGAAGGTCGAGACCAAGTGCGGGTGTGTTATCGGCTACGAGGTTGCCGGCAAACGAGCCGAGTACAACAACTAAGAGGCCGACGAGGGAAATGACAAGACGACGAGTCATGGCAGGTGACGTCACTCGCTGTCGGGTTCGGTCGACTCAGCGGCGATTTCTCCGCCAGCTGGTTCGACAACTGGATTAATACGGCGCAAGAGTGACGCTCGTGAAACACGAATCTCGGTTCCTTCAGCGATTTCAAGCCACACAATGTCGCCATCAATCGCGTTGACGAATCCGAAGATCCCGGCATTGGAGATGACTTCATCGCCCTCACCAATCGCGCGCTGCAATTCTTGGCTTTCCTTCAGACGGCGCCTTTGCGGGCGAATCATCAAGAAGTACATGGCTGCACCGATGGCGCCCATGAACAAGAGGGTGACAACGAAACTACCACCGCTTTTTTTCGCGGGATCTGCGGCCAACAAGGATGACAAAGAGTGAAGAGTAAACATGAAGTTCCCTAAGATCGAGGGTCGAATAACCCGTTTAACTCTAGTGCTCAGGGCACCAATTTGGGGGCTCACGAGGGTCCAAAATGGACCAAATCGCGTCTCTAACCCCAAATCGACAGAATTTCTTGGCGCAAAATGTGCAGTCGCCCGAGGCTGATGGCCTTTCGCATGTCTTTCATCAGATTCAAGGTGAAGGCGATGTTGTGCAGACTCAAGAGCCGGGCGGCCGTGGGTTCGTTGACCTGGAAGAGATGGCGCAAGTATCCCCTGCTGTGGCGTTGGCAGACATCGCAGGAACAAGCAGCGTCAATGGGGTCGTTACTTAAAGCATGCTTTTGATTTTTGATGTGCAATTTTCCGGTACTAGTGAGAGCTGTGCCGTGACGACCGATACGGGTTTGCATCACGCAATCGAATTGGTCGACCCCGAGCCACACCGCCTCAACTAATGATGCGGGGTCGCCCACTCCCATCAAATAACGCGGACGGTCGGTTGGCAAATGGGCGATTGCTGAAGCCAATGCTGGAATCATTTCTTCGCGTGTTTCACCGACCGACAAGCCCCCGATGCCGTATCCGTCAAAACCTGATCGATCACCAGTGGCGATCGCAACGGTGCGTTGAGCACTTTCGGCTCGCATCGCGATATCGGTTCCGCCCTGAACGATTCCGAATAATGCTTGATCGGGTCGTTGATGCGCAGAATGAGCGCGCTGAGCCCACATCGATGTTCGTTCAAGGGCCAATCGAATAACTGGTTGTGGTGAAGGCAGTGGAGCGCAGACATCGAGCACCATTTGAATGTCGGCTCCGAGTAATTCTTGAGTTGCCACCGCAGATTCGGGAGTGAAGCGATGGCTACTTCCGTCATATGTTGACTTGAACGTCACGCCGTCATCATCAACTTTTGGATTCAATGAAAACACCTGAAAGCCACCAGAGTCGGTCAAGGTCAGACCGCGCCAGCCCGCAAATTTTGCGAGTCCACCGAAATGAGCAACTGTCTCGGCACCTGGGCGCAACATGAGGTGGTACGTGTTACCTAAAACAATTTCTGCGCCAAGCGATTCGTAGTCAGAGGCGCTGAGATACTTAATGGCCCCACGCGTGCCGACTGGCATGAAAGTTGGAAACTGGTATGAACCTTTCGTCGTCGTTGCAACTCCGGTTCGCGCCGCACCCTCAGTTGCAGTGATATTTAGCGTGACGGGATGCATCTCTAACTCTCTTCGGCGTGACGATTCAGCAACATGGTGTCGCCTAGTGACAAGAAACGGTAGCCATTTTCCAGAGCATTAGCGTAGATATCGCGCCAGCGGTTTCCGACAAAGGCATCGACCATCAATAATAATGTGGTTTTTGGAAGATGGAAGTTGGTCATCATGAGGTCGACACACTGCCAATTGAAGCCGCGATGAATAAATAAGTTGGTTCGACCCGAAAGTTCATTTCGAGATGCAGCGCTCTCTAAAGCCCGCACTGCAGTAGTTCCGACCGCTACAACGCGCTGAGCTGATTGGACTTTGCTCATCACCTCGTCATCGACGGCATAAAACTCGGTGTGCATTTTGTGATCAAGTGGATTGGCGGTCTGAATTGGTTGAAAAGTGTCGAGGCCAACAACGAGTTCGACGCGAGCGAAATCAACCTTCATATCGCGCAACTTCTGTAAAAGTTCAGGCGTGAAATGCAGTCCAGCGGTTGGCGCAGCCGCTGAGGCGGGACGACGTGAATAGACCGTTTGGTAGCGGTCGATCTGGGGTAATGCGGTCGTTATGTACGGAGGTAGCGGAATCTCGCCGATGCGGTCGAGGAACGTCAACGCGTCGTCGTTAAAACACAATTCGATGTCAAACGAATCGCCGCTTTCGAGGCGACCATGAAAAATACATTCGCTTCCAGTTTCAAGATGCCGAAGTACTTCGCCATCTTTCAATTTTCCACCAGGCTTGACGAGTGCTGACCAACGACGGGAATCTGGCGTCAGCGGATCAAGTAACAAGACTTCAACGTTGCCGCCGGTCGAGCGGTGAAGGCGTAGTCGACCAGGAATGACTCGGGTGTCGTTGACGACAAGCAAGTCGCCCGCTTGCAGATACTCAGGAAGATCAAAGACTTGTCGATGAGCAATGTTTGTCTGGCCGCTTCGTCGACCTTGATCAACGAGTAAACGCGCATGATCTCGAGGTTCGACAGGAACTTGGGCAACTCGATCCTGGGGAAGGTCGTAATCGAAATCTGACAGTTCCACCTGACGAATTCTAGGAGAACATTCCTGGAACTTGATTCGGTGCTTCTAAGCCAAGATGAGTCCAAGCCGAGGACATGGCAACTCGCCCGCGAGGTGTTCGTGCGATAAAGCCCTGCTGGATCAAGAACGGTTCGTACACATCTTCAACAGTCTCTGGTTGTTCACCGATTCCGATGGCCAAAGTTGACAGGCCAACTGGTCCCCCATTGAACTGTTGACACAGCGACGACAAGATCGCTCGGTCCACTTTGTCAAGGCCGCGATGATCAACACCAAACACCGCGAGACCTTCGTCGGCGATAGTGCCAGTGATTTTGCCATCACCGCGGACTTCGGCGAAGTCGCGCACGCGTCTCAACAGACGGTTAGCAATACGCGGCGTTCCGCGACTACGGCGAGCAATCTGATGTGAACCTTCTTCGTCAATCGAGACGTCAAGGATTCCGGCAGCACGACGCACGATGGCATGTAATTCATCGTCGTCGTAGTAATCGAGGCGAGCTACTAAGCCGAATCGATCGCGTAATGGGCCGGTGATCATTCCAGTTCGCGTCGTGGCACCAACCAAGGTGAATTTCGGAAGTGCCAAACGAATACTGGAAGCGGCTGGACCCTTACCGACAACGATGTCGAGTTTGAAATCTTCCATTGCTGGATACAAGATCTCTTCCACGACTCGGCTGAGACGATGAATTTCGTCAATGAACAAGACATCGGATGGTTCAAGTTTGGTCAAGATTGCTGCGAGGTCGCCCGCCCGCTCAAGGGCTGGTCCGGACGTGATGTGCAGGCGCACGCCCATCTCGGCGGCAATGATGCTGGACAGTGTGGTCTTTCCTAAGCCTGGGGGTCCGGCGAACAAGAGATGGTCGGCTGCTTCGCCACGACGACGAGCAGCTTCAAGAACAATTCCCAATTTCTCTTTCAGTTCGCGCTGTCCGATGAACTCTTCAAGATGTTTTGGACGCAAGCCTGATTCATCAGACTCTTCAACAACATCTTGATCGTGAATATGTGGATCTAGAAATTCATCCCGCACGACGAGCTCCTAACGCTTGTAAAGCATCTCGTAACAAACTCTCTGCTCCGTCTTGTACCGAAACATCGCGGAGAACTTCTCGAATTTCGGATTCAACATAACCAAGTCCGAGTAACGCTTCGCGCACGTCAGAGATCACACTTGGACGCCCGCTAGTTGAGGGCTCATGACTGTCGAGAATGGGCAACGACAACCGATTCTTCAGCTCAATTAACAAACGCTCGGCTGTCTTCTTGCCGACACCGGGAACCATCGTGAGCGCTGCCAAATCTGATGACGCGACGACTTCAAATAATGCAACTGGCGACAAGGTGCCAAGGACTGCCATTGCTAATGAAGGACCTACGCCGTGAGTCGCCAGCAGAATCTGAAAGGTATTTTTCTCGTCACGGGTAAGAAAACCAAAGAGAGTTTGCGCATCTTCACGAATGTGATGATGGATATACAAAAACGCAAGCGATGTTGGTTCAAGTTCGGCCAAAGTGCGCGGTGTCACGGTCACGAGATACCCGACTCCACTAACTTCAATCAGTGTGGTTCCTTCGCCATGGCGTTCAAGAACCGTTCCACGTAATGAACCGATCATCGCAGGCACACTTTCATATCAAGCCGACTTTCGACTACGGGCTCGCCCGTGAATTGATTCAGC
>CAIQJP010000082.1 GCA_903872155.1 uncultured Actinomycetes bacterium | reverse complement strand
GTCGCCCTTCTTGGCAGTTGACAATGGCTGACCGACTTTGCAGTTGTCGCGATAGATCGCCACAGCCTTCAAGCCGAGTTCCCATGACAACATGTGCAGTGCTTCAATTTCTTCAACGGTTGCCTCTTCGGGCATGTTGACCGTCTTTGAAATGGCACCGGACAAGAACGGCTGCACCGCTCCCATCATGCGGACGTGGCCTTCGTAGTGAATCGTGTTGTCACCCATTGAGCAAGCGAACACGGCAACGTGTTCGGCGGCCAAGTGCGGTGCACCCAAGATTGACTTCTCGGTGTCGATGTACGCGATGATCTCGTCGATCTGCTGAGCGTTGTAACCCAACTTGCGAAGTGCCATCGGAATCGTCTGGTTGACGATGACCATGTTGCCGCCACCGACCAACTTCTTCATCTTGACAAGACCAAGGTCGGGTTCGATACCAGTGGTGTCACAATCCATCATGAGACCAATGGTTCCGGTCGGCGCCAACACAGTGGCCTGCGCGTTGCGAACACCGTATTCTTCGCCATCGCGAACTGCGGCTTCCCAAGACTCTTGGCCAGCGCGCAACAACGATGCCGGCATGACTGTTTCGTCAGCGATTTGGTAACTGGCGTCGCGGTGCATGCGCAAAACGTTGAGCATGTAACGCTCGTTCTCGGCAAAGCCAGCGTGAGGTCCCATACGGCTTGAAGTACGAGCACTCGTGGCGTACGCGTGACCGGTCATCAAGCTCGTGAGAGCAGCGGCCCAGGCACGACCTTCAAATGAGTCATACGGCAAGCCGAGAGCCATCAACAATGCACCAAGGTTGGCGTAACCGAGACCGAGTTGACGGAACTTACGGCTGTTGTCACCGATGGCTTCGGTCGGATAGTCGGCACGGCCCACCAAGATTTCTTGAGCGGTGAACATTGTTTCGATGGTGTGCTTGTATGCATCGACATCGAAGTTGCCTTGCTCGTCGAGGTACTTCAACAAGTTAATGGAAGCCAAGTTGCATGCCGAGTTGTCGATATGCATGTATTCGCTGCATGGGTTCGATCCGTTAATGCGGCCCGTTGCATGCGAGGTGTGCCACTTGTTGATCGTGGTGTCGAATTGCAAACCGGGGTCGGCGCAATCCCATGATGCTTCAGCAATCTGACGCCACAAATCGCGAGCTTGCACGGTGCGCACTGGAGTGCCATCAGCAACTGCACGGTATGTCCATTCTTTGTCATCACGAACCGCATGCATGAAGTCGTCGGTGATACGCACGGAGTTGTTGGCGTTCTGATACTGCACGCTGAATGCATCTGAACCATCGAGGTCCATATCGAAGCCGGCGTCACGCAAGACACGGGCCTTCTTTTCTTCTTTGGCCTTGCACCAAATGAATTCTTCGATGTCCGGGTGATCAACGTTGAGAATGACCATCTTGGCGGCGCGACGAGTCTTGCCACCCGACTTGATTGTTCCGGCTGATGAGTCGGCGCCACGCATGAAACTCACGGGACCAGAAGCGGTGCCACCGCCCTTGAGTAACTCAACACTTGAACGAATCTTTGACAAGTTGATACCTGAGCCCGAACCACCCTTGAAGATGATTCCTTCTTCGCGGTACCAGTTCAAGATGGCATCCATCTTGTCTTCAACGGCCAAGATGAAGCACGCACTCGCCTGCTGTGGAACTCCCTTAACGCCGATGTTGAACCACACGGGACTGTTGAACGCCGCGCGCTGGGTCACCAAGATGAACTTCAATTCATCACTGAAGTTTTCTGCTTCGGCCTGGTCGACGAAATAGCCGCCTTCAACGCCCCACGTGGTGATGGTGTCGGCAACGCGGTCGATGACCTGCTTGAGTGATTGTTCACGCTCTTCAGTGCCTGGGGTGCCGCGGAAATACTTCTGAGCCACGATGTTGGTGGCGTTCAATGACCACGTCACCGGGAACTCAACTCCGAGTTGTTCAAAGGCAACTGATCCGTCCTTCCAGTTCGAGATACGGGCATCACGCTTCTCCCAGACAACCTGGTCGTAGGGATGCACACCAGGAGTGGTGTAGTGACGGCGGATTCCGATGGCGAGACGGTCCGGAGCGAGTGACATGTTGATTCCTTTTTCTGAAAGTAGAGAGTGATGAGCTGGCTGATGTTGATAAATGTTGGAGTTAGATCATGACATATCAGACACAAGATGTGGTGTATTCCCCCGTCGACCGCGCGTGTGACCACAAGCGGTAGTGAAATTACAGCAGCGTAACTACACCCGTGTCAATGACCGTTTGCGTCACACCTGCTCAGAGGGGGTTTTTCCACACCACTATCGTGTCGCGTGTCACATCTTGGGTCGCATCAGTTGTCCCTCGGGTCCGGTTTTTTGTCGAAAGGGTGGTGGATTTCAGTAGGTCCAGGACTCGGTCGTCCCACCCAAATTCGTGGGCCAAGACCCTGAAAACACAAGATCTTGGGCCAACGAACCACTAGCCACGGTCCTCCACCACCACTTTCAACTCAAGTAACCCTAAGCGCAACACCCTGTGGGGAGGAAGTGGATAACCCTGTGAATTAGCCCTTTGTTTAGGGGAAAACCCTGTGGATAGGGGTGTGCATAACGCCTTTTCAGGCTTTTCAGCCGATTCGGGCGATGGAAACAGGGATTCCGTTCAAAACCG
>CAIQJP010000081.1 GCA_903872155.1 uncultured Actinomycetes bacterium | reverse complement strand
CCACGACATGGCTAAAGATCAGAGCTACGTCGTCCACATGATGGATCAACATCAGTTGTCACGCACTTTGTTTCCGGTTGGCGAAATGACGAAGACCGTTGTGCGTGAACACGCAACGCGCCTTGGTATGCGCACTGCGAATAAGCCCGATAGCCAAGATGTGTGTTTCATTACGTCGGCAAAAGATAACGAAGGCCGAAGTGGTCGCGTGAGCTTTATCGGTCGCCGTATTCCGTTGAACCCCGCTGTTGTTATTGACGAGTTGGGCAACGAACTTGGTTCAGTTGAATCAGTTGAACTCGTCACGCTTGGACAGCGACGTGGAGTTGCTGGCGGCGGTGGCACGAAGCGATTTGTTGTTGACATCGATGTGCCTGGCCGAAAAGTTGTTGTTGGGCCAGAATCATTGTTGATGGTCGGTCATGAGGTCGTTGAGAATGTGATCTGGAGCAACGAACCGTATGTTGGTTCGGCTCGAGTGCAGTGCAGCGCACATGGCGAACCGCGCTCGGCAGTTTTGTCGGTTGATGATGCTGGGCGAGTGGTCGCAACATGGACCGAACCACAGCGACGAATTTCACCAGGTCAAAGTGCAGTCTTTTACGACGCCGATGATCGATCTGTGTTGGGTGGCGGTTTAGTTACGCGCTCGGCGCAGATGTCAATTCAGTAACTGCGCGACCAGGTCGTGTGGGGCACACGCGCATTGACTTCACATGAATGGCCGAACCACCAGGAGTCTTGGGAGTTCCGGCAAAGACCACAGTGTCAAAATCTTTCAATGTGATCACGAGTCCAAGGCCCGCACACTTGCCACTCAAGTCGGCAGCTTCTGATTGAGCGGTTTCAATGCCAATCTCAATGACTGCGTTGTGCATAAACATCGCTGTTTCAGCAAGTACGACATGGTCGTGAATGACGAGGCCTGCAGGCACCGAGACCAGCCATCGACGAGAGAAACGATGAAAGCGCCGAGGTAAAGCAATTGTGAGAAAGACTGCGGTGACTGCCGCAATGCCACCAGGAACAAATGCTTCGTTGTCAAAAAAGTTGATCGCAACAATGGTGAGCGCAACCCACACCAACCAACTCAGAATTTGTACAACCAACATCGCAGGTGGGCAACGCAGCAGATAACGACGTTCGTCGCCGTAGGCCGCTAACTCAATGAACGAGTTGCCAATCTCGGCGCTCATGACCAACAAACTTGCGAGAAGTGAGATTGCTAAAGCAGCGACGACCCCGCTCGAAATGCCGTTGGCGATACCAACGGCACCAACGATCACCGAAATTGTCGGAAGCGCAAGTCGGATAGCAGTCAGGCCTGTGCTTGATGGCACCAATGTGCTCAATAGCGCGATTGACCACAATGCCCATATGGCGATTGTCGAAGAAGTTCCAGTGACAGATGACATGTGTCGAAGTGCATTGGTCAGAAACGGAACGGTGAGACCTGTTGCAACAACGCTCAAGCGACTGGCCCATACGAGCGCAGAAGTCGTGTTGTTGCTGTTTATCCTTTCCCGTTTCTCGGCCATATGCCAAGCGTTACCGATAGACGACTCGTTTGCGCAATTTGAAGGATGTGTCGAGCACAAATTTTCAAGAAAGAGCAAGGTCGTTGCTCCAACTGTGTCCACGGCGTGTCACCCTGCTACGAAAGTGGTGTGGAAGGAGGCGAAACGATGCAAACATCAGCAATGCAGAAGCATCTACTTGGCGGAGTAACTACCGGAATCGGCAGCCTTCCTCATCGTGATGCTCGAGAAGCCGCCGAGTTTGCCTTCTTTGCGACCCCCGAACTTCCGTGCATTCCAAGCCTGCCCCGTCGCTCGCCAGCCGAAGCCATGATTGCTCAAGCGGTCGTCGGTATCCGAGGCATCAGCATTGGGCAATACGGTTCACTGATGGTTGATGTGTCGCGCATTGATCCGTTGGCTGATGTGAAGACCGATCTTGATCACGATGCCTATGTAGGACTGCGCACTTTTCTTGAATTCGCCCAGGGCTACACCGGCCCGGTGAAGTGGCAGTTCACTGGTCCAGTCACTTTGGGTCTTGCACTGATTCGAGCTGGCGTACCGATGCACACGGCCTTCGAAGTTGCAGTTCGCACAGTTCGCACACATGTCCGCAATATTTACGATGCAGTTGAATCGGCGTTGCCGTCGAGTGCGCAAGTGGTGTTTATTGACGAACCCGAACTGGGCAACTTGATGGATGACACATTCCCAATTGCACCCGATACTGCGATTGATTTGATGTCAGGTGCTCTGGCGGCCGTTGAACGTGAGGGTTTAGTCGGCCTGCACTGTTGTGCAGATGTCGATGGAGCCTCGTTATTGGCTTCGGGTCCTGCCATCTTGAGTGTGCCCGTGAATGAAAACTTGAAGACATACGCCGGCTTCATCGCCAAGTTTCTTGAAGGTGGCGGTGTAGTGGCGTGGGGAGCAGTCGCAACCGACGGTCCACTCATGCCAAATGCCGATCGAGCCTGGAAAAAGCTGTCGGCGTTGTGGTGTGAATTGGTGCAGGGTGGTTGTGACGCACAGAAATTGCGTCAGCAGTCTTTGATCACTCCAGCCTGTGGTTTGGCGATGCATTCCGAAGATTCGGCAGCCCAGATTTTCATGCAAGTGCGTGACATCGGCGAACGAGTACGCACTCAGGCTTTGGCGACTCGTCTCACCGTTGGTGCGTGAAGCAGAGTTTCATCCCCGAACTAGAGTGTCAGCGTGAGTTTGAGCGCCGCTGAAAGACATGCCGAGTTACGGTCGCTCATTGCGTATCACCGTGAGCGCTACTACCGCGACGACTCTCCTGAAATCAGCGATGCCGAATATGACGAACTCGATCGCGAGATTCATGAACTCGAATTTGCCTTTCCCGAACTGCAAAGTAGCGATTCTCCAACCCAGACCGTAGGCACCGAAATCGCCGAGACTTTCTCGACTGTCGAGCATCGCGTGCCGATGACCAGTCTCGATAACGCGATGGATAGCAGCGAATTGTCGGCTTGGGGCGAACGTGCCGCCAAAGGACTGGCCGCTGACGCAGTCATCCAATATGCCTGTGAGTTGAAGATCGATGGTCTGGCACTCAGCTTGCGATACGAAAATGGAGTGCTCGTCCAAGCGGCGACTCGAGGCGATGGTCGTTTTGGTGAAGATGTCACGGCCAATGTTTTGACGATCGGTGTCGTGCCTAAGAAATTAGTTTCGAAAACAAAAGCGGTCATTCCGTCGGTACTTGAAGTGCGCGGCGAGGTGTATTTGCCGATTGATGCATTTGAAAAATTGAAAGCCGCCAAAGAAGCCGAAAATGTGGTGCGCATTGCTGCAGGTAAAAAACCCGAACCAGTTCCGGTGAATCCACGTAATGCCGGGGCTGGCAGTTTGCGACAAAAAGATGCGACGGTGACTGCGGGTCGTGGTTTGGCATTTTGGTCGTATCAATTAGGTGAAGTGATTGGTGGACCCGAGTTCACATCGCATCACGCAACCCTTGACTTCTTGCAAGACCTGGGTTTTCCGGTCAATCCCAATATCGCGTTAGTGAATTCAATGGATGAAGTCACGGCCTATTGCGAAAAGTTTCAAAATGAGCGACACGAGCTGCCATACGAAATTGATGGGGTAGTCATCAAAGTTGATGACCTTGCGCAGCGCGAAACTTTAGGTTTTACGGCCCGTGCCCCGCGTTGGGCTATTGCCTTCAAGTTTCCTCCCGAAGAACGTACGACGTTATTGAAAGATATTCAGATTTCGGTGGGTCGAACTGGCCGTGTCACACCATTTGCGGTTCTTGAATCGGTTTTTGTGGGCGGCTCTAACGTTGCAATGGCGACACTGCATAACGAAGATCAAGTACGCCTCAAAGATGTACGACCTGGCGACACCGTCACGGTTCGTAAGGCCGGAGATGTGATTCCCGAAGTAGTGGGGCCAGTTTTGTCGTTGCGGCCAAAGGGTTCAGAACCTTGGGTTTTCCCTTCGGTGTGTTCGTGCCCCATGAAGGGTGAGCTCACTCGTCCCGACGGCGAAGTAAACATGCGCTGCATTGAACCCAATTGTCCGCAACAACGTGATCAACGAATCATTTACTTCGTATCGCGCGGAGCTATGGATATTGATGGATTTGGCGAACAGACGGTGATTCAACTTTCTGACGTCGGAATTCTGAGTGATGCTGGCGATATCTATTCATTGACCGTCGAACAATTGCTCACGCTTGAAGGCTTCGCGCAAAAAGGTGCCGAGAAACTCATCGTTGCAATTGATGCATCCAAGACGCGTCCATTGCCCAAGCTTTTAACTGCACTTGGCATCAAACATCTTGGGCCAGCAGCTTCTGAGGCATTGGCACTTGCCTTCGGCAATTTAGATGACATCATGAATGCCACCGAAGATGATCTGGCAACTGTTGATGGTGTTGGAGGAGTCATCGCCAACTCTCTCATCTCGTGGTACTCGCGCCCCGACAACAAAGTGATCATAGAAAAGTTGCGCGCCGCCGGAGTCGAGTTCGGCAATGTCGAAGTTTCGCGACTACCGCAAAACTTGGTCGGCAAAAATATTGTGGTCACCGGAACACTTGTTGATTTTGATCGCGACGGAGCCGAACGTGCCATTAAAGATCGCGGTGGGAAAAGCCCGGGATCGGTATCGAAGAAAACCTTTGCACTTGTTGTTGGTGCCGAAGCAGGTGCGAGCAAACTTACCAAGGCTCAAGAACTCGGCGTACCAATACTGAATGAAGAACAATTCAAAGTGGTTTTAGAAACTGGCGAACTTCCCGCCTAGTTACAAAACTTCGAACGACCATTCGTAGCTTTGTGCCGCAGCACGCCCTTCTTCAATCTTCCAAAAGATGCACTTCACTTTGTGAATGCCGACCGTGTACTTCTCAATGACAGCACCATTAGTTGGTTCAAAACGAATGAGTGAATTTCCTTGGTCGTAAATTGCGGTCGGTGGTAACTCGATTTGTTGGCCAGGCTTAGCGGCCACGGGAACAAAGTCTTCAAGACGTGTCGTTGGGATTTCGATGCCGTCAAGCGCGAGTACGGCTTCGAAACCATCTTGCAGATTGACGCTGATTTCGGTCTGTGACAAAACCTGGCGATCGTTGGGGGCCGGAGAAATGTCAACGATCGCTGCGGGGTAGCCCAAAGCTTCACGACCAGTCGTTGCACTGTTGAGTCCGTAGATCACAAACATCGCGCCAACGAGGATGCCGAGGCTGATGAGCACCGTCTCGAGTTTGATCCGACGACGCTTGGTCGGCAGGATTTCGGGGGCTTGGTCGAGAGTCACATGCCCATTCTCACCGCTAGAGCAGGTACTTTGCGAGTTTGCCGTTTGCCGATGGTCACACATTCGCAACAAAACGCTAGTTTCGGAGCGATGTCAGTCTTCGAAAACCATGATCCCGAGTCTTTGATCGGCACCGTCATTGACGGCCGCTTTGAGATTGAAAGTGAACAGTCGCGTTCCTCGACGTCCACTTCGTACGTTGCTGTTGATCAGCGTTCTGACGCATTGGTGATTTTGCGACTCTTTTCGGTCGAAGCCACGACCCAGCAAGGTGC
Source organism: uncultured Actinomycetes bacterium (assembly GCA_903872155.1). Lineage (GTDB taxonomy): Bacteria > Actinomycetota > Acidimicrobiia > Acidimicrobiales > Ilumatobacteraceae > Casp-actino8. The sequence continues at coordinate 14,097 of CAIQJP010000081.1, read as the reverse complement.
CGAAATTCTTGAGCAGGCGGAAATCGCCTTTGAAATGTCGCACCCGAATGTTCTGCGCTTGACCAGCTTTGGCCGCGCCACCATTCGTGGCCTTGATCGGGTCTATCTCGTTCACGAGCGTCTCACCGGCGGTTCATTGCAAGACATGATTGACCGCAGTCGTTTGTTGACTCCGAGCCAGGCATTGGTCGTGGGCCTTGAAGTGTGCCGCGCTCTTGATTACGCACATAAGCGGGGCATGTTGCATCACGACTTACGTCCGTCGTCCATTGTGTTTGGTGAAGATCGTAAAGTTCGTGTCGCTGATATCGGTGTTGCCTCAGTGATCGCCGAACAAGCTTGGGCCGATGTCACCACGGTGTCGCAAGAGCGAGCTCGATATTGCGCTCCCGAACAGGCTCAGGGCGAACCGTTTGATGAAAAGGCCGATGTGTATGCCTTGGCGTTGATTTTGGTCGAGGCCGTGACCGGAACAGTTCCGTTCTTGGCTGATTCGGTTGTTGGCACACTTTCGGCACGAGTCGACAAGTTGTTCCCCGTGTCAGCCGACTTGGGTGGCTTGGCTGCAGTGCTCGACAAGGCTGGCCGAGCCGATCCGCTTGAACGTGCCAGTGCCGCCGAGATGGGACGCGGTCTCGTACAGGCTGGTCCAACTTTGCCGCGACCAACACAAATTCAAATCGTGTCATCGGCAGCTTTCGTTGTACAAAATGAGGACGATCGCACTGGTGACCTCTCCAAGCCACGTGAGTTCAACGAATTGTCGGATGACTCACAATCTTTTGTGGCATCGACGACTGAAACGATGACGATTCGTGACGACGCCGATGCTGCCTCAGTCGCGGTCGTTGAAACCGAAGACAAGCCACTGATTGGCCGCTGGATCGTGGCGGCAGTTGCGGTGTTGGCGCTGATCGTTGGTGGTTATTTCTTGTTCAGTGCGTTGCAAAAAGAATCACATCCGATTCCTGATTTGATTGGTCTTGATCAAGGCGAAGCAACCAACTTGGTGACTGAATTCAAGTGGGACATTGTCATTGTTGAAGAAGCCAATGAGGAACTTCCAGTTGGTGCAGTCATCCGCACCGATCCAGAAACAGGGAAGAAACTCGAAACTGGTAAGACTCTGACATTTGTGGTGTCGACAGGTCCGCCGCCGGTACCGCTTCCTGAATTGAATGGTCTTGACGCAGCTACCGCGTTGGCTGCCTTGACCGAAAATGGTTTGGTTGTTGGCGTTGAGACACCCGAATACAGCGAAGATGTTCCAACCGGAGTCATCATTCGTTGGGCAGTGGCTTCGCAACCGACTTTGGTTGCTGGCCAAGAAGTGATTAAGGGAACTGCGGTTGACACATTTGTGTCGCAAGGTCCAGCGCCACGTGTTGTTCCCGATCTGACCGGAATGTCGATCGAGTCAGCGACAACTGCGCTCACCGATCTTCAGCTCACGATTAATCGTGGCGACGATCAGTTCTCGACTGTTGCTGCTGGTGGAGTTGCAACGCAGTCTCCGGCCGCTGGTGAATCTTTAGCCCGTGGCACCGCGGTGACCGTGGCAGTTTCTAAAGGCCCTGACTTAGTCGCGGTTCCGCAACTTGGCACGTTGAAGGCCGACAAAGTTGCTCCAGCACTAGAAGCAGCCGGCTTTGTTCTCGGAACTGTTACCGGAAACACTAAGGGTTTCCCGATTGCCGTTTTCAATGCAGGTCAGCCTGTTGCAGTCGGGCAGTTGTTGCCCCGTGGCACGGTACTTGACGTGTTGTATTACGGAAGCTGACTGGCTTTCGCACCGAGAGAGACCTTGGCGTAGGCTTCAGGTCTACAAATTCTGAATAAATAACATCACTGAATAACTTGAAGGAGTTGTCATGGGAACACTTGACGGACGCGTTGCAATTATCACTGGAGCAGGTCGTGGACTTGGTCGCGAACACGCATTGTTGTTCGCATCCGAAGGCGCAAAGATTGTGGTGAACGACCTTGGCGGTGCCAACGATGGTTCGGGTTCAGACATGACTCCGGCTCAGCAGACTGTTGCCGACATCAAGGGCATGGGTGGCGAAGCCATTGTCAACACCGACAACGTTGCCGACTGGGATGGCGCCAAGCGCATGATCGATAGCGCCATTGAAGCATTCGGCGATCTCGACATTCTCGTGAACAACGCTGGCATCTTGCGTGACCGCGTGTTGGTCAACATGAGCGAAGCCGAATGGGACGCAGTTATTCAGGTGCACCTCAAGGGTCACTTCGCTCCGACGCACCATGCCGCTGCATACTGGCGTGAACAAGCCAAGGCCGGAATCACGAAGCCGCGCAACTTGGTGCACACCAGCAGCACATCTGGTTTGTTCTCAAACCCAGGTCAGGCCAACTACGGCGCTGCCAAGTCGGGTATCGCAACATTCAGTCAGATTTGCGCAAAAGAATTGTCGCGTTACAACGTCAAGAGCAACGCGATTGCGCCAGCTGCTCGTACTCGTCTCACGATGGCAACCCCTGGCCTTGAAGATGTCATGGCCGCCAAAGATGGCAAGTTCGACGAATGGGATCCCGCAAACGTGAGCCCGCTTGTGGCGTACTTGGCTTCAGACTTGTGTGAATTCTCTGGCGAAACTTTCTATGTGCAGGGTGGCCAAGTCACTCGTGTCGCCACATGGGCAATGGCTGAAGAAATCAAGCAGGACGATCGCTGGACAGTGACTGCACTCGCCAAAGCGATAACTGCACTCGCACCCAAGTCCTGAGTCGTGGGCGAAGAAGCCCGCGAAACAACTCCACGTACGCTCAACGTCGATTCAGTAGGCGTTGACGAACTTGGTGTTGTTCCGTGGCCAATTTTGTTACGTCGTTGGATAGGTCAGCGCGTCCCGATTGGGCGACATTGGGCTGTTCTCATTGTTGTTTTGTCAGCACTTTTTACCGTTGGCTTCACGATCACTATCTTGGTCGTCTCGCTTGGTGACATCGCCGACGAATTTCACTCAAGCGTGTCGGTGATTGCGTGGAGCATCACTGGGCCGATGTTGGCCTTTGGAGTTGTGGGTCCGGCCTACGGCAAAGCTGGCGATCTATGGGGACACAAACGCATCTTTGTGTATGGCTTGTTGGGTGCAGGAATATTTGCGGCGTTAACTGCCGTGGCATGGGACGCACCGAGCATGATTGCGTTTCGTATTTTGTCGGCATCGGCGGGTGCGGCAACAGGTCCAGCAACGATGGCGTATATCAACCGTTTGTTCCCACCCGATCAACGCGTTCGACCGTTGAGTTATTGGAGTTTCGTGAATGCCGGTGCGCCCGTTCTTGGTGTCGTCGCCGGTGCGCCACTTGTTGATGCATTCGGATGGAGAGTTATTTTCGCGTTCCAAGCGCCGCTGTGCATTATTGGCGTGATTGTTGCGGTGTGGTTGTTGCCCGACACCGAACGCAAGAAAGATGTGCACTTCGATGTGGCTGGCTCAATCACCTTGGGTGCTGGAGCATCGATGATGTTGGCCGGAGTGAACCAAGGTCCGAAGTGGGGTTGGGATAGCCCGTACACAATTGGTTTGTTAGCAGCTGCGACGTGTTCGTTGGTGTTGTTCATTCGTATTGAACAACGTGTGAGCGACCCGTTGTTGCCTTTGCATTGGTTGAAGACGCGCAATGTTGCGTTTCCGGTGATGTCACAAACGTTGGCCAACTTTGCATACATGGGTGGCTTCTTGTTGGCTCCGCAAGTATTACAAGAGGTTTTGCGTTATGACCACAGCAAGATTTCGTTTGTCGTTATTGCGCGACCGCTCACATTTGCCATCGTCGCTCCTCTTGCGAGTTTGATTACCATCCGAGTCGGAGAACGGGCGATGGGCATGGCTGGCGGTTTGTGTGTGGTGGCCTCGATGTTGTCGTTCGGATTTGTTGGCCCAGGAACCGGTTTGATGTTGATGTTGTTTGCACTCGGATTGTCGGGTGCAGGTATCGGTATGGCGAGCCCGGCAATGACGTCGCTTGTTGCTAATGCGGTGAGTACAAACGATTTAGGAGTTGCGGGTGCCATGCAACAATTGATGACGCAAATGGGTGCGGTGTTTGGATCAGTTGTGATGACAACTGTTCAGCAAGGCGTTGGCGGGGGAGAACCCACACCGGCTTCGTATCGAGCGGCGTTTCATGTTGCTGCTGGAGTCGCTTGCGTCGCGGTGTTCACCGCGTCTCGCGTCCGCTCTACCCCGCGAACAAACTGATTGCAGTTTTATTCGGTGATGGCCTTGATTTCGTCGGCAACCTTGGCGGTGATGTCGCTTTGCGGAATTGCCGTCTGCATCGCCATCATCTTCATCATGTCGCCAGCGACCTTGATCTTGCCACCCATGAAAGCCTGCATCGCTGCAGCCTGATCGTTGAGTCCAAAAATCTGACGAGCAGTTGCCCAGTCGGTGGTGACAACAGCATCGGGGTTTTCGAGTTCGCCGAGTTCAACTTCCATCTCGCCTGACGAGGTGTCCATGTAGCTCTTGACAGTGCCATCACCAAAAGGAACATCGGTGATGACCTGGTTGATGCGAATCACTGCGGTGATCTTGGGGGCCTGGCCTTGGTACTTGGCGCGGATGGCCTTAGCGGCATCCATCCATTCATCGGAAAGAAAAGGAAAAGTCATGTTGCAGACAATAGTCCCGACATCCCTTTATGGTCGCAACGTGATCGCACTTGTCGAAACATCGTTGAGGAACGACTGGTCAATATGCACGGCCGCACCTGATCCCTTGGGCAGGCGGACCTGCCCATTTTCGAGACGAATGGGGTCGGTCACGATGTCTTTCTTCCAGAATCGTTCAGATGCCGAAACATCGCCGGTAATGGTGAAATTAGGGAGTCCGGCAAGTGCCAGGTTCATGGCGCGACCGATACCGGTCTCGAGCATGCCACCACACCACACCGGAATTCCGCGCTCGCGACAGACATCGTGAATGCGTACGGCTTCGAGGTAGCCGCCAACTCGACCGGCCTTGATATTGATGATTGAACAAGCGCCACGTTCAATCGCATCGATAGCGGCGAGTGACGAGACGATAGATTCATCAAGACAAATTGGTGTGCCAACTTGTTTGGCAATGAGGGCATGACCGGTGACATCATCTTCGGGAAGCGGTTGTTCAATGAGCAACAAGTTGAACGGATCAAGTTGCGCGAGAAGTGGCCCATCGTGACGTGTGAATGCTGTGTTGGCATCAACCTGTAACGGAATGTGGTCACCAAAGGTTTGGCGAATCACACGCACGGGTTCGATATCCCAACCTGGTTCAATCTTGAGTTTGATGCGGGCGTAACCCTCGTCGAGATATCCACCAACTGTTGTGACGAGTTCATCAATTGAGTTCGCGATGCCAACTGAAACGCCCGACGGAATAAGTTCGTTCACCGAACCCAAATGTGAAGCAAGTGAAACATTGTTGGCGCGAAGTTGCGCATCGAGCACCGCTGCTTCAAGTGCAGCCTTGGCCATTCGATGGTCTTTGACCGGTTCAAGAATGTGGGCCACGTCGTGAGCCGACATACGCGCACCATTAAAGGCAAACAAGCGCGGAATGAGGTGATGGACCATCACATGTTGCGAACCTTCGACATATTCACTCGAATACAACGGATCGTTTCCCGAAACGCACTCGCCCCAACCGACATGCGAATCGGTTTCAACACGAACGAGCAAAATGTCGCGCGAGTTATCGGTGCCAAACGAGGTACGAAACGGTGTCACCAAAGGCAACGAGATTCGGCGCAATTCAATGGCGCGAATAGTGATTGGTTCAAGGTTGTCGATCATGACTGGCCCTTTGTGGTGTGTCGAGGTGTGAGTAAGTATGAACCATCTTTGTTGAAGCCCGTGACTTCATGGGTTTTGAAAGCCTGCGAGAGTTGCGCGCGCATTTTCAAACGCCAAGCACGAGCGGCTTCGGGGTTGGCGCGGCGTAGAAGAACAATGTCCTCGGGAGTTTCTATGACTGTTGCTTCGGCGACATTGCCACGGACTCGTTCAGTACCAATATCCCAACGAGCAAGTAAACGATCAGTTTCATCATCACCATTGATGTCGTCATTGAGCGGTCCATAAAAGTTGATGTGAAACTCAACGGCGTTCGCGCCAAGCCGCTCGATGTTGAACCAGGCATTGCGTCGCACCAGAGGGTCGAATGTCCATGTAATGGCGGTGAGCCCAGCATCAAGTGCCCACTGTTTTTGATGGTTCTTCATTGCGGTGCCAAGACCGGAGTTCTGCAGCGCGGGCACAACGCCGGTGATGTGGGAATGTAAGCACCAGTCGTCGCGGTGACGGGCCAACATGCCGAACGAACACGCAACCATGGTCTCGCGCCCGTTGGCATCGGGCGTGAAGGCCCCAGAGATGTAGCCACCTGAGTGTGATAGGGCCATCAGGTAATCGGCGCTGACCATGGCTCCCGTGCCCGGCCCCCACACCAGGTCGGCACAGGCTTGGAGTTGTTGCATCTCATCGAGGCGATGCAACACGCGGATGGCCGAAGAACTCACAATCCGAGCCTAGAGGGTGACGAGAAACCACCCTGTGACGACAGTTTTGAACGAAATGTCAAATGCATTCGTCAGGAAAGGTGGCGACCGACCAACATGATGGATACCTATGGCACGCATTCTCGTCTCTGAAGAAATTGCCGACGGTGGTCTTGACCGCCTGCGGGCAGCTGGACACACCGTCGACGTACAACTCGACCTCACCCCTGAGACGCTTCCAGCGGCTCTCAAAGGCGCTCACGCCTTGATTATTCGCTCAGCAACCCAGGTCACCGCTGAAGCCCTGGAGTTCGCTGATGAGCTCATCGTGGTTGGTCGTGCTGGCATCGGACTCGACAATGTCGATGTGGAGGCCGCCACGCGTCGCGGTGTCATGGTTGTCAATGCTCCGCAAAGCAACATCGTTTCAGCAGCCGAACACACCATGGCGTTGCTCATGGCGTGTGCACGCAATGTGCCTCAAGCTCATGCCGCACTTAAGGCTGGTCGCTGGGAGCGCAGCAAGTGGGAAGGCGTTGAACTCGCTGACAAAACTCTTGGTGTCATCGGCCTTGGTCGCATTGGCAAATTAGTTGCCCAGCGTGCATTGGCGTTCGGTATGCGTCTTGTTGCGTATGACCCATTTGTCTCTGAAGAACGCGCGCGTCAGATGAGTGTTGAAATGATGAGCCTCGATGACGTGATTGCACAAAGTGATTTCATCACGGTGCACTTGCCGAAGACCAAAGAAACTAAAGGCATTATCGGTCGCGAGATTTTGGCCAAGGCCAAGCCCGATTTGCGCGTGATCAACGTGGCGCGAGGTGGCATCGTTGACGAGGCTGCGCTCGCTGAAGCAGTTGCCTCTGGTCAAATCGCCGGTGCCGCTCTCGACGTGTTTGATGTTGAGCCCTGCACCGATAGCCCACTGTTTGCGCTTGACAACATCGTTGTCACACCGCACCTTGGTGCAAGTACGCGTGAAGCTCAAGATAAGGCTGGCGACACCATTGCCGACATGGTCAAGTTGGCGCTTGCTGGCGACTTCGTGCCGTTCGCTGTGAACGTTTCAGCGGCTGAAGCCAACGAAACATTGCGTCCTTACCTGCCACTTGCTGAACGCCTTGGTGGATTATTTGCATCATTAGTTGGTCAGTTGCCTAAGCAACTTGAAATCACTGCTGAAGGCGAAATTGGTCAATACGACAATCGCATTTTGACGCTCAGTGTTTTGAAGGGTTTCTTTGGCTCCATCAGCGACGAACCAGTTTCGTATGTCAACGCTCCGCAGATGGCCAAGAATGCCGGCATTGAAATTCGCGAAACGTCGTCACGTGATTCGCGTAATTTCGTCAATCTCATCACCTTGCGATGTGAAGGCCACAGCATCTCGGCCACATTGACGGGTCGTAACGGCGAACCGCGTCTGGTGATGATCGACGATCATGCAACCGATGTGCCGCCGGCCGAAAACATGTTGGTCGTTCGTAACGATGACCGACCGGGAGTAATTGGTGTTGTCGGAACTGTTTTAGGTAACGCGGGCGTCAACATCAACGACATGGGCGTCGGTCGTAGTTCGGTACCAGGTTCGGCATTGATGGTGATTGCTTCATCTGGTCCAGCACCCGATGAAGTTCTTGCTGCATTGCGTGCTGCGCCTGGCATCACCAGCGTTCACGTATTGACTGCCTGACAATTACTTGCGTGAAGTAACAGCCTGAGAAATCTCGTCACGAGTTGCGATCGCAACTTGGCGTGCAGCTTCAGCAAAATCTTCGCCTTTCGACGCGTACAAGATGGCGCGCGATGAGTTGATCATCATTCCGGTGCCATTCGTAGTCGCGCCAGCATTCACAGTGGCAACGACATCGCCACCTTGCGCTCCAATTCCTGGCACTAACAACGGCATGTCACCGACGATGCCGCGCACTGTGGCGAGTTCTGCGGGATATGTTGCGCCAACGACCAGAGCGACTTCGCCCATTTTGCTCCACTGATCGGCCGCCATGTGCGCGACGTGTTGATACATCGGACGACCGTCGGTGGTGAGCATTTGTAAATCGCCACTTCCGGGATTCGACGTACGACATAAAACGATGACACCTTTTCCGGTGTGCGCCAAGAACGGCTCAAGCGAATCGGTACCGAGATACGGGTTCACTGTGACTGCATCAGCGCCGTAACGCACAAAAGCTTCGTGGGCATAACGTTCGGCGGTCGGTCCGATGTCGCCACGTTTGGCATCAAGAATCAATACAGCCTGCGGATGATTGGTTCGAATGTGCTCGCAGAGTTTTTCTAACTGTGCTTCGGCACCTATCGCCGCGAAATATGCAATCTGCGGTTTGAACGCGCAGGCCACATCGGCGGTGGCATCAGCAATGTCAGCGCAGAAACGAAAGATCGCGTCAGGGCCTTGCAGATGTGCGGGGATCTTGGCGGGGTCGGGGTCGAGTCCGACACAGAGCATTGAGCCACTCGTGGCCCATGCGCGATTCAGTTTGTCGTGGAAGCCCACGAAGCAGACTCAGCCCTCAACCGTGATGGCGGCAGTTGGGCACAAGTCAGCAGCCTGCTCGACTTTTTCGCGCAACTCTTCGCCCGGATTTTCGATGAGTACATAGAGGTAACCGTCGCTACGAACTTCGAAAACTTCGGGGCATACCTGCATGCATGAACCGGTCGATGCACAAATATCAAAATCGACTGAAACCTTCATGATGTTGTCTCCCTACTTGTCAAACCTGTTTAGTTCTTACTGAATATAACCCTAGTGCGCGGCGGCCAAAGTGTGGCGTTCGTGAGCCGACAGGACGGCACGCAACGAGGCGGTCACGGTGTTTTCGTCCGTGCCGACTCCCCACAACACATCACCGTCGCCGTTGATGGTTTCGACGTAGGCGACAGCCTTGGCCTCGGAGCCTTTGCCGATGGCGTGCTCGGTGTAGTCGACCACATCGAGGTTGGCATTGAGACCTGTACGCATGGCCGATACGAATGCATCAATCGGTCCGTTGCCTTCGCCGCTGATGGTCTGGTGCTTGCCGTCAATCACCAGCTGTGCGGTGATCGTGGTACGACCACCGCCACTTGAGACGCTGCGCATCTCGTGGCTTTCCAAAACGAAACGTGGTGACTCGGCGAGGTATTCACCTTGGAATGCGGTCCACATAGTGACGGGACTAATTTCGGTTCCAAGATCTTCAGTGATGTGCTGAATGTTCTTCGAGAATTCAATTTGCAAACGGCGCGGCAAATCAAAACCGTGTTCAGACTTCATCACATACGCGACACCGCCCTTACCGCTTTGACTGTTGACGCGAATCACTGCTTCGTAGGTGCGACCAAGATGCTTGGGGTCGAGCGGCAGGTACGGAACACCCCAGGTGTCGTAACCTTCGCCCAGTTTTTCGAGACCCTTTTTGATGGCGTCTTGATGGCTGCCGCTGAATGCGGTGTACACCAGGTCGCCAACGTATGGGTGACGCGGGTGCACGGGTAAGCGATTGCAATATTCGGCGGTGCGACGTAATGCATCAATGTCGGTGATATCGAGTTCGGGGTCGACGCCATTCACGAACAAGTTGAGAGCCAAGTTAATGATGTCGACGTTTCCGGTGCGCTCGCCATTGCCAAACAAGGTTCCTTCAACTCGATCGGCGCCGGCCATCACGCCGAATTCGGCGGCAGCAACACCACAACCACGATCGTTATGCGGATGCAAGCTGATGATCACACAGTCGCGATTTTTGATGGTGCGACAGAACCACTCAATGACGTCGCCGTACACGTTGGGGCTATAACACTCAACAGTTGCGGGCAAATTGAGAATCAATGGATTTTCTGGAGTCGGCTTAATGACATCCATGACTGCTTCACACACTTCAATTGCGTATTCGGGTTCGGTGAGCGTAAAGCTTTCGGGGGAGTACTCGTAACGCACGAGAGTTCCGGGCAAGGTGTGCTCCATTGATTTGCACTTTTCGGCAGCGTGAACCGCAATGGCTTTGATGCCGGGCTTGTCAAGGTTGAACACGACATCGCGCTGCAATGGGTTCGTTGAGTTGTAAAAGTGCACGATTGCTTGCTTGATACCGCGCAACGATTCGTAAGTACGTTCAATGAGTTCGTCGCGACTTTGCACGAGAACCTGAATGGTGACGTTGTCGGGAACCAGATTCTCTTCGACGAGTTGGCGAACAAAATCAAAGTCGGGCTGACTGGCTGACGGGAAGCCCACTTCAATTTCGGTGAAGCCAATCTTGCAGAGTTCTTCGAACATGCGGCGCTTGCGCTCGGGGTCCATCGGGTCGATGAGCGCTTGGTTGCCATCGCGCAAGTCGACCGAGCACCACAACGGAGCTTTGTCGATCATTTTGTTGGGCCACGTGCGATCAGTGAGTACCAACGGGATGAACGGCTTGTACTTGTCGAATGCCATGCGGTTCTTGCCGGCATTGACGAACTGGGCTGAGTTCTTGATGTTCATGTTGTACTCCCGTTGTACGAACTTGGGGTTGTGGGTCGGCTGGCGGACTGAATCTTTGGCGAATGCGAGAAATGAAAAAACCCCGGCGCTGGTGCGCACGGGGCTTTGGCGAACGCGTTATGGGGCGCTCGCCCTAACTAAGAAGGAGTCCGATCAACTTGGTCACGGATCTGACGCTACCGAACCGATGGCAGGGCGCGCAACGGTAGGGGGCGTAAAGCAGTCGAAGAAGGGGAGAGTAGAATTGGCTGTATGGATGAAGTCGCCGATCAAATCGACACTGAGACGCCTCGTTTGGTGCGCGTCGCGACGAAGTCCACCCTGCATGGGCAACCCGATGAGATTCAGCATTGGTTAGGGGTTTCTATGTCTGAGCGAGTTGCGGCCGTCGAAATTCTTCGCCAACGAGTGTTTGGGGGTGTTCATGGAACTCGACAAGGACTTCAGCGAGTTTGTCGCGTTATTCATCGATCATGATGTCCAATTTCTGATCGTTGGGGGCTACGCACTAGCCGCTCACGGATTACCTCGAGCAACTGGAGACCTTGATGCGTGGGTCCGGGCAAGCGAGGGCAATGCCGTCAAAGTCTTTGAAGCGCTGAAAGCGTTTGGTTTTGGGGATGTCGGAGTCAGTGTTGCGGACTTTGACCGCGAGGATTCGGTCGTTCAGCTTGGCTTTCCGCCATATCGAATCGACATTTTGACCTCAGTGGATGGGATCGAATTTGAGGAAGCATGGAATCGCCGCATTTTGGTCGAAGTGGACAACCTTTCGGTCCCGTTCATTAGCCGCGACGATTTGATCGCCAACAAGAAAGCCGCTGGACGTCCGCAAGATATCGCCGACGTCGAGCGGTTAACCCGGTAAATCTGGGGCGCGCAACGACACCGCGATAGGTTTCGGGGCATTTGTACTCAGTAGAGCCCTGAGAGGGGCGCTGAGTGGGCAATCAGACTGAACGGAGAGCTGGTTCTGATCAGTCAGCGCTGACAGCATCGGTCAACGAGGCCAATTCGGCATCGAGGAGCGCTGCTTCGACTTCGGCGATGACCGCACGCCAGTCGTATCCAACACCTTTACCCGGGTAGGTCTGTTCGGGTGACATATTGACGGTACTAACCGTGTTCAAACTCTGTTGAGTGAAAGGGGTCGAGTAAATACTCATTGGTCGGACCTCCCGGTAGTTGTCGTTGTCAGGTGTTGGGTGATTATCACTTCGCTGTTGGACCGCAAGTAAACGGACTGCGGAAACCTATAGACATTTGACCCCCATGTCTATTCATTTTGGGATATTTTTCGTCGATGTGACATGCGCTACACCTTGCAGGGAATCCCCAGCGTGTCGGGGGTGTTGAATCGTGGGCACGTCACCGCCGGTGAAGAGTGAATTGAGAAAGAACGAGGACCCGTCGTGGGCGCAGCAGTTGAACTATCCAGTGAAAATTTTGAGTCGACAGTGACGGACAATGACCTTGTTCTTGTTGACTTTTGGGCCTCATGGTGCGGACCGTGTCGTCAATTTGCTCCGGTCTTTGAAGCCGTGGCCGAAAAGAACCCGACTGCCGTTTTCGGCAAGGTCGATACCGAAGCTCAGCAAGATTTGGCGGGAGCCTTCGGCATTCAATCAATCCCGACATTGATGGTTTTCCGTCAGGGCGTCATGTTGTACAACGCTCCGGGTGCATTGCCACAACATGCACTCGAAGATTTGGTGAGCAAAGCTCTCGAGTTGGACATGGATCAGGTGCGTGCCGAGATCGCTGCGCAAGAAGAAAACAACGCGTAACGCCAGCGGTGCCGATTGTCAGAACACCTGACAAAACGATAAAAATTTCTAAAAGTATTGTGAATATTTCTCCGCTTTTAGGTGGCTGACCAGCGATTCTCCATGTAGTGTTCATCTTGCCGCACCCGCCAGCGGCACCAACGGCCCGGCCAGCTTGAGCTTCACCGCTCGCTACCGGGTCGTTGATTTTGTCCGCTGATTTTTGTCGGTTGATTTCTGTATACGGTTGCATCCATGTCGAACACAGCAGGTCATGGCCTTCCTCTAGTTGACGCCAGCGAGGTCGGCATGAGTGCCGAACGATTGGCCCGAATTGAAACTCGATTCAAGAGTTACGTTGACGAATCGTTACTTGCCGGCTGGGCCCTGACGATCGCACGCGAGGGAAAGATCGCCCTGTCGACTTCATGTGGACTTGCCGATCGCGAAAACAACAAGCCGATTGCTGACGACACGATTTATCGCATCTTTTCGATGACGAAGCCGATTACTGCCGTTGCCGCGATGATGTTGTGGGAAGAAGGAAAATTTGAACTTCATGATCATGTCTCAAAGTTCATTCCTGAATTCGGTGATTCGAAAGTCTTTTTAGGTGGCACATTCTTAAAGCCGATGCTTGGGCCACAAACCAGTGCAATGGAAATGTGGCATCTATTCACGCACACCGCTGGTTTGACCTATGGCTTTATGTATTCGCATCCAGTTGATGAGTTGTATCGACGTGCCGGAATGGAATGGGGTTTCCCGCGCGAACTCGATCTTGCTGGCGTGTGTTCATTACTCGCCCAACAACCACTGTTGTTCCAGCCCGGTGCCGAATGGAATTATTCAACATCGATTGATGTTCTTGGACGAGTCGTTGAAGTCATTAGTGGTCAACGTTTAGGTGACTTTTTACATGATCGAATTTTCGCGCCGCTCGGAATGACCGACACGGCGTTCTACTGTCCTGAAGAAAAAGCCGATCGACTATCGGCGTTGTATCTCGCACATCCCAAGACTCGTCTCGCTAAGCGCGGTGATGCTGCTGATCGTGGAACCAATAAGTTGCCCGCGGCTGATGGTGGTGGCGGAGGTTTGGTATCAACGATGCCCGACTATGTGCGCTTCGCTGAAATGTTGCGTCGTGGTGGCGAATTCAACGGTGTGCGCTTGTTGTCACCGCGAACAGTGCAATACATGGCGAGCAATCATTTGCCAGGCAATGCCGATCTCACCGAGTTTGGTCGGCCACTGTCTGCTGAAACCGATTACGACGGTGTCGGATTTGGTCTTGGCGTGAGTGTCACTCTCGATCCAGTT
>CAIQJP010000080.1 GCA_903872155.1 uncultured Actinomycetes bacterium | reverse complement strand
GCCTACGACGTCGTTGTTGCTGCTGGTGTTGAAGTGATGACTCGCGTTCCCATGGGCGCTTCGATGGCCGATGGTAAATACGGCTGGCCGTTTGGTCCGATGGTGAGTGCTCGCTATCAGCCGCAAGGTGGACTGGTGCCTCAGGGTGTGTCTGCTGAGATGATTGCCGACAAGTGGGGCATTAGTCGTGAAGATATGGATCGTTTTGGGGTGCAGTCGCAATCACGCGCCGCCCGCGCAACAGCTGAAGGTCGTTTTGAACGGGAAATCTTGCCGGTTAAAGATGCTGAAGGCAACATGATGACTAAGGACGAAGGCTTGCGTGAAACCACTATGGAAAGCCTCGCAAAATTGAAGACTGCGTTCCGTCCTGAGGACGAAGGTGGTCGTGTCACTGCTGGCAACTCTTCGCAAATCACCGACGGTGCTGCTGCACTGTTGATCATGAGTGAAGAAAAGTGCCGCGCACTTGGTCTCACACCTCGTGCTCGTTTCGTGAACTTCTCCTTGGCTGGCGACGATCCGCGCTACATGTTGACTGCACCAATTCCAGCTACTCGTAAAGTTCTTGAGCGCGCCAAGTTGTCGATGTCTGACATTGACATTGTTGAAATCAACGAAGCATTTGCTTCAGTTGTTTTGGCTTGGGAAAAAGAGTTCCACCCCAATATGGACATCGTGAACCCCAATGGTGGAGCAATCGCCCTAGGACACCCACTCGGATGTTCAGGTGCACGATTGATGACCACATTGCTCAATGAACTTGAGCGCACGGGTGGTCGTTATGGTCTCCAGACCATGTGCGAAGGCGGCGGCATGGCCAACGCCACCATCATTGAACGCCTTGGCTGATTCTTGATGTCGCTCATAGCAATGCTGGCTATTGACTTTGCCGGAGTCATTTGGTTTCTCGGGGCTGTCTTTTTGTTCTTCTTTGTCTGGCGCGTTGGCGTGGGACTGCTTCGAAGCATGACCACGCCTCTGCCCGCACCGCCCCCCGAGGGTGAGTTGCGCAAGGTCAATGTGCGCTATCGCTGCAGCTTGTGTGGGGTTGAAATACGTATGACGATGGCCCCAGAAGAAGACCCAGTTGCGCCTCGGCACTGCATGGAAGATATGGATTTCGTCGCCCCGGTTGAGTGATCAATCACGAAGTCACAAGGTGAATGGCAAGTTACATCGATGTGACTATCCCCCGATTTATCCACAGGCTGGGGAAACAAGGGCCATTTGAATCAGACCTGCTCAGAGCGGTCGAATCAACGCATCACTGGCGTTAATGGTATTTGGTGGCGGTGAATAGCCCGCCCAGAATAAACCCAAGGCCAAGAACCAAGTAGTAGTTGCTACGGCCACCAGGAACGGCGCCCAAGTAGTACAGCAAAATAACGAGCGCACCCAAGATGAAGAGGGCAAACATCAAGATCGGTACCCAGCGTGGGCTGACTTTGACGTACTTCGGAACTGGTGGGGTATAGCGCGTCGACGCCGCGACACCGTGCTCGTTATGAGTAGGGGTTTCTGGACGGGACTCGCCGGGACGGGTGCCCTTGGGAGTCGTGCGTCCGCCTGTTTTCCGTTTCGGAGGTGCCACGAGAGACGAGTGTACGCGCTCGAATGTCATGCGACCACACTGACTGACAGGTTTTGCTGGCAGGCTAGGGGGGTGACGCGGGTACTCGTTCTAGATAGTTACGACAGTTTTGTATACAACTTGGTCCAATATTTGGGCGAGTTAGGTGCGGAACCCATTGTTTATCGCAATGATGAGTTGACCCTCGAGCAAGCTCTCGCACTCAATGTTGATGGGGTGCTGTTGTCGCCAGGGCCTGGACGTCCCGAAGAGGCAGGGATTATTTGTGAAGCCATCGTGCCTTTTGCTGAAAAAGGCGTTCCAGTTTTCGGAGTGTGCCTAGGTCATCAAGCCATTGGTCATGTCTTTGGTGGAAATGTCATTCGCGCACCACATTTGATGCATGGCAAAACAAGCGAAGTGAATCATCAAAACATCGGTGTCTTCGCTGGAGTGGCGAATCCAGTCACTGCAACTCGTTATCACTCGCTCGTTATTGAGCCGTCATCGATGCCCGATTGTCTTGACGTCACTGCATCAACTGCGGACGGGATTGTGATGGGTGTACGACACAAAACGTTGCCTATTGAAGGCGTGCAATTTCATCCCGAAAGTATTTTGACCGGCTCTGGTCATGACATGTTGCGAAACTTTTTGCAGAACTGCAAATAAGTTTCGTGCCGTTCGCGCAAATGTCTAGGGCGTAGCAGGTGGGGCGGACGTCGTTGTTGCTGGTGTGGTCGTAGCGGGCGTTGTGGTTGCCGGTGTTGTCGTTGCGGGAGCGACAGTAGTTGTTGGGGCAAGCGTTGTTGTCGCAGCAATTGCTTTACCAACCTTCAGAAGTACTTGGCTTCCAGGAGTTGACTGCACATTCATACTGGGGTCCTGAGCAATGACCCTGCCATCGTTGGCATTGCCAGCAGTGACTTCGATGTACTCAACTTTCACAATGAATCCAGTGGATGTGAGTTTCGCACGAGCTTGAGCCTCGGTCAGACCAGAAACCAACGGCACCGCAATTGTGGCTTGGCCTGTTGATACGTAAATCGTGACTGCTGAACCCTTAGTTGTGTCGCCGCCGATTGTTGGACTGGTGCGGGTCACTCGGCCCGACTCAACAGTGGCACTGGCTTCTTCAACAACTGTGATCAAGAACTTGTACGGTTCGCCCTCAAGAACTGAACGAGCTGCTTGCGAAGTTTGACCTTGAACGTTCGGAATTTGAACAACACCACTTCCTTGACTGACGGTTAGATCAATCGTTGCGCCACCTAATACTTGATCACCGGCTTTAGGAACTGAAGCGATGATGGTGTCGGCTGGGGCAGTGGGATCATTTTGTGGCGTAATAACTCCGATGGTTAATCCGAGATTGAGCAACGCGGTGCGGGCCTGGTCAATCGTGAGACCAGTCAAATTGGGAACGGCCATTGGAGCATTGGACGGGTTGTAGACAATGGTGACCGTTTCACCTTCTTTGATCTCTTCACCTGGTAACGGAACTTGTTTCCACACCACATTGGTATCGACCGTTGTCGTTTCTTCAGCTACTGGAACAACCTCAAAACCTAAGTCTTTGAGCGTTATGACCGCATCTTCTAGAACTTGATTGGTGACGTCGGGGACGGCAATGGTTGGAGCGGCAGTTGAACCACCAGATAAAGCGAGGAATGCAACAACGGCGCCGATAATTAACAGAACTGTTGCCGAGATTGCGCCGATAACAATCGCGGTGCGCTTGCGCTGTAAATCATCGGTTGGTACAACCGCGTTACTTGCGGTGTATCCCGGCGGCAAATCGGGATTTGCATTGATGGTTGTTCGCGGCATCGCTGTCGTTGCCTGAGATGACGGAATCGCTGTTGTCGCCATGCTTTGTGTTGATGCAGCAGCAACATCGTCAGGTCCACCAACCATGGGGCCGGCAGGAATCACTGTCGTGGGTGCGGCGGTACCGATTGGAGTTGGGTCACCATTACGACGATTAATTGCATCAGCCAATGCTTGAACCGGAATACCGTCTCTGAATCGACGGAGGTCATCACGAGCAGCTTCAGCAGTTGCGTATCGGAGATCGGGATCTTTGGCAAGCAGTCGAGCAACAATTGCTTCAAATGCTCGCGGAACATCAGAGGCAAGTTGATTAAGTGGTTGTGGTGCTTCGTGTACTTGCTTGTAAGCAATGGACACGGGGTTGTCGCCCGAGAACGGAACGCGTCCTCCAACCATTTCGTACAACACGATGCCGAGCGAGTAAAGATCACTGCGTGGATCGGGCTGGCCACCTTGTGCTTGTTCGGGTGATAAGTAGGCGGCAGTTCCCATGACCGCACCAACTTGAGTCAAACTGCTGTCGGCTGCACTACCGAGTGCGCGAGCGATACCGAAGTCGGCAACCTTCAGTTGTCCGTTTGAACCGATGAGAATGTTGCCAGGCTTAATGTCGCGGTGAACAACGTTGCCACGATGAGCAAATGACAAGGCAGCCGCAACTTCGATACCAACCTCGGCAGCTTTCATCGCTGTGATCTGACCAACGTCGTGAAGAGCTTCAGCCAAGGTTCGGCCAGGCACATATTCCATGGCCATGAAGTACGTGTTGTTACTACGACCCCAGTCGTACACGCTCACAATGTTGGGGTGATTGAGATTGGCCGCTGATTGTGCTTCGCGACGGAAACGTTCGACGAACGCGGGATCGGTTGCGTATTCGGGAAAAAGGACTTTGATTGCAACGAGGCGGTCGAGCAAGATGTCTCGAGCCAAATACACGTCGGCCATGCCACCGCGCCCGATGCGCTGTTGCATTTCGTAACGATCGTTCAATATCACTGCGTTGTTGTCCGACATAACTCATGTCAGGCTACAGAGGTTGATGACCTTGAGACTGTCGCCCCTGCTCAGGGCGGTTTCTCACTTCGGATACTTGGTTACTGAGCGAGTGCGACGTCGAGAACTTTCTTGGCAACTGGTCCGGCCAAGGTGCCGCCGGTTCCTTCACTGATTTCGGCAGTCGTGCCTTTGAGCATGACGACGATGGCGTATTTGGGGGCTTCTGCCGGAGCAAAGGCGATGATCCAAGCGTGTGATCGTTCGGGTTCGCCGGCGGCGTTGAGCTGAGCTGTTCCCGTTTTGGCGGCGGCCTGAATGCCGTTTGCTAAATGCATGCAGCATTTTGCGGTTCCCTCATTCACGACGCCCACCATCAACTCGGTTAAGAGAGTTGATGTCGCGGGAGTCATGGGGGTTTTCCAAACCGTGGGAACGGTGCGTTGCAGGACCCCGCCATCGTGGTCGTAGGTGGCACCGATGACGTATGGCTTCATCATCACGCCACCATGAGCAATTGATGCAGCGACCATGGCCATATGCAACGGAACCATTTGCGTATTGCCTTGACCGAATCCACCAATTCCGAGAAGAGGCAAGTTTTGTTTGAAGTACTCAACATCGCCGAACTCACTACTTGCCGAGCGTGGGAGATCGAAGGGAATCTCTTGCCCGATACCGAAACGTTCGGCGGCGGCAACCATCTTCTCTGGACCTAACTCGATGGCCGTGCGAGCAAAAGGAGTGTTACATGATCGACGGAAGACTTCGGGCAAATCGCCACCACATACTTTGTTTCCATAATTCTGAATTGGATCAATTGTTTGTGGTGGAAGGAATTCACTTTCATCGGCCCAGGTTGATTCACGAGTAATGAGACCATCATCAAGAGCGGCCGCGGTCGTGATGACTTTAAAAGTTGAACCAGGCATGTAGCGCTCTTGGTAGGCATTCGCTAACAAGGGTTTGCCTGGCACTTCATCGAGATAATTGAAAATATCGCCGGCAAGTTTGCTGTCTTGTACTGCAACCAAGTTGGTGTCGTATGTTGGCCAACTCCACATTGCTTTGACCGCGCCTGTCGCGGGTTCAATAACGACGACACTTCCGTCGCGATTCCCTAACGCATCTTTGGCAGCTTGTTGAATGTCGGCATCAATTGTCGTTTCGACGGTGCCTGTCGTGTCTTGCCCGTTAAACAGTGAACGGAAACCCTTCATCTGTTGTTCAATTGTGCGGCCCGCCAATACATCGTTTTGAACCTTTTCAATTTGCGTTGCTCCGTAACCAAATGTGAAATAGCCAGTAATTGCCGAATACAAATCGCCTTCGGGGTACGTGCGTTGCCAATCAAATTCACTTCCTGCCGCATTACGAACCGAAGTCGCAATAACAACACCATCGCTTGTGCGAATGTCGCCTCGAGGATCATTGAAATCTCGAACGGTTTGGCGAGTATTGCGTGCGTCTGCGTCAAGAGTTGTCTTTTGACCTACCTGAATGAAATTGAGCTGCGCAAACAAGATTACATAGAGCACGATCAGTACGACCGCAAAGCGACGAATACGTTGGTTCATGACATCGCTTCTAGCTCTTCGGGATGTTTCTTGATTCGCCGCTGAGCAAGGCGAGCGGCGAAGCGTTCACTAAAAGTTGCAGTGTCAGGAATTTCACCCAGACGCCGAGCCGAACTATCGCTGACCCGAATTAGCAATGCCAACAGGACATAGTTAGCTACCAAGCTCGAACCGCCATAACTCACAAATGGAAGTGTGATTCCGGTGAGTGGAACGACTCGAATGACTCCGCCAATGATGATGAATGCTTGGATTCCAAGAATTGTGGTCAGTCCGACCGCTAACAGTTTTTCAAACGGGCGAGTAGTGCGCATTGCAGTACGAAGTCCGGCTCCGATCATTAATAGAAATGCAATGAGAATTGCCGTGGCACCGAAGAGGCCAAGTTCTTCACCGATCGCGGCGAAGATGAAATCATTCTTTGCTTCAGGGATGCGGGTGGGATCGCCGAGACCTAGTCCGGTTCCACTGACCCCACCACTGCCAAGGGCGTACATCGCTTGAGCAATTTGATAGCCCTTTCCTTGATAGCGACTCCACGGGTCGAGCCAAATTGCGACTCGAGTTTGTACATGATCAAACATGAAGTACGCAGCGGTGGCTCCCGCAACAAATAGTCCGAGCCCAATCACCAGGAAACTAGTTTTTTCTGTTGCAACCCACACCATCACGATGAACAAGGTGAAGAACAAAAGACTTGATCCAAGATCTTTTTGACCGACCATCACAACAACAGAAAATCCCCACGCTGCGAGCAGCGGGAGAAGATGGCGAGGTTCGGGTAAATAAAAGCGACCAACTTTCCAAGTGCCAGCCGAAATGAGTTCGCGATTATCGGCAAGGTATCCAGCAAAGAACAGAGCTAATGCGATCTTTGCAAACTCGCCGGGCTGAAAGTTAATTGGCCCAATGCTTACCCAAATTCGCGCGCCACCTGAAGAAAACCCAAGCCCAGGAACCATGGGTAGAAGTAATAGTCCGGCGCCAAAAAAGAAAAAGGTCCACTTGTATCGCGCTAAATCATTGACGCGCTGAATAACAAAGAGAACTGCAACGAAAGCCGCAACGCCAACGAAGGTCCAGGTTGTTTGTAAACCTGCGAGCCGTTCAGAAAGGCGAGCGATCATCACATAGCCAATGCCGTTCAACAAAGTCGCAACAGGTAACAAGGTTGAGTCGGCTCCATGAGCCAACCAGCGCACTCCGATATGTGCTGACATCAAAACCAAAAGTAACGCTGCCAAGAAAGGCAAGATGCGCGGAGGAATCACAGAGTTTTGACCAAGTGATGCCAGTGTGTATGCCACAGCAGTGATGATTCCTGCCATGAGGACAAGACGGAATTCAGTTGAACGCCGTCGAGCGGCGATCACATTTTTGGTGTCGGTCACTGGCTCGATGTGATGGCCGAAATAATCACCGTTGCGGTGATTGCTGCCGATGCCAACCACATCGCATAAGTCGCAACAGTGAACCATCGTGACGGTCTTGGGAGAGCGATGTTAGCAACTACTTGCGCTCCCACGACCGCAATCTCTTCAGTGATTGGTTCCTCGGTGACGGTCGGTGGCTCAACCACGGGTGGAGTCGCAACAATTTCGTTTACTACTTCAACGCCTTCATCGCTGACAGCAAAATCAACGACGACAACGGTGATGTTGTCCCGACCACCGTTGCGATTCGCCAGGTCGACTAATCGATCAGCGAGATCTTGTACGGATGTTGATAAACGAATTTCAGTTTCAATTTCGTCATCGTCGGCCTCGTCAACCAATCCATCGCTACACATGATGAAGCGATCTCCATCTTCAACGGTCATGGGGAAGGTGTCAATATCAACCCATGACTCAATTCCCATGGCGCGCAGGACGATGTTGCGTTGAAAGTGCACACGTGCTTCAGCGCGGGTAATGGCTCCACGATCAACCAGAGTTTGCACATGCGAATGATCTTTAGTGACCTGGCGAAGTTCGCCATGACGCCACAAGTAAGTGCGACTATCACCGACGTTGGCGACAACGATCTGATTGTCGGACGCATTTGTGACAGCAAGACCAGTGAGTGTCGTGCCCATGCCCGTCTTTGAAGAATCGTGCATTGCTTCCATAAAGATCGCGGTATTGGCAGTTGAAATTGCATCGGCCAATAAACCTGGTGATGAGACACGAACCTTGGGATCGGTATAGACCTCTTGAAGAATGCGAACGGCGATTTCACTTGCAACTTCGCCGGCACTGTGACCGCCCATTCCGTCGGCAACAAAGTACAAACCTTCAATGGTGACGAAATTGTCTTCGTTGCCATCGCGCACTTGACCCACGTGTGTAGCTGCACCACAAGTTGCGCGGATCATTTCACAGCCTCAACAATGACCGAACCGATTTGTACGCGGTCGCCAATTTTGAGATTGACAGTCTGATCAATTCGATGGTTATTTACGAAAGTTCCATTTGTTGATGCGAGATCTTCAACATAGGTGCGACCATCACTAGTGACGAAACGTGCGTGATGAGTGCTGGCAAATTCATCATCGTCAAGACACAGGTCATTGTCGGTGCCACGACCAACCGTGAAAGGTTGTTCGGCAGTAAACGTGAATCCTCGAAGCGGTGCGGGAGAAATCACTTTCATACGGGCAACACGATACGGGCGTGAAACCTTGACTGCGCCGACAGGGGAGTCTGATGTGACTGTTTTCGGTGTACCAGACCCTTGAGCCGACCTATTAACTGCGGGAACTCGTACTTCGTTCCAGACCGCCCATAAAACACGAGCAAAGAAAAGATAGAGCGCGAGCAGGAGAACAATCTTGAGAACTCCGAGCAGCTGATCAGTCATATTTGGTAACCGCGAAACGGCTTACTGGGCCTCGTAACGAATGGAATGACTTCCCACCGAAATAATGTCGCCGTCGCGAAGTGCCCGTTCGAACGTAATCGTGACACCGTTGACTTTGGTGCCATTAGTTGAACCTAAATCATTGACGGCAAAGCCGCCGACCAATGCTTTGATTTCAGCGTGACGACGACTGACATTTGAATCATCAAAGGCAATATCGCATTCGGCAAGGCGACCAATGACGAGAGTGGCTTTGCCGAGGGTGATCTTGCGGTCATCGGGCAAGATCACTCGAGCGACGATTTCGCTGGCGCCGGCTTTGACAACTGACGAGTCAACATCAATACGACCGGTGCCCACGGATTGGTCAATCTCAATAGTGACGGCAACCGGTCCACGCAGGTGGTAATTCTCATCGGCGCAATATTCCTTAACAGCCTCGGCGAGTTCGGTGATGAGGGCCGACTCAATATCGGCCAACGCCGCCTGATCGTCGGGAGCAAGTCGGACCACAAATTGATTGGGGACCACGCGACGGCCCTTCATATCAACGGTTCGGTTGCTGTCTATTTCTTTAATGAGTCGTCGGCCGATCTCGATCGGTCGGACATTGCTTTTAAATGCACGGCTGAACACACCCTCGACCATACGCCCTAAACCATCCTCAAAAGATTGCAGACCCACAAATTCTCCTAGAGAGAAACGCCTTGTTGATTGCCTCAGGGTATCGGGGGTTGGGGGGATGGCGAGAGCGTCGGTACCCTACAAGGTGTTACTCGGGCGAGTGGCGAAATGGCAGACGCGCTAGCTTCAGGTGCTAGTGATCGTAAGATCGTGGGGGTTCAAGTCCCCCCTCGCCCACCACTTGTATTGGGTAAAACTGCCCGTCGTCGCCAACGAAGTCGTGCGCTACCGTGAAGGTTGTGACGAGCGATATCTATATTTTGGGCGGTTATCAATCTGACTTTGCCCGGAACTATGTCAAGCAAGGCCTTGAGGTCAGCGACATCGTCTCTGAAGTGCTCACCCAAACTTGGATTGACTCACAGATTGACCCAACCGATATCGAAACAATTCACGTGGCGAACGCCTTTGGTCAGTTATTCAATGGTCAGGGGCAACTGGGTGGAATGCCCGCGACTGTTGAACCCAAACTGTGGGGGATTCCGTCATCACGCCACGAAGCTGCTTGCGCGTCGGGCGGAATCGCCATTTTGGCCGCGATGGCCGATATCGAAGCTGGTCGTTACGAGTGTGCGTTGGTCGTTGGGGTTGAACAAGAACGCAATGTTCCAGGCGATCAAGCGGCAATCAATTTGGGTGCTGCGGCATGGATTGGTCACGAGGGCCAAGGGGTCGTTCATATGTGGCCGCACATGTTCAGTTTGTTGGCCGATGAATACGACGCTCGCTACGGAATCGATAGTCAACATCTATCGGCCATCGCCGAACTGAATTTTCGAAACGCGAAAACTAACCCGAATGCTCAGACTCGTGCGTGGTCGCATACACCCGAATCTTTTGCTGACGATGAAGTGGCGAACCCGACTGTCGTCGGTCGCATTCGTCGATCTGATTGCAGTCAATTAACCGATGGTGGAGTTGGTTTGGTGTTGGCCAATCGTGCCAAGGCTGAAGAATGGGCGTCGCGTCGAGGACTCACTATTGAATCAGTCCCGCGCATCGTCGGTTGGGGACACCGAACCGTTGGACTTCCGTTATCCGAGAAACTTCAGCGATCGGCTCACGACGAATATGTGATGCCCCATGTGCGCCGAGCAATCACTGATGCGTTTTCTCGTGCAGGTGTCGCCGATGTTTCGGCAATTGATGGAATAGAAACCCATGATTGCTTTACTCCGTCTGAATACATGGCGATTGATCACTTCGGTATAACTGCGCCGGGTGAAAGTTGGAAGGCCATTGAAGATGGAAAACTTGAACGTGATGGCAGCATCCCGATGAATCCCTCTGGTGGTCTCATTGGTGGAGGGCACCCCGTTGGAGCAACCGGAGTGCGAATGGTTCTTGATGCTTCGCGTCAAGTGACAGGCAGCGCTGGAGATAATCAAGTTGACGGTGCACGTACATTTGCAACACTCAATATTGGCGGGTCAACAACAACGACCGTCAGTTTTGTTGTAGCGGTCTGACAAAAGTTCAACGCGGGGGATCACGATGTCATCATCAATAGTCAACACCATTCATTCAACCTTGCCCGTTGACGATGATCACCCGTATCGCACCGGAGCATGGCGACCGAATCACCGCGAATGGAATGCCGATGATCTTGTAGTGGAGGGCGAAATTCCGACCGACCTCAACGGCATTTATTTACGCAATACCGAAAATCCCATTCATCCGTCCATTGGGATGTACCACCCTTTTGATGGCGATGGCATGTTGCATCAGATTTCATTTGCGAACGGCAAAGCCAGTTATCGCAATCGATTCGTTCGCACCGATGGCATGCAAATGGAGCAGGAAGCCGGAGAATCTTTATGGACTGGCTTTTACGATCTCGCGCAAAACTCAAAGCGTGAAGATGGTTGGGGCGCACGAGGTCGAATGAAAGACAGCTCGAGCACCGACGTGATTGTTCATAACGGAGTTGCGTTAACGAGCTTTTGGCAATGTGGTGATGTCTATCAAATGGACCCGATGACACTTGCCGACATGGGTAAGGCCGAGTGGGTTAATCAATTTCCGAGCCCCACCGGAGTTTCAGCACACACCAAACTTGATGAAGCCACTGGGGAGTTGCTCATTTTTGGTTACAGCACATCTGAACCATTTATGCATTACGGCGTTGTTGATGCGCAAGGGAAATTGGTTCACGCGATTGATGTTCCGTTACCCGGTCCACGTTTGCCACACGACATGGCGTTTAGCGAGAACTACGCCATCTTGAATGACCTTCCATTGTTTTGGGATCCGGCCATGATTGAACTTGGTGCGCACGTGCCGCGCTTTTACCGCGACATCCCGACGCGCTTCGCAGTTGTGCCACGTCGTGGCAACACCGAAGACATCAAGTGGTTTGAAGCTGATCCCACATATGTATTGCATTGGATTAATGCCTACGAAGAAGGCGACTGGCTGATCTTGGATGGATTCTTCCAACATGACCCGATGCCTGCCAAGCGCGAAGGTACCCCTAAACCGTTGTCGCTCTATCGCTCAGTTGATCTTGATCGCTTACAAACACGACCTCACCGTTGGCGCTTCAACTTGGTAACTGGCGAGACTAAAGAAGAATCGCTGTCCGATCGAGTCATGGAATTCGGAATGATCAACCCACAGATTGCTGGCAAGAACTATCGCTACACCTACAACATGACTGGCAAGCCGGGATGGTTCTTGTTCGATGGTCTCGTCAAACAAGATGTTTTAACCGGAACTGAAGAGCGTTACTACTTTGGTGAAGGAGTATTTGCCAGCGAAACTCCATTTGCACCTCGTATTGGAGCAACTGCCGAAGATGATGGCTACTTGTTGACTTTTACTACTGACATGAATCGCGATTGCAGTGAATGCCTGATCTTTGATGCGACTCGTCTCACTGATGGTCCGATTGCTCGAGTGCGTTTACCCGAGCGCATTTCGTCGGGAACTCACTCGTGTTGGACGCCAGCCGAGGCACTCGCGTCGCGCCAATAGAGTTTCCCCTACTGACAACGAAGTGATTCTGACGTAAGTTGGCCTTGACATAGTTTTAGATGGGGGTCTACATATGGAAACAGTTGTTCAGGTTGCGCAGGGGCAGTTGCGAGGTTCGGTTGAAAACGGACTTCACATATTTAAGGGAGTTCCGTATGCGGCACCTATTGACGGGCCGAATCGATTTCGTGCGCCGCAGCCCCGTGAATCTTGGTCGGGAGTTCGTGAAGCCACCACGATTGGTTTGATTTCGCGGCAAGCACCGCTTCCTCCACCCTTTGGTACTCCATTGCCTGAGGCAGGTGCAGATTGTTTGAACCTCAATGTTTGGAGTCCCGATGTCGCTGGCTCATTGCCGGTGTATGTGTGGATCCACGGTGGTGCGTTCTACGGCGGAAGTGGTGTCGAGGCGGTTTACGACGGTGCGTCATTTGCACGCAACGGAGTTGTGTGTGTCACGATCAACTATCGCTTGGGTGCGCAAGGTTTCTTGCACCTTGCTGATCACTTTCCAGAATTAGCCGAATCGGGCAATGCCGGACTCCTTGATCAGATCGCGGCCTTGAAGTGGGTGCAACAAAACATCGCAGCGTTTGGTGGAGACCCATCACGCGTCACGATCGCTGGTGAATCTGCCGGTGGTATGAGTGTGTCATCGTTGCTGGCCTCATCACATGCAAAGGGATTATTCACACAAGCGATTCCACAAAGTGGTGCTGGACATAATGGCATCAGCGCCAAGACTGCAACGGTGATTGCCGGTGAAGTCTTGCGTCGTCTAGATGTGAAGCCTGGAGACAGTGCGGCACTTGCCAAAGTTTCTGATGAGCGTTTGTTTGAAGTGCAACTTGAAGTCATGGCCTTAGCGCAAACTCGAGATCCCGAAATTTTCGGCGAGGCCGCTGCTTCAACCATGCCTTTCCAACCCACATACGGCACTCCAATCTTGCCGAAGCAACCGATTGAGCTCATTGAAGCAGGATCGGCAGCAGGCATCAAAGTTCTTACTGGCACCACGATGCAAGAGTCATTGGTTTTTGTGGTGGCGATGGCCGACATGTTTGGTGAAGAGATGCTCGAAGCCTTGGTGACCGCAACATTTGGTTCGGCCGAAAAGGGCCAGGCTGCTCTCGAGAAGTATCGAGCGAATCGACCAGGTGCATTGCCATTTCAAATCACGGCAGCAGTAGAAACTGATCGCATGTTCATCGTGCCGTGTCGCCGTCTTGCTGATGCGCAACTCAAGCATTCGCCCGACGTGTGGACATACCGTTTCGATTGGGCGACACCGGTGTACGACGGTGCACTAGGAGCCTGTCACGCACTTGAGTTGGTGTTTGTGTTTAACAACATTGGTGATCCCGCAGCGACGTATATGTGTGGCGATAATGCACCGCAAAGCGTTGCTGATGCCATGCACCAGGCGTGGGTGGCATTTGTAAAAAATGGCAATCCGCAACATGCCGGACTGCCCGAGTGGCCTCGACACAACACAAATGATCGACCGACGTTGCAGTTCAATACAACTTCAACACTTGGTCACAATTTGTGTGCTGATGAACTGGCACTGTGGGATGGAGTTATCTAAGAAATCCCTGTGATGCGTTGACGTAGTTGTACAAAAACCTCTTCGCCCACGATCGCAGTCAATTCGTTAGCCAAACTTTCTATAACTGGTTGTTCACCCACGTATGCCTCGGGTTCTTCGGTGCACACCCAAGCCATTTTCTCGCTGTGATCACCCCAGTCTGATTTCTTCCAACCACGAACGGTGGCGATCTCAACATCGTCGTCGCGCATCACCCAATCAACTTTGATTGGAAGTTGCCAACACACTGACGGTTTCCAGTCAATGGGCGACTCGTCGTAAGCAAGAGCTCCGAGATGTAACGCACAACCCTCGCCACCCGAAAATCCGTTGCGATTATGAAAAATGCACGCACCATCGACAACTCGCGTTGCATTGTTGTGTTCATCGCGGAAGACTCCAGCTGTTTGGGCTTCGGCGTGAAATTGGAATATCTCTGGAGTTAATGTCGCGGCCATAGCAGCGAGGTTCATTGCTTCGTCGACGCCGTCAAGCTCGGCTCCTAATGAGCAGCAGCCATGACCTGTTTCCGAATCGCGAGTATCTCCGATGCCCAGGCAACCGCGACCCCAAATGCAGGTCCAATTCGAAGTCATGAATGAGCGCTCAAAACGCCAGATCGTGTCGCCAGCATCAACCTCGTCAAAGAGTTGCTCATCAGACATGTGTTCAGGCTAGGGCGTACGAGCGCATCAAGTCCTAAAGTCTCGATATGGCTGATCTATCGGGCAAAGTCTTCGTTATCACTGGCGGCAATTCTGGTATTGGTCTCGGCATGGCTGAAGGAATTGCGGCGGCTGGAGGGTCGCTAGCAATTTGGGGTCGTCGTTCAGAAAAGAACGATGAAGCGGTCGCCATTCTTGAAGCTCACGGAGTGACTGCTCGCGGTTACGTCTGTGATGTTGGTGACGAACAACAAATCGTCGACACGATGGCGCAAACCGTTGCCGATTTTGGACGACTTGATGGCTGCATCGCTAACGCTGGTCGATCGGGCACGGGAACACCATTCATTGAGATGACGATGAAAGAATGGCGCGCCATTATGTCGGTCAATCTTGATTCGGTATTTGTGACGATGCGTGAAGCGGCAAAAGTTTTAGTCGCTCAACGAACAGGCGGAAGTTTGGCGGCGGTGTCATCAACATCCGCGATTCACGGTGCCGCTGGCAACGAAGCGTACGGAACCTCAAAGACCGCAATTAATGGATTAGTTCGGGCGCTCGCAGTTGGATTGGCGCGACATCAGATTCGCGTCAACTCATTGGTTCCGGGCTGGACGAAAACCGAACTTGCCGGACCTGCGTTTGCGAATGAAAAGTTTCGTGATGCCACCACACGACGAACTCCCGTGCGACGTTGGGCAGAACCAAGCGAATTCCGAGACATCGGCGTGTTCTTGGCCGACCCGTCCTTGACGTATCACACCGGTCAAGAAGTTGTTGTTGACGGTGGTTACACAGTTTTCTAGGAATCTTCTCCGAATGGCACACCCTTGCGCCACACTGTTGATGTGAGTACATCAACACCAGTCGATCGCGAGTTCGCTGAAGAACATATGAATATCGTGCTTGGTCGGCTCGCTGGTCCCGATGCACGTCCACGTGGTGATCAAGTTGATGCCGTACATGCGGTTCTGAAATCGGCATCTCGAGTTCTGGTTGTGCAAGCCACTGGTTGGGGCAAGTCGGCGGTTTATTGGGCAGCTACTCATGCGTTACGGCATTCAGGTTCGGGACCAACCTTGGTGGTGTCACCACTGTTAGCGCTCATGCGCGATCAGGTTGCGGCTGCTGAACGCGCTGGTCTGGTGGCGGCCACAGTGAACTCGACCAACTTTGATGAATGGGATGAAGTTTTTCGTCAACTCGACAACAACACGCTTGATGTGTTGTTGGTATCGCCAGAACGACTCGGCAATCCACGTTTCGCGGCACGACTTGGTGACCTGTTGGCTCGGGTTGGATTAATAGTGATTGATGAAGCGCACTGCATAAGTGACTGGGGATTTGATTTTCGTCCCGACTATCAACGTTTGGCCCGAGCGCTACTTTCAACGCCTACTGCTTCGGTATTAGCGACTACGGCTACAGCCAATGAACGCGTCACGAAAGATGTGAGTGATCAACTTGGTTCGCATACCGTGACATATCGCGGTACCTTGGCACGTACTTCTCTCACGTTGTCTGTTGTTCCGGGGCTCAGCCCGCTTGAACGTTATGCATGGATCGCTGATGCTCTTGAACAACTGCCCGGATCGGGAATCATCTATGTGCTCACAGTGGCCGAGGCCGACAAGCTTGCCGCTTTTCTAGCTTCGTGTGGATACAACGTTGATGCGTACACCGGCCAACTCGACGGTGACTCGCGTATCGCGATTGAAGACCGACTGCGTCATAACGAAATCAAAGCAGTCGTGGCAACATCCGCGCTCGGAATGGGATACGACAAACCAGATCTCGGTTTTTGTGTTCATGTTGGTTCACCATCAACACCAGTTGCCTATTACCAACAGGTTGGACGTGCGGGGCGAGCGGTGGCCCATGCCGAAGGAGTCTTGTTGCCGTCAGATGCGGACGAACGAATCTGGGACTACTTTGCAACAGCCTCAATTCCTGAAGCACCTACCGCCAACAAGGTTCTGGCAACTCTCGTTGATCAGCCGCGAACCTTGCTTGAGATTGAATCGGAAACCGGCCTGCGACGCGGACGACTTGAAGCCTTGCTCAAGATCTTGGCGGTCGAAGGTGTCGTTGAAAAAGTTGGTACGGCATGGGCGACGACGGGGCAACCATATGTTCATGACACCCATAAGTGGGATGGTCTCAAACAAGTTCGTTCGCACGAAGCCGACATCATGCGCAAGTACGCCCATGGTGAGGGTTGTTTGATGGCGTATTTGCAAATGTCACTTGATGATCCCGAACCAGTGGCATGTGGTCGTTGCTCGGTGTGCACATCAAAGTTGCCATACCCAGGAAATGCTCCATCACACGAGAAGTTGATGTTGGCCCGAGCCTTTATGCGTGGCAACGACGCCGAGATTGAACCTCGCAAGAAATGGCCAAGCGGTGTGAGCCGCAAGGGCAACATCGTTGCCCTCAATGCCGGACGCGCCGTTGCTTTTGCCGATGACCCAGGTTGGTCAGTCGAGTTAGGTGAATTAGCACGATCACGACCTGGCGAGATACCTCAATCAATGCTTGATGGAGCAGTGGCGACACTCAAACGTTGGTCAAAGGTGTGGGAAATGCGACCCACGTCGGTTGTCGCGTTGGCCGCAGCCGATATGCGATCAAATATTCAATTAGCTCAGCACATTGCCCAGATTGGCAAGTTGCCGCTGCACGACATCTTTTCGTGGACGGGTTCGCCTGCTCCCGACGATGCAGCGTCGACACCCGTTGTTGCTCACCTAGAAGCGGCGATGCGACTGCATGCCGATATTGATTTACCGCGCGGTCCAGTTCTTTTGGTATCAACCGAGGTTCGTACTCGCTGGACAGCCACTGTTGCTGGTGCACTTCTACGAGAAGCAGGTGCTTCGGGAGTCTTGTTACTGGCTCTTCATCAACGCCCCTAATACATGACCATGTCAACTAAGGTCAGAACTACTCAATACCAAGTTCATTCATTGGAGCCATTATGAAAATTGCTGACCTCTTCTCAATTCAGGGCAAAGTTGCTGTCGTCACCGGCGGATCGCGCGGTATCGGCGAAATGATCGCGGCCGGATTCTTGATTAACGGCGCCAAGGTTTATATCAGCTCGCGAAAAAAAGAGCAGTGTGACGCGACGGCTCAGCGCCTGTCCGAAACTTATGGAGCCGAATGTATTTCAATTCCGGCGAACCTGTCAGAGCTCAGTGGAATTGAATCATTAGTTGCCGAACTAACCAAGCGTGAAGATCACATCGACATCTTGGTGAACAACGCTGGCGTGTCGTGGGGTGCACCACTTGACGATTTCCCTGAAGCAGGTTGGGACAAAGTGTTTGACACCAACGTCAAAGGTGTTTTCTTCTTAACGCAAAAAATGTTGCCCTTGCTCGAAGCGAAAGCAACCAACGAAGATCCATCGCGAGTCATCAACATCGGTTCAATCGATGGAATTCGTACACCAATGTTCGACACTCACTCATATGGCCCATCTAAAGCAGCGTTGCATTCACTCACGAGTCAGATGGCCGCCAAATTGGTGAAGCGCAAGATTTTGGTGAACGCAATTGCACCAGGACCGTTCCCCACATGGATGCTCAGCACTGGTGTCGGCGGCGGCGGCGACGTTGAAGGAACCGACTGGGATGCAGTTGGACGCACCAATCCGCGCAAGCGAGTCGGCACTCCCGAAGACATCGCTGGCTTGGCAATTTTCTTAAGTTCACGCGCCGGAGCATTCACGGTTGGTGAAGTGATTAAGTGTGATGGCGGCATTGTTATTTCGTGAAGTGATTGCTCTCGCCTGAGCAACGTTTCAACAATGATGGACTCGAGCGAACGCCTCCAATATCAACCCGCGATTGATGGTCTGCGAGCAGTTGCCGTTGCATTGGTATTGCTCTTCCATGGTGGATGGACACTATTTTCGGGTGGCTACGTCGGAGTCTCGCTATTTTTCACGCTTTCCGGATTCTTGATTACATCGTTATTGGTCCAAGAGTTTGAATCGACCATAACAATCTCTCTCAAAGCCTTCTATACGCGAAGAATGAAACGAATCCTTCCCGCCAGCGTGGTCTGTCTTGTCATTATTTCGTTGCTCGCCTGGCGCGGGCATTTCGCCAGTGTTGAAGGATTACAAACTGATATCAGTTCTGCGGCTTTACAGGTGTTCAACTGGCGGGCTCTTTTTCGAGGTCAGTCATACGCTGCTCTGATCGGAGCGAGCGAACCGGGACCCCTTGATCACTTCTGGTCTTTGTCAATTGAAGAACAGTTTTATTGGTTATGGCCAATCGCAATGTTGTTCATCATGCGCAAGACGATGAAGGTACGTGATAACGCTCAAATACGGGCGAAGATTATTTATATTGTCACTTTCGCGTTTGTTGTAATTGCGCCGGTGATTGCCAAAGTCTGGGGACCTAATGCCGCATATTGGGCCAGTCCGGCTCGCATGGGCGAAATTATGGTCGGAGCGTCGCTGGCGATGTGGATACGTACTAGCAACAACATGACGCGAGTGAAATCTTCGGGCTCATTGCTTGGATGTATCGGATTGGTCGCTGTTTTAGTTTCGGCGATGACATGGCCGAGTGAGTCGGGACCTGCTTACACGGGACTCTTTCCGATTTTTGCAATCTCTAGTGCAGCCACGATTATTGGCGCCATTTCAATTGGTCGTTTTCGATCTGTACTTGCGCATCGTCTACTAGTGGCATTAGGACGACGAAGTTACGGAATCTATTTAATTCATTGGCCAGTTTTTGTGCTTGTTAATGAGAATCGATTTGATCTTGCCAAGGGAACGCTGTTCACATTTCGGGTCGTGATCACGGTGTTTCTTGCCTGGGTCTCATATGCGCTCATCGAACAGCCACTCCGTCATGGAAAATTCTCATGGCGAAATACTTTTGTTCTCGCGGGTAGTTCCACAGCAACCGTGGTGTTATTAGCAATGACTCTTGTTCCTAAACCTCCCACTCTTTTTGCTGCAGAAGTTGATGCTGGCGAAGTTTCATTAGGTCGTGAACAATCATCGGTCCAATCAATACCAACGACTGAAGTTGATCAATTAGGAAACCAGGAACCTATCAAGATGATGGTGCTCGGAGACTCAACCGCAGTAGCGCTCAGCGCCGGCATCGTGAGTTGGGCCAAAGAAGATTTGTCGCGTGCACGAGTCGCTGTTGTGGCTCACACAGCATGTGGATTTGCCCGTGCAACGTCAGTTGAAGATAACACCGGAAATTTCCGTCGTGATTGTGATCAAACTTTAGGTCCCCAACTCACCGCCGCTTTAAATCTTCGACCAACTGTTGCGGTCTTGATGGTTGGTCTTGCCGACAGCGGCCCGATGATTTGGTCTCAGGAAGAAGGAGTCCTACAACCGAATGATGCAAAATTTGCTGATCACATTCACAGTGAATATCGCCAATTAGTTGAGCAGTTAATCGCTGGTGGGGTGAAGAATATTGATTGGCTTTTGGCTCCGCACCCCACAACTTGGTGGTTGGGAAACTTGGGTCATGCTCCAGAATCACTCCGTACAGACTTAACGAATACCTGGATTACACAACTAGCAAGTGAATATCCGAACATCATTCACATCATTCGTTTTGATCAGTGGCTTGAAGTTCAAGAAGAAGAAGGCGACCGTTCGTGGCGTCCCGATGGATTACATCTTTCAGAAGAGTCGGCTCTGAAGGTAATGAACGATCTCATTGGACCGATCTTGCTCACTCATTAAATACGATCGAGTTCACGACCATCAAAGAGTGGTGTCACTCCGAATTCAGCAATATCACGATTCATCTCTTCATCAAGAGGGCGCGTGAGATTACCTTGCGCTGCTTCAAGAATGAGTGGCAACAATGTGGCATCACTGGTGGTGTTGAGAAAGAGATCAGGCTGTGACAACACGTACCGCACGGCGCGTTGAATGGCGTCGGTGTCGGTGAGCGGCTCATACCAACTGCGATGACCTTGAGTTCCATCATCCCAACGTCGCCGGGCAACAGCCTTGATGGTTTGAGTCGCGATTTTTCGTGAGCGACACACCTCACGTAATGCAGTGACATCGTCGCGGTATTGATCAATTGATAGCAGTGAATGGTTGAACGGAAAGAGAACAGCGTCGAAATCAAATTCAGCAAGACTTCGCAGATGCATTGACGGAATACGTAAGCCATGTCCGGTCACACCAATAAGGCTCACTAGTCCTTCAGCGCGCGCTTGGTTGAGTGCTTCGACTGCGCCGCCTTTGTTAAATGCAGTTTCCCACTGATCTGGTTCAACCAAATTGTGCATCTGAATGAGATCTATGTGATCGACCCCCATTCGTTCAAGTGATCGTTCTAGTTCGGCACGAGCCACTGACCCAACTCGTTCTTGGGTTTTGGTGGCCAAGAAAACTTCAGATCGATGATCGGCGAGCCACGGCTTGAGATGATCTTCAGATGATCCATACATGGCAGCGGTGTCAATGTGATTAACACCGTGAGAAGCAACAAGGTCAAGTGTTTTGATTGCCCGTGATTCGCTCATACCACCAAGTGCCGCAGCACCAAAGATGACCCGACTTGAACGATGACCAGTACGACCGAATTCAGCAAAAGGCAACATGCCTATGACGGTAGTGGACGTTCAGTCATTACCTATTCATACAGCAAGCAGCCGTCATCAAGATCGGCGGCGGGCAACATGTCCTTTTCCATCCAATAATCCTGACTGTGTTGCCACTCTGGTTTGTCTCCGCGCTGAGGCAGCAAACTCATTGAACGCATCATGTAGCCAGGATTGAAATTTTCTGGATCAAGCCATGAGAACAAAGGCATATTCGCATCTTCGTCACGCAGAGTGGGCGTGACCCGAGAAGCACCGAGCTTGTCCATGTGATTCAGCAAGCGACAGGTGAAGTCACCGATGAGGTCGGCACGAAGGGTCCAACTAGCACGGAAGTAGCCAAACACCCACAACATGTTCGGGATACCTGTAAACATCATGCCTCGATAGGTCACGGTGTCAGAGAAGACGAGCGGCTCACCATCGATAATGAATTCGATATCACCAAGCACATTGAGATTGAATCCAGTGGCAGTGACGATGATGTCTCCAGTGACCTCCTCACCGGACTTCATCCGCAAACCAGCAGGGGTAAAGGTTTCGATCTCGCCAGTGACAACATCGGCTTTGCCCGACTTGATGCCGTGGAAGAGATCACCTTCGGGCACGAACGCTAGGCGTTGACGCCAAGGTCGATACTTCGGAGTGAAATGCGTGTCAATGTCATAATCGTCGCCCAAGATTCCGCGTACTCCCTCAAGTAGAGCAGCTTTAACAAACTCAGGTTCTTCGACTGAGAGTTTGGTCACTGCTTCTTGATCAAACAAAATTTTGCGTCGGACAATTTCGTGAGTCCACTCATCGGGAATTTCGAGTTGTCGCAATTGATCGGCGAGTTCGTTGATATTGCTCCCGATGAAGAAGTACGTCGGTGATCGTTGCACCATGGTGACGTGTGAACAATCACCGGCGATGGCGGGTATCAAAGTTGCGGCAGTCGCTCCAGAGCCGATGACGACGACCTTCTTGTCTTTGTACTCAAGGTCGTCTGGCCAAGTTTGCGGGTGAACAATGGTTCCGGTGTATTGATCCATATTGGGCCAATCGGGCGTGTAGCCCTGGGCGTGGCGGTAATAGCCCTGACACATCCATAAGAAATTGCATGTGAAAGTGAGTTTGGCGCCGGAGTCAGTTTTGGTGACTTCAATCTTCCACTCATTATTTTCACTTGACCAGGTGGCTTTGCTGATTTTGTGGTTGTAGCGAATATGAGGACGCAGTTCATTCTCTTCAATGACCTCGCCCATGTATTTCAAGATCTCTTGAGCGGTCGCGATGGGTGCTGAGGTCCACGGCTTGAACCGATATCCGAAGGTGTAGAGGTCGCTGTCAGATCTGATGCCGGGGTAGCGGTGCATCCACCAAGTACCTCCGTAACTTTCGAGGCCTTCAAGCACGACATATGTCTTGTTGGGGCATTGGTTTTGGAGGTGATATGCGCTGCCAATTCCAGAAATACCGGCCCCAACAATGAGAACATCAAAATGCTCAGTCGCGTGAATCATGGTGGTCCACCTCCACTCGTGATGCTGGCAGGTGAGACAACAAACAGTCAGGGACTTTGGACCATAGGCAGGTCGCTGAATGGATATAAAGGTCGGGCGAACTAGTCTCGGAAATAACACTCAGGGGGAGTCGGATATGTCGCAGTCCACGTATGTAGATGTTTTGATCGTCGGTGCTGGAATTTCAGGTATTGGCATGGCCTATCACCTGCAGCAGCAGTGCCCCGACCGTAGTTACACGATCTTGGAAGGTCGTCCCAACATGGGTGGCACCTGGGATCTCTTCCGTTATCCAGGTGTTCGCTCTGACAGTGACATGCACACTCTTGGATACAGCTTCAAACCTTGGAAGGAAGCAAAGTCAATCGCTGACGGTCCATCAATCTTGAATTACCTTCGCGAGACCGCGAGCGAAAACGGAATTGACAAAAAGATTCAGTTCAATCACTTGGTCACCAATGCATCGTGGTCATCTGAAACTGCAACGTGGACCGTGACCGCAACCCAAAAAGATACGAATGAAACACTGACGTACACCTGTGGCTTCTTATCGATGTGTTCGGGTTACTACAGCTACAAAGAGGGTTACACACCAGAGTTCCCTGGAATTGAAAACTTCGCTGGTCAAGTGATTCATCCGCAGAAGTGGCCAGACAATCTCGATTACGCCGGCAAGCGGGTCGTCGTCATCGGATCTGGTGCAACTGCGGTGACTGTGGTGCCGGCGATGGCGAGGAAGGCCGCACACGTCACCATGTTGCAGCGTTCGCCAACATACGTTGTCTCACGACCCGACCATGATGCAATCGCCGACAGACTTCGCAAGATCTTGCCGGAGAAAACCGCTTACGCGATTACCCGCGCCAAGAACATTGCCTTGACCAAATTCTTCTACAACCGCACGCGTACACAACCTGAAAAAATCAAAACACAAATCTTGGGCGGAGTTCGTAAGGCTCTCGGACCCGATTACGACGTTGATACTCACTTCACCCCGACCTATAACCCGTGGGATCAACGGATGTGCCTGATCCCTAATGGTGATCTCTTCACGTCAATTAACCTTGGCAAGGCCTCGGTTGTCACCGATCACATTGAGCGCATTACCGAGACCGGCATTGTGCTGAAGTCGGGCGCAACGCTTGAAGCAGACATCATCGTCACTGCCACTGGACTCAATCTCGTCACATTGGGCGAAATCGAATTCACAGTTGACGGTAACGAGATCGACTTCGCACAAACTTGGACCTACAAGGGCTTGGCGTATTCAGATGTGCCGAACCTGGTATCAACATTTGGATACATCAATGCCTCGTGGACATTGCGAGCAGATGTGGTGAGCAATTACACCTGTCGTTTGTTGAATCACATGAAGAAAACGGGCACGCAGCAAGCAACGCCGCGTTTGCGAGCACAAGATCAAGGTATGGCCGCTCGCCCATGGATCGATGATTTCTCAGCGGGCTACATGCAACGCATGATGCACTTGATGCCTAAGCAAGGTGATCACGCTCCGTGGATCAATCCACAACTCATCTCGGTTGATAAGCAAATGATTGTGAAATCACCAATTGATGACGGGGCAATGCAATTTACGAAAGCCAAGGCCCTCGTTTAGTCAGTTATGCCGCGACGTCTGGTGTCCAGCCAGGTGCAGCGAAAACATAACGTAGCCGCTCGTTGAAGTTGTCTGCCTGAGCGACATCTTTAGCAATCTGGGCGAGTTCGCCGTAGGCCATCTTGACGGGATTATTAGTGCGGATGTTTTTGGTGAGACCGTATTGCAATTGACGAATTTCTGGTTCAAAGGTCTTGAACATGCGATCCCAGATAATCAGGATGCCGGCGTAGTTCTTGTCGATGTACTGCTTGTTGGCACCATGATGCACACGGTGGTGTGATGGTGTGTTGAAGACCTTTTCAACCCAATCAGGCAAACGATCAATCGCTTCAGTATGAATCCAGTACTGATATAACAAATTCAACTGACGTGCTTTGACGAATGTGGAGTAGCGGAAACCGAGCAGAGGCATCGGCCAATAGATCCACGTGGTGAGGTAGCCATTCCACGATTGACGTAACGCAGTTGACAGGTTGTAGCGACGTCCCGAGTGATGTGCCGCATGGTCGGCCCAGAACAAACGAATCTCGTGCATCCAACGGTGGTTCCAGTAGTACAAGAAGTCCCAAGCGATGATGGCGGTGAAAAACGAGCCACGACGTGAACCAAAACTAGAGAGACGATGGCGAAATAAAAAGCCATGTATTTTTCGGTAGGTGCCATCGAGAGCAAAGCCCATCAAAATTGATCCGACCAACAACCCCAAACTGCCTGCGGTGTCATTCTTTTCATAACCAAGTGGAACTAGGGGATCAGGAACTGGATTGCCGTCATCAACTGGTGCGACTGCATCCACATCAACGAGTTCGCGCAACTGGCGCTTCTTTAGGACCCGATGTTCCCAGACCATGGTGGCTGCGAAAATTGGCAACGTGATCTTGTCAATGAAGTCAATTTTGCGCGATGTTGCGGCCATGGTTGAAGGTTACGCCTTGCGTTGTGTTTCACGACAATGCAATTTTTAGAACAAGCCGGCTGGATCTCCGAGTGAAATCGTCATGATGATGGAGTAGATCAATATCAACGCACCAACACTTGCTAATGCCACTTGGATCTTTTGCTGCCGGACCAAGCTGGCAACACCAAAAAGGAAGAGTGAAAGTGTCACAATGACTTCGAGCAAGGAAAATTTGTCACCTTCGCTGTCGGAGTTTTCGGCATCGTGAAAACTTTGTTGTGCTTCGGCGTCAATCGACTTTGCCGACACCAGGGCTTCGTCGGTCCATTCGGGATTCTCGTCAACGAAAGGAGAGTCAGGCGCGGATTCCTCGGGCTGATCGAGCCACCAGTCGACGGCTTTCGCAAGATCGGGAGACATCAATGTTTCATGAATGTATGACGCAGTCGTCTCGTCATGGGAAATCATTGATTTTGAATATTCAACGAACAGCAATTCGTCCTGATTCTCGATCGCAATTGCCCGATTGAATTCTTGTGAGGCGTTATCAAAAAGACGAATACCTTGGCTGTACGACTTTTGAACAGAGTCGCCTAACTCGTTGCCTTGGTAGGCCGTCCAGGCTGTAATCACTGCGGCGAGACCAAGCATGATGGCAATGATTTGCTCAAGCCGATCCTTAAACACGCCTTCGGATTCGATCTGATCTGCGGTTGATATGTCGCTCATAATTTCAGTATGACAGAGAACTGCGACTATTTAGTAACCCTGAATAACATTAAAGTTCAGGCTCGTTAAGCCATCTCAGGTCAGTTTTTTGGCGAGACGTACGGTCGCCAGTTTGGTGGGCTCGGCCAGTCCGGTCATGGCAATCTCGTAGTCGGGCAAGGCATAGACGTCACCGTCGTCATTGATCATGATGAAGCGATCAAACTTGGCCAAGAAAGTTCGATCATGGCTCACGGCGATGACAGTGCCTTCAAAGCCATCGAGCGCCCGTTCAAGTGCTTCGGAAGACTCAATATCCAAGTTGTCGGTTGGTTCGTCTAGCAACAACACATTGTGTCCCTCAATTTCGAGACACAGAATTTCTAACCGAGCTTTCTGACCACCTGACAAAGTTTGAAACTCTTGACGTGAATTATTCACAAGCCCATAGCGAGCGAGCGCCTTCATTGACTTTTCATCTTCGACCAATCGGTCACGAATGATGTCAAGACATTGACGGCCCGTGAAGTCTGGTCGGTCATTGATCTGGGTGAACACTCCAACAGAAGTTCGTGGACCAAAAGTCACTGAACCAACATCGGGCTTTGCACCATTCAAGACTGCGAGGAGGTGACTCTTGCCAGTTCCGTTTGGACCAATCAGACCGACGCGTTCACCATGGTGAATTTCGTCCGAGAACGGGAAGAACAAATCGCCAACAGAAACATCTTCAAGTTTTGCGACACGACGTGCTGCATCGGCGCCGCGCAAACGAACATGAATCTGCTGATCGGCCACAGGGGGCGGGGGAGGACCAGCAGCAACAAACTTTTCCCAACGAGTTTCGGCCCCATTGGCTTTCGTCGCGTTCTTGAAGTTCTGGGCGGCGCGTTGCTTCATGATCTTCATGTGATGGAACAATCGGCGTTCTTCGTCGTTCCAACGTTTGAGATCGTCGCCCATTAACTCTTGCCGTTTGGCACGAGCCTCAGGGAATGTGAGATATGAACCTCCGTGCACCCAAGCGCCCGAACCTTCAATGACCACAATCTTCGTTGCAACTCGTTCAAGCAACGTACGGTCGTGACTCACCATCAAGATCGTTGACTTACACGCTTTGATTTGTTCTTCAAGCCAACCACGGGTGGGAATGTCGAGATAGTTATCGGGTTCGTCGAGCAGTAAAACATCGGCGCCAGATGTCAACAACAAATCAAGCACGAGTCGCTTGCGTTCACCACCTGAGAGTTCGCTGACTAAGCGACGAGAAAAATCGTCAACAGGCGTCTTAACACTTCGTTGTGCAGCAGCCTGCCATTTAGTTTCGAGGTCGTAACCACCAAGGTCTCCCCAATCACCGAGAGCGTTGGCGTAACCCATGCCGTCGTCGCTGCCGTCAGCAAGGGCTTTTTCGGCGGCAACAAGTGCGCGACCAGCGGCGCGTAATGCCGTGGGTGCAACCTCAATCAGCATTTCACGCAAAGTGTCGGTGGGTCTCGACATACCGACGTCTTGAGTCATTGACAGCATCGTGCCATTGATAGTGAAGTCACCACCATCGCATTCGTATTCGCCAGTCAAGATTTTGAGAATGGTGCTC
>CAIQJP010000079.1 GCA_903872155.1 uncultured Actinomycetes bacterium | reverse complement strand
GTGTTTATTCTCTCAGTTTCGGACACCAAGATGCTGATCTATTACCGTGAACTCGTGCACGATCTCGCTCAACGGTTCAGCGACTTCGCCAAATCATTCGATAAAGGTGCTCCGCTGTACAGCCGAATCGCCGCCCGCGTCACCAATGAACCCGCGGTTCTTGACCTGATGTCGGTTGCCCCGATCGCTCAGCGGATACCGGTCTTGCTGTTCGCTAGCGCGCATCACCTTTTGCTCGACGAACGCGACCACGAACTGGCCCAGCATTACCCCAACATCGCGCGCACGCCGCCAAGCGGCGACGCCGCAGACCAATTTGTCAGATATGTACTTGAACGTTCTGACGCTATGAAAGAACTTCTCGCCAATCGATCGACGCAAACGAATGAAATCGGTCGATGCAATTGGTTTCTTTTCCCTTTTGCGATGTTGAATGCTGAAGTCGGTCCACTCGCACAGGTTGATGTAGGTAGCAGTGCTGGCTTGAACCAGTTATTTCCGAAGCTTGCCTTTGATCTCACTCCAGGCGGGTTAATCGGCAAAATTGATGACCTCACCATTACGTGCGATATCACTGGTGCGCCACCCGTCGTGACAAATCGGCCGCAGGTCTTCTGGTCGATGGGTCTTGATGCCAAACCCATTGATGTGCGCAATGACACTGAGGTGCGCTGGCTCGAAGCATGCGTATGGCCCGATCAAGTAGAGCGTTTTGACCGCCTGCAACGAGCTATTTCACTTGCTCGTCAGAGCAACATTGTGGTCGAACATGGCGACGCGGTTGATGACGTCGCCCAAGCAATTGAACGAGCGGCGCAACATGGACATCCAGTTGTGACGACAAGTTGGGTTCTTAACTATCTTCCATCCGAACGACGCATCGCTTTTGTTGAAGAACTTGATCGCGTTGGATCTGAAGGCGATCTCAGTTGGATCATCGCCGAAAGTCCGTATGAGACTCCAGAGCTTCCTGGTCACCGGGGATCCGATGAACTCATCACCGTGATCACGTTGGTGACCTGGCGGGCGGGCCAACGCGAAGTTCAACGATTGGCGACCACTCATCCTCATGGACACTGGATCCATTGGGGTAATTAGTGATTGACTCACTACTTATTTACTGAGTGCTTCTTTCACGAACGAAGGAATTGGTGCGGGTCGCTGAGACTTCGGATCGATGCTGACATAGGTAATCACTGCATCAAAACGTGAGTCACCATCAACTTGTCCGTTGATCGCAACATCAAAACTGCTGTTGCCCCAGCGCGAGACTTCGCAATGCATATCGAGAGTGTCGCCAAACTTGACTGGCGAGTGCCAGGTAAGTTGCGTGGTCTTGAGCATGAAATCGAATCCGACTGCATGAAGATCGGTTGATGTACCAGCCTTCTTCAGTTCATCAGCTAATGCGAATCGTGTCCACGTATCAACTGCATCATCGCAATACACAAAATAGTTGGCGTTAAATACGACGCGTTGCATATCGCATTCGCCGTAACGAACTCGGAGCGTGTGGACATACGGCATTGCGTTACATCCCCTGCGAGCCAACTCGCACAAACTCGGTCACTGAATCGGCAATCATTTGAACGGCGACTGCAGCAAGAATCATGCCCGCAACGCGAGCAAGTAGTAGCACTCCCGTTGGGCGCACAATCTTTTGTACAAGTCCGCTAAAACGCAACGCAATCATTGAAATAAAAAGCGCGACTGCGATTGCCAATAGAACCGTTGCCGATTCGGCAAATCCATCGGCTTTGCCAAAGAACACGATGGTCGCCACGATGGCTCCTGGTCCGGCCAACAGCGGTGTCCCTAGTGGCACCATGGCTATTGATGTGCGCTGTTCGGGAGTTGCTTCGATATACCCATCGTCACCACCTTTGCCGTATAACAATTGCAAAGCAACGAGCAACAAGAGCAATCCGCCCGCACCTTGCAACGCCGGAACCGACACATGCAAATAGTCAAGAATGGTTTGTCCGCCAAAAGCAAATAACACAATTAC
>CAIQJP010000078.1 GCA_903872155.1 uncultured Actinomycetes bacterium | reverse complement strand
TTCT
Organism: uncultured Actinomycetes bacterium; assembly: GCA_903872155.1. GTDB lineage: Bacteria > Actinomycetota > Acidimicrobiia > Acidimicrobiales > Ilumatobacteraceae > Casp-actino8. The sequence goes on along the minus strand of CAIQJP010000078.1, from coordinate 1,931 downwards.
TATATTTCGCAGTGAAAGGGAAGACTCATGTCAACTAACGAAACAGCAGTGAAGAAGGCACCAACAAAGTCTTTGTTGACTCGAATGGGCCTTGATCGCTTTAGTGCACTCTATTTGTGGGGCGCATTCATGATCATCTTTGGACTTTGGAAGACGGATACGTTTCTGAGTTTCCAAAGTGCAAAGCTCATTATGGGAGAGAACGTGAGCGTCGGTATTTTGGCCCTCGCATTCTTGGTGCCATTTTGTGCATCAACTTTCGACCTATCAATCGGTGCGGTGATGTCGCTGTCGGTGGCGTTGATGTGCTTCTTGTCCGATGAAAAGAGCCGTGCATTCAACATGCCGGTCGCTTTGGCGGCAGTGATTGCGTTGGCGGCTTGCACAATGGTTGGTGTTCTCTCAGGCTTCGTTGTGGTGAAACTAAAAGTGAACTCGTTTATTGCCACGCTCGGTATCGGACAGTTCATCACCGCCATCGTGTTGAAGTTGTCTTTTAACCGTCAGATCACCGACACCTTCTCGCCAACTTTCCAGAAGTTCGGTCGCAATCAATACCTCGGTATTCCTGTGGTCTTCTTCTACTTGTTTGTTGCTGGCGTCATCATTTGGTACATCATGGAACACACTCCAGTCGGTCGCTTCATTTATGCCACTGGTGGCAACCCTGAAGCTGCTCGCTTGGCTGGTGTGAAGACCGACCGCATTACGTGGGGAACCTTGATCGCATCATCGTTCTTGGCCGGTGTTGCTGGTGTTGTCTTTAGCGCCAAGGTTGGCATGTTCACCTCGGCAACTGGACCGAACTACTTGTTCCCGGCGATTGCTGCGGTGTTCTTTGGTGCTTCGCAGTTGAAGGGTCGACCCAATGTGCTCGGTACCTTCATTGCTTTGTACGCCTTGGCTTTCGGTATCAAGGGACTCCAGCTCGTCGTTGGAACCGACTCGTACTGGGTTAACCCATTGTTCCAGGGAACAACCTTGATCATCGCTGTCGCACTCGCCAGCCAAAAGGGTGTCGCGCGCATGAAGAAGCGCAAAGCTAAGGCTGCTTGATTCAAGATTTAAGTCCTCTGATCAGTCGTGTGTCATGCTGAAGGTATGGCACACGACTGGCTAGAACTCACGAGGCGAAGTTCTTTCGCCTCGCATCGCCTGATCGGCTGGATCTATTGGGATCCGCGAGCGATCGAGTTGTATGCGCAACTCGGAATTCCAAATGGCACTGGGTACTACGTCGCTAGCCGTGCTGCGCCGTTATTGCCAGCGGGACACCAGGCGGTGGCAGCCGCGTTTTATTCGATTCACCCGAAGTTCATTGAGTTCGCGGTCACCCTCGCTGAGCAGCACGCGTCGTGGAGCGACATTTATGCAGCGCGCAACCAAGCAGTTGCTGAAGGCTTGCGGCAATATGTGCCAGAGATTTGCAACGAGTTAGAAAGTATGGGCGACGAGCTTTGGCGCGTGGCCGACTCATTGCCCGAATCGGGTCGGGTGTGTTTTGCTGCGCATCGTCAAGCGCCTCGCGTCGACGACCCGTTGGTGTCGGCGTGGTTGGCGGTCAATTGCATTCGCGAATGGCGGGGAGACACCCACTTTGCGATATTGACCTCTGAAGATATTTCGCGAGTGCAAGCCGGCATCTTGCATGACGCCCACCTGAATTACGGCGGATGGATTGCGCAAAGTAGAGGAGCCGATGCTGATGCAATCACTCAAGCATTCGCCTCTCTTGAAGCGCGTGGTTTGGCTGAAGATGGAGTGGTGTCAACTGCTGGTCTTGCCGTACGTGAACTCATTGAAGAACGCACTAATGAATTGACTCAACGTGCATGGCAGTCGTTCGGGTTTGACAACACTGAACGGTTCTTGAATATGGTCGAACCGATCGGTGAGCGATTGATGAAACGAATTGATGACACTGCCGGGCC
>CAIQJP010000077.1 GCA_903872155.1 uncultured Actinomycetes bacterium | reverse complement strand
TGACCTCGTGGTGATTGGTGGTGGACCCGGTGGATACGGGTCGGCCCTCTACGCCGCGTCGGCAGGAATGAATGTCGCTTTAGTTGAACGTGATGCGCTTGGCGGCACCTGTTTGAACCGTGGATGTATTCCGGCAAAGGCATTTCTCGAAACTGCCTCGGTGTTTCGCCATGTTGCCCATGCTGCCGAATTTGGAATCGAAGCCAGTGCTCCTTCAGTTAATTTCGCAACCACTCAAGCCCGTAAGGCCAAAATTGTTGACGGTCTTGTGAAGGGCATTGGTGGATTGTGCAAGTCACGCAAAGTCACCGTATTCAATGGAACAGGTTCGCTCGGTGCCAATCGCACGGTGAACATCACGATGGCCGACGGTTCAACGGCTACGGCACAAGGTGCGAGCGTCATCTTGGCTGCTGGTTCAGTTCCGCGTACGATCCCGGGCTTTGACCGTGGCGGACCCATCATGACGAGTGATGAAGTATTGATGCTTGATCATGTACCTGCACGTGTCGCAGTTATTGGTGGCGGTGCAATCGGCTGTGAATTCGCTTCGACGTTTGCCGATCTTGGCGCGGCCGTGACGATATTGGAGGGTCTGCCCAAGATTCTTCCAGGCCTCGATACCGACGTTGCCAATGTTGTCGTGAAGTCGTTCAAGAAAAAGAACATCGACATCCGTACTGGTGTGGCTGTCAAGAGTCATGCACCAACCGCGTCGGGTGGAACTGTTGTGACATTCGGTGAGGGTGAACAACTTGAAGTTGATGCTGTCATCGTTTCGGTTGGTCGACGTCCGTATGCCGACCTACTTGGATTGCAAGGAACCGCAGTCAAGGTGAGTGATCGTGGATTCATCGACGTCGATCCGTGGTGTCAGACATCAGAACCCGGCGTCTATGCAATTGGTGACCTCATCAATACTCCGCAACTCGCTCATGTTGCTTATGCCGAAGCGATTCTGGCCGTGAAGCACATGTTGGGTGAAGGTCCGATTCCGATCGCGTACGACCGCGTTCCGTGGGCAATTTATTGTCACCCCGAAGTGGCGTGGGCAGGTCCTGGCGAAGATGCATGCAAGGCCGCTGGTCTTGACGTTGTTGTTGCCAAGCACCAGTTCCGCGCCAATAGCCGAGCGATGATTCTGGGAGAAATTGATGGTTTGGTCAAGATAGTTGCCAAGCGCAACGCGGATGGAACTGCTGGACAGATTCTTGGAGTCCACATGGTGGGTCCGTGGGTGACCGAGCAGTTGTCGGGCGGTTACTTGGCGGTGAACTGGGAAGCCACAGTTGATGAAGTGGCTGAATTCATTCAACCCCACCCGAGTTTGTCCGAACTCTTCGGTGAGACTGTGTTATCGCTCACCGGTCGTAGTTTGAACGCATAAGTCGCAAGAGCAGTCGCAATAAAAGTCGAAAGTAGGAATGTCATGGCAGAAGTAACCCTTCCGCAACTTGGAGAAACAGTGACCGAAGGAACCATCACGCGATGGTTCAAAAAAGTTGGCGACACTGTTGCTGCTGATGAACCTTTGTTCGAAGTATCAACCGACAAAGTAGACACCGAAGTTCCTTCGCCAGTCGCTGGCGTTTTGACCGAAATTCGTGTTCCTGAAGGCGAGACCGTTCCCGTTGGTGCGGTCATCGGAGTTGTTGGCGATGCGGGAGCAGTTGTTGCCGCCCCGCCAGCTGCTGCGCCAGCACCAGTCGTCGAAGCTGCGCCAGCACCTGTGGTTACTGCACCTGCGCCGGTTGCCGCTGCTGCTCCTGCGCCGGTTGCCGCTCCTACACCTGCTCCCGCCGCCGCTCCAGCACCGGCTGCCGTTGCGGCCGCGGGCAATGACAATCGTTTGTTGTCGCCGGTCGTCCGTCGTTTAGTCACCGAACACAATCTCCAGGTTGACTCCATCGCCGGCACTGGCCCTGGTGGACGAATCACGCGAGAAGATGTGCTTGATCACATCGACAAAATCGCTACTGGTTCGGCGCCTGCTGCTCCAGCCGTAGCCGCAGCACCAGCACCTCGACCCGCTGCAGCAAGTCCCGCACCAGTTGCATCTGCTCCTCAAGCTGCTGCGCCCATAGTGCGCGCTGGTGAACGCGACGATGTTGTTCCGTTGTCAAAGATTCGTCAACTCACCGGTGCTCACATGACGATGTCATTGAGCGTCAGCCCTCATGCATTCAGCGTGGTCGAAGTTGATTACGCCAATGTCGACAACACACGAGCCAAGACGAAAGACGAATTCAAGTCGGCTGAAGGTTTCAGCCTGACGTACCTTCCCTTTATTTCGCGAGCAGTCGTTGATGCATTGGCAGATTTCCCGCACATGAACGCCAGCATTTCGGGGACCGATCTCATTGTGCACCGTTATGTCGATCTTGGTATCGCGGTTGACATCGAAGGACTCGGACTTTTGGTTCCTGTCGTGCGCAGTGCCGAAGGAAAGCGTTTGCGAGCGATTGCTCGTGAAATCAGCGACTTGGCAACGCGAGCGAAGACTCGCAAGCTCAGCCCTGACGAAATTCAGGGCGGAACTTTTACCATCTCGAATAACGGCTCGGCTGGTTCAGTTCTCACGATGGCGATCATCAATCAGCCTCAGGTGGCGATTTTGTCAACTGATGCAATCGTGCGTAAGCCAGTTGTGGTGAATGTTCCTGGTGGTGGCGAAAGTATCGCGATTCATCCAGTTGGCCATTTGGCCATGAGTTGGGATCATCGCGCATTCGACGGCGCATACGCCGCCAGCTTCTTGGTCCGCGTGAAGGAAATTCTCGAAACCCGCGATTGGTCAAGCGAGTTCTAAATCATGTTGCGCGTCCGCTGGATTGGCAGGGTCGCGTATCGCGAGGTTCTGGCTGTACAAACTGCGCTCTTTGAGCACGGTCGTGAACAACATTTGCTGCTTCTCGAGCATCCGCATGTTTTTACATATGGGCCACGGGCCGAACTTGAAAAGAATCTGAAGTGTGATCCTGCCGAAGTTGGCGCTGATTTCGTCGCGGTGAAACGTGGTGGTGACATCACGTATCACGGACCTGGGCAGCTGGTCGGATACCCAATTTTGAATTTAGAAAATGCCATCGGTGCAACGGCGCATGTGTGCAGTGTTGAACAATTAGTCATTGATGCATTGACTGAACTTGGTGTGAAGAACGCTGGGCGCTTGTCGGGATTTGCTGGCGTGTGGCTTGATGCTGACAACGATCGCCGCCGTAAGATCAGCGCTATCGGCGTTCGTTTAGCGCACGGGCGAACAATGCACGGGTTTGCTTTAAATGTTGATCCCGATATGACGTACATGCGTCAACACATTGTGCCGTGTGGTGTTGCCGAGTATCCAGTGACGTCGCTCAAAGAAGAAGGCATTGACTTTTCAATGCAAGATGTGGTGAAGATTGTTAGTCGCTTGGCGATTGAACGTTGGGGTGGGGGAGAAGCCGAGCAACAAGAAGTTGCTTGGGTTCACCGACCAGAAGACTTGTCGCGTTTCTCACGTGGCGAAGGACCAGGCGAACCAGTGCGCATGCTCGGCCGACTCGCCGATGCTGGTGTGGACGGCGGTGTCGATCTCTCGGAACGCAAACCAGAGTGGCTGCGACCCAAAGTACAAATTGGTACCGAGGTATTGAAGATTAAGCGCACATTGAGTGAACTGAAATTGGTGACGGTGTGCGAAGAGGCTGGATGCCCCAATCTTTCTGAATGTTGGAAAGATGGCACTGCAACTTTCATGGTCTTGGGCGAACGTTGCACACGTGCATGTGGTTTTTGCCTTGTCGATACACGCAAACCAGAATTGCCCGAAGCTGACGAGCCACAACGCGTTGCTGCGGCAGTTGCGTCAATGGGACTGACACACGCAGTGCTCACCATGGTCGCACGCGACGATTTGACCGACGGTGGCTTTGCCCACGTGGCTGAATGTGTGCGAGCAATTCGTGAACGCAATCCTTTGACCCGAATTGAAACTTTGGTATCAGATGCCAAAGGTGATGTTGCCTCACTGCAGTTGTTGTTTGATGCGCGTCCTGATGTTTTTAACCACAACATCGAAACAGTGGCCCGTCTGCAGCGAGCCGTTCGTCCGTCGGCGGGGTACGCCCGCTCGCTGGGTGTTCTTTCCGCGGCGAAAGCGGCTGGACTTGTGGTGAAGTCGGGTCTGGTTTTAGGAATGGGCGAAACCAGCGAAGAAGTCGATGGATGCCTGGCCGATCTTGCGGGAATCGGCGTCAACATCGTGACGATTGGTCAGTACCTGCGGCCGACGACTCACCACACGCCCGTTGCGCGTTGGATTCATCCCGATGAGTTCACTCGTTGGAAGCAAGTTGGTGAGTCTTTGGGTATTGGCCACGTGGAGTCGAGCCCGTTAACACGTTCGAGTTATCACGCCAAACAATCTGCGGATGCTGCAGGCGATTCAGTACCGGTGACGTTGAGTAGGGTGACAAAAGTATGAGTGGTCATTCAATTGTTTCGTCGCCGGCAAATGATGCGCGGGTTTTCGCTGATCGCTTAGAACGAGCTCGCCAATCGATGCGCGCACAAGGTGTTGACGTGGCTTTGTTGTCGCTTGGCCTTGATATGCCTTATCTCACTGGCTACAACGCAATGCCGCTTGAACGTTTGACAATGTTGGTCTTGCCTGCGACTGGCGATGCAACCATTGTTGTTCCAGGACTTGAAGCTCCTCGGGTCACTTTGATGCCAGGAGTATTCACGTTGTTGCCTTGGAGTGAAACCGAAGATCCGGTCGCAATCACCGCACGGTTGGTAAAAGAATCAACACCTGAATCGCGAGTTGTCGCAGTGGGCGACCAGATGTGGGCACGCTTCTTGGTTGACCTCATGCCGATGCTTTCGTCAACGCAGTACCGACGTTCGGTCGATGTGATTGGTTCATTGCGCATGCGTAAAGACCAAGCCGAAATTGATGCGTTGCGAGCCGCTGGCGCAGCCGTTGATCGCATCGCCGGCGAATTGCACGCTGGGCGAATTCCCTTAGTTGGTCGAACCGAGGCGCAAGTGTCGGCCGATCTGTCAGCCCGCATCTTGGCCGAGGGTCATGATGTTGTGAACTTTGCGATTGTGGCGGCAGGTGAAAATGCCGCAAGTCCACACCATCATCCGGGTTCGCGAGTGATTCAGAAGAACGAAATCGTTTTATGCGATTTTGGTGGCACGATGAATGGCTATTGCAGTGACATCACACGATGCGTGTTCACTGGTGACATTGCCTCTGATGTTGCAGCGGCATATGCGGTTTTGTTTGAAGCTGAAGCGGCGGCGGTCAAGGCGGCAACGATCGGAACGCCTTGTGAAGAAGTTGATGCGGTGGCACGTCGCATCATTACGGCAGCGGGCTTTGGCGACTATTTCATTCATCGCACTGGTCACGGTATTGGCCTTGATGCTCACGAAGACCCCTACATCGTCAGTGGAAACTCTCTACCGTTAGAAGCCGGTCACGCATTCAGCATTGAACCAGGTATTTACTTGCCAGGTAAATGGGGAATGCGCTTAGAGGACATTGTCGTTGCAACCACCGATGGTCCAGATTCAATGAACCACGCCGATCACAACTTGATTGCGGTCGACGCCTAAAACCAGATCTAGGAGTGAATTGCTCCGTCGGTGTTTTTGAGACTTGTCGCTGTGTGACCAGTTCGGCGAGCAATAATTTCTGCGCATATTGCAATTGCAGTTTCTTCCGGTGTGCGACCACCAAGATCGAGACCGATGGGAGACATCAAACGACTCAACTGTTCGGGTGACGTCACGCCAACTTCGG
>CAIQJP010000076.1 GCA_903872155.1 uncultured Actinomycetes bacterium | reverse complement strand
GAATATTTGCGTGCGTCGTCATCTCAGCCGTCCAATCCAACAATCGGCGGAACCCGGAAACGTCCGTCTTCAGCAGCTGGCGCATTGGCCAAAACTTCTTCACGATCAAGTCCCGTGACCACGACGTCTTCACGGAACACATTCGACAGCGGGTACGGCTGCGTCATGGGCTCGACATCGCTCAAGTCGAGAGCATCAATGTCAGCGAAGTGTTCAAGCATTCCCGCCATTTGCGTGGTGATGCGTTGCACTTCATCGGGTGTGACATCAAGGCGGGCTAAGCGTGAAACTTTGACCACGACCTCGGCGGAAATTCGTTCAGAAGGTGATTCGGACACGCCTCAATGCTACGAGCATGACAGGTGGACGAGCACTGCCGATTCGGGCCACATGATGGGCGCGGGTAGGCCAACCGTGGCCAAAAACTCACCTGAGTAGCTGAGTGGCTCGCCTTTTTGGGCTCGCCCCACCCAATCGGGCTGCTGCGAAGCCGGACCGACCACCAAGACCGATCCCGACGGGTCGGTTGGCACGATGTCGACGCGATAGTGGCGATCGGGAATCAAATCAGGAATTCGCCAAGTCGGAGGGGTCAGCGAGGTCGCCGATGCAAGTTGGCAGTACGCCAAAAGGCCCTCGGTGCGATCGTGAGAATAGACACCATGCGCCAGGCTCGTGCCTGCTGAGATTGCAAAGGTGTCAAAACGAACGGTGTCGCCACCATGCAGCAGATCGCGGTAACCCTGATAGATATCGATCACTTGCGCGAGTTGAGCAATCTCATCGTCATCGCACTGCGTGATATCGGCTTCAACTCCGAGGTGCCCGAAGAGTGCTGTCACTCCCCTAAACGCCATCGTGTGCCGACGGCCAGTGGTGTGCGATCGAGACGGTCCGATATGTGAACCCATCACTTCAGGTGGGATCACCATTGATGCGCCGCGCTGGATGAATTGTCGTTCAAGCGCATCGTTGCTATCGCTTGTCCACACTCGTTCAACACGACTCAACATTTCGTGGTCAATACGACCGCCACCTGACGCACATGATTCAAACTCAACATCGGGGTGTCGTTCGCGCAACGCATCGAGTAACGCATACATCGCGATTGTTTGATCGTGAGTTCCGGCCTTACCGTCGGCGTTGCTACCTTGAACATGCCAACGGTTCATATCCCACTTGATGTAACTGATGTCGTGGTTTGCAAGCAACGCGTCGAGATGAGTGAGCACATAATCGAAAGCTTCTTGACGCGAAAGATCGAGTACCAACTGATGACGTCCCAAAACCGAGTCGTACCCATCGGTTGCAAGAGCCCAATCAGGATGGGCTCGCAAAAGATCGCTATCGGGATTCACCATTTCTGGTTCAATCCAAATTCCAAACTGCATTCCGAGGTCGGTCACGTGATCAATCAATGGTTTCAATCCATCGGGATAAACATCGCTTGACACCCACCAGTCACCCAGACCAGTTCGATCATTACGACGACCACCAAACCAACCATCATCTAAAACGAATCGCTCAATCCCCACGTCCGCCGCGCGATTGGCCAATTCTTTGAGCTTATTGACATCGTGATTGAAATAAACCGCTTCCCATGTATTCAGATGAACTGGTCGCGGCGAAAGATTTTGGCGCGGTGCGCGTCGGCGAGCTTCGTTGTGAAATCCCCATGACGCCGGCGTGAAACCGCGCGGCGAATACACACCAATAACTTCCGTCGTACTAAAGGTTTCACCGGCGTACACACACATTTCGCCCGCATGGAAGAGTTCGCCACTTTGTATGTAACGACGGCCATCGGGCAATTTCTCGGCATAGACAACGTGATTGCCACTCCATGCTGCATGCACTCCCCACACATCGCCATTCCATTCGCCAGCATCCGCCTGCATTGACCAGATATAAGGAGGATGTTCATGAGACGTGCGACCCAAACGATTTTCACTTGTCCATGCGCCATACGGCCAAGCAAATCGCTGAAGATCAAATTCTCGTATCCAGCGTCCAGCAAAGACACCAAGTTCTTCGGCATGACTAGGTAACGGCAACGAAACCGTGAACGCGTCAAGCATTAATGGCGAGTCCCCAAAGTTCTCAACCGTTGACTGGACCTTCAACACTCCATCATGAGTGAGAGTGATGTGTGTTTCAATTCGCAATTCAGCAATTTCATCAATGGCATGACAGATAAGAGTTGAACCTTCATCGGTTTCTACGAGCGAATGTGATTCGTACACAAAACGCGGCGACCAATGCCGGCCCCCACGACGGTGAGCTTGAAAACCCGGGCGTCCCATAAAGCCATCACCGTGCATCGGCACGATCGAAATCGGCTCAACGAATTGAATCGCTCCATACGGCACGGGTGGGCGACTCCAAGTCTCGGGGATCTCATCAATTCGTGCACCCCAATGAAGCACCACCGGTATCCCCCGACGCACGTCTACAACGACGCTCGTGGTCTCGGTCGACAAATGCTCGATCACGACCCGAATCGTACGACCAATATCAGGTCGTTAGACATCCTGTGCGGGCATCTTCGCGATGTTGTTTGCCGGGACGCTCGTCGCTGGCTCGTGGTCGACAAATTTCATTGGATTTTTTGCCAGCATTAGTGATTGCTTTTTAGTTCCTGCCACCAGTTTTGATGTCTGCAATACTAAAAACTTTTTTCAAAAAACCATTGATTTCATTTGCTTTTTGCCACACCCAACTGGCATACTAAGAACATATGTTCTCACGTGATCTGACAACAAAAACCGCTGAAAGTTGTGGTGGTTTTCTCGTTGCAGGTTTGCGTGCTGCATGGTCAGCTCAGTCTTCGATTGTTGATGGCGACGATGCAATGACACGTCTTGTTGAGCTTGAAAAAGTGTCACGGTTTATTGAAGCTGCTCGTGCTGAAGTGTTGGCTGAGGTTGATCGCACTGGTGCTTTTCGTGATCACGGCCACACCACCATGGCCGGCTGGTTACGAGCGGGTATTTCTTACAGTGCGGGTGATGCGAAACATCATGTGAAAGTCGCGCGCATGGTCGTCGAATTCCCACAAATCTCGGAGCGTCTACAGGCCGGCACGATTGGTGTCGCCCAAGTCCGACGCTTGGCTGCTGCTCACGCGAACAAACGAGTCTCAGCTGAACTTCCCGCTTTTGTTGACACGTTGGCCGATCGCGCTCAAGACATGCCATACGAAGATTTCAATTCTGTGATGATCCGCTGGGAACATTATGCAGACGCCGACGGCGCGCACCGCGACAGCGAACGTATCCACGAAGAACGAGACGCCACCGTTCACCCCGTCGGCGACGTCGTGTATGTGGACGCCAAAGTTGGTACCGCGCAAGGTGCGTTCATGCTGGAAGTGTTCGAGAAGTATGTTCAGGCCGAACTCGCTCAAGATCTCGCTGATCGTGATGCGAAAGGTCTGGATTTGTATTCCGATTTGGCTCGTACGGCCAAACAACGACGTGCCGACGCCTTGTATGCGGTCTTCGCGTCGGCCGCGAACGGCATGTTCGCACCGTCAGAGCCGGTTGTGAACATCGTGATCGATGCGACGACCTACGAAACCGCTCTCACCGCGCTACTCAATGACACGCCACTACCGTCATTGTTGGGTGCGCCTGACACGTTTGGTTCACGCCGCTGCGAAACCACCGCCGGAGTGACGATCGATCCGTTTGATGCGATCGTCGCGTCCATGATCGGCCAAGTACGCCGTGTTGTCATGAGTTCACCGAGCACCGTGATCGATCTCGGACGCAAATCACGACTTTTCACGGGTTCGTCACGAGAAGCGATCTTCCTACGTCGAAGAAAATGTATTTGGCCAGGATGTTCGGCTTTGACGTGCGAAGCCGACCATCGCACACCATGGGCTGAAGGTGGAACCACATCACCCGACAACGGCGACCCACTATGCCGAAAACACAACAGATATAAAGCATCCGCGGGATATTCCACAAGCATTGACCACACCACCGGCATCACCCACGTCCACACATCCGACGGTCGAGAACTCGTCCCCGTCTAAACAGAGCTGTTCTCAGGCCTTGGATTTCTTGACAGAACAGGATGCCCATTTGTGAGGCGCGGGCTGTCGTCGGTCGACAACATCGGATGCCTGCACCACCGACTCTCTGACAACCGAATCGGCGGTATCCGGTTGGAGAGCGGCGAGCAGGCGACGAGTCTCACACCATGCGGATTAAACCAGCCCTCGCAGAAGGCAACAATTTTCTCCAAACATTTCATCTTCAGATGTATTTGAGGGAGACTAAACATATGGACCAAGATCTTCGTGTTGACCCTGCTCTTGGGACAGTTGTACACGTCGTCGGCAATCGACAAGCGCGACCCAATTTGGCCACCAATGCGGTCACATCAGATTGCCCATTTTGTGTCGGTGGACTTGAGGCTCCCGAGCCTTACGACGTTCGTTCGTTCGTTAACCGCTGGCCACCTATGCCTAACGATCGTTGCGAAGTCATTTTGTATACGACTGATCACGATGCATCATTTGGATCACTCTCCGTTGAACAGGCCACGAAAGTCATCGATCTTTGGGCCGACCGCACATCACAACTCGCGGCGCGATCTGATGTTGATTACGTCTTAGTGTTCGAAAATCGCGGCGCCGAAGTTGGGGCGACGATTTCACATCCACATGGTCAGATCTATTCATATGACCATGTCCCAGAACGGCCGCGTCAACTCTTTGCATCCTCATGGACACCAGACGAAACTCCCGAACGGGTCATCAGCAACAACACCGAATGGACGAGTTACGTGCCTTTCGCCTCGGTCTATCCCACAGCAGTCACTTTGGCCCCACGCCTACGGGTCGGAGACTTGCATTCACTCTCATCAAACCAACGTCATGAATTAGCGACATTGTTAATCGCCACGATCAATCGTCTCGATCAACTTTTT
>CAIQJP010000075.1 GCA_903872155.1 uncultured Actinomycetes bacterium | reverse complement strand
GTAGAGATGTCTGATCACGTGCGAGGAATTGAAGACCGATGAGTTCACGCTCTTCGTCCGTTGTTCGCTCGGTGCTTCCGCCCGCCGTTTTTGGTGTGGCGTTTGTTGCCGTATGGGAACTTGTGGTGAAGGGTTTCAATCTCAAACCATATTTCTTGGCCCCACCGTCAAAGATTTGGCAGAAGTTCACCGAGAACTTTGACCTCGTGTGGGGATCCGCCAAAGTATCTGGGGCGAACGCGCTGATTGGTTTACTGCTTGGCGCCATTTTCGGAATGGCGATGAGTTTTGTGCTGAGCCGTTTCAAGTTTTTGAACAATCTCATTACACCGTTGGCAATTGCGTTGAATGCGATTCCGATTTTTGTTTTGGTGGCAGTTCTCAACAACATGTTCGCCATCACGAGCGAAGTTCCTCGTCGAGTCATGGTGACTTTGGTGGTCTACTTCATTGTTCTCGTCAACGTTGCTAAAGGACTCACTCAAGTCAGCCCAACACATGTTGAGTTGATGAAGTCGTACGCTGCGAGCGACACCGAAATCTTGCGCAAGGTACGTATTCCAAATGCTGTGCCGTATCTTTTCACTGCGCTCAAGATTTCGGCACCGGCTTCGGTTATTACCGCTTTCGTGAGTGAGTATTTCGGTGGTTCGCAAAACGGGCTCGGAAGCCGAATCACGAGCAATATTGCAAATTCGAAGAATGCAGTCGCATGGGCATATGTACTTGGTGCATGTCTCTTGGGATTGACGTTCTATGTGATCTCCAGCTTGCTGGAGGGAGTGGCCACACCGGGTGGCCGCGCCAAACGCACCAGAGAGGGCCGTTGAGTTTGTCAAAGTGACGATGCTCAATGACCTACTGTGGTGTCATAAATCCGCGGGCACCAGCCCAAGGGGAGGAGAAAAAAATGAGAAGGAACAAAGGTTGGAAATTGGCAGCTGGCGTTGTCGCTTTGTCACTGGCCGCTGTGGCCTGTGGTGGGGATGACAGCTCGTCAGACGCACCGGCATCGAATGCTCCAGCAGCATGTGAAACCACAACACCTGTCAAGTTGCAGTTGCAGTGGTTCACGCAGGCTCAGTTCGCTGGCTACTTCGCTGCAGTTGATCAGGGCTTCTACGCCGATCAGTGTCTCGACGTCAGCATCCTTGAAGGTGGCGTTGACATCGTGCCGCAACAGCAACTCGCTGACGGCGCCGTCGACTTCGCATTGTCATGGGTTCCGAAGGCTCTCGCAAGCCGCGAAGCCGGTGCCGACATTGTTGACATTGCTCAGATCTTCCAGCGTTCGGGTACCTTGCAGGTCTCGTTCAAGGACAAGGGCATCACATCGCCTGCAGACTTTGCTGGTAAGAACATCGGTAACTGGGGTTACGGCAACGAATTTGAAATCTTCGCTGCTTTGACCAAGGCTGGTCTCGACCCCGCCGCTGACGTCACACTCGTTCAGCAGCAGTTTGACATGGCAGCTTTGCTCGCTGGTGACATCGATGCCGCTGAAGCAATGACCTACAACGAATACGCACAGGTCTTGGAAGCAATCAATCCTGACACTGGCAAGCAGTACACCGCTGACGACTTCAATGTCGTGAGCTACGAAGACGAGGGTGTCGGCATGTTGCAGGACGCCATCTGGGCTTCAGGTGAGCGTCTTGCTAGCGATGCCGCTTACAAAGACACCGCAGTTAAGTTTGTTGCTGCATCAATCCAAGGTTGGGCATACTGCCGCGACAACGCTCAGGCTTGCGCCGACATCGTTGTTTCGAAGGGCTCAAAGCTTGGTGCATCACACCAGTTGTGGCAGATGAATGAAGTCAACAAGCTCATCTGGCCCGCCACCGGTGGTGCTGGCATGATCGATGCCGCTGCATGGGACCGCACTGCAACGCTTGCTCAGGAGACCAAGAACCTTGAAGGTTCGACCGTTCTTACTGCAGCACCCGATGCAGAGGCTTACACCAACGACATCGTTACAGCAGCTCTTGCCCTCCTTGATGGCATGGGTGTCGATACCAAGGGTTCAAGTTTCGCCCCGATCGACGTGACATTGAATGAAGCAGGCGCCTGATTAATCAGGCTCTTCCTTCTAGAAGTGAGAATGGGCGGGTCGCGCAAGCGGCCCGCCCATTTCGCGCAACACCATCTCGTCTGGCGGCAGCAGCGCCAGTGGTTTTTGTGTTGTTATGGAGTACCGGTTTCATCGTGGCGCGTTACGGAACGCGCGATGCGGGGCCGATGACGTTTTTGTTTATGCGCATGCTGATTGCAGCAACCGTGTTGTGGGTGATTGCGATTGCGACGAATGCTCCGTCGATATCGCGAACGCAAGTGAAGTGGGCGGTGCTCACTGGTTTAGGAATGCACGCCATTTATTTAGGCGGAGTGTTTATCGCAGCAGATCTTGGTTTGCCGTCTGGTCTGTCGGCGTTGATCGCTGGTCTACATCCGGTCGTTACTTCGGTCGGGGCGTTGTTGTTGCTGAGTGAGAAGTTGAAGCCCCGTCAGTGGATTGGCGTCGGGTGCGGTATGGGCGGCGTTGTTGCAGTAGTCGTTGATCGGCTGAACGCGGGTGTCAGTGGAATTACCGCTGGGGCAGTAGTGGCGATGGTGATATCGGTCGTCGGCATGTCGGCGGGGACACTGTTGCAACGCTCGCGCGGTGGGGCGATGCCGTTGTTGCGTGGTACGGCTGTGCAGTATGCAATATCGGCGGTGGTGTTGGGAGTCGGGTCAGTCTCGGTTGAACATTTTGAAGTTCAGTGGACGGCCCGTTTTTGGTGGTCGCTGTTATGGGCGATTGTGGTGTTGTCGATTGCTGCTGTGCTGATCATGCTGTGGTTGCTGCAACGTCAGGCGGCGGTGAAGGTCAGCAGTTTGTTCTTTTTGACGCCGGCGCTGAGCACGATCGAAGGTGCGGCATTGTTTGGCGAACGTTTAGGAGCGCTGGCAGTAGTCGGACTTGCCGTCGCCCTCGTCGGTGTCGCCCTCACCACCCGTGCAAATTGACCCACTTTGGAATATGGCTGCCGCCTAGCGGCAACTCAACTCCAAAGTGGCGATTAAATGCCGGTGTAGTGGGCGTCGGCGAGGGAAAGGACTTCGTCGATGATGGCGATTCCGGCTCGCACGTCTTCATCACTTGTCGTCAACGGCGGCACCACGTGCATACGGTTGAAGTGAGTGAACGGCCACAAGCCTTGGGCCTTGCACGCACCAATCAATTCAGCCATCGGGGCGGCGGCGGGTCCGGCTGCATTGAACGGCACCAAAGGTTCACGTGTCTCGCGGTTCTTGACTAATTCGATCGCCCAAAACACACCAACACCACGCACATCACCAACGCTTGGGTGCTTAGCTTTCAACTTCTCGAGTTCGGGTCCGATGATGTCGCGACCCAGGTGGCGCGCATTGTCGATGATTCCTTCTTCTTCAAAGATATTGATACTCGCAACAGCTGAAGCACATGCAAGCGGGTGGCCGCTGTAGGTGAGTCCACCCGGGAATTGACGCTCGCGGAAAGTGTCAGCAATGCGATCGCTAATAATGACTCCACCAAGCGGTAAGTAACCAGAGTTCACGCCCTTAGCGAAACAAATGAGGTCGGGTGCGACCTTCCAGTTATCGATAGCGAACCATTCACCGCATCGACCAAAGCCTGACATCACTTCGTCGGCAATGAAGACAATTCCGAATTCATCACAGATTTCGCGCACGCCGGCCATGTAGCCAGGAGGCGGAACCAGAATTCCGTTTGTACCAACAACACTTTCGAGCATGATTGCGGCAACTGTTTGCGGACCTTCAACCATCAAGGTGTCGCGTAAGTGTTGCAGCGCGCGTTGTGATTCTTCAATGTCGCTACTGCTGTGGAATGCCGAACGATATGGGTATGGCCCCCAGAACTTGACGACTCCCGGTAAGCCCGGCTCGCTTGGCCAACGACGCGGATCACCGGTGAGCTGAATCGCTCCACCAGTTGCACCGTGGTAGCTGCGGTAAGTCGTGAGAATTTTGTGACGTCCGGTGTGCAAGCGCGCCATGCGAAGTGCATTTTCGGTTGCTTCGGCTCCACCGTTGGTGAAGAACACCATGTTCAAATCACCAGGCGCACGTTCGGCAATCAGGCGAGCGGCTTCGCTGCGAGCGTCGTTTGCATGGAACGGAGCAATGGTGCACAAACGCTCGGCCTGCTCTTGAATGGCGGCAACCAACTTGGGGTGTTGATGACCGATATTGACATTGACGAGTTGGCTCGAGAAGTCGAGGTACTTCTTGCCCGATTCGTCCCAGAAGTGGCTGCCTTCAGCCTTAGATACGACAATGGGGCTAATCAGGCTTTGAGCCGACCACGAGTGGAACACATGGGTGCGATCGCTCTTGAGTGCGTTAGTGGGATTGGTGTTCAGCGCTGAGGTAGAAGTAGCCATAGCCACAGACTATTCGTTACACGCACTGGTGAACAGACCCATGTTTGTCACAGGACAATGAAGATCTTCTCCGAGGTAATTGTTGCTACGGTCAGGGGCATGAGTGAGCGAATTTCTTTCAAGTCAAACGGCGGAACGTGCGATGGGTACCTCGCAAACGGAGGCGGACCCGGAGTCATTGTGATCCAAGAATGGTGGGGACTCGTACCTCACATTCAAGATGTTGCCGATCGTTTTGCTGCCGCAGGTTTCACTGCTCTCGCCCCCGATCTGTATCACGGCGAATCGTCGACCGAACCCGACGGCGCGGGCAAGTTGATGATGGGCCTTAACTTGTCACAAGCAGCCAAAGATCTTTCTGGTGCTGTTGATTTCTTGCAGTCACAAACTGGGAATCAGAAAATCGGCGTGGTCGGTTATTGCATGGGTGGAGGCCTCACTTTGGTTTTGGCGTGTCAGCGACCTGATGCAATTGCTGCTGCCGCTCCGTACTACGGCGTGATTCCTTGGCCGTCTGCTCAGCCCGATTGGTCGAAGCTTGCGGCAAAAGTTGTTGGTGAATACGCAGAACTTGATGACTTTGCTGGACCAGAAACTGTGAAGGCGCTTGAAGCACAACTCAAGACACTTGGCAAAGATGCAACTCTGAATATTCACGCGGGTACTCAACACGCGTTTTTCAACGATGCTCGCCCTGATGTCTTTGATTCACATGCAGCAAAGATTTCCTTCGAGCGAACTCTCGATTTGTTCCGCACGAAACTCTGAATTCGTTACGGCGCAATAGCAATTGGTGCATCGGTAGTGATGACGCGTGGAACCGAGGTAGTAGTGACATCCACCGAAATACCAGCTGGCTGAATCGGCGTTTCATCGCCACCACTGTTGATGATTAATCCGATGCCAATACCGACAACTAAACCTAAGACAGCACCACTTACACCAACGATGAGTTTTAACTGATCAGTCATCGGCTTCACCGAAATGTCAGCTCAATGATTCGATGGCAGCTTGCACTGCAAGTACACGTCGAGCGTTTTCAACATGCAGGTTCTCGATCATGCGGCCATCAACGGTGATGACACCACGACCCTCGGCTGTTGCTTCTTCAAATGCAGCAATCACGCGCTGTGCATAATCAACTTCATCGGCTGAAGGTGCCCATACATCGTTGGCGATCTCAACTTGTGAAGGGTGAATCAGAGTTTTACCGTCAAAGCCCATCTGAGCTCCTTGAACACATTCATCGCGGAAGGCATCAAGATCTTTGACATCGTTGAAGACGCCATCAAGGATGACTTTGCCGGCTTCGCGAGCAGCAAGAAGTGCAGTCGCTAAATGCGGCGTGAGCGGTGCTCGGCCCCGCACCTGAGTCGCGCGCAATTCTTTTGCCAAGTCATTCGTGCCCATGACGAGAGTTTGTACTCGCGGGTGAGCGGCAATCTGACGTACATCAAAAATAGCGGTAGGAGTTTCGATCATTGCCCAAATTTTCATTGAGCCAGGTGCTCCAGCGCTTGCGAGTGCCGATGAAACAGCCTCGACTTCTTTGACTGAATTGATCTTCGGAATCACGACAGCCGAAACATTGGCCATCGCTGCCGCCACTAAGTCTTCATGTCCCCACTGCGTATCAAGACCATTGCAACGAATCGTGATTTCTTTGTTGCCGTATTCTCCGCTCAGCGCTGCTGCAACTGCATTGCGACGTGCATCGGGCTTTGCATCAGGAGCAACAGCGTCTTCAAGGTCGAAGATCAAAGCATCGGCAGGTATGCCCTTGGCCTTGTCGAGTGCCCGCTCGTTAGCAGCAGGCATATAAAGAACTGAACGGCGAGGGCGTAGATCTGACATGAAATTTTCCTTGTGATTGTTTGTACTAGAAGCCGTAAGCGGCAGTGAGTTCGGGATCGCGAGCAGAAAGTTCGCGAGCTAATTGCACGATGACACGACACTGCTTCACTGACGCATCGTCTTCCATTTTTCCGTCGAGCATGATTGCGCCGGTGCCATCGCCCATTGCTCCGATGACGCGCATCGCGTGAGCAACGTCGCTTGGACGTGGGCTAAACACTCGTCGTGCAATATCAATTTGTGCGGGGTGCAACGACCAAGCACCAACACAACCAAGCAAGTAGGCATTGCGGAACTGATCTTCGCAGGCGACAACATCTTTAATGTCGCCAAAGGGACCATAGAACGGCAAGATGCCGTGCATTACGCACGCATCAACCATGCGCGCCAACGTGTAGTGCCACAAATCTTGTTGATAGGTATTGCGCGGCGCATCAGGGCTCTCGGGATTCGGATCGTCGCGGACCACGTAGTCAGGGTGTCCACCGCCAACACGGGTTGTCTTCATACGACGATTCGCGGCAAGGTCGGCCGGTCCGAGTGAAAGACCTTGCATACGTGGCGACGCTCCACAAATTTCTTCAACGTTGGCAACTCCGCGAGCAGTTTCAAGGATTGCGTGAATCAACAACGGCTTCTTGAGTCCGGCCTTTGCCTCAAGTTGCGCGAGCAAACGATCGACGTAGTGAATGTCTTCGGGTCCTTCAACCTTCGGAATCATGATGACGTCAAACTTGTCGCCGACTTCGGTGACGAGTGTGGTGATGTCATCAAGACCCCACGGCGAATCAAGACTGTTCACGCGAGTCCACAATTGCGTGGTGCCCATCGGAACTGTCTTGGCAACATTGACGAGACCAGCGCGTGCCGCTTCTTTGTCGGTTGCGGGAACTCCGTCTTCAAGGTTGCCAAGAATGATGTCAACCGTCGGGATGATGTCGCCCAACTTGGCAACCATCTTTTCGTTCGACGGTGGGAAGAAGTGAATCATCCGGCTTGGGCGGAAGGGGATCTCGCGGACGGGCTCGGGGGCTCCGACGGCGAGGGGCTTGAAGAAGTCTTTGGCGCTGCGCACAATGCGAGGGTACGCCTTTTTGACCCCATTTGGTAAACCTCGTGACCAAAAAGTTGCCAGAAAGATGACCGACCAAATACCTCTTGGCATTTCGCCCGCCTACTCTTGATCGAGTGACGGCTCTCATCATCGGAAATCATGAAATTGATGCGGTGCTTTTTGACGCCGGTGGAATCTTCGTGATCCCTGACCCGACCGTTTTGGCTCCGCTTTTGACTTACTACGGCGCGACGACCGACCTGGCGATGTATCACCGTGCGCACTACCGCGGCATGGCGGCGAAGTCGGCAGATGGATCAGGCGAGTCCAACTGGGATTCGTACAACGTGGCTTACGTCGAAACCATCGGTGTGCCAGAGCACGATGTCATTGAGGCAGCAACAGTTCTTGGACGATCACGCAACGCCTACACCTGGCGTTGGCCGTTGGAAGACAGTGTTGAGGCCCTGCGCCAACTCCACCAACGAAATGTGCCTATCGGAGTCGTGAGTAATGCCTCTGGTCAGATTGAAGACATCTTGTCGCGATCGGCGGTATGTCAAGTAGGCGAAGGTGCGGGCGTCCCCGTTCGCATCGTGATCGACAGTCATGTTGTCGGAGTCTCAAAACCCGACGCACGAATTTTCGATTTCGGACTTGCGGCATTCACAGAATTTGATCGTTCACGAATTGCGTACGTGGGTGACTCAGTCACGATGGATATTGGCGGAGCGCGTAATGCCGGACTAGTTCCTGTGCTTCTTGATCCGTATGACGATCATGCTGGTGCAGACTTTTATCGCGTGAAGTCTTTGCTCGAACTGTTGTCATGAGCAACGTTCCAGGTTCTGGAGTTTCTGAACGTTGGATTGAGTGGCGTCGTACGGTTGACCTCATCAAGTACGACCAGCGTTGGGATGCGATGGCGGCACGCGGTGATTCAATTCACGGGGAAGCAGATTTTGTTGAACGTTTAATTGGCGATCGAAAAGTTCGTCTGCTTGATGCGGGATGTGGCACAGGGCGTTTAGCGATTGAAATGGTGAAGCGAGAGCACCATGCAGTTGGTGTAGATCTCGATCCCGACATGATTGATCGTGCTGCAGCTAAAGCGCCGCATATCGATTGGCATGTCGCAGATTTGTCCGAGATGAGTCTTGACAGCAAATTTGATGTGATCGTCATGGCGGGAAACATTCCGTTGTTCTGCGCTCCAAGTTCGCAAGCAGCGATCATCCAGTCATTGGCCGAACATTTAGATCGAGGCGGTTACTTGATCTCTGGCTTCTCGTTAGAGACACGACTCGATGCTTATATACGTCGCGATTATCAACGCGATGCAACTGCCGTTGGTCTCACAGAAGTTGCGGTGTATTCAACGTGGGATCAAAATCCATCAACCGATGGCGATGACTACACCGTCATGTTGCACCAGAAAAACTAAACGGTTTCGACCAGGCGTCGGGCGATGACCTTGAGGCACAAGGTTTCGTCGGCACCTTCAAAAATCGACAACACGCGTGCATCAACGAACAGACGGCTTACCGAATATTCTTCGGCGTATCCATAGCCACCGTGAATCTGCATTGCTTCGCGAGCAACCCATTCGGCGGCTTTGCACACATATGCCTTCACCATGCTGGCTTCGGTTGTACCTTCGCCCTTAGCCATCAACTTTGAAACTTGATAGCTGAACTGGCGACCAGCCTGAATGAGCACGGCCATGCGACCGAGCTTCACTTTGGTCAATTGATAGTCGGCGATGTTGTTGCCAAAAACATTGCGGTTGTTGGCGTAGTCGTAAGCAGCCTCGTATGCCGCTTGCATCAATCCAACGGCGCGAGCAGC
Organism: uncultured Actinomycetes bacterium; assembly: GCA_903872155.1. GTDB lineage: Bacteria > Actinomycetota > Acidimicrobiia > Acidimicrobiales > Ilumatobacteraceae > Casp-actino8. The sequence goes on along the minus strand of CAIQJP010000075.1, from coordinate 2,072 downwards.
GGTTTGCAAACGACCATTTTCAAAACCTTCCATTTGGTAATAGAAGCCTTTGCCAAGTCCGCCTTCTTCACCGATGAGATTCGTTGCCGGTACCCACCAGTTTTCAAGTGCGATTTCGTATGAGTGCATTCCGCGGTAACCGATGGTGTCAATTGGGCGACCTTCCATCTTTCCTGTTGAACCATCGGGTTGAACATTCTGCGTGAATTCAAATCCATGAGCTTCGCCGCGGGGCTTGGGCACAATGAACAAACTCAAACCACGGTGGGTCTTTGAACGATCTGGATCGGTTCGGGCCAACAACATCAACACGTCGGCACGACCAGCAAATGTGCACCAGGTCTTCACACCATTGATGACATAACCGGCTTCACCATCGGGACCAACTGCAGGATTGGCGGTGACTTTGAGTCCGGCAACATCGCTGCCGTAGTCGGGTTCGGTTACTGCAACAGCGACCATGGTTTCGGCAGTAGCGAGCCTGGGCAACCAGTATTCTTTCTGAGCTTCGGTTCCGCCCTTAACCAATGCACGAGTCAAAATTTCTGGGCGAGTGATCAATGAACCACCGATGCCAAGACTTCCGCGACTGAGTTCTTCGGTTGCGACAACCATGGCGAGGTATTCACCTTCGCCGCCTTCAGAAAAGCCGCCGTACTCGGCTGGCACTGAAAGTCCGAAGGCACCCATTTCAGCGAGACCACTAATGATCTCTTCAGGAACATCTTCGTTGTAACGGTGTACGTGTTCGGCGCGAGGCGCAATGACTTTGTCAGAGAACGAACGGAAAGTGTCTTGCACCATCTCGAAATCACTGTCGAGGTGACGAGGTCCTTGAACATCGGCAAGTGATGCAACAAATTCAGGATCACGATAAATCGTGATGAACGATGATGCGGCGGCCAACGGATTTAACTCGAGTCCCCACAATGCCTCGCGACCGATCAACTTCGTCATGAGCTCGTGGGCCATGTCGGCAGTGAACGCGCAAGTGATGAGACCTTCATGGTCTCCCTTGGCGCCGTAGTCAAGAAGTGAACGTGCGGTTTCAACGGCCGAGGCGGCGTGTGCGAGGTCGTAAGCCAAAACTTGGTGCTTGTCGGCGCCACCGGTTGCTGCAAGTTGGCGCAGACCCTTACCAACGGCTTGTGAGGCCAAATCAATGATTTCGTTGGCGGACTGCAGGTCGGGGGTGACAGACGTTGAACTCATGGGCGAAACGCTACCTATGAATGCGCTCACAGGTAGAAGTCGGAACCCGACTACTTGTGCCCATGTGAGGTGGTCAAGCGTCACGACGGGGATTCAGGTTCTGATGTGTCAGGCTTAGGACATGCCAGCGGGTCTAACACCTACCGAAATCAAGCGAAATGTCTGTGTGTATTGCGGATCGAGTTCGGGCACAGGCCCCGAATATGCCGCCGAAGCGATTGCGCTCGGTCGAGAATTGGCTTCCCATAATCTGGGCTTGGTCTACGGCGGTGGACGCGTCGGGTTAATGGGTCTTGTCGCCGACTCGGTGCTTGACCACGGTGGTCGAGTGCACGGGATCATTCCAGAGCACTTAGTGAGAGCCGAAACTGCTCACCAAGGGCTCACGACCTTAGAAACTGTCGCGACCATGCACGAGCGCAAAGCTCGTATGGAAGAACTCGCAGTTGGCTTCATTGTTCTGCCAGGTGGCTTCGGAACTTTTGATGAGGTGTTTGAAATCTTGACTTGGAACCAATTGGGTCTGATTTCAAAGCCTGTGGTCTTTTTGGATGGCACTGGCTATTACGCACCTCTCTTTGACGCGTTCGATCACATGATTGCTGCCGGATTCGTGAAAGAGAATTATCGAGCACTTCTCAATCGAGCAACCACCGTTGAAGAGGCAGTCGGAATCGCTTCAAGCCCTGCGGTCGCGATCGAAGGAAAATTAATCGACCTCGACATCACATCAAAGAAGACGATCACATCATGAATTCTTTAACGCCATTTCGTACTCAACCAGTCGGCGTCAATTGGCCGACTCAACAATGGTCGAAGACAACTCTTGATTCATCTGTGAATCAAGCTGCAGTGAATTT
>CAIQJP010000074.1 GCA_903872155.1 uncultured Actinomycetes bacterium | reverse complement strand
TTCAACAAAAAATGCCCCGACTCCCCTGCAGAATCAGCTCACAAAGCTTGCTCATCAACTAGCAATACTCGCCGGTGTCATCGTCGCCCTCGTCATCATCATCGGCCTTATTCGTGGCGAGACGATTCATGATCTCTTAATGACCGCAGTCGCCCTTGCCGTTGCTTGTATCCCCGAGGGCCTACCGGCCGTCACTGCCGTGACGTTGGCAATTGGTGTGTCACGTATGGCCAACCAACGAGCAATCGTCAAACGCCTGGCAAGTGTTGAGACTTTAGGTTGCACCAGCGTCATCTGCAGTGACAAAACCGGAACACTCACATTGAATGAAATGACCGCACGCGACTTGATCGTTCAGGGTCGATCACACGCCGTCAGTGGTCAGGGTTATGCACCGATCGGTAAGGTTGAACACCTTGCCACCGACGAACAATCAATCGTTCGCTCAGCACTTGAAGTCATGGCCCTGTGCAACGACTCAGCCGTTCACGAAGAAGATGGACAATGGCAACTCGTCGGCGACCCCACTGAAGGTGCTCTTGTTGTACTGGCCGAAAAAGGCGGCATCGATGTCCGATCACTTCGTGACCTTCATCCGCGAATTGCTGAAGTGCCCTTTGATTCAGCCACAAAGTTCATGGCTACAGTGCATCAACTCGTTGATGACAGCGGAGACTCGATCGTACGACTGTGTGTTAAAGGTGCACCCGATGTTTTGATTGACCGCTGCTCGCGATCAATTGGCCTACAGGGAACTGCCGAGACTATTCATTCGCAAAAGACTGAACTGCTTGCCCACAACGATCGGCTTGCATCTCAAGGATTGCGTGTTCTCGCTGTCGCAGTACGTGATTTTGATCTTGATGCCTGGTCCGAAATTGAGTCATCCAAAACCGAGATTGAAGGATTGGTCTCCGATCTTGTCTTGCTGGCGTTAATCGGAATTGTTGATCCCCCACGTCCCGAGGCTCGTGACGCTATTGCCCAAGCCCGGGCCGCAGGAATTGCCGTCAAGATGATCACTGGCGACCATGCAACTACTGCTGCTGCCATTGGACGCGAACTCGGTCTTGGTGACAACGGTCAGGTTGTCTCAATTACTGGACCAGAGCTGAACGATCTCACTGACGAGCAGATGGAAGAAATTGCCCAATCAACACATGTCTTTGCTCGCGTCTCGCCTGAACACAAGATTCGTTTAGTCGCAGCGCTGCAACGTCGTGGCCACGTTGTTGCCATGACCGGAGATGGCGTCAATGATGCACCGGCTCTCAAAAAGGCCGACATCGGAGTCGCGATGGGTATCACCGGAACCGAAGTCAGTAAAGAAGCAGCAACCATGGTTTTGACCGATGACAACTTTGCCACCATCGTGAGCGCCGTACGCCAGGGCCGTTCGATCTACAACAACATCGTCAAATTTGTGCGCTTCCAGTTGTGCACCACTTTGGGATTCGCCATGTTGTTCTTGTTGTCTTCGATTTTTAACATCGCAGGCGGCAAACCCTTTGCGGCAATCGCAATCTTGTGGGTGAACATCATCATGGATGGTCCACCAGCAATGGCACTCGGCCTCGACCCAGCCGACGATGACGCAATGAATCAGAAGCCACATCCGCAAAGCGAACATATCCTCACGAAATCGCGTTGGTTTGCAATTGTTCTGTCGGCAATCGTGATGGCAGTTGGTGCACTTCTAGTTCTCGCATTAGCACCAGGGCATGAAGCTAAGGCGGGCGTTGCAACAATTGCCGGAACCATGGCCTTCAACACGTTTGTTGTGGCACAGTTCTTCAACATTTTGAACTCACGCCATGACCACCATTCAGTGTTCAATCGCGGAACATTACGTAACAAGTTCCTCTGGATATCACTCAGCGTTGTATTGCTACTTCAGGTTGCCGTCACTCACTTCGGTCCACTGCAGAACCTTTTTGATACTGCGTCAATCAGTGGTGGCCAGTGGTTGATCTGTATCGCAGTTGCATCATCGGTTCTTTGGGTCGAAGAAATCAGAAAGGCAATTACCCGTTTCACACGAAAGGAAAGCAATTCATGAAATGTCCTGTCTGCCCAGATTGCTCATTGGTGATGACCGATCGCCAAGGGGTTGAAATTGACTACTGTCCAACCTGCCGCGGAGTTTGGCTCGATCGTGGCGAGCTCGACAAAATCATCGAGCGCTCTGCAGTCTCGGAATCGTCGTCACGGTCACGTCGTGATGACGACGATGATGATGATGACGACCGCTACAAGTACGGCAAGGTTGACAAGTACGGTCAACCAGTCAAAAAGAGCAAGGCAAAAAGCCTTCTCGGCGATCTGTTTGATTTCGGTTAATCACATAGCAAGTCGCACACCCATGCAAGTTGCTCCTGCCCAAGCCCAGGCGTACATCCATAACCCACTCGCTGAGTTCGGTCAGCGACGCACCGGTGGCGTCAACATGTCGAAACTGTTTTCAACCCACCCGAGCACTGACGAACGTATTCGTCGATTGCTCGAGATCTGATTAAACACAATCAGGGGAAAAGACCAAAGCCCATCGGGTCGTCTTTGGTATCTGCTTCTGCCGCAACTTCAGCCGGCGTGAACGCAGCGTACCCATCGCGCTCAAGAACATCGGCCAGTTCTGGTCCGCCAGTTTCGACGATGCGTCCCTTCACAAGAATGTGAATCTTGCTAGGACGCAGCTCGGTAAGCAGGCGGCTGTAGTGCGTAATGACTAGTGCACCCAGATTGTCTTCGCTTGTTGCGTCC
>CAIQJP010000073.1 GCA_903872155.1 uncultured Actinomycetes bacterium | reverse complement strand
GCACGGACTCTTTGAAGGACAGGCCACGATTCCTGCGTCGCTAGCTTTTGGTACTCACACGCTTCTCGTGTCGGCTGGAGGCATGACGATTGCTGTTGGTGTGATGGTCGATAATCCTGTACCAATGATCTTGCCCGCAACTGGAAGTAGCAATGAAAGCCCAGTGATGGTCGCGTTGTTCTGGGTGTTGTTGGGACTGGGGCTCTTGATGGTTCGTCGTCGATTCAAGATGGGTCGCAACTGAGATAGTTACTTCTTCAGTTGCAACTCATCTTGAATTGATGCCAAAAATTCATAGGTGCGTTCTTGAATCGTGACATAGAGTTCTGCTTCTTCTTCAGAGAGTGGAACCATAGAACCGAGACCGGCATTGGCAATCGCATTTAAGATCGCTCGACGAGTTAAGAGCCAGGCAAGATCAGGCCGGAGACCATACGTGTCTTGCAACTGCTGATGGATCTTGACGATGTTTGAATATTGATCAGTCGGGGCGAGACGGATCGGAATTTGGTTTCCGAATGAGGCATAAAGAAACGCGGTCAATCGTCCGAAGAGATGAATTCGTTCATCTGATCTCGACGAAGTCGCGATCACGCCTCTTTGAATATGGGGCCCGACATCGGCAGCTAAATGAAATGCAACCGCTATGAGCAGCTGAATATGCGAACCAAAGCAATAACGAACGGTCATTTTGTCAAGACCGGCAGCAGCACAGATTTTGAGTGAGGAAACCTCTGAAATAGGGGTCGTTTGCATCATTGCGATTGTGGTGTCAATCAGTTTTTGAGAAGTTTCTTTTTTAGAAAGGCGAGGCTTCTTGGTGACTGTTGGGTCAACTTTCATGTGAGTCCTTACTGGTATTCGAGATAATGAGATCAACGAATTATATGCCTTATAACTTCCTGGTTGTCAGTAAAACCAGGTCATGACGGACGCACTAGGTTGGCGCAATGAACGCACACGAGATGATTTCGATGTTCGGAGCGATTGAGGACGATCAGCGATACACGCGGCTCGTTGATCTCTTTACTGATGACGCGATTTACTACGACCCCTTTGCTGGTGCTCAGGTCGGCAAAGCCGCCATCCACGAATTCATGTCAGAGATGGAAAAGGTCATCCCCAAAATGGGTGTGTACTTCGCCAATTGGGAGACGTGCGCTGACACGCATGTGGGCTGGGCCAAATGGAACATGGTGGTGCCCATCAATGGGGTTGAACATCCGATACCGGGCCAGAGTCTGTACCGATTGCGAGACGGCAAAGTTTGTTTTGTTGCCGACTATGTAGATGCTCCGTCGTACGCGCGCATACGACCCGACCGCCGACCCAATGCCGCAAGTGCTGCACTCGTCGAAAAGGGCAACAGTCAAACTGGTCAAGGTCTCAACGTGATCACTGAGTTTTGGAATCAACGGATGACTTCGTGGTCACCAGTCAAGGATGGAACCGTCACTGTGAACGACTTAGGTGTTGAAGATTCTGTTGCTTGGGTGCAATGGACCTGTCACACCGCAACTGGAGATTTTCCTGGTTGGACGTTGCACAACATTGACGGTGATCAAGTGAGTTCTGAAGATTATTGGGACGACGCCCGAAATTAACGAAGTGCTCGCCGCCGCAAGCCGAAGAGCAGAATTCCAAATCCGAAGAATGCAACAGCAAACATCAAACTATTTTCGTCACGACCCGTTGCCGGAAGTTGATCGGCAGCGATTGTTGTTGATTGCGGAGCTACTGATGTAGTCGCTACGAGTGGCGCCGCCGTTGTTGAAGTGATGCTTGATGGTGTAGTTGTTGTGGTCGTTGTTGTTGATGGCGTAATGACTGTGTTGGCGAGTCGTACGACACCAACACTCATAGTTCCTTGGGTTTCTAATCCTCCGGCGGCGAGAATACGTCCATCACTTTGAATGGTCACTGAAAACATTCCACCGAGAAGTGACGTGCCTCGCCAAGTTCCTAATGTTGCAAAACTGTTGTCGGGAGTTCCGTCGTAATTGAGCCGCAAGACGATTGGCTGAACAGTGTCATCCTCGATTGCGCCACTCACCAAAATTCTGTTATCTGAAGTAAGAAAAATATCCTTTGCGAAGACACTACTGTTCGCGGTTGGGAAGTATGCCCAACCATTGACACCGCAATCAGAATCAAATGCACCGGCTTGTGTCAAACACACCACGATGAGACTCTGTTGAGCGCTAGGCGATGGACCGCCATACGTGCCCCGTGTACCGACAGCCACAAGATTTCCATTTGGACGAATAGCAATTGCATCCAGTTGTGGGTCACCATTGAATTCATCAATCAGATAACCCTGAGTCGCAAAGCTCGTATCAAGGGAACCCGTGTTCGTGAGGCGTCCAACGATGGCTGCACTCGGTGCCAAGTTTCCGACAATTGAACCGACGAAGATTATTCCACCATTGTCGTCGAGTACAACGTCTTGGGCTTGGCCCTTTTCGTCTGATGAAGAAACGAATCGTCCATTGTTTCCAAAAGAAACGTCCAGAACCCCCATTGAGGAAAAACGTGTAACCAGAATTCGTTGATCACTACTGTCAGACACAGTGGGGTATTCATCGCCAACAACGATGATCTTTCCGTCAGATTGAACTACTAATGCACGCCCGAAAGTTCCAAAGTGAGCCGAGTAGTTAGCGAATCCGCCACTACCAAATGAGCCATCAATTTCGCATGTATTAGTGAACTTGGCAACAAAGAGTGTCCCTACGTTGTTGAGTTGAATCGTCCCAGCAACAACAAATGAACCGTCCGCAAGTACAACGACGTCACTTGCAACTGCGTCATTGACTGAGTCAATAAATTCTCCAGTTCCATTGCAGGATGTGTCCGCGGATCCGTCGGCGAGGAAGCGATTGACAAGGATGCGGGAGGCGGGTGAATCTGTGACCACTCCGACGACCAACACTCGATCGCCGGGATAATTGGCGATTGCGTAAGCTGCCGATGAATCAGAGTGAGCCGATACAACAACTCCTGTTCCGCCCCAAGTTGAGTCAAGATCACCATCACTCGCAAACGCTGTCGAAGCAGTCGTCAAGATCGCGGTTGTGGCAATGATGATCGCAACGAACTTCTTCACACGTTGAGTCTACGGAAACGACCGCATTGAGTGTCTTTACCTTGGAGACGTGAGGGCGAAGGCTACTGCTGCTGCGTGACCAACATTCAGTGAATCAACATCTTCAGCAATTGGAATTCGGATTTGATGATCGGCAGCCGAGAGAGTCTCGGTGGGCAGACCATTTCCTTCTGGACCAAAGACGAGGGCAAGAGGTCCCGGTTTGGTGTCGACAAAGTCGTGCAGAGATGCAGCATTGGGATTGGGTGTGAATGCAAGAACAGAGCCACTCTTGCGACGCACGACCGACATCGCTTCGGCAATGTTCATGTTCACGATCGGAAGGAAGAGAATTTCACCCATTGACACGCGTACCGTGCGGCGGTAATACGGATCGGCACAGGTTGGATCAATCACGATGGCGTCAATATGAAATGCTCGTGCTGATCGAGCAATCGCCCCAAGATTTTCGTGATCGCCGAGACCTTCAAGGATTGCGATGCGATGACGTGGTCCGTAGAGCGGTGGGTGAGACAAGACCTCATCAAGTGTTAATGGTTCTGGACGAAAGGCCGAGCCGACAACGCCACGGTGCATATCAAAGCCGACGACGCTTGAAATGACTTTGCGATCGGCGACATAAATCGGGCAAGCAACCTTTGCCAAGGCCGGAGTCATGATGTCAACTCGGTTGGGTGAAAGCACGATCGAACGAAGTCGCATACTTGATACAACAAGACGGCGAACAACCTCAACTCCTTCAGAGATAAAGAACTGATTGTCAGCTGAGCGACGACGAATCTCAGGATCGCTGAGCCCGACGTAATCGGCCAATCGGGGATCGGCGGGGTCGGTGATTTCAATCGGGTTAATACTCATCCCAGCATTCTGGTGTCGTTTTAGTTGGATATAGCGAAGAAATTGACACCAGAATCACAACTGTAGGTACCGTTAAGGTGTGAGTGAATTGAACACTGTGGTCATTGTCGGGTCGTCGTTGGCAGGCTTGCGAGCCGCCGAAACATTGCGGCTTGAAAAATACGAAGGCCGAATCATCATTGTCGGTGCCGAAGATCGCCAACCCTACGATCGTCCACCACTATCTAAGAAAGTTCTCTCGGGTGAATGGGAAGCCGACCGCATCTCACTGCGTAAACCCGAAGACCTCGCCAAACTGAACATCGATTGGAAACTTGGGTCAGCGGCTACAGCGCTCGACACCAAGAACCGGACCATCACCTTGGCTTCAGGTGAGACGATTTCATTTGATGGTTTGATCATCGCCACCGGTTCGGGAGTTCGAAAATTGCCGAATCAACCTGATTGGACTGGCGTGCATGTGGTGCGAACACTCGACGATTCGCTGGCGTTGCGGACCGACCTCAACCCAGGTGCTCGGGTTGTTGTGATTGGCGCCGGCTTTATCGGGCTCGAAGTTGCGGCCACCGCCAAGGCGCGAGGTTGCGAAGTGACAGTTCTTGAAGGTGCACCAACCCCGATGATGCGAGGTCTTGGCGCAGACATGGGTCATGCCGCAGCATTGGTGCACGCAGACAACGGCGTATCGATGAGGTTTAACGTCAAGGTTGCTGGACTGGTTGAAGGTAATACCGGCTCGGTAGGCGGCGTCGCTCTAGATGACGGCGAAGTTGTCCCCGCCGACGTCGTGGTGGTCGGGATTGGCGTCGTGCCCGCAACGCACTGGCTCGAAAACACCGAACTTGAGTTACGCGATGGCGTTGTTTGCGATACGACACTGAATGCCGGTGTTCCTGGCATTTACGCAGCAGGTGATGTTTGTCGTTGGTATAACAATTTGTATGACCAAGAAATGCGCGTTGAACATTGGACAACAGCGTCCGAGCAAGGCGCGGCCGCTGCGTCAAACCTGCTTGCGGCGTCACGTGGTGAGCAAGCCAAACCGTATTCTGCTGTCCCGTTTTTCTGGAGTGATCAATTCACTGTCCGCATTCAATTTCTTGGCAGGGTCAACGGAGATGAAACTGCGCACATTGTGGTTGGTTCACCCGAAGACCGTTCGTTTGTTGCGCTGTATGAAAAAGACGGCTACTTGAAAGCTGCTCTCGGCGTCAGTCGTCCGAAACAACTCATGCCCTTTCGCAAGTTGTTAGCCGAGCGTGCCACATGGGAACAAGCACTCGAGTTGGTATCAACGTTTGTTGCAACCTGAACAATCTCGTGACAACGCACTGACAATTGGTTAGTCTTTTGCAGTGCCTCGTCTTGACGCTGAACGTGTTGCCCTGTGGCGGGCATTTCAAACTGCCGGTGAGGTAGTTTCGCGCAGCATTGAAGCCGAGATGTTCGATGAGTTTCACTTGGCCTTGCCCCAATTTGATTTACTCGCAGCGTTGGCTCAGAGCAATGACCAAATGAGAGTTAAAGAACTGTGTGAAGTTCTTTCGGCTGTTCCCAGCAGTTTGTCACGACGTATTGACTCGCTCGTCGAACGCGGTTATGTCACTCGCGAAGAAGCTCCAACGGTTGACGACAACCGTGCCGTCATGGTGCGACTCACTCGGATGGGACGATTAGTTTGGCGTGACTCGAATATTTTGTATCGTCGCGCAATTCAACGTGAGTTCGCGAGTGGCCTGAGCGAAACCGAAGTCAGCACGATGGTGCGCGCGCTCACCAAGGTTTCACCCTTTAAAAAGTGAATTGTCAACCATGCTGAAAAAGCTTCCTAGGTGGTTAGTGCTTTCGGCTTTGAGCGTCATACCGATCATCATTTCGTTGGTGAATGCACTCCGTGGTGGAGCAATCTTGGTAGGCGACCGAGCGGTTTTTGCTTTGCTTGTCAAAGATGCTGCCACTGGATCGTTTCCTTCGGTCGGCCAATACAGTTGGCACGGGTGGAACCATCCAGGTGCCTTGATTTTCTATGTTTTCGCCCCATTTCATTGGTTATCTGGTGGAGCATCGTGGGGATTGTTTGTTGGAGTCGCGTTCTATTCATGCGCTTTACTCGTGCTCATTGCATGGCTTGGTAATCGCTTGCGTGGAACCTGGGGGAGCGCATTAGGTGTTGCAGCTCTGCTTGCTTGTTGGGTCAGCGTTGGGCGTATCGCCAGCGTTGACGCCTGGACGCCGTATCTTGCGCTACCACTTTTCATTCTCTTTGTCTTCGCTGCTCTCGGTGTCAGCGAACGCGATCGGCCCTCGATGTGGTTGATGTGGGTGTCAGCTTCAGTAGTGGTGCAAATACATGTCGGATATTTGCCGATCGTGGGCCTGGTCGGTTTGGTGGCATGCATCGTCTTTTGGTGGACCGGCGGAAATCAACGTTCCATTACTCGACCGATAGCGACAGCACTCTTACTCTTTGCTCCGTATCTTTTCCATCTCCGTCAGGCAATTCGGAATTTGGGAGACCTTGCTCACTATTTCGTCACGACTCACGAACCGTCAACTGGCCTGAGTCGTGCGTTACATGTGATGTCATTTGAAATGAGTCCGCAGGCGTCGTGGTTGTCGGGACCATCAGAAGTGGGAATAGTTGGTGAAGCCCCACCAAGTTCATTGACATGGTTGATCGGTGTGGTGTTGGTCCTGATCGCAACCACGGTTTGGGTGTGGCGTTCAGCAGAAGGGTCGCCGCGTCGGCAGTTTTTGAATTCAGCGCCGTTGATCTGGACGATGTTGATCGCCGGCATTGTGGCGGTCGCACAAGTGCGCGGTTATCTGTTTCCGTATGTCGTTCTATGGCGCTCAATCATTGTGATCTTCGTGTTCGCATGGATTGTGGGCGTCGCTCTCGCTAACACCACAAAATTCCGACAGCCCATGATCACCGTCGTGGCGATCGGGCTGTGTGTTTTGAATCTTGTCGGAGCGATCTTGCCAGCCCTTGACAACGAGACAGTCACGTCAGATGCCGACAATGTGCACCTCGCGATGAAACAGGCCGTTGATTTTCACGGTACTGTCCCGACTGAGGACTCAATCATGCTGAAGTTGGGCGATGGCGGACTAGTGGGTTTATATCCAGCACTTGTGTACGACCTTGAAGAGCGTGGGATACCTAGCGGAATCGAACCGGGGACCGAATGGGTCTTTGGTGAACGTGCGCTCACACAGGAAGCATCAACTGTGTGGTTCGTTTGTGACACCGGGGCAGCTTTGTCATTACTGGCCGCCCAGCCAGAATCGCAGGTTGTGAGCGTGGTGACACCGTTCGATGAAACGACTGAGGCAAAAGTTCGTCAATTGCAGGTGCAACTGGCGACTCAATTGAAGACCATTGGGCATGAAGAGTTTCTGAGTTCCCTGGAGTCACCTTTGGTGTCATTGGCCCTTACTGGACTTGAAGTTGATCATGACGCCGCGGCTGAATTAGCCAGTTATAACGGCTTGACTCCCGAGCCCGGATTCCGCTTTGGCATTGTGGCATTCCCCATTGATTCAATTCCCGACCAGTGGTGGTCGTTAAACGCCTTTTCGTCATAGAAGTGTTGAGCCAAAATTCGTTCTCGTGATGGCCAACACAGCAGACTGAAGGCACAGAACAATTTTGGGAGACACCATGTTTAACGCAGTCATTGTTGATGCCATCCGCACACCACTCGGTCGCCGCAACGGCAAATTGAAAGATTGGCACCCCGTCGACCTCATGGCCGAAACGATGAACGCACTCGTCGAGCGCACCGGCATTGATCCCGGCATCATCGATGACGTTGTCATGGGTTGTGTGATGCAGACCGGCGAGCAGTCGACCAACATCGGCCGTAATGCGGTTTTGGCTGCAGGGTGGCCAGAGAGTGTTCCCGGCACGACGATTGATCGCCAATGCGGCTCATCGCAACAAGCTGCTCACTTTGCTGCGCAAGGCGTGATGGCTGGTGCCTACGACGTCGTTGTTGCTGCTGGTGTTGAAGTGATGACTCGCGTTCCCATGGGCGCTTCGATGGCCGATGGTAAATACGGCTGGCCGTTTGGTCCGATGGTGAGTGCTCGCTATCAGCCGCAAGGTGGACTGGTGCCT
>CAIQJP010000072.1 GCA_903872155.1 uncultured Actinomycetes bacterium | reverse complement strand
CGAAAGATTCCGATACAAAGCCATTCCAAGGCCTTGTGAGAGTGAGGCTGCGGCGCCTGCCGATTCGCTCACCTTCTTGAGGTAATGAAGACCTGTTTCGCTTGACCAATTCCATTCAGACGCAAGGCCCGAAAACTGCAGTTGCCATGGCGAGATTATTTCGCCGAGAATGATCTGAATTTCGCGTCGGAGTCGTTTTTGCTCGTGAATATCAACCCAACTTGGAGCAATTGCAGAATGCCAATCTTGATCATTGAAGGCTGTTTCAACAAGTCGTTTGATTCGATCTCCTGCGGTGGATGCTGATGTTGTTCGTGGGTCGGTGGCAGAGAACCAGAGGACACGTAGGGTTTCGAGATCGTGACATCCATAAATAAGTGGAGCCAAGAATTCTGTTGAATCGATGAGTCGTCCAGCGTCAATGGCGTTTGAAGCGACATGTGAAATGAAGCCATCAATTTTGGTTGGTTTGCCATGGGTGGCATCAGACCACCAAGCGGGATGATGTTCGACCCAGCGATTCAGCAAGTACGCAGTTGAATTGAAAGACAGTGAGTACGAATTGGTCAAGTTCAGAAAAGAACTGTTCAAGATTCGTCGTACGCGAATTTCTTGCCGTTCAAGTAATGCCAAAGATTGAAGCAAATTGGAATGAACTTGAGGAATCGCGAGATCACCGATTTCGGCTAACCGAAGGAGTAACTCAATTTCGTCACAAGTTGTGCGAAGAAATCGTGCGAGGTCGGCCAAGCGGAGAGGATCACAAGCCAGACGACTCATGATTGACGCGCAGAGAATCGATGCAAGTTGACAGTAGGTGAGTGATTTGTTTGATTTCGCCTTGAGAAATCATCGGGACGGGGCCGATCCAGGTTTCAGAATCGGAAAGCCGCGCCACTTGTCGTAATGGACCCTCAATAGTATTTTGAATTCGCACTGCCAACTGAAGTGAAATACTCATAGCCGACTGTGAGCGATAGCCGCCCTGATGCGGTTATCTCCGCAGGTATTTCACGACTTTGTGATGTGGAAGTTGAGTCACGGTTTCTATAAAGCCCTCACCGATGGTGATGTAACCGTGCCTATTGTAGAAATTGAGGGCGGCGTCCCGAGCGTTGGCCCAAATCACATCAAAACCATTTTTTTGAGCGTGTTTGAGTCCAGCATCTAGGAGTAATCCGCCGATCCCTTGACTCTGCAGATGGACTGCGGTTGCCATGCCCCGAAGTTGTAGTCCAGTCAAGTCGGGTTCGGGTGAAAAAGCCCGTTTCATCCATGTACTAACTCCAACATTGTTTCCATCTTGGTCAAATGCACCAAGGTGTACGGTCGTGACTTCATCATCGCCATCGAACTCAACAGTTTGGTTCACCATGCCAGCCCGCAATACTTCAAGACGAAGCGGACGTACTTCAAGGTATGTCATCACCCGAATATGAATATCACCGTTGCGCAAATTCACTTGAATTCTCCAACCTGAACATTCGTAGATCCACTGTGTGCGGAGCGGTAGATGGCATTAACGGTTTGATGAGCAGAAAGTGCAATAGCGACATCGGGATAGGCAGGAGAATTTGTGTATGCGGAATTCAAAAATGCTGCATCGGGATTGGGGTCGCTCTGTATGAGGTCTCGGGTCGCTGAAACGAGTTCGTCTCCAGCAAGGCAACCTGTCGAACCATCAGAGTTTGTCCATGACACGGGACCGAACCAATCATCGCCGTCGATCGTGATGAAGCGCTTTTCACAGAAAATTTCGACGCGTCGCAAACTTGGGCGAGCCAAATTGTCATGCCAAATACTGGTGAGTGAACCAACGGCCGATTCACCCGATGATTGGAGTGGCGCGAAGGAAAAATGAGTGGTCAGCACATCTTCAATTCCAGAGATGCCATGAAAGAACGATTGGCGAGCGCTGACGTCTGTGATTGGTCCAATAACAAAGTGCAACATATCAATATCGTGAATGCTGTGTTCAAGAAGAGTGCCAGCTCCGGCTTTTGCAACATCACTCCGCCAGTTTGAACCGTAATGACCCTGGATGGGAATGAATTGGTCGTCCCGAAAGACGACCGACATGACTCGACCTGATTCTGGGGAGTGGACTAAATCTCGAGCTAGTACATAGGCAGGAGAATGACGTAGAACCAGCCCGACTTGATTGGTGATGTTTGATTGCCTGCACAATCTGACGATTTCTGCCGCATCGGCCAAGTTTGTTGCTAAAGGTTTTTCACAAAAAAGCGCCTTGCCGGCTTGCGTAATTTTGCGCACGAGATCTAAGTGTTCCGAAGTCCATGTGCAGATGTAGATGACATCTGATGAGTCAATCACCTCTTCGGGCGATGTCATCATTTGGTGTCCGCTGGCCTCAGCGAACGCAATTGCTCGGGCCTGATCGATATCAAAGACCCCCGCTCGTTCAATTTCAAAGTTCAGATTTCGTTCGGCGCGACGAATACTTTTTGAATGGTAAGTGGCGATGAAACCTGCACCAATAAACCCAACTTTGAGTTTCTGTGAAGCGGTCATATGGCCAACTTACTGGAGATGGTGAATTGAGTCCGAAATGATCTCGGCTTCGTGGATCGAGTGTGTGACCAAAAGTGCTGTCGTTGACGTGGCATGAAGGATTCGCTGCAGTTCGTGGGCCAATCTGTCATGAAGTTCGCTATCGAGACCGGTGAGGGGTTCGTCAAGTAACAGAAGTATTGGCGATGGGGCAAGAGCGCGAGCCAGTGCCACACGTTTTGATTCTCCCCCCGAAAGTGTGGCCACCGATTGTTTGGTCATCTGACTCAATCCGACCAATTCAAGTAAGTCACGACATCTTTCGGAGGCAATCTTCTTTTCTGTTTTGGCCATGCGCAAACCGAACATGACATTGTCATACACATTGAGATGCGGGAAAAGTTGGTTGTCTTGAAAGACCATTCCGATTGATCGCAAATGAGTAGGAACAAGAGAAAGATTCTTTCCATCAAGAATGATCGAACCAGACGATGGGGTGAGGAGCCCAGCGATGATTCGGAGCAACGTAGATTTTCCCACTCCCGAGGGAGCAACAACTGCTGTCGTGGTACCAGTGGGAACTTCTAAAGAAAGCCTGTTCAGAATGGTGCGATCGCCATAGCTGAATGAGATGTTGTCAATGATCAAGCTCATGTGTGCGACTTTCGATCAATCGTGACAACGATCATTGCAGTTGAAACGATCAAAACTAACGATGCGGCCATGCCAGTGGTTCTTGGTATGTCTCCTGCTCGACCAAAGAGGCTCGCGATGATGATCGGAATAGTTCGTGATTCACGGCGTGTGAGAAAACTGGTGGCTCCAAATTCTCCGAGCGACATTGCCAATGAAAAGGCTAAGCCAGTCGAAATAGCGGGCTTGAGTAGAGGCAATTCAACGGTCAAGAAACGCCGCCAAGTTCCGGCGCCCAATGTTGAGGCGGCAGACCTTAGATCGTTGGGTATTCCCTCAACGACTGGTAAAGCTGAGCGCATAACGAATGGCAAGGCAATCGCAGCATGAACTACTGGAATGAGTAACCACGATGAGCGGAAATCAAAGGGTTGAAAGTCGTAGGTGATCAGGATGGCTAAACCGATCACTACTGGTGAGATTGCGAGCGGCAAAATGACAAAGGCTGAAAGGCGCGAGTGAGAAGAGCGGCGAT
>CAIQJP010000071.1 GCA_903872155.1 uncultured Actinomycetes bacterium | reverse complement strand
GTGTTGGAGTTCGGCTCTTGATTGTAAAAACCACGATATTGCTCGACCAACACGCTTAATTGTTCGATGTCCGAAATTGATGCACGACGAATGTGGACCATGACAAAACCCTACCGACCCCGCGTGAAATGACATTTATCCCCGCTCGTCGACCGAATGAAAATTGAACAAAGGTAAAGTTGAAATGTATTTGCTGCATCGCTACTAGCCGCTGAAAGGGTGCCCCGTGGAACAAATCAAACTTGTCATCTGGGACCTCGATGACACGTTTTGGGCCGGTACCATCTCTGATGGTCCCGTCCGGCAGATTAAGCGGAATCGTGAAATTGTTATCGCTCTCGCCAAGCGCGGAATAATCAGTTCAATTTGCTCGAAGAATGACGAGTCGGTGGCCCTCGCAGAACTTCAGAAATCGTCGATGGCGGACTATTTTGTTCTCCCAAGTATCGATTGGAGTCCTAAAGGACCGAGAATTCGCAAATTGATTGAGGATTTGAATTTGCGACCCATCAATGTCCTTTTCATTGATGACCTCGCCAAAAACCTTGAAGAAGCTCGTTTTGTATCCTCCGAGCTGAATGTTGCGCTGCCAGAGATTCTCGACACGCTACTGGAAAACCCTGCTGTTGCCGGAAAACCTGACCCCGCATTGAAGCGCTTGAAACAGTACAAGGTTCTTGAACACAAAATTTCGGAACAGTCAGCATTCCAGGGTGACACCGATGACTTCCTCCGTCAGTCCGATATCAAAGTTGCGGTGCTTCCACCGACGGAAAATGACCTGGAGCGACTTGAAGATCTCATCAATCGGTCTAACCAACTCAACTTCACCAAACTTCGGGTTGACCAGTCGACACTCACTCACTATGTGAACCCGACGGGCTCGACCACTGGCGCAGTGTGGGTAAGCGACAGATATGGGGATTACGGTCTTGCTGGGTTTTACGCACTTGAAGACGGCGCACTCACCCAGTTTGCGTTCTCGTGTCGTATTTTGGGTTTTGGAGTGGAAAGCTGGCTGTACCAAAAACTCGGTTGTCCGCCACTTGAGATCAGTGGCGAAGTATCGGCAACTCTTGAACGCGACACAACGATTGATTGGATCACCGAGGTTGATTCTCATCAGCAACGTGGTGACTCCACCACAGCCACCGATCGGCTACTGGTCAAGGGTGGTTGCGATCTGAGGCAGTTGAACCCCTACCTCCGAGCCGATGTGGCAATCGATGAGGAAATGAACTATGTCGCACAATCAGGGTTCGGGGCGCACGTCGAACATAGCGAGATGTTGAAGCAAGCGAAGCCGGAGTTTGTTGACAAATTCAAGGACGTTATTGATCGGATTCCCTTTATCGATCGCGATGCGTTCGAAACTGATTTCTTTGCCGACCGGCACCGATTCAAGTTATACAGCGTTCTGATGGATTACACCGCCGGAATCTATCGCTACAGAGACACCGAGTTTGTGATGCCATACCGTCGCTTCGATACGAACTATGTGACTCGACGAGATTTTCTCGAGGAACGCTTCGGCAAAGAGTTTGCCGATTGGTTTATCAGCAACTTCAGTTTGGAAGGGCCGCTCAGTGAAGAAGCCTTTGAAGCAAACCTCGAGTGGATGGTTTCAATGCTCCCGGAGGGAATTCGACTTATTCTCCTCAATGGTGCTGAAGTCGATCTGAAAAGCACAAAAGAACCAGAACGTCACCTGCGTCACCGAAAATACAACGCAATCGTTGACAGAGTGGTGGCCCGTCATCCAAATGTGTCATTGGTTGATGTGCGTGGCATCGTCACCGATGCCTCCAACACAACCAACAGCATTCGTCATTACCGACGCAACGTTTATCCGATTCTCGCCGGTCGTGTCGACGAGATTTTGACTGCCGACGGGGTGCCGCTCAAGGACAATTTAAATGTTCAGGAAGAAAATGGTGAAACGTCCAAGGTAAAAAAGCGACGTCCAATTGTTAAATTGCTTTTACAACGCATAAAGAACTTGGCGAAACGCACGGTCGATTAAGGTTTAGCGAGCAATTACGTGCGTTGTGCGGGTTATCAGGCTGGTGTATACACTTCAATCACTACTCGGCGAGACACTGAAGTATCTACCAGTCTGTTGGGAACTGAAAACTCTGATTCAGTTAGCGCTGAAGGATCTAGGGAT
>CAIQJP010000070.1 GCA_903872155.1 uncultured Actinomycetes bacterium | reverse complement strand
TCAGTTGAGTATCAATATCTCTTAGAACGTCGCCGTGCTCTTGGTGGTTCAATCCCGAAGCGCATTGTGCGCGCTCGTCGCCCGCTCGAACTTCCCGCTGATTCTGTTTTCAGTGAACTCGATGGTGGGTCAGGCGAACAATCAGTGAGCACCACGATGGGATTCACACGCTTATTACGCAATTTGGCACGCGACGAAAAATTCGGTTCACGCGTTGTGCCCATCATCCCCGATGAAGCCCGCACCTTTGGTATGGACTCGTTGTTCAGAGAACTCAAGATCTACGCATCGCAAGGTCAGAAATACGAACCAGTCGACCACGACATGCTGTTGTCATACACCGAGTCAGCCGATGGACAAATTCTTGAAGAAGGAATTACCGAAGCCGGAGCGATGAGCAGTTTCATTGCGGCCGGAACTTCGTATGCAACCCGTGGCGTTCCATCAGTTCCGTTTTACACCTTCTATTCAATGTTTGGTTTCCAACGCGTCGGCGACCTCATTTGGCAGGCCGCTGATAGTCGCACCCGAGGTTTCTTGCTTGGAGCAACCGCCGGTCGAACCACATTGATGGGTGAAGGATTACAACACCAAGACGGACACAGTTTGGTCTTAGCTTCAACAGTGCCTGCGTGTCAGTCGTATGACCCCGCGTTTGCCTATGAAGTTGCAGCGATCGTCAAGCACGGCCTGAATCGCATGTATGGCGACGCCAAAGGACCCAACGGCGAAATTGATCCAGACATCTTTTATTACCTCACCTTGTACAACGAGAACTATGTCATGCCAGCGCGTCCCGCTGGTGTTACCGATGCTCACATCGTGTCGGGCTTATACAAATGGCAGGCCGCACCAACCGACAGCACTATCAAGCACAACGCGACGGTCTTGTTTAGTGGTTCGGCGCAAGGTGCAGCAATCGCCGCAGTTGAAGAACTCAAGACAAGGTTCAATGTCGGCATCGAGTTGTGGTCGGCTACCTCATATAAAGCTTTGCGCGAAGATGCGTTGGCCGTCGAACGAGACAATCGTTTGCACCCCAGCCATCCCGACAAAGTTGCGCGTGTGACGTCATTACTCGGTGGATCAACTGATCCGATTGTGGCAGTGACCGATTTTATGAAGATCGTCCCCGAGCAGATCGCTCGTTTTGTTCCGGGTCGTTTGTTCACTGCACTCGGAACCGATGGCATGGGTCGAAGCGATACTCGTGAAGCACTACGCGCTCACTTCGAAGTCGACATGCCCAATATCGTCATTGCGGTGTTGGCGAGCTTGGCGCAAACCGGAGCCGTTGGTGCCGACGTCGTCGAAGGTGCCATCGCTCATTACGGAATCGATCCCGCCCGCACCGACCCGTACATCGTTTGATTTCAACCAGCCAACTAGGCTGATGGTGTGACTTCACCAGACAATCAGCCCGATAGTCACGAATACTTTGCGACGCGCATGGCGCCCAACTCTGCCCGGGCTGAAGTCTGGCGTCATGTCGCAAAGTACCTTTCAAAGTGGATTAACCCACAAGGTGCGCTTCTCGATTTGGCAGCTGGCTATGGCGACCTCACTGGTGCCGTGAATGCTTCTCGTCGAGTTGCAATTGATATCCATCCCGACTTGGCAACACTTGTACCTAGCAATGTCGAAGCCCATGTGGGTGACGCCACCGATCTTTCGCGCTTTGCCAACAACGAATTCACCACGGTGACTGCGAGCAACTTCCTTGAGCATTTAGACGACGAATCAATCACCCGTTGCTTGTCTGAAGTCAGGCGCGTTCTGCAACCAGGCGGGCTGTTGATTTTGATTCAGCCCAACTATCGCTTGTCGGCCAAGACCTACTTTGATGACCCAACCCATGTCACGATTTTTGATGACAAGTCACTCACCGAATGTGTCATCAAAAATGGTTTTGTACACGTTCGTACCGAAGCTCGGTTCTTGCCGATGACCTTAAAGAGTCGACTGAGTGCTGGGCACAAACTTGTTCCGCTGTATTTACGCCTCCCTTGGCGTCCACTGGCCGGCCAGATGTTGGTTATCGCCAAGAAACCAGAAGGTTCCTAAACAAAACAAACCTCATGTGTGCGCCAAACGTGCCGATGATATGTCTGTGATGAAGTCTCGTGT
>CAIQJP010000069.1 GCA_903872155.1 uncultured Actinomycetes bacterium | reverse complement strand
TGGGTGCGAAGAACTCGATCCGTCACAGTGCATCTTGCCTTTCCCAAGCAACCGGTACACCGTCGCTGATGCAACAACTCCTACAGGTCGGCGAGTCGCAATTCCTGCCGAGGGTTTACTTGTCAATGCGAAGGGGATTTTTATCGACCCCAACGAATGGAACCGCAACGACGGCTTTAGCCCCAACAGTTCAATTTTGACCTTGATCGCCGATCTCGACGCGAAAGCGTCAGATCTTCCAAAATGGACCGATTTAGAAGGTTCCCTTTCCAACGATGCAACCGTCGTCATCATTGATGAAGCTACGGGAGACCGCGTTCCTCTTTGGGCTGAACTCGATGCTGAAACTGGAGGCGAGCAACCATTGCTCATTGTGCATCCCGCAGTCGCGCTACTCGATGGGCACACCTACTCAGTGGCGATGCGGAAGTTAAAGACAACTACCGGTGCCGACGTTGTCCCTTCGCCAATTTTTGAGTTCTATCGCGACGGTTACACATCAGATAACGAACAACTCAATGGGCGAACAGACGAAATGGAAGCCATGTTCACTGCATTATCGAACGCAGGGATTGAACGTTCAACGCTTCAACTCGCTTGGGACTTCACAGTTGCCTCAACAGAAAATCTCACCAGCAGAATTTTGGCGGTTCGTGACAACACTCTCGAATGGCTTGACACTCATTCGCCTGAATACACGATCACTTCGATCGTTCCAGCATCAAAAGATGATGTAGCCGTTCAAGTTGCCGGAACATTCAAGTTGCCCACACACCTCACTGGCGACGGATCCGCTGGTCAAAAGTTTGCCTACGACTCAACAGCTCCTGGACCCAATGATCTTCCGGTCATCGGAGAAGTCGTCGATGTCCCGTTTATCTGTCAAGTTCCAAAAGTAGCTGTTGATGACCCCTCGACAGTTCTGCATCCTGGCCTATACGGCCACGGCCTATTAGGTAGCGAATACGAAATTGATTACGGCGGAGACGTGCGAGCACTCGCTCAAGAAGCTGACGTTTTGTTTTGCGCAACAAAGTGGGCCGGAATGAGCGAAGACGATGTTGGTAACGCTGTCGTTTCATTGCAAGATCTCTCGAATTTTCCGACAGTTGCCGACCGTTTGCAGCAAGGCATCGTCAACATGATCGCGCTTGGACGTTTGATGAATACCACTGACGGAATCCTTTCTGATCCGGCATTCGGTGACATCAATGTTGCGGGCGACTTGGTGTATTACGGAAATAGCCAAGGCGGCATTATGGGTTCGGCATTGACTGCTGTGTCCCCAGATATTTCACGTGCCGTGCTCGGCGTACCTGCCACCAACTACGGACTCTTGTTGTTGCGTTCTGTTGACTTCGACCAATACGAATCAATTATGGAACCGGCTTATCCCGCTCGAAGTGATCGAACAATTGCTATTTCATTGATGCAAATGCTTTGGGATCGTGGGGAAGGCGGCGGATATATCAATCACATCACCCGCGATCCTCTCCCAGGTACCCAGCCGAATAAGGCGGTACTTATGCACGTTGCTTGGGGCGACCATCAAGTCAGTGAACTAGCCGCGTTCAACGAAGCACGTTCGCTCGGCGCCAAGATCTATCGACCGGTTGTTGCCGAGGGCCGTTCACGCGAAGGAACGCCTGGTTGGGGTCTCGATTCCGTCGCCGATGGAGATACTGGTTCGGTCATCGTTATCTGGGACTCAGGCGCCGACATGATTCCGATCGAGGCCACCCCACCTGGTGGCGAGCATGACCCCCATGAAGACCCGAGAGACGATCAGGTCGCTCGAAGTCAAATGGCTGCATTTTTGTTCAATGGAGTATTCACCGATGTTTGCGGTGGCAAGCCCTGCACAGCAAAACAGAGTGGTTAACAAAGTTCAAAAACAGATCTAAGAACCAATCAGAAGGTTGGCAATCACCGAATTAATCACAGCCACCAATTCTTCTGGCACAACATGATCTTCAGCCACGTCATTGAGAATCAAACCGAAAGCGTAACCCTGAATAAAGAGAGCCAAAGCTTGGGCGTCCAAATGCGAAGAGATCCATCCTCGTTCTTGCCCAACGCTGATCACGCGAGTCATTTGATCATTGAGGAGTTTTTGCTCATGGCCGATGCGAGCAGCAAATCGCTCTCGACCTTGAGTCGCAGTGATAATGCGCGCTCGCTGAATTCGACTGATTGCGCGCTGCGGTTGCATCGCCGTTCGTGTGATTGCCGAAATCAATTGCACGAATTTATCTCGATCGGTCGCCGCGTCAAGCGCCCGTTGAATTGCCGAGATATCGAGTTCGACATATTCAGTAAAAATCCGAACCTGGACACATTCAACCAGATCAACAAAGTCTTCAAAATGGTGATAAAGCGAACCTTTTGATATCCCCGAAGTGGTCAACAACTGTTCGACAGTGAAGCCGTACATGCCAAATTCTTTCGCCAACTCAACGCCACAATCAATCAGCGCTCGATGTGTTGGGTGTTCAATAGTTTTAGACACGCTTAATAACTATCACAGGCTGGTTGCCCAATTACGAATTACCGTGCCAATGACTTCTGAGTTTCAGCCCAGGTCATACCCTTCAGCACATCGTTATCGTGAGGCAAACCAAGAACTCTCTCGGCAACAATGTTGCGCTGAACTTCGCCGGTTCCTCCACCGATTGTGAGTGATCTCGCAAACATGTAGCCGTCGAACCAGCCCGGATGCTCGAGCGCTCGCAAACCTACGCCTCCGCCGCCACCCAATCCGTTATGGGCCCCGCGTTCGCTGTTGTCGACGCCACCCCTGAGCATTCCGTCTGCGCCAAGTAAATCGCGGGCAACTTCCATGACGTTTTGCCCATGTTCGTCAGCCAAAACCTTGCGAATACTGGCTTCGGGTCCCGGCTGCTCTCCTCGTAACCGAGCCGAAAGTGTCCGCATGCGAATGAGGTCAAGCAAGACATGTTCTGTATAGATAGTTGCGAGACGCTGTCGCATGACTGGATCGCTCACTGGTCCTCGCTCACGTACCGCATCGAGCATTTCAAGAGCAGTGGGGCCACTTCCCCACAACACGCCACCGGTTGACAAAGACACCCGTTCATTGCCGAGCGTTACCTTGGCTAACCGCCAACCTTCATCTTGTTCGCCGACCAAGTTCTGCGCCGGAATTCGCACATCAGTAAAAAAGACTTCATTGAAAGTGCTCGCACCCGTCATCTCTTTAATGGGACGAATTTCGATCCCAGGTAAATCCATCGGACAAATGAAATACGAAACACCTTTATGTTTTGGCGCGTCTGGATTGGTGCGCGCGATCAAGATTCCGTATTTGGCATGCTGGGCACCACTTGTCCAAATCTTTTGTCCATTGACGATGTACTCATCGCCATCACGCACTGCACGCGTACCAAGGTTCGCCAAGTCGCTTCCACTGTTTGGTTCGCTAAATAATTGACACCAAAAATCTTCACCAGACAACAGGCGCAAGATGTACTTCTGCTTTTGCTCTTCGGTGCCAGCAAACATGATTGTTGGACCGGCCCAACCAATTCCGATGGGGTTGGCTGGACGACGAATCCCGGCTTTGGCCAATTCGTCATCAATGATGATTTGGTGAATTGGATCGGCCGCTAAACCGAAAGGGGCAGGCCAATGTGGTGCGACATAGCCCGCTTCAGCCAAAACTCGACCCGTTGGATTCGGGTGGGCGGCAATCCATTCTCGAACGACGATTCGGCGAGGATCATCTGCGGCAGGTAACTGAAAGTCCATATCACGACCTTATTCATGTCAATCTGGCTCCGACGAACACGATGACCGAACCGCAGAGCGTTTACGATGGCTCACTGTGTCAACAACCGCACCAACATCCAATAAAGCCTGGAATTTTGCCGATGCTTGGGAGTCTGTCGCTCGGCAACTTCCAGATGCACTCGCCCAGCAATTTAACGATGACGTCTACACCTGGACCGATTTCAATCAACGGGCTAACGGAATCGCGCAAAGTTTTCTGAATGCCGACGGTCAGCAACAAGACAAAGTTGCGCAGTACATGTACAACTGTCCGCAGTACCTCGAAAGTTTGTTTGCCACTTTCAAAGCCGGGCTTGCACCCGTCAATACCAACTATCGCTACACCGCCGATGAGCTGGTGTATATCTGGGACAACGCCGACGTCGTTGCAGTTGTCTTTCACGGGATCTTTGCTGAAACGATTGAGCAACTTCGCCATCGCGTACCACGAATTGTTTTGTGGCTGTGGGTTGATGATCGCAGTGGTGCATGTCCTTCATGGGCCACCGATTACGAGACAGCTGCACGTTCAGGTACAACGACAAATGTTTCTGGACCATGGGGACGAACGGGCGATGACCTCTTGCTGCTATACACCGGCGGAACGACCGGCATGCCCAAAGGTGTCATGTGGCGCCAAGAAGATCTCTTTCTCACTCTCGACAGCACCAACAAGAAGCGCCTTCCTCCTGTTCCTGAAGGAGATCCGATTGGCGATCGTTCAACAAAACCTGGACCGCGCAATTTGCCCGCAGCACCATTGATGCACGGAACTGGTTTGTTTAATGCGATGAGCAACTTGATGGTTGCGGGATGCATCATCACCATGCCTGGGCGAAAGTTTGAGCCAACTGAACTTCTTGACACCATTGAGAAATACCAAATCAATTCGATGTCGATCGTTGGTGACGCTTTTGCCAAACCAATCCTGCGCGCGCTCGATGCCGAACCAAGTAGATGGGATATCTCTTCGTTGCGCGTCATCGTTTCAAGCGGTGTGATGTTTGCCGCCGAAACAAAAGCCGGCCTGTTACGCCACAGCGAACGACTCGTCATGGTTGATGCACTCGGTTCGTCTGAAGCAATCGGCATGGCCCAAAACACCACCTCGGCAGCTGGCGATTCAAAAACTGCATCATTTGAATTGGGACCAAATACCAAGATCCTCACCGAAGATGGTCGCGAAGTGCAGGCGGGTAGCGACGAGATCGGTCGCGTTGCACTTAAAGGCAACACACCAATCGGTTATTACAAAGACCCCGAGAAGTCGGCCAAGACTTTCCAAGTCATTAATGGCGTTCGTTGGTCAATTCCTGGCGACTGGGCAAGTATCGATGCCGATGGGACGGTGCGACTTTTAGGTCGTGGCAGTCAGTGCATTAACACTGGCGGCGAAAAGGTATACCCCGAAGAAGTTGAAGAAGCCCTCAAACTGCACCCCACAGTGGCTGATGCAGCCGTGGTCGGCGTTCCTGACGAACGCTTTGGACAGGCCATTACGGCGCTAGTTGAGCCGCTGCCCGGCCAAACAATTGTTGAGGCCGACCTCATCGCCTTCATCAAACAGCACCACGCCGCGTACAAAGCCCCGAAGCGCGTCATTTCAATCGCCACTGTCGGGCGCGCAGGAAACGGCAAACTTGATTACAAGGCGCTGACTGAGATTGCCCTGAAGTCTCTCGGGTAGCGTCAGACCTGCAGTTTTATAGAAATGCCCAATCACCCCTCACATCTTTAGGAGTCACAATGTCAGCACTCGGTTACGACGGCAAAGTTGCAATTATCACCGGAGCAGGTGGTGGCCTCGGTCGCCAACACGCTTTGATGATGGCCAAGCGCGGCGCGCTGATCGTTGTCAACGACCTCGGCGGTTCAGTTGACGGAACAGGAGCAAATGCTTCGGCAGCACAAGTAGTCGTCGACGAGATCAAGGCCGCTGGCGGCGAAGCCGTTGCCGATCACAACTCGGTGGCAACTCCAGAAGGTGGCGCCGCAATCGTGCAGACCGCCATTGACACTTACGGTCGCGTTGACATTGTGATTAACAATGCTGGCATCTTGCGCGATAAGGCGTTCCACAACATGACACCCGATCTGTTGAACCCCGTTCTTGATGTTCACTTGAAGGGAGCGTTCTACGTCACTCAACCCGCATTTGTGCACATGCGCGAACAGGGTTACGGCCGCATCATTTCAACGTCATCAGCTGCTGGTGTTTTCGGTAACTTCGGTCAGACCAACTATGGCGCGGCCAAAATGGGACTCGTTGGTTTCACCCGCGTGCTCGGAGTCGAAGGCGCTCGCTTCAACATCAAGGCCAACGCCATTGCCCCGCTCGCAATGACACGTATGACTGAAGACATCTTGGGAGCTCTCAAAGACAAGCTCGATCCAGGCTTGGTTTCACCCCTCGTTGCATTCTTGGCCCACGAAGACTGCCCAGTCAGTGGACAACTCTTCTCTGTCGGTGGCGGCCGTGTTGCTCACGTGTTCTTAGGTGAAACCAATGGCTACTACTCGCCAACACTCTCGCCCGAAGATGTCCAGAACAATTGGGACACCATCACCAATCGCGATTCGTTCTCGGTGCCGAACAACCTCGGCGAAGAGACCGCATTGTTCTTGAACTTCTTCAAATAAGACTCACTCATACTTTTGGGAGGTCACGCCGTGATCACAGTGGACGAATTCGCTCAGGAAGCCAAACAATGGTTGGCCGAAAATAAGCATCTTGCTCCACGTGATTATGGTGCCATCTGTCCCCCCGACATGGTGAATGAAGGTTTGGCGTGGCAGAAGCATCTCTACGCTTCGGGCAAAGCTGGCATTCATTGGCCCGTTGAATTCGGCGGGCAAGGATTAACCGCTGCCCACCAAGCACAGTGGCTGTATGAATGTGCGCTCGTTGGAGTGCCAGGTGTTTTCAACATGGTGGGCTTGGTGCTCACTGGTGGTGCAGTACAGAAATTTGGAACACCCGAACAACAAGCAAAACATCTCAATGCTTCGTTGCGCGCCGATCATGTGTGGTGTCAATTATTCAGCGAACCCGGCGCAGGTAGCGACTTAGGTTCACTCAGCACCAAAGCCGAGCGCGATGGTGACCGCTTCATTGTGAACGGTCAGAAAGTTTGGTGCTCCGGCGGTCGCTACAGCAACTGGGGAATCTTGATGGCCCGCACCAACCCTGATGCACCCAAACATGAAGGCATCAGTTTCTTTTTACTTGACATGAGTTTGCCCGGAATTGAAATTCGTCCGCTCAAGCAAATGACTGGTGAAGCCGAATTTGACGAAGTGTTTTTTACCGATGTTGCAATGCCCGCCGATGCGTTACTCGGACCACTTCATGGTGGTTGGGGTGTGGGCATGGCTGTGCTGACTTCTGAACGGGGCCACATCGGAACAAGCGTGATTTCACTCGAACGTCGTCTTGATTCAATTTCTCGTCTTGCCGAAGGGCGCGAGCTGTCACCGACCGAGCGTCAAGAGGTCACCAAGTTGCTATCGAAGGGAATGGCTTACAAAGCCATGGCTCAGCGTCAAGGACCAGTTGCTTCAACCGCAGCATCGCTCATGAAATTGGGCATCACCGAGATGATGTTCGAAACTTCGATATTGCGCTCGAACATTTCGGGAATGGATTCGTTACTCGTTGGACCCGAAGCATTTGGAGTGCTGTCGGCACCGGGCGGCCGTATCGCCGGTGGGACAAGTCAAGTGCAGCGAAACATCATTGGTGAACGCTTACTTGGCCTTCCCCGCGAACCATCGGTCAAAAAACCCGAAAATAACTGATCGTCAGGACAGTGAATCATGAACAACAATTCGACAAAAGACCAGCAACAGGGCAACAACACGAAAGATACGCCTTGGCGACTCATAAGTTTTGCTGTGCTTGTGGCGATTGTTGCGATCTTCGTTCTGCAGAACCGGGACAGATTGCCCGTAAACTTCCTTTTCTTCGAAATCAACAGTCGGCAGTGGGTCAATCTCAGCGTCGCCGTTGCGTTCGGCGTCATTCTTGATCGGTTGTTCATCGGTTGGAGAAAGCGTCGTCGCAACGACGACTGAGCCTCACTATCGAGAAATAGTGAGAACCGCATCGTGAAAGTCGCATCTACTAACGGCGTCAAAGTTGAAATGTATGACATGGGAGGCACCGGCCCCAACATGTTGCTTTCGCACGCCAACGGATTTCATGGTCTGTGTTGGAAGCCAGTCGCCGACAACTTGATTAAGCGATTTCATTGTTACTCATTCGACCATCGTGGTCACGGCGACACGAAAGCTCCCAAAGATTGGAAAGTCGCGTGGGCTGGTTACGGTGCCGATGCGACGGCATGTGCGAAATCAATTAACGAACCAGGTGGCATCATCGGAGTCGGACATTCGATGGGCGGAGCAACCCTTCTCATCGCTGCGATCAAAAACCCTGGCCTGTTTCGCGGATTGTTGTTGTACGAACCAATCGTGAAACCCGATGATGTACGCATGCCCGCTAATCGTCCAAACAACTTGGCCGAAGGTGCTGCCCGTCGCAAGAAGAGCTTCAAATCCTTTGAAGAAGCAATTGAGAATTATTCAAACAAAATGCCCATGACTCACTTCACGCCCGAAGCTCTTGAGGCATATGTGCGTGGTGGATTTAGCCAAGCAGATGACGGCACTATTCATCTCAAATGTGATCCCGCTCTTGAGTCAGAGAATTTCCGCAATCCAGAGATTCCCAATCTCTGGAAGAAGTTGTCCGAACTTGATATTCCGGTCTGGGTATTGAGCGGACATCCCGAGCCTTTCCAGCCCTCAGGATTTGCTGAGGCGATTGCTGATCGCCTCCCCCAAGGTAATCACATCGAATACAGCGACCTTGATCACTTTGGGCCGTTCGTCGACCCAACTCGTGTGGCGCGAATTATCGACACTTTTGCCGACACTCTGGAACCCTGATGTCCGAATCCTCCGATGAGCTAACTCCAGGAACTGGAATTTTTGGCCCATCGGTTGATGCATTTGATGAGCGGGTTGATCAGTTGCTCGAAATCGTGCGCTCGTCAAAGACCGCAGGTCGAGTGTTTTTGGCTGCCAGTCGACTAGGTGATTTCAGTGTGGTGTGGCATCTCATCGCAGTTTCACGCGCCATGACGGGTCACAAACGCGCTTCGCAGGCTTTGGCCATCGCAGCCTTACTTGGTGCCGAATCGTTGATTGTGAATCAAGGAGTCAAACGACTTTTCAAGCGCGATCGCCCCACGTCGAGTGGCGATGATCGCTTTGAGGTCCGCGCGCCATCGACGAGCAGCTTCCCAAGTGGCCACGCCAGTGCGGCAACTTTCGCCGCAGTTGTGTTGACAACTTTGGATGGAAAGAAGTCTGCTCCTTTATGGTTCGGAATTGCTGCGATCGTCGGCACTAGTCGAGCATTTGTGCGCATTCATCACGCATCAGATGTCATCGGTGGAGCATGTGTTGGACTCGTACTCGGGCTTGCAGTTCGCCCCATCGTCAAACTGATGAAATAACTCAATTACGGCGCGATTCGTACTTCAATCTTGGCAGTCGAGACTGAGTTGGTTGTCACCAATTGCTTCACAGTGATTGCAACTTTTCCGTTTGACCATGATTTTCCCACTTGGAGGTCGGCATCAAGCACTGTCTGACGCCGCTCAAAGCCATTCATTCCCACTACCTCTATTTGATGGACAACCACACGATCGTGGAGCAAATGCCGATTATCCCCCGTTGCCCCAATGACTTCAACGGAGATAACTGTTGAGTTATTCAGTGGCACAAGCACTAAACGCAATCCGTCAACAACTAGTTCGGTATTTGTTGCCACGAGTTCGAACGACTTTGTTCCGCTGTCAACAAGCGCAACGTTTCCGTCATCAAGCCAACCTGCCAGATACATATTGATCCCCAAAGACCCAGGCGCATTACGCTCATCTGAATTGATATCGCGAGGTGCCGCACTATTGCTCATGACATCAACTGCACTGTCGTAGACGCCATTACCAAAGTTGTCAACTGAAGTACTGCTGTGTGGCCAGTCGAGAGCGTGACCCATTTCGTGCTCAATCAAATCAAGAGGTGGGTGACCTTTCCAATATGGCATGAAGTCTGATGCACCTACATAGACGGCACGGCGAGTGAGACGAGCTGAACAACTTTTCACGCAGGGTGAGCCCGGCCGCCCCCATCCACCCACAGCCGTCTCGGTATGTTGCGCATTAGCAATCACCAAGACTCCGTGAGTTGAATCCAAGGATTGATCCAAGGCTCGATCGACACACACATCAGATTTTTCGTCGGCGCTGATAGATACTCCGTTGACAGCAGTGAACTTCGGCGAATAGCGCCCATTCGACCAACGGCTGAAGTAGTCGACGACCGGACCTAATTCGTTCACGATGTCAGCGCTCGAAAGGTTGAGTCGTTCATTGTCTGGTTCAAAAATTGGGTCAGTTGTGTCTCGCGGAATCTGACAAATCACCACTTCCCATGCATCTGAACCGAGTGCAATGTCACCAAATTTTGACTCAGTTTGCATCATGGTCGTCAAGGGTTCGGAATCAAAGTTGCCCGTGACCTGCTGTTCGTGACCGCAACCGGCAAGCGTTGCGACGACGAGCACCCCTGCAAACATTGACCCAAATTGTTTCATCGCCCAAGAACCGTAGCCTGAGAGTTATGGCTACGGAGATCCGCTTCGACCACAAAATGTCCGATGCCGAAGGACTCATGTGGCGACTCGATAAAGACCCGTACCTCACGTCAACTTTTTCAAATCTTTCACTTCTTGATCGCTCTCCTGACTTTGATCGCTTTCGCCGCCGCATGGAGCGAGCCTCCATTGCTATTCCTCGCTTGCGACAAAAAGTGCAATCAACTCCAGCAAATTTGACCCCGCCTTTGTGGGTTGAAGATCCTGACTTCAATATTGATTATCACGTTCGCCGCATTGCCGTACCTGCTCCAGGAACAATGCGTCAGGCACTAGACATCGCCACTCTGATCACCGCCGATCCATTTGACCGCACGCGACCGCTTTGGCAATTCGTGGTGATTGAAGGTTTAGAAAATGGACAGGCGTTGTTGGTTGAAAAACTTCATCACACCATCGCTGATGGCGAGGGAAGCGTGCAACTGTCGTTGCAGTTTTTTGATTTTGAACGTGATGCTGCCGATCCACTTCCACTAGACGCCTCAAGCATCGGAAACGTCTCAGCACAAACCAACATGTTGAACCTTGATCTTTGGCGCGACCTGTTATCTGGCCCATTGAAAATGCCTTTGGCGGTCGTCAGACAAATTCGCGATCTCCTCGCCGACCCAACTCAAATTCCAACTAATGGTTCAGTCACGATCGAAACTTTGCGCGGACTTCTTGGACAGATGACCGATGTCGATCCTGCTAAGTCTCCGCTGTGGACTTCGCGCACTCTCAAACGACATAGCGAAGTCCTCGAAATACCATTTTTAGAAACTCGCGAGGTGGCCCGATCGATGGGCGGCACATTAAACACAATTCTTCTCACTGCGGCGAGCGATGCATCTGGCCGCTATCACCGTGAGCTCGGTTCACCCATTGATCATTTGCGGGCATCAATGGCAATCAGTACCCGCAAAGAATCTGGTGATGGTTCACAAACCAATGCCTTTTCGTTGGCCCGCCTACTCGTGCCGACAGGCGAAATGAAACCCAAAGATCGTTTTGAACTCGTTCACCAAGCAACGATCGACGCGAACGGCAATTCTGCCTCTCAAGCCTTGAACGCAATTTCTGCTCTCTCGGCTTCGTTGCCCACCGGAATCTTGACCCGCATCGCTCGTCTGCAGTCGCAGACTGTTGATTTTGCAACCTCAAACGTCAAGGGAACACCTTTGCCAGTCTTTGTGGCCGGAGCGGAAATCCTCAACAACTTCCCACTTGGTCCGATTGGAGGCGTCGCCTTTAATTTGACACTCCTCTCGCATGTTGGCCATCTCGATATGGGCCTTCATATGGATTCAGGAGCAATTGAAAATCCGCAATTACTACATCAGCATCTCAAAGAATCATTTGCTGAGTTACTGAACATCAAGGTAAAGAAATCGTCATCACCAAAGAAGACGAAAAAGAACGGACTAATTGGCTAATCAGCCACGCATTGCAGTCGTCAACAAGTTTCGAACGTCAAGCAACATGTCGCTGACTTCGCCTGTTGATACCAATTCGCGCTTGACCAAATCGGACAAAGCCGAATCGATGATCGAGAGTGCTTCGTTAATGACGTCGGCGGAGACGACTTTGATGTCACTGATTTCAAGTTCGGTCATCACGTCGGCTACCTGCGTATCGGTCATTGAATGCTCCTCTGGTTACGGATTTTCTGAAAATCGTTCGGCTTGAACAACTCGCTACTGAGAAAGTAACGCATAGAACGCGCCGATATGTGCATCGTATCTCAGTCTTTTTTCTGGGCATGGTCAGCCAAGGCGTCGTCGGGCACAGCACCTAGCCCCTACGATCTGAATATGGAATTTCACGGAGCCGGAACAGTCGTCACGGGTGCATCTGGAGGGATCGGAGAAGCCCTCGCACGGCGCTTTCACCATCTGGGGGCATTCGTCGTGGTTTCTGATGTTGTCGAGGCCGGAATCACTGCGTTGGCCGCCGAACTCAATGCCAAACGGCCGAATTCAGCATTGGCTGTCACCGCCGACGTTTCTAGCGAAATCGGCAATCAGCAACTAGTGGCATCTGCCCGACAATTCTTATCGCAAGATGGCAGAAACGGAATTGACCTATTTTTCGCTAACGCTGGCGTGGGCAACGGAACCCTGATTGAAACAACTTCAGAGTCTGATTGGAATTTGGCGTTTAATGTCAATGTTCACGCACATCGATGGGCCGCTAAATATTTGATCGAAGATTGGCTCACAGCTGGACGTGGATACTTCTGTTCAACTGCGTCAGCAGCCGGACTCCTCAGCCAAATCGGTTCGATGCCCTATTCAATGACGAAAAGCGCAGCTGTCGCCTTCGCTGAATCATTGGCGATTACCTATGGAGATCGCGGTATTCGTGTCAGTTGTCTATGTCCACAAGGTGTCAACACCAACATGTTGCGTCAAGGCGATACTCCTGGTGCCGGAATCGCAAGTGATGTTGTTCGTTCCGCAGGCGATGTCCTTGAACCTGATGAAGTTGCAATTGTTGTGTCTGACGCAATTGAGCAAGAAAAGTTCCTCATTCTTCCCCACCCGCAAGTTGCCGAATTCGAACAACGCAAGGCCGCCGATCGCGATCGTTGGCTGTCGGGAATGCGCAAACTTCAAGCTCGGGTTTACGGAAAAGGTTAAGAATGCCTCCGAAGGCCACTGCCCCACGCTCTGCCTCGGCCAAGGCTGCCGCCGAAAAGTCATCGGTCGATCAAGCCGCGGTCTTGCACAGCATCGGACTCACCGCTGGCGAAGAAGTGCGATTTCGCCGAGCCGATCGAGGACGTTGGCAAACCGGACGTATCGCTTATGTTGAGCGCGACGGCAGTATTACCGTGCACGATGCTCACGGGGCAGCACGTTCGTTGCGCCCTGAACACCTTGAGGTCAAAAGACCTGGCAAGCGCAAAAAGCTCACCTGGCAAGCCGTGACCGATGTAGCCGTCACCTGGGAGCAATTAACTCTGTTCTAAACGGCTACGGTGGGCTCATGGGCGTACGACTTGATCCTTCCGATGAATACATGCACGAACTCGGTCCCGAATCGAACTTCAACGAAAGCATGTACATCAACTGTTTTGATCCGGTGAACAAAGTTGGTGGCTGGTTCCGCATGGGCAACCGCGCCAATGAGGGCATCGCCGAAATGACGGTATGCATTTATCTGCCCGACGGCTCGGTTGCTTTCATGTTCAAGCGACCGGCAATCGAAAATAACAATCAGCTTGATGCCGGTGGTCTTACGTGGACCATGGTGAAGCCATTTGAAGAGCTCAAAATTGATTTCGCAGGCAAAGTTGTCGTTCTCGCCGAACCCGAGCAGATGGTTGATCCAAAGACCGCATTCAAGAACAACCCATATTCAGAATGCGAAGCGCACATCACGTTCACAGGACAAGGACGCTCGAGCATGTTTGGCGGCGAACCCGACACACCGCACGAAGCTCCAGGCGAAGAATTCGCAAAAGGTCATTACGAGCAGTTGATTCAAGCGCATGGAACAATTCGCGTCGGTGATCAAGAATGGGAAATCAATGGCTTCGGTTTGCGTGACCACTCGTGGGGCCCGCGCTATTGGCAAGCCCCTTGGTACTACCGCTGGCTCACTGCCAACTTTGATGAGAACCTCGGCTTCATGTTGTCGCGAGTGGCCAAAAAAGAAGGACCCGGAACCCGCGGCGGATTCGTATGGGAAAACGGTCAGATGCATTACTGCGATCATGCCGAAATCTCCACTGTCTTCCAAGGCGAAGATACGTATCACGACAAGATTGAGGCAGTGCTCAAGTCAAGCCGCAGCGATCGCGAATGGCGTTTCACTGGTGATGTGATGAGTTTGATCCCATTGCGTAATCGTCGTCAGACGCCCGATGGCGAATGGTTGACCACTCGAATCAGTGAAGGTATGACTCAGTGGACGATGGTGAGTGACGAGCACAAAGGCAAAGTTGGTTACGGCTTGTCGGAGTACTTAGACCAAATCATCGACAACACTCCGGTCGGTACCGCCGAATAATCAGTTGGGCGCCAGAGCAGCCAAGAGTTTTTTCAGTTCGATCTCGGCCATATCGACTGCTTCGCCGTACAACTTCACTTTCGGCTCAGTTCCACTTGGACGAATTTGCAAACGCACTCCACGTCCGCCCACTTCGTCAAGCCACACGCGTAACAAATTGGCTGCTGGAAAATCTTCAATGCCAGCAACAACTCGTCCACCAATCAGCTGTGGTGGATTTTCCCGCAGTTGCTGCACAACCGCAGCCCCTTCACTCGGACTCATTTTGACACTCAATTCAGCGGTCACATGTTGTCCATACTCGACAGCAATTTGGTCGAGACGATCTTGCAGAGTCACGCCATCTCGTGCGGCTAACGAAGCAATTTCAGTCATTAACAGCGCCGCAGAGATTCCGTCTTTATCAAGAGGACGATCGGCTACGAGATACCCGAGTGCTTGTTCATAGGCGAAAACTAATCGCTTATCAGATCGACGCATGGCTGCATCGGCGATCCATTTAAAGCCGGTAAAGGTTTCCTCGAAAGCAACACCGTTCTTTTGGGCCATTTTTCCAAGCAACGATGACGACACCAACGTCGTCACAACGAGGCGATCATCACCTTGCGTATGGCGCAAAATATGATCACCGAGCAACCAGCCAATTTCGTCTCCGCGCAAGAGTCGCCAATCACCAGACGTATCACCACTGGTTGGAATCGCAACTCCTAAACGATCAGCATCAGGATCATTCGCAAGAGCAATCGCTGCACCACTTTGCCGGGCAAGTTCAATGACCAAATCCATGGCGCCTGGTTCTTCTGGATTTGGAAATGCAACAGTCGGAAACGAACCATCTGGTTCTTGTTGAGCCTCAACGATAACGAGGGGCGCAAATCCAGCCGAAGCGAATGCCTTGACTGCAGTGTCGCCACCCACACCATGCATTGCGGTGTACGCGACTTTAATACTCGGCAAGTCACCCACTAATCGCACGGTCGGCAGCCAATTGAGGTATTCATCAATACATGCGCTGCCAAGAACTTCAATCAATGGCGAATTCTCTGGTGCAAGTTCGACTTCAGTCGGATCAAAACTTTCAATTGCATCCGAAATATGAACGTCGTGCGGTGGAACTATCTGTGCACCCGACCCTAAATACACTTTGTATCCGTTGTCTTGAGGCGGATTGTGACTCGCAGTCACCATCACCCCAGCCGCAACGCCAATTCGTAAGATATTCCATGCCAGCACGGGCGTTGGAAGCAATTGGGGCAGCAACATCGCTTTCATCCCCCGAGCAGCCGCAACGCGAGCGGTATCAAGTGCAAACACATCGCTCTTTCGACGCGCGTCAAAACCAATCAAGATTCCGGCTTCCGCTGATCCTTCAACATTGCGCAACAAGTAATCAACGAGTCCGGCAGCAGCTTGCCGAACCACGAGGCGATTCATTCGATTCGGACCTGCTCCAACCTCAGCACGTAGCCCCGCGGTCCCAAACATCAATCGACCGCTAAATCGGTCTTCGAGTTCTGCGATTGAACCGTCAATCAGTGCTTGCAATTCATGACGCATATCTTCGTCAGGTTCGGCCAGTAACCACTTCTCTGCGATGTCACGACTTGAGCCACGACTCATGATGCGTCCTTAGAACTTTGGTAACAGAGTATGCAGTTCGACAAGTGGACGTGGACCAACATGCGAAATCACTTCACCAGCGGCGATTGAACCAAGTATTCCGCATTCCTTCAACGTGTACCCGTTGGTATATCCGAACAAGAATCCAGATGCATATAAATCGCCAGCACCGGTGGTGTCAAGAACATGCAGCACGTCTTCGGCCGGCACATCGATGATCTCTTCGCGCGTGATTATTGAAGCCCCACGAGGACCACGTGTAATGACGGCCAACGAACTGTCGCGACGAATTGCGGCAACTGCCGCCTCAAAAGTGTCCAGTTGATAGAGCGACAAAAGCTCATCTTCATTACCAAACAAGATGTCCACTTCGTCAGCGACGAGCGCTCGGAAATCGTCGCGGTGACGATCAACGCAAAAACTGTCCGACAGACTTAATGAAACTTCACGACCCGCTTCGTGCGCCGCCCGCGCGGCCTTACGAAATGCTGCCTTCGCATCGTCACGATCGAACAGGTATCCCTCCATGTAGAGGACTTTGCCTGATGAAACAACCGACACATCAACGTCATTGGGCTCCATAAATGATGAAACTCCTAAGAAGGTATTCATTGTTCGTTGTGCATCTGGCGTGACAACGATGATGCAACGACCAGTCGGGATTCCGTCAAGGTGATGTCCTGGACTGAAATGCACTCCAACTGCCAACAAGTCATGACCAAAAACTTCACCCAGATCGTCATGACTAACTTTGCCGATATACGCGGCTTTGCCCCCAAAACTGGCAACTCCACAAACGGTATTTGCGGCCGAACCACCACTCATTTCAACTGCTGTACCAAGCGCCTTATAGAGATGAAGTGCTCGATCGGTATCAACGAGAGTCATCGAACCCTTAACGAGAGATTGTTGCGAGATGAAGTCATCGTCGGCATGAGCGATGACATCAACAAGTGCGTTGCCAATTCCTACAACGTCGTAAATCGGTTCAGAGATTGGCTGCGTAGACACGAGCCTTAACGCTAGTCCCTCACGACCAACTGAACAGGTTTCCCATAGGTGAAACTAGATGGCGGACATGGCACCTATCACGGCTTCCACAGTACGCTCGGGGCGTGACTTCTCCGCAGATTGATTCGCCCACCGACCGCAGCCAACTTGACCCGTTCCGTCTTCCCCGACACATCGTTCCGAGCCATTACGACCTGACGCTTGAACCCCATCTCAACGAATCCACCTTTGACGGCCAAGCCCTCATCACAGTTCAAGCATTAGCCGCAACCCGACTAATTGTCTTGAACTCGATCGAACTTGATATCAAGTCGGTTTTTGTTGATGGTCAGCCCGCTCCATTCAGCCTTGATGTCGAGACCGAGAGACTTTTCATTGGACTCATTGAAGAACTACAGCCCGGAGTCGCAATGATTGACATCGTCTTCACTGGCATCCTCAATGACAAACTTCGGGGCTTTTATCGCAGCACATACGTCGACGAAAATGGCGAAAAACAAGTCGTGGCAACGACTCAAATGCAATCAACTGATTGTCGCCGTGCTTTTCCGTGCTTTGACGAACCCGATTTCAAAGCGGTTTTTGCGACAACCCTGATCGCGTCACCCGACCACTTAGCGATTAGTAACGGGCCCGAAATCTCACGCTCCGTCATCACTCGCGAACAAGGCAACAAAGTCGCCGTCAGATTTGCCGACACCATGCCCATGAGCACCTACCTCGTAGCTTTTGTGGTCGGAAAACTAGAAGCAACTGCTCCGGTCGACGTTGGTGGCGTACCACTTCGCATTGTTCATACTCCGGGCAAGGGTCACCTCACCGAGTTTGGTTTAGATGTTGGAGCAAAAAGCCTGCGTTGGTTTGTCAACTACTACGGGATCCCCTACCCCGATGCCAAAATTGACATGGTCGCATTACCCGACTTCGCAGCTGGGGCGATGGAAAACGTGGGTTGCATCACGTATCGAGAGAGCCTTCTACTCGTCGATCCAGCAACCAGCACCCAAGCTGATCAACAAAATGTCGCTGATGTCGTCAGTCACGAACTTGCCCATATGTGGTTTGGTGACCTTGTGACCATGAAATGGTGGAATGGAATTTGGCTCAACGAAGCATTCGCAACCTTTATGGAAGTTGCCGCAGTTGAATCATTCCGAACCGAATGGCAACGCTGGACAAGTTTCTCACTTGAGCGTTCTGCCGCATTTGAAGTTGACTCACTCGTCAATACCCGATCGGTTGAATTTGCAGTGCGCTCACCTCAAGATTGTGAAGGCATGTTTGATGTCCTCACGTATCAAAAAGGTGGCTCGCTCTTACGCATGCTCGAGCAGTATCTCGGTGCTGATCGTTTTCGTGAAGGTATACGCCTGTACTTGAACACCCATTCGTATGGCAATACCGAAACATCGGATCTGTGGGATGCAATTGAAACTGCAGTGTCAGCCGATGGCGGCGAGCCTGTACGTGAATTGATGGATTCGTGGATCTGGCAACCTGGCTACCCGCTCATTCTTGCAAGCCTGAATGCAACAAAAACAAAACTGATTCTTCAACAACAACGATTTACCTTTACACCCGAATCGCTTGATGATCCGCAAAACTGGCTCGTACCGATTCATATTCGTATCAACGGCATCGAGACCAAGTACTTATTGTCAGATCA
Source organism: uncultured Actinomycetes bacterium (assembly GCA_903872155.1). Classification (GTDB taxonomy): domain Bacteria; phylum Actinomycetota; class Acidimicrobiia; order Acidimicrobiales; family Ilumatobacteraceae; genus Casp-actino8. The sequence goes on along the minus strand of CAIQJP010000069.1, from coordinate 1,915 downwards.
AGCATTAGAAATTGATATCTCTAACGACAACGCCGCAATCGTTGTGAATGCTGGCGGTTACGGCTACTACCGCGTTGCTTATTCGCCTGAACTGTTGTCGCGCTTACAGGGCCATGAACTTGCTCAACTGGCCACTATCGAGCGTTACAGCTTGGTTGACGACGCTTGGAATGCCGTCGTTGCTGGTCGGCTTCAAGCGATTGATTACATAGGTTTCGTCAGCGGATTTATTGATGAACGTGATCTTGCGGTTTGGCAAGCCATCGCAATCGGACTACGTGGATGCGGTCGTCTACTGGACGAGACCAATTATCCGAAACTTCAGCAACGTATTCTCGCACTCGTTTCCCCAGTCGTTACTGAGCTCGGCTGGCACGCACGAGCCGGCGAAGATGACCTGCGAGCCAAACTTCGTGGACTCCTCGTGACACTTCTTGCAGTGAACGGTAATGATCGAGCAGCTCAAGAAAAATGCCGAGAGCTTCTCGCTCAGCATGACGAACAATCCAATTCGGTTCACCCCGAACTGGTGGCTGCCGCAACAACGGTGGTCGCCTCAACTGGCGGAACCAAAGAATACGACTACTTCCTTGAGAAATTCCGCACGACCGACAACCCTCAGGATCAATTGCGCTATCTCTATGCACTCACCGATTTTGATGATCCAGAACTTGTACTGCGCACCTGTGCCTTTTCAGTTGCTGGTGAAGTGAAAAGTCAGAATGCTCCATTTGTTTTGGCTCGCTGCGTTGCACTACGAAATAACGGCATTCTCGCTTGGAAATTCATTCGTCAAAATTGGGATATGGCACAACAGAAATTTCCGACGAACACCATTATTCGCATGATTGATCCTGTGAAGTTTCTCAATACACCCGAGTTAGAAACCGAAATTCAGTCGTTTTTTTCTGAGCATGACATTCCTCAAGCAGCAAAAAGCTTGCAACAGGTTCTCGAGCGTCAACGTGTCAATACTGCCCTGCGCTCACGCGAAGAAAACCGTCTTAACGCTGCACTGTGACGAGAGTGCCATCTGGACGAACGCCCATCGCGGCATAACCCTCAAATCGGTGCACCCAAGTTAGCCCTTCTTCACCAATGACAAAGGCAGTTGTTGCAAAGGCGTCGGCCCACGTCAAGCTCGGTCCTGTCACCGTTATCGATGACCAATACTCGTTGCTCACACCGCTGCGCTGGTCAATGATGTGTCGCCCGCGTTCGGCAGAACCCGAAGTCGCCACGGCACCGCGTTGCATTGCAAGCGCAGCAACTACTTCACCAGGATGTAATGGGTCGGCGATCCCTACTTGCCATCCATCGCGCCCATCACCATTTGGTGGAGGATCACCCATCTGCATGTCTCCGCCGAGCGACACATACCAATGTTTTAATCCGGCAGCGTCGAAACGCCGCGAGGCCCGTTCGACCGCCCAGCCCTTGACAAATCCAGCGGGGTCAAGACTCCCGTCATTGCGCCTCGTCGAAAATGCACCATCACTCGCACCTTCAAGAAAGAAACATGCATCAAGCACATCAATTACTTCACGCGATGCGTCAAGTAAGTGTAATTCGCTCCGATTGATACGACTGATTTCACTGCTCATACGAAATGTTGAGAACATAGCTTCATATTGTTCAAGCTCGGCGAAAACCTCTGCAATCACGACGTCAACAAGATCACCGGGCGCATCGTCATGCACATGGATGCTCGCGACCGATCCCATCATCGGGGCCGAACGGCGAACAGGTTGCGCGAGAGATGTGTTCACCCAATGACTCCGTCAATGATTGCCTGCAAAGACTGCTTGTAAGCCTTGCTGGTATATGTCGCACCCGAAATCGAGTTGAACTTGGCATTTCCTGTGTGCACGGCCCATTGATCGAGTAGTGGAATTGCCTGATTGTTAATCGATAC
>CAIQJP010000068.1 GCA_903872155.1 uncultured Actinomycetes bacterium | reverse complement strand
CGCGTGTCATAGGTAATGACTTTGACATCAGGGTTGAGCAAGTTGATCGTCTTTTTTGCTGAATCAACTTTGCGATCACCGATTCGCTCGATGTTGTGCAGAATCTGGCGCTGCAAGTTGCTGGCATCAACATCATCCATGTCGACAATGCCGATAGTTCCAACACCAGCGGCTGCGAGATATAACGCTGCGGGTGAACCAAGTCCACCAGCGCCCAGCATTAAGACTTTGCTGTTGAGCAATTTTGATTGACCTTCAACACCGACTTCGGGAAGCAGCAAGTGGCGCTTATAGCGATTCATTTGTTCGGGGGTCAACGATGCGGGCGCTTTCCAAACGCGACCTTCGTCTTTCCACTTGCCGTACCCTCCGGCCATCGACAAGACATTGGAATAACCAAGTTCGGCCAAGGTCTTTGCGGCGAACGCACTTCGCACTCCGCCGGCGCAATAGACAATGACAGGTGACTCTTTGTCGAGAATGCGACCTTCAATTTGGGCTTCAAGGTGTCCGCGAGGGATATGCAAGGCACCAACAAGGGCTCCTTCGGCGTATTCATCGGGTTCACGCACGTCAAGAACCGTGACTCCACCAGCGGCAATCTGCGTTTGTGCAGTTGCGGTGTCGACCTCGGTAATGACCGATTTTGCGGCAGAAAGTAAGTCCCTGAAGGTAGCCATGGCAAAAGCCTACCTAGTTAGTCGGGAATTGCCACGAGGACGGGAAGCATCTCGGTGATGTCCCCCATCAAAAATGCATCCGCGTATTGATCGCGGTCGGTGGGCTGGTTATTCATGATGATGACTTTTGCCCCAGCGGCCTTGCCACGGGTCACCACATTGGCTGCTGGCGTCACGTTCAGTTGCGTCCCAATCGCCATCACTAAGTCGGCTTCTTCGGCAGCTGCCATTGCACCGGCGATCACATCGGGCACAAGGGCTTCGCCAAACAGAATCACATCGCGCTTCATGAGTCCGCCGCACTTCAAACACTTCGGGTCGGCTTCACCAGCATCAACTCGCCGCAAGGTGTCTTCAACCGGAAGCCGATCGCTGCAACCAATACAACGCGTGTATCGCCAGGTTCCGTGAACCTCGTGAACAAGTTCGGGCGAGTTGCCGGCAACTAAATGCAGTCCATCGACGTTTTGCGTCGCAAGGCCGCGCAACTGCCCGCGTCGTTCAAGTTCAACGAGTGCAAGATGTCCAACGTTTGGTTCAACAGTTTGCAATCGACGCTCACTTGACGCTTTCCATCCAGCGATACGCACACTCTCGTCGCTCTTATACGTCTGAATATTTGAGAATTTTTCAGCTTGAGGATTCTTCGTCCAAATTCCGTTTGGTCCTCGAAAGTCCGGAACGCCAGAAGCCGTTGATATTCCTGCACCAGTCAAAACCGTGATGCGTCGTGCTTCGACAACCCACTGGCGTACCAGAGCAAACTCGGGTGAATGTATGTCGTTAATCAACGTCGGCATCGATCTTCGTCTCCTGCTTTCTTGCAAAAAGTATCGCATTCATCGCCGTACTAGAACGATCTGCGCTCACATATTTGTGCTGTCAAAATTTCGAAAGGTCGCCATGAGCACAACCACCAAGCACAACACAGTTCTTGATCGAGTCACGAGTGAACTCGTCGTCATCCCATGGCGTGACCCCATTGTGGAACGGGTCGGATTTGATGCGTGTGGCGATTACGTCGAACTCTTTTGGCTGAGCACTCTTGGGCCAACTGCGACATGGTTGCTTCGTCGGCTTGCTGTCACTGTGGTGAATAACCCTGATGGTTTCGCCATCGATTTGGCCGCGACGGCCGCCAGTCTCGGTCTCGGCTACGAATCAGGTCGTGCCAATCCATTCGCCCGAGCCGTGCAGCGATTAGTGATGTTTGGTTTAGCGCAACCCGTCGGCGATCGCCTCGCCATTCGCTCGGTCGTTCCACCATTAGCCATGAAACAACTTGCTCGCCTACCCGAACATTTACAACGAGCTCATGCGCAATGGGCCGAGTCCGACCCTGAACTGGCCCTCGTTGAGGGTTACTCAGGCGGACGAACTGTCAATCAACCGACGATTAGCGACTCGCCTTTGGCTTCGTGAATCCCAGTGCCAAGTTGATGAGTAGTCGAGTTCCGAATCCGGTCGCACCACGACTCAGCCAACCATCATCGCCATCAACATTCATTGGTCCTGCGATATCAAGGTGAGCCCACGGAACATCGCCCGTGAATTCTGCCAAGAACAATGCTGCGGTAATTGCGCCACCGTATGGTCCGCCAATGTTTTTCATGTCGGCGACATTTGAGTCAAGTAAACGTCGGTAACTGCGCTCAAGGGGCAACTGCCAAACTGGCTCGTCAGCCTTGTCAGCGGCACTCTTGACTTGATCAACAAACGACTGATTCGTTCCGAGCACACCAGCGATTTTGGCGCCTAGTGCAGCCATGCAAGCACCTGTCAAAGTCGCGATGTCAACGATGGCATCTGGCTTTAACTCGGTCGCCAATGACAATCCATCAGCCAAAATCAAACGTCCTTCAGCATCGGTATTCAAAATTTCAGAAGTCTTACCGTTACGGAAAGTCAACACATCGCCCATTGCGACGGCACTTCCTGATGGTCGGTTATCGGTACACATCAAGTAACCAGTCACCGCGGTACGACAACGCAACGCCTTCAATGTGCTCATCGCTGACAACACCGCCGCCGCACCCGACATATCCATCTTCATCATGCCGTGCATGCCATCGCTTGGCTTCAAACTGATTCCGCCTGAGTCGTAGGTGACGCCCTTACCGACCATCACGAGATGACCTTGAGCATCAGAGGGTGCGTACGTCAACTTGACCATGCGGGCCGGTTCGGTTGATCCACGATTCACACCAAGCAAGCCACCGCAACCCATCACTTCTAACTTGTCGTTGTCGAAGACTTCAACGCCAAGCCCAGTCGCCCGTGCTATTTCAACGGCACGATCGGCCAAGATTCGAGCGGTTAAATACGCGGGTGGCGTGTTCGCCAAATCACGAGCCAAAGTTGCTGCCGCTGCAGTCGTACGTCCGCGCTCAACACCGGTTTCAGTACTGCGAGCCCGCGCACTTGACGCAGTCAACGTCAGTGATGTCGGAACTGAACTTTTTGCCGATTTGAGATCGGTGTAGCGATAGGTCGCCAAAGTAAATCCTTCAACAGCCGCTTGTGCGGCAGAACGAGCATCTAGTGCAACACTGTCGACCAAGTTCGTTGCAACATGGGTACGACGCGAACACGCGCGAGCAAGTGCTGCCGCAGCGTCACGCACGTCATTGGCATCAGCCTTGCGGAAATCACCGATACCGACCGCGACGATTGTCGGACCAGTTGACGACGGTACAACCAACGTCTGGCCGACCTTGCCGTCAAAGCCATGGGCAGTCAATGCGGCGCGACTCAGACCAAGTTGACGAGGTACTGCGCCTGATGTTGCGACTGCGTATCCGACTGCGTCAGCCGAGCGGGGAATGGAACGTGAAGTTTCGACAGTTAAAGCCATGTGTCAATCATGACACGCCGCGCACGGGAAGGCTTTCTCCTTCGTTCCAACGAGCCATAGTCCACAACAAATCGGAGAGGCGATTGAGATACGGCACCGCTTGCGAGGGCGCTGGAGCAGCCGCAATCGAATGTCGTTCGGCACGGCGAACCACGGTGCGGGCAACATCAAGCCACGCCGACACCTTGTTCCCGCCAGGCACAACAAATTCGGTCGGCGGCTCAAAACGAGTGTCAAGTTCGTCAATCAGATTTTCTAACCGAGTCACCATCGAGGCTTCAACGCACGATGCCCCAGGGGTTAACTTCGAGCGATTTTCGGGCAAGGTCGCGAGTTCAGCCATGAGCACCCAAAGGTCACGCATGATCGGAATCAACAATGCTTCAACTTCAGAACCGTGACCAGCTTCGGCACGCACGACACCCAAAACTGATTGGGCTTCATCAACAGTTCCGTAAGCCCGTGGCAAGACGCTGTCCTTGGGCACACGACCACCATAGAAAAGGCCCGTCGTTCCATCATCACCATCACGGGTGTACACACTTACGCGAGCCATAGGCATGACCTTAGTGCCCTCTGGCAACCGACGAGATACTGGCACAACACCTGTCACATCGGTTTCGACCACCCCAACACAACCGCACTCCCTCAGGCGATGGTGCCCGAACGGTAGCGTGAAGACCAATGTCTCGCCAGCCGTATCTCTCTGCAGTCAACGAACGCGTCATCGTATTTGATGGTGCTTTTGGCACCTTCGTCCAAGGTCTCGACCTTGGGCCAGATGACTTCGGCGGCGCAAGCCTTGAAGGCTGCAACGAGTATCTCTGCATCACTCGCCCCGATGTCATCCGCCAGATGCATTCGGCCTTTCTTGATGTGGGCGTTGATGTTCTTGAAACCGCAAGTTTCGGCAGCTTCTCAACAGTGCTCAGCGAATACAACATTGCCGACAAGGCGTATGAACTCAACGTTGAGGCTGCTCGTCTTGCTCGCGAAACTGCCAATGATTACGAATCAAGCGGTAAGGCCCGCTACGTCGCCGGCTCAATTGGACCAGGTACCAAGTTGCCAAGCCTTGGCCACATTCGTTTTGCCGAACTTCGTGATGCCTACGTCGAACAAGCGCGTGGCCTCATCGTTGGTGGCGCCGATCTGTTCTTGATCGAAACGTGCATGGATCTCCTGCAGATCAAAGCCGCGATGATCGCATGTCGTCGGGCAATGGTTGCCGAAGGACGCGAAATCCCGATTCAGGTGCAAGTCACCATGGAGACAACCGGACGCATGTTGGTCGGTTCTGAAATTGGTGCAGCACTCACGTCAATCAGTGCCATGAAGCCCGATGTCTTCGGAATTAACTGCGCCACTGGTCCTGCCGAAATGCAAGAGCACCTGCGTTACCTCAGTCAAAACGCTTCAATGCCCATCAGCGTTTTACCTAATGCTGGATTGCCGAGCATTGTTGATGGACGTACGCACTACGACCTCACTCCTGCTGAGCTCGCCAAGTTTCATCATCACCATGTGCACGATCTCGGAATCGGAATTGTTGGTGGATGTTGCGGAACAACCCCTGCTCACTTGAAGGCTGTTGTTGATGCAGTGAGCGGTATGGCCGCGCCAAAGCGCACACCAATAATCGAGCCAAGTGTTTCCTCCATCTACTCGTCAGTGCCGATGGTTCAAGACAAGTCGTTCTTAATTATCGGTGAACGCACCAACACCAACGGCTCAAAGGCCTTCCGTGAAGCAATGATTGCCGGCGACTGGGACAACTGTTCAAAGATGGCAACCGAACAAATTCGAGAGGGCGCTCATGTCCTGGACGTGTGTGTCGACTATGTCGGCCGCGATGGCGCCGTCGACATGGACGAAATCGCCAGTCGTTTCGCTACCCAGGCCAGTGTCCCGCTTGTTCTCGACTCAACCGAACCCCAAGTACTTGAGGCCGGACTCATGCATATTGGTGGTCGCGCCATACTGAACTCCGCCAACCTAGAAGATGGCGAAGAGGCCGGTTGCCGTATGGACCGCGTTTTCAGCCTCGCTCGCGAATACGGCTGCGCAGTGATCTGCCTTTTAATCGACGAAAAGGGTCAGGCTCGCGATGTCGAATGGAAACTTGAAATCGCTCACCGTATCCACCGCATTGCAGTTGACCGTTATGGCCTCAGCGCAAGCGATCTGATCTTTGATGCATTGACTTTCCCTCTGTCAACAGGCGACGATGCATTGCGCCTTGATGCCAAGCACACCATTGACGCCATCAAGCGCATCAAAGAAGAAATCCCCGGTTGTTTCACCACTCTCGGCGTTTCAAATGTCAGCTTTGGTCTCAAGCCATCGTCACGCCATGCGTTAAACAGCGTTTTCTTGCATGAGTGCGTTCAAGCCGGACTTGATTCGGCAATCGTGCACGCCGGCAAAATTGTTCCGTTATCGCGCATGCCCGAAGAGCACAAGCAAGTGTGCCTCGATCTCATTTACGACCGCCGCACCAAAGACTATGACCCGCTCAAAAAGTTGTTGGAAATATTCGCGGACGTGAACGTGGTTGAAACCGTCCGTGAAGATCGCACCGACTGGACCGTTGAACAACTCTTGAAGCAGCGCATCATTGACGGTGACCGCGAAGGTTTAACTGCCGATCTTGACATCGCAATGACACAAGGTCTGGCTCCGCTCGCAATTGTGAATGATGTCTTGCTTGATGGCATGAAAGTCGTTGGCGAGTTGTTCGGTTCTGGTCAGATGCAGTTGCCTTTCGTTTTGCAGTCAGCAGAAACCATGAAGACCGCCGTTGCCTACCTCGAACCACACATGGAAAAGACTGGCGAAAGTTCAGCCAAGGGAATTCTTGTACTCGCAACCGTTAAGGGCGACGTACACGACATCGGCAAAAACCTCGTTGACATCATCTGCACGAACAATGGTTATGAAGTTCACAACCTTGG
>CAIQJP010000067.1 GCA_903872155.1 uncultured Actinomycetes bacterium | reverse complement strand
GGTATGCCTAACATTTTGAAAGATTTATTTGCGGCCAAATCCAAACAGGTGTTGGCCGACCTTGCGCATCTGAATTTCTTCGGCACCCTCGGTGATTCGGTAGCGGCGGTGGTGTCGATAGATGTGCTCAAAAGGCATGTGCCGGCTGTAGCCGACTCCCCCGCAGGTTTGCATCGCGCGGTCGGCAGCGTCGCAGACCAAACGATTAGCCCGGTAATTACACATCGCCACCAAGTGAGTGAACTCCATAAAACCTTCAACATCGGGACGATCGCTCTTCACCGAATTGTCCATGAGCCATGCGGTGTAGCGAATGAGCTGACGCAACATGGCGGCTTCAGTGTGCAACTCAATCAGCGGGAATTGGATTCCTTGATTGCTCGACAATTTCTTCCCCCACGTCACTCGTGAGTTGGCGTAAGCCACCGCTTCATTGATGCAGTACTGCGCAGCACCAAGCGACGACGCTGCTTGACGAATGCGATTTTCGTGCACGAAATGTTGCGCGAGATCGAGACCGTGATCGAGTCGACCAAATAACGCATTGCTGGAAACACGAACATCTTTCATCGACACTTCGGCGTGATCGGTCGGCATGTTGAATGTCCACCAGAAGAAATCGACATTAAAGCCAGGCAAATCAGTCGGAACCAAGAAGGCTGAAATTCCAACGGGACTACCAGCATCGCCTGAAGTGCGCGCGAAAATGATGTCGTGAGTGGCGTGGTGTAAACCACTATTCCAGCGCTTCATTCCGTTGATGACCCATTCATCACCATCGCGAACCGCAGTCGTCTCCAGGTATGTCGCATCGCTTCCATGATTTGGTTCGGTCAAACCAAAAGCTAAACGCTTCGTTCCATCAAGAAATCCGGGCATCCATTCCTTTTTTTGCTCTTCGGTTCCGAAGTCGCGCATCATCAACACTGTTGGGAAGTTGCCTACAACCGATGATTCATTTTGCAAATCGTTGAAAAGACCAAGGCCCTTTGATGCGAGGTGCTCGCGAATAATTGCCATCTCTAAATTGCTTGCGCTGCGGCCACCGAATTCGGGCGGCAAAGCAAGTCGCAACCAGCCAGCGGCGTCAGCTCGACGACGCATTTCACGCAACAGGTTTTCCCAGTCGGCACGCGGTACCCCATCGTTCTCATAATCGGTTCGTGCCCACTCACGACGGTGGTCAAAGAAACGTTCGTTGTCATCTTGCGCCTGCAAAGGCTTGATCTCGCGTTCGATGAACGCGTCGAGGTCACGCAAGGTCTGTTGGATCGATTCGGGAATGCTGAAGTCCATGAACTGACCGTAATCCCCACGGTCTTCGCCTCTGCACCCCGACGAGATCAGGGGTAAACTTTCTGACGGTTCGTCAGAAACCTACGAACAGACCTCACCATGACCGCCCTCGCCGCTCTCCCCCAAGACCCCGTTCAATTTCGTGAATTGGTCCGAACCTGGTTGCACGACAATGTGGTTGGCGACTTTGCAACTCTGCGTGGACGTGGTGGTCCAGGCGACGAAGACATCGGCTTTGATATCCGCGTTGAATGGGAAAAGGTTTTAGGTCGCGCTGGCTGGATCGGTCTTGGTTGGCCGACCGAATACGGCGGCCGCGGCGCCACTGTTGATCAACAAATCATTTGGGCCGAAGAATACGTACGCGCTGAAGCCCCTGCACGCACCAACCACATGGGCGAAAATCTCCTTGCTCCGACAATCATTGAATACGGAACACGCGAACAATGTGATTTGTTCTTGCCCGGAATTTTGCGTGGCGAAGAACGCTGGTGTCAGGGATACAGCGAACCGAACGCCGGAAGCGATCTTGCCAATGTGCAAACCAAAGCCCACTTAGACGGCGATCAGTGGATCATCAATGGTCAAAAAGTTTGGACCTCGCTTGCGCACGTCAGTCATTGGTGTTTTGTTGTTGCTCGCACCGAACCTGGTTCGCAACGTCATGCTGGCCTCACCTTCTTGCTGGTTCCCATGAATCAACCAGGTGTGGAGGTTCGACCAATCTTGCAACTCACCAAAGGCGGCGAGTTCAACGAAACTTTCTTCACCGATGCCACGACTCCTTCAAACATGGTTGTCGGTACTCCCGGCAATGGCTGGGGCGTGGCGATGGCATTGCTTGGTTATGAGCGCGGCATCTCGACGCTGGCCCAACAGGTTGGCTTCGAACGAGAACTTGACGCCACGGTCCAGCTCGCTCGCGACTTTGGCAAGATCGACGATCCAAGCATTCGCCAAAAACTTGCCAAGGCTCATACCGGGTTGCGGCTTTTGAAACTCAATGCTTTGCGAAGCATGTCGGCCAAAGGCGTTCCCGGGCCTGAAGCAAGTATCTCGAAATTGTTTTGGGGCACGTGGCACCGCGACCTTGGTGAATTGATGATTGACATCATGGGCCCTGCCGGCTTGATCGCCGAAGGATTTCCCTACGAATTGACTCTCGAACAGAAACTGTTCCTGTTCACACGGTCTGACACCATCTACGGTGGTTCAAACGAAATTCAACGCAACGTTTTAGGCGAGCGCGTGCTCGGTCTTCCGCGCTGACACCTAAAAAAATCATTCATACAGAGGGACAGAACATGGCAGATATCAGCACAAAGAATCCGCAATACGTTCCAGGCCACGGACTTCTTGCTGGCAAAGGCGTTCTCATTACGGCTGCCGCCGGAAGCGGAATTGGTTCATCAACGGCGCGCAAATGCATTGAAGAAGGTGCCCGCGTCGTCATCTCTGACAAACATGAACGTCGATTGGCCGAGACAGCTGCCGAACTTGGTGTCATTGGTATTCCGTGCGATGTCACTAACGAAGAGAGTGTTCAGAATCTCATTGCACAAGCAGCAAAAGAACTTGGCGCGATCGACGTTCTGGTGAATAATGCTGGTCTTGGTGGCACTGCTCAGTTACACGAAATGACCGACGAACAATGGTCGGTGGTTCTTGATGTCACATTGAACGGAACAATGCGTTGCACTCGTGCTGCTTTGAACCATATGTATCCCCGTGGCACTGGCGTCATTGTCAATAACGCCAGCGTTCTTGGCTGGCGAGCGCAAGAAGGACAGGCTCACTACGCCGCAGCCAAAGCTGGAGTCATGGCATTAACACGATGCGCAGCAATTGAAGCGGGGCCTCGTGGCGTGCGAATCAATGCCGTCTCACCAAGTATCGCGATGCATGCCAACTTGGCAAAAGTAACGAGCGATGAATTGTTGGCCGAACTCACTCAACGCGAAGCATTCGGTCGTTTTGCCGAACCATGGGAAATTGCCAACGTCATTGTGTTTCTTGCAAGTGATTATTCGAGCTACATGACCGGTGAAGTTCTCTCGGTGAGCAGCCAACGCGCATGAGTGTCGAGATTGAAATCAGTGATGGCGTTGCCATCATCACGATGAATCGTCCCGAGCGTAAGAATGCATTCACGCGCGAGCAATACGAATTGTTGGCGAATGCCTTGAACGCCGCCGACCAAGATGCCGAGGTACGAGTTGCGGTCCTCACTGGCGCTGGTGCCGCATTTAGTTCGGGTCAAGACCTCAAAGAAATGATGGAACTTGCATCCGGAGTCGCGAGCGGTGCTCCCACAACTTCGAAAGCCGGCGGATTCACGGTTTTGCTTGATGCATTAGAAATTTTCTCCAAGCCTCTCATCGCTGCAGTCAACGGAGTTGCCGTTGGTATCGGCATGACGCTGCTTCCATTCTGCGACATCGTGCTCATTGATGAGTCTGCCCGCATGCGCGTTCCGTTCAGTGAACTTGGCGTGCCACCGGAAGCTGCGAGCAGTGTTCTGTTCGCCGACCGTATCGGTTGGCAACGTGCTGCCGAACTATTACTCACAGCCCGATGGGTTGACGCGAGCGAGGCCGTTGAGATTGGACTTGCGCTTCACACGACACCCGCCGGTGAGGCTCTCTCACAGGCTCGCGAACTCGCGACCACCATTGCCAGCAAGTCGGCTTACTCGACCCGCGTCATCAAGCAACTCATGGTTGCTGGGCGAGGCACACGAACACAAGAGGCTCGCTCCCGCGAAGAAGCCCTGTTCGCTGACCTATTTCGTTCAGGCGGCTTTGGCGGCTGAGCTCGCCGATAGCGTTTGGGCTATGTCTGCCGACAAAACAATTGAAGCCGAACCCATGAATCCGGCCCAGCGCACCGTTGATCACGATCGTGCTGAGCGCGCCGTTCGTGAACTTCTTGAAGCAATCGGCGAAGACCCAACTCGCGATGGATTACTTGACACTCCAGGTCGCGTCGCGCGCATGTGGGCCGAAGTTTTGTCGGGCACGAACAACGACCCTGACCATCACTTGTCAAAAACGTTTGACATTGAACATGATGAAATGGTGCTCGTTCGTGATATTCCGTTTACCTCGGTCTGCGAACACCACATGTTGCCATTCAATGGCATTGCGCACATCGCTTACTTGCCAGGCTCAACGGGTCGTTTCACTGGTTTGTCAAAGTTGGCCCGTTTAGTCGAAGGCTATTCACGCCGCTTGCAAGTTCAAGAACGTCTCACCAGCCAAGTCGCCGACGCGATGCAATCAATGCTCGAACCCGTTGGCGTTTTAGTTGTTATTGAAGCCGAACACAGCTGCATGTCGATTCGTGGCGTGCGCAAGCCCGGCACCAAAACCGTCACCACAGCCGTTCGAGGCATCTACCGCACTGATTCATCAGCTCGTGCTGAAGTCATGGCTTTCATTCAGGGTCGCTGATTTTCTGCGATGGGATTTCCCCACCCCACAATTGATATTCCTGGTTCGTGGCCAGAAATTGAACACGAACTAGTAAGCCTTCATTTCAGAAATGACTATTCCGCACAATTGCTACAAGGGTTACATGGTGATCAATCAATAATTGCTGGTCATGTATGCGCGACCACGTGGATCTTTTCACCGACTGCCGATTACACCTTGCTCGTTGAACACAAAGCCCTGAAGTGGTCGACACCTGGTGGCCATGTAGAACAACACGAAACAAGTCGTATCGGTGGATTACGCGAACTCGAAGAAGAAACCGGCCTCACTCAATTTGATGTACGAGCAGTTCTTGATGGTCC
>CAIQJP010000066.1 GCA_903872155.1 uncultured Actinomycetes bacterium | reverse complement strand
CGCGCCGTTTGGAAATGTTCCGCCGACTGTGACGTTAAGTGTTGACACCGATGGTGTGCCAGTGGCGTCGCCTGGTCGAAGTGACACGAAACCGTCACTCGTGGGGTTAATTGCGGTCACGTTGATGACAACACTTGATGCCCCAGTTGGCACAACGTTTTGTTGACCATCAGTTGTGGCGATATTGCCAGTGACTGTCAACAACGCTGGTGTTGCGTCTTGAATGGTCGCAACACCAACATCAGAACGCGTGTCGAGCACGCGCACTGGTGAAATAGGCACATAGATCGCGCGATCACCCGAAGAAACTGATGCTTGCACGACGCCGAAGGTTCCGCCGCCGAGCGTGACCGCACAAGCCGCCCCGATTGCTGCCCAACGTGTACGTAATTTCCCTGATGATGCCATGACCCCGCCCTTTTCCAGGGGAGACCATAACAAAATCAAAAAGTTGGTGCAGGATTTACCTTTAACGGCTGAAGTGGGCAATTGCCTCGGTCATGATGTCGAACGCCTCTTGGGCATTAACAGTCATCAACACGTCGCAGTTGCCGGCCTTGACCTCACGCAGATCGCGTTCGTCGATAACAGTCATGCCTCGGGTATGGGTGCCCGTCAACTCAATCACCACATGAGCATTTTTCTGCGTGAACAGATGCGGGTGGGTCAACACCAAAATTGCCAGCGGGTCATGAACTGCACCGCCGTCCATTCCGTAGTGGCGAGTCATATACATATTGGTGAAGAACTGCATCAGGTCACCGAGCACATTGGCCAATTGCCCAGGCATCGCTTTCACTTTGTCGATGCGTTCTTGGGTTGCGCGGAACTGATGCGTGACATGAAGCCCGGCCATGATGAGCGGTCCGCCGTAGTTATACACAATGTCGGCAGCTTCAGGGTCGACCCAAATATTGAACTCAGCCGAGGTTGTGCGATTACCAAATGTGCCACCACCCATTAACGAAATACCGGCAATGCGCTTGCCTAAATCTGGGGCAAGTCGTAAAGCCATCGCGATGTTGGTCAATGGCCCGGTCGGAACAAGCCACACACCTTCGGTCGCGCGGCAAGTATCGATGATGTACTCAACGGCATTCTCACTATCGATCGTGCTTGTTGGTGCGGGAAGATCGGCTCCGTCAAGTCCACTTTCGCCGTGCACATACGTTGCATATTGCGGGGGAGCGACGAGTGGACGTATCGCACCTTTATGTACGGGCACATCAAGACCCAACAGATCTTTCATCACGAGCGCGTTATACGTCGTTGATTCAATTGGCGCGTTGCCCGACACGGTGGTGATACCCAACAAGTCGGTATGTCGCGCTGCAACAACAATTGCCAATGCATCGTCGTGACCCGGATCGCAATCGAGAATGATTTTGGGCTTGTCCATGATGTCCGCCTTAACGAAATAGATGTTGATTACTTAATGAGCAGTGTGCCAGTTTCATCGAGACGAACTGCGCGTCCGACCCATTCGCCTTCGCACATTGCCGTCACGGTGTCAGTGTCGTCGCTAATGCCCCACGCACGATTGCCGTTGGGCAACAAACACGGAGCAATAGCCCGCTCAGGATTTCCATCACGATCGTGCATGACGGTGTAACCCTCGATCGTTGCTGGGCCAGCCGATGTACCTACATCAACCACGGTGCGGCGTGGCATTGCATCAATTTGATCTTGCGGATACGCATGCTTGAAACCGTTGGTTGGTGGTGTGGTTGAGTACACACCAAACGCATGCTTGGTTGCGTAACCACCGTTACCCCACACCAAACCTTTTTCGCCGGGACGAGCGCGCAGTTCACCAACAACAGTTGCCACTGCATGCATGACGTAGTTGTTCCATGGTCCACCAGCAAATGACAATCCGCCAGTGCGGGTGAGTTGACGATCGGTTGACAAACCAAGTGACGCAGCACCTAACTGCACAGCTGAAGGGAAGCACGAATACAGATCAACAATGTCAATGTCGTTGATTGAAGTCTCGGCCAAATCAAGTGCCATCTTGCCGCCCAACTTGACGGCGGGTGTATCGGCGAAAGTGTCGCGTTCAGAAACATATTTGTGTTCGTGACAATCGGTGCCAGCAATGGGGAAGACCCACTTGTCTTTCGAGATACCCATGCGCTCGGCTGCAGCAACTGAACACATAATGATCGCTGCCGATTGATCAACATCGTTATTCGAGTTCATCACTTTGGTGTACGGCAAGCCGATCATGCGATTGCGTGGACCACTCGTAATGATTTCTTCAGGTGTCATCGACTTACGAATCCAGGCGTACGGATTTGCTTCAGCAACTTTGCTGAAGTTCGACCACAACTTGCCAAGGTGTTGATTGTGTTCTTCAACAGAGCGACCAGACGCAGCACGAATCGCGGTTTCAAAGATTGGGTAAATCTGCACTGGCGCAACGATGCGACGTGACAATTCGTATTCGTGGTTCATCACGAGTTCTTCGCCCATGATGCGCGTGGGCTTCACGTCTTCGGGAACAACTGGCCACGGCAATTCAATCTCGGCGGCGCGAGCGCGCTTGCGAGTGCGCGACGTTTCGCCACCACACAAAATCACCACATCAAAATCACCCGACTGAATTTCGAGAGCCGTTGCATTGATGAGCGACTGTGTGCTGTTGCCGCCCATTGATGAAGCAACAGTTTCACGAGTAGTGATGCCAAGTTCTTCGGCGATGTAACGCGCGGGGTCGCGATAACGCCATGACAAGAAACTGACTACGCGAATCGAATCGGCATTCGGAACCGCTGACAAGCCGGCATCTTTGGTGGCTTCACGAATTGCGTTGGCGATGAAGGGGACTGGTGCCAAAGCTTCAAGTGGGTTGTCGATGCGCTGCAACTGTTGGCCAACGCCAACAATCACCGGTGTGCGGGGGTCCAAACTCATCATTTCAACCTATCCAATAGCCCCTGTCATCCATGAGATGAAAGAGCCTAAGATGAAAGCCATGTCTGCCGTGACGTCCTCTGGGCCACTTCGTATCGCTATCGGATCAGATCACGCTGGGTTTGATCTCAAACAACATCTCGTGGCGTTTTTGACCGCAGCCGGTCACACGGTCGACGATCAGGGAACTCACTCAACTGAAAGTTGTGATTACCCGCCGATCTGCGCAGGCGTCGGTCGCACGGTGCGCGATGGCAAGGCCGATTTCGGCATTGTGATGGGTGGCAGTGGTCAAGGCGAACAGCTTGCCGCCAACAAAGTCCGCGGAGTCCGCGCCGCATTGTGCAACGACTTGTACACCGCGCGCATGGCTCGTCAACATAATGACGCCAATGTTTTGTCAATCGGCGCCCGCGTTGTGGGCATCGGGTTGGCTGAGGAAATTGTCACAACGTTCTTATCAACTGCCTTTGAAGGCGGTCGTCACGCCCGCCGAGTGGCAATGTTGAGTGAACTCGAAAACGAATTCTGACCCTGAGCGAGACCACCATGCCTTTTCCTTCTGATTCTGATCCCGATCTAGTCATCGAAAACCTCATCAATGATGAGTTCGATCGTCAGATCAGTGGCCTGCAGTTGATCGCTAGTGAAAACTTCACGTCGCCTGCGGTCATGCGCGCGGTGGGCAGTGTGCTCACCAACAAGTACAGCGAGGGTTACCCCGGCAAGCGTTATTACGGCGGCAACCAAGTCGTTGACTCAATTGAAGCATTAGCAATTGAACGCGTGAAAGCGTTGTTCGGTGCCGATCATGCCAATGTGCAACCGCACTCGGGTGCCAACGCAAATATGTGTGTATATCAAGCTCTTTTGAACCAAGGCGACACGGTTCTTGGTCTCAGCCTCGACCACGGTGGTCACCTCACCCATGGTTCGCCTGTAAACGCAAGTGGCAAGTTGTACAACTTCATTCCGTACAAAGTGACACCAGGTGACGAGCGCATTGACATGGATCAAGTGCGCGACCTTGCTCTTGAACATCGTCCACGCATGATCGTTGCGGGCACCACCAGTTACCCGCGTCGCATTGATCCGGCTCCGTTCAAAGAAATCGCCGACGAAGTTGGCGCGTACTTCATGTATGACGCCGCACACTTGGCTGGTCTCATTGCGGGTGGTGCGTACCCGAACCCCGTGCCGTACGCCGACGTCGTTACTTTCACGACGCACAAAACTTTGCGCGGTCCGCGCGGTGGTTGCATCTTGACCAAGGCCGAGCATGCTGCTGCCATCGACAAGGCCGTGTTCCCGGGTTGGCAGGGTGGCCCGCTCGAACATGTGATTGCTGGTAAGGCCATTGCTTTCCGTGAAGCTTCAACTCCGGCTTTCAAGCAGTACGCCGCACAAGTGGTTGCGAATGCGTCGGCACTGGCCGAAGCCCTTGCTCAGAACGGTTTCCGTTTGGTCTCGGGCGGCACCGATTGTCACCTCATGGTTGTCGACTTGCGTCCATTTGATGCCGAAGTGACTGGCAAAGAAGCCCAGGCTGTACTCGACCTTGCGGGTATCACGCTCAACAAGAACACCATCCCGGATGATCCGCGTAGCCCGTTCGTGACGTCGGGTGTTCGCATCGGAACCCCGTCGGTGACCACCCAAGGTATGAAAGAGCCCGAAATGGCCCAGATTGCCGCGTTCATCGCTCGGGCCTTGCGTGGTCGCAACAATGCCGACGAAGTCGCAGCGGTCAAGGCAGAAGTTGCTGCCTTGTGCGCGGCGTTCCCGGCTTACCCAGCCCGCTGAAATACAGCGCAGATCATCCAGTTGTCTGTTCCTGATCTCATTCGGGAATAGTCTCAAACCGTGCCCGATACCGCTGGCTATCTCTTTATAGGTGTGATCGCCGCACTCGTGACGTTTGTGTCGACCCCCTTTGTGGTGAAGTTGGCGACGCGCATGAATTGGGTGGTCGAACCCGATGAACGCCGCGTGCACAAAGTGCCAACACCCGATGTCGGTGGCATTGCAATGTTCTTGGGTTTCATTGTTGCACTCGCAATCGCCTGGAAAATGGGGCGTTTTTCACCAGTTTTTGATAACAACTCCGAACCGCTCGGTGTTCTGCTCGCCGCAATCGTGATCTTTTCGACTGGTCTCGTTGATGACATTCGTGAGATCTCAAGCCCCGCCAAAGTGACGGGCACCGTGATCGCCGGACTCGTGCTCGTGTACTTCGGCGCCACGATGTTCTATTTCCGAGTCCCGTTCTTGGACGTCTTTGTCTTGAGCAATGACTGGATTCCACTCATCACGATTTTGTGGCTCATGGGGATGAGCCAAGCCGTCAACTTGATTGACGGTCTCGACGGACTAGCCGCCGGCATCGTGGCTATTGCCGCGGCTTCGTTCTTTTTGTACAGCCGCCGCCTCGACGACCTGGGTGCTTTGGCCCAACCCAATATGGGACCACTCATCGCGATCATTGCTTTGGGCGTGTGCCTAGGCTTTTTGCCGCACAACTTCAACCCCGCCAAAATCTTCATGGGCGACAGTGGAGCGCTGTTCTTAGGGCTCTTAATGGCGGTCTCGACGAGTGTGGTCGGAGGTCGTGCCGACCCCAACAGCCAGACTTACACCCCAGGTCAGACCTACTTTTTCTTGGCACCACTATTCATTCCGCTCTTCATTTTGGGCGTACCAATTCTCGACACCTTGTTCGCCATCATCCGCCGCGCCGTCAAGCGCCAAGGTGTGGCAACTGCCGACAAAGGCCACTTGCACCATCGTTTGATGAACCTCGGTCACGGTCAGCGCCGCAGCGTGTTGATCTTGTGGCTCTGGACCACGATTCTGAGTGGATTTGTGTTGTACCCCATTTTCACAAAAGCACAAACGGCGTTGATTCCGATTGGCACGGCGGCCATTGCGCTCAGTTTGTACACGGTGTTGCACCCCGAAGTACGCCGCGTCAGGCGCCAGTCGCGCCACGAAGTGGAATCGACCACAGAATTGCCCCGTCCACCGCAATCGCAGTAGATTAAAAGCAGTTTGTGCATCTTTTCACGAGCTTTTCGTTCTGAAAACACCCTGAATACCCCCTGAATACCTCTTATGTCTGACGCCTCTTCCTCAACTTCTTCGCCTGCTGCCGCCAAAGCTGGTCCGACTGCCGTCACGCGTCGCCTTACGAGTGCTTTGGCCAAGGGCAATCGTTCGGGCAATGTCGATCAAGGCTTGGGCCAGGGCATGGAAATGGCCCTCACCATCGCCGTCTTTCTCGGAATCGGCTGGGGCCTCGACGTCTGGCTCGACACTCGCCCGATTTTCATGATTGGTCTTGTGATCTTTTCGACCGTGGGTCAGTTCATCAAAATGTGGTTCATCTATGACGCCCGCATGAAGATGCTCGAGAACGAACGTCGCCAAGGCAAGAACGCTCATCAACAAAGCGCGGCAGCAACGACACAGGTTGACCCCGAAGTATGAGCAACGAGCCAATGAATCCAATGGTGACTCGCCTCGAAGGCGAAGCTCCAGAAATCCAAGTTTCATTGGACATTTTGAAGCGCGGAGCGTATGTGGCACCGATCATCATCGCGGTCTGCGCGGTCTTCGCTGGCATGAACGGAGCCTTCAGTGCGCTCTACGGAATCGCGATTGTGCTCGTCAATTTCTTGTTTGCCGCCGGACTCGTGGCGTTTACCGCGCGAATTTCGCTCGGATTAATGATGGGCGCCGTGCTTTTCGGCTATCTTGTGCGTCTCGGCTTAATCTTTTTAGCTGTGATTCTTGTCCGAGATGCCTCTTGGATTTCACTCACGGCCCTCGGATTGACCATTATTGTTACTCATCTAGGACTCCTCGTGTGGGAGATGCGCTTCGTTGCTGCATCACTCGCATTTCCGGGGTTAAAACCCCGCAAGTAATAACCAAGTTTTGAATACATCTCCCGCCCCTACACGCCTCACAAAGGAATAATCGAACGTGATCGCACTTGAGTTCCCGCCGATCAATGAGATCCTCCGTTGGAAAGATCTTTTCCCGACCTTCAACAAGATTGCGTTAATTGCTGTTCTTGCAGCAGTCATCGGCACATTGATCTTCTTGTTGGCCGGCAACAAAGATGCCAAGGTTGCACCTAAGGGCATTCGCAACTTTGCTGAGAGCATCGTTGAGTTCATCGAAAACGGAATCGTCATGCAGACCATGGGTCGCGACGGTCTCGGTTGGACACCTTTCTTGTTGAGCTTGTTCTCGTTCATCTACCTCTGCAACGTTCCTGGAATCATTCCGTTCTTGCAGATGCCCGCGACTGCCCGTATGGCCTTGCCGATGTTCTTGTCGTTGCTCGTATGGGTCGTGTTCATCGTGACCGGTTTCAAGCACCAGGGTCTTGGTTACATCAAGAGCTCGTTGTTCCCGCCCGGAGTTCCAAAGGCGCTCTACATCTTGGTGACGCCGATCGAATTCATCTCCACGTTCTTGGTGCGCCCGTTCTCGCTCACCGTTCGACTCTTCGCCAACATGTTGGCCGGTCACATTTTGCTCGTGACCTTCGGTTTGTTGTCTGAGGCTTTGTTCCAGGCCAAGGGCAACCCGGCGCTCATCCCAGTGGGTGTGTTGCCATTGTTCATGCTCATCTTCCTCACCGGATTCGAAGTGTTGGTGGCCTTCTTGCAGGCGTACATCTTCACGATCTTGACTGCGGTGTACATCGGTGGAGCCGCTCACCCCGAGCACTGAGCCTGAAGAAATACCAGTTCGTTAGACCCAAGTAATTACAAGCAATTCTCTTTAACCAAGACATATAACAGGAGACCAAAAAATGGAAGCATTTGTTCACATTGCTGCAGCCGCAGGGCTCACCGGTGACGAAGCCAAGGCAGCATCAGCTGCTGGTTCGGCTGGATTCGCTTACGGCCTTGCCGCAATCGGACCTGGCATCGGCATCGGCTACCTCGTCGGTAAGTCAGTCGAAGCTATGGCTCGTCAGCCAGAGGCAGCCGGCATGGTTCGTACAACCATGTTCCTCGGTATCGCCTTCACCGAAGCCCTTGCCCTCATCGGCTTCGTGGTCTTCATTCTCATCGGTCTCTGATCGTTCACTACAACCCACAAGGAGTTGACGTGCTGACAGCCGTCGTCATCCGCTCGGGTCAGGCACTTCAGGTCCATCTGGTTTCATCCGAATCATCGGGTGAGCCAGTTGATCTGAGCCAGTGCGAATTCAAACCCGAAGCGACAAATCCAACTGAATGTGGTCCTGGTCCAAGTCCCATCATCCCCGAGATGAAGGAACTGGCTTGGGGCGCGGGCTCGTTTATCGTGTTCGCGTTACTCATGCGTTTCTTCCTCTTCCCGAGGCTGAAAAAAGGCATGGACTCGCGCTACAACTCAATCCGCGAAGGTCACGAGAACGCTGACTCAACACGTGCATCTGCACGTTCCGAAGTTGCCCAGTACGAAGCAGCCGTTGTTGCTGCCAAGGCTGAAGCGGCCAAGGTCGTTGATGCGGCTCGAGCCACTCTCGAAACCGAACGTCAGGCAGCAATCACTGCTGCGAATGCTCGTATCGCAACTCAGCGTGAAGCCGCCATGGCTGCTGCTGATGCGGCTCGAACAGCTGGTCGTTCGCAAGTCGAATCGGCTGTTGTCGACGTCGTGAGTAGCGCTGTTGAAATTGCAACGGGCAAGCGTCCAGACGGCAGTGCGGTCTCTCGCGCCGTTGCCGACGCGATGAGTGCGGGAGTGCGCTGATATGAGTCTTTTCTCCATCCTCGCTAACGACCCGGCGCAAACACATAGTTGGTTGCTCCCCGAAAACGCCGAAATCATTTATGGTGGCATTGCATCAGTGCTCGTCATTGGTGGTCTCGTCAAGTTTGCTTTCCCGCAGTTCACCAAGTTCTTGAACGCTCGTACCGAGCGCATTCAAAAAGAACTCGATGCTTCAGCGAGCGACTTGTCAACTGCACAAACCGACGCTGCTGGCATTCGCCAGGCACTTGGTGACATTGCTGGCGAACGTGCTCGTTTGTTGGCCGATGCCAATACGCAAGCTGCTGCTGTGCTCACCGATGGTCGTGCTCGTTTGACGGTTGAAATTGCCGAACTTGAAGCTCGTGCAACTGCCGACATCGAAACTGCTGCTGCTCGCGGCAGTGACGAACTACGCGCCGAAATTGGTCGCGTTGCTTCGATTGCTGTTGACGCAGTGTTGCCATCAGTTCTTGATGGCGCAACTCAGCAAGCTCTCGTTGAGAACTTCATCTCGAAAGTAGGTGCTTCACGATGAGTGACAATCGCATCGAAGGTTACGCCCGAGCACTTTTTGAAATTGCTCGTGCTGAAGGAACCATTGACGAGGTCGAAGACGAATTGTTCCGTTTGGCTCGCACGCTCGAGTCCAGCGACGCACTTCGCAACGCTCTCACTGACGAAAAGATTCCCGTGGCTCGCCGCGAAGGAATCGTTGAAGATTTGTTAGGCGGCAAAGCCACTGGCACCACGGTGCAATTGGTTTCGATGGTTGTTGCAGGTGGACGCGGTCGCGATCTTCCCGCCATCATCGATCGTCTGGTCCAGCGTGCATCAAGCGCCAAGCAACTTGAAGTTGCTGAAGTGCGTAGTGCTGTTGAACTGACTGCCGATCAGCAAACTCGTCTCGCTGCCGCATTGGCTAACGCCACTGGCAAGCAAGTGAACCTCAAAGTTGTTGTTGATCCCTCGGTGCTTGGCGGCATCGTGGCCACGGTGGGCGACACCGTGATTGACGGCAGCATCCGCACCCGCCTCGACAATGTGAAGGGTCGGCTCTAAGAGCCGCCTGAAAGAAACGGAACGAGAACGTCATGGCAGAACTAACACTGTCCGCAGCCGATATTGCATCGGCTATCAAAAAGAACCTCGAAGGCTTCACGCCATCGCTTGAAGCTCGCACCGTTGGTCGCGTCACTTCAGTCGGTGACGGTATTGCCAACATCTCGGGCTTGCCCGACTGTGCAGTGAACGAACTCCTCGAGTTCGAAGACGGCACCCGTGGTTTGGCTTTGAACCTTGAAGAAGAATCAATTGGTTCTGTAGTACTCGGCGAATCAGATCGCATCGAAGAAGGTCAGACCGTTAAGGCCACCGGCGAAATTTTGTCGGTTCCTGTTGGTGAAGGCGTTCTTGGTCGCGTGGTGAATGCACTTGGTGAGCCCATCGACGGCAAGGGTCCGCTCGTTGGTGTTCAGCAGCGTCGTATGGAAATTCAGGCTCCCGGAATCATGGGACGTAAGCCCGTGCACGAGCCGATGCAGACTGGCATCAAGTCGATCGACGCGATGACACCGATTGGTCGCGGTCAGCGCGAACTCATCATTGGTGACCGTAAGACCGGCAAGACCACTATCGCCATTGACACCATCCTCAACCAAAAGGGACAAGGTGTGAAGTGCATCTATGTCGCTATTGGTCAGAAGGGTTCAACTGTCGCACAGACCGTTGAAACTCTTCGTCAGGCTGGCGCCCTTGAATACACCGTCGTCGTGGTGGCAACTGCTGCCGACTCGGCACCGTTCAAGTACCTCGCACCGTACGCCGGTTGCGCGATGGGTCAGCACTGGATGGAAATTGGTCAGCATGCACTCATCGTGTATGACGACTTGTCGAAGCAGGCCGAGGCTTACCGTCAAATGGCATTGTTGTTGCGTCGCCCACCGGGCCGCGAAGCGTACCCTGGCGACGTTTTCTACTTGCACAGTCGTTTGCTCGAACGTGCCGCGAAGTTGTCCGATGAAAACGGCGCCGGTTCATTGACTGCATTGCCGATCATTGAAACCAAGGCTGGTGACGTGTCGGCATATATTCCGACCAACGTGATTTCCATCACCGACGGTCAGGTGTACTTGCAAGACAACTTGTTCAAGTCGGGTGTGCGTCCCGCAGTTGACGTAGGTATCTCAGTGTCTCGCGTAGGTGGTGCCGCACAGGTTCCATCGATGAAGGGTGTTGCCGGTACTTTGAAGCTGGACCTCGCACAGTTCCGCGAACTCGAAGCATTCGCAACGTTCGGTTCTGAACTTGACGCCGTGTCGAAGGCACAGCTCGAGCGTGGTTACCGCCTCGTTGAATTGTTGAAGCAGCCGCTCAACAGCCCGATGTCAGTTGAAGAGCAAGTCGTTTCAATCTTCGCCGGAACCAAGGGTTACCTTGACGATGTACCGGTGGTCGATGTGCGTCGCTTTGAACTTGAATTGTTGGCTCATATGCGCAGCCGTCACGGTGCGTTGTTGAACGACCTTCGTACCAAGAAGATCACTGACGATCTTGGTGCAGCGGTGCAGGCATTCAAAGATGGTTTCATGGCATCAGCTGCGGCAGCTCGCAAGGCTGCTGAAGCAGAGTCAGACGCTGAACAAATTGGTGAAGCAAAGTCAAACAAAACGTTGGCGACGGAGTAGTCACTCATGGCCGGTGGACAGGAACGAATTCTGCGGGGACGTATCCGCAGTGTGCAAGCGACTAAGAAGATCACGCGCGCCATGGAGCTCATTGCTGCATCGCGCATCGTGAAAGCGCAACAGCGCGTTCTGGCCGCAGTTCCTTACAGCGATCAGATCACCGAAGTTGTGCGTGACTTGGCAGCTGCTGGTGGAGCAACCGATAGCCCGTTGTTGGGCAATCGCGAAACCATCAAGAAAGTTTGCTACGTCTCGATC
Organism: uncultured Actinomycetes bacterium; assembly: GCA_903872155.1. Classification (GTDB taxonomy): domain Bacteria; phylum Actinomycetota; class Acidimicrobiia; order Acidimicrobiales; family Ilumatobacteraceae; genus Casp-actino8. The sequence goes on along the minus strand of CAIQJP010000066.1, from coordinate 16,077 downwards.
ACGGCCGACCGCGGTTTGTGCGGCGGTTACAACTCGGGTGTGTTGCGAGCAACTGAAGCCGAAATCAAAGTTGACATCAAAGAAGGCCGCGATTACATCGTGGTGCCAGTTGGTCGTAAGGCCGACGGTTACTTGCGCTTCCGCGATTACAACCTTGGTACGCCATTCAATGGTTTCAGCGATCAGCCTTCGTATGCCAACGCCAAAGAAATTGGCGAATACGTTGTTGATCTGTACGCAAGTGGTGCAGTTGACAAAGTTGTTTTGGTTTACACACGATTCATCACATCGGGTACACAAGAGGTCGTTTTGCGTCCGCTTGTGCCGCTCGAGCGTGAAGTCGTTGAAGGTGGCGACGGCAAGCCCGAAGGTGCGAGCGCCGATTACGAATACGAACCAGATCCGACTTCAATCTTGGAAACATTGATTCCTCGTTACATCGAAGCTCGTATCTATGCAGCACTTCTGAACGCCGCGGCCAGCGAACACGCTTTCCGTCAGCGCGCGATGAAGAGCGCAACCGATAACGCGGAAGAGCTCATTAAGAACCTTTCACGAATTATGAACCGTGCCCGTCAAGACTCAATCACCACTGAAATTATGGAAATTGTCAGTGGTGCCGAAGCCTTGTCTGGCGACAGTGGCAAGCATGTTCGGCTTGTCGAAATTGGACCTATTGGCAATTCAGAATTTGCAAAGCAGTAAGTACTCCTCGAGTAGCGCAGCATTCTCAAAAGGAAAAACATTATGACAATGACAGAGAATCATCTAAAGGACGGACGGGTCGTCGGTATTGCTGGCCCCGTTATCGACGTCGAGTTCCCGCGGGGTTCGCTCCCCGAGTTGAACACGGCCGTCGAGTTCACCGTGAACATCGGTGGTGAGGACATCAAAGTTCTCGCCGAAGTTGCTCAGCAGCTTGGTGAAGGTCGCGTTCGTGCAGTTTGCTTGAAGCCAACTGACGGTTTGCGTCGCGGTACTGCCGTGCGTAACACCGGTCGTGGCTTAAGCGTGCCCGTCGGTGACCGCGTGCTTGGTCACGTATGGAACGCATGGGGCGATGTGCTCGATGGCGATCCGGCCGACTTTGCCGACATGGAGCGTTGGGACATCCACCGTCCAGCCCCAGACTTCGCAGCACTCGAACCGCAAAAGCGCATGTTCGTCACTGGCGTAAAAGTGATTGACCTTCTCACGCCGTACTTGGCTGGTGGAAAGATCGGTTTGTTCGGTGGTGCAGGCGTGGGTAAGACCGTGCTCATTACCGAAATGATTAACCGCGTTGCTTCACAGCACGGTGGTGTGTCGGTGTTCGCCGGAGTCGGCGAGCGTACCCGTGAAGGTACCGACCTTCGTATTGAAATGGAAGAGTCAGGCGTGTTCGAAAAAGCCGCCTTGGTCTTTGGCCAGATGGACGAACCACCGGGCGTGCGCCTTCGTGTTGCTTTGTCAGCTCTCACCATGGCTGAGTACTTCCGTGACGTTCAAAACCAGGACGTGTTGTTGTTCGTTGACAACATTTTCCGTTTCGTGCAGGCAGGTTCTGAAGTGTCAACTCTTCTTGGCCGTATGCCATCAGCCGTGGGTTACCAGCCCACACTTGCTGACGAAATGGGTCAGTTGCAGGAGCGCATTACCTCGACCAAGGGACGTTCAATTACGTCACTTCAAGCCGTGTACGTGCCCGCCGACGACTACACCGACCCGGCTCCGTTCACCACGTTCACCCACCTCGATGCGACCACCGAATTGTCACGTCAAGTGGCAGCGCTCGGTATCTACCCAGCGGTAGACCCCTTGGCTTCAACGTCGACAATCTTGTCGCCAGAAGTTGTGGGCGAGCGTCACTACAAGGTGGCTCGTGACGTGCAGGAAAACTTGCAGCGTTACAAAGAACTCCAGGACATCATCGCCATTCTTGGTCTTGATGAACTCAGCGAAGAAGACCGCCTCACGGTGTCACGTGCTCGCAAGATTCAGCGTTTCTTGTCGCAGCCGTTCTTCGTTGCCAAGGTGTTCACCGGTATCGAAGGCGAATTTGTGCCGGTTGATGAAACCGTTGCCAGCTTCGAAGCAATTCTCAATGGTGACCTTGACCATTTGCCCGAGCAGGCGTTCTTGAACGTCGGTGGCATTGATCAAGTGCACGCCAAGGCGAAAGCGCTTCAGGAGAGCCTCTGATGGCAGAAGCAAGCACGATGCGTGTTGAAGTGGTCTCGCCAGAACGAGTGTTGTTCTCTGGCGAGGCAACTCAAGTCATCACCCGCACCCTTGGTGGTGGAGAGGTGGCGTTCTTGGCTGGACACGCACCGTTTCTTGCAGCCCTCATTGCGAACCACACCCGCGTGTACTTGGCCGAGGGAACAATTCTCGACGTCGCAGTACACGGTGGGTTTGTTGAAGTGAGCAATGGCAAGGTTTCGATCTTGACTGACTTCGCTGAACTTGGTTCTGAAATTGATAAGGCCAAAGCGCAAGCCGATATTGAGCGTTTGCAAGAACAGTTGCGTCATGAAAATGACGCGGCTGGGGCTGCCGAGTTGGCACGAGCACACGCCCGTTTGTCAGCGGCCGGTGGCGTCAACGGCACTGCCGCTGCTGCTCACTAATTCTTGATCTCTTCCGCTGTTTAGCGGCCGGTGATCTTCGTTGGGGTAAGTCGCAACGTCAATCGCTGAGTGCCGGGCGCATCAAAGGCTGAACCATCGACGTAACCATGCTTTTGCACGATGCGATCGCGCGTGTTTGCCGTCGGGTCTTCGGTGACCACGATGGTGCCACGCACTTCGACATAACTCATGTCGTTGGTGGGGTTGTACACCGCAAAGGTTGCACGTGCATCACGGGCAATATTGCGCAACTTTTGTTTGCCAGCTGTCGTTGAAAACAAGATGTCATCGCCGTCAAGCAGAAACCATAGGGGAGTACTTTGCGGGCTGCCGTCCGAAAACAGTGTGGTGAGAACTCCGGTGTAGGGGCCTCGAAGGATGGCGAGGAACTTCTCGTGTGCCGATGATATGACGCTCATACGCCCAACCTAATCGGGTGGCGATGTGACTGCATTGTTACGCGCTGGCGTCTACGGTTAATCCCATGACTAGTTACCCATTTCGTTCAGCGTTAATTACCGGTGCATCTTCAGGAATTGGCGAGGCCATGGCCGTGTTGCTTGGCCAGTCGGGTGTTGCCTGTGTGTTGGTGGCTCGACGTGGTGATCGTTTGCAAGAGATTGCCGATCGCTACAGCAATTTTGAAGTTCTTGAAGCCGACCTGACGACCGATGCAGGTTGCGCCAAGGTTGTGGCCCGAATTGCCGATGAGCAACGACCGATTGATTTGGTGGTGAATAACGCCGGCTTTGGTTCGTCGGGATGGTTTCATGAAATCGAATCGGCACGACTCGATGATGAGATCGCGTTGAACATTCGTGCGTTAACACGAGTGTCACGCGCGGCCATTGAAGTGATGGTTGGCCGCAAGCGTGGTTGGTTGATGAATGTGTCGAGTGTGGCGAGTTTTCAACCCGCACCCAAGTTGGCGGTGTATGCGGCGACGAAGGCGTATGTCACGAACCTGACGGAATCGTTGCACGAAGAGGTTCGAGGCAAAGGTGTGAAGGTCACGGCGTTGTGCCCGGGACTCACGCGCACCGAGTTTCAGAGTGTGAGCAACACGAGCGACTATCAGACGCAGTTTCCAGAGTTCTTGTGGTGCACGGCTGAAGATGTGGCCCGCGCGGGACTTGCTGATGTGGTGAAGGGTAAAGCGTTGAGCGTGCCCGGTGCTTTGTATAAAGGATTAGTAGGTGCGAGTTCGGTGTTGCCCGGACCAGCGAAACGATTCGCCTCAAGGTTGACCCTCAAGTCGCGCTAAAGAAAGAAACGGCAGTCCCCATACCAAGCGGAAAAAACGCGGCTGTTCTATGAACCGGCTTGTAGGTCGCGCTTTTGTAGGCGAGAGAGACTTGAGATCCCTTCTTCAATAAAGGTTGACCAAGCAGAAGGAGCGTACCTATTTGCGTCAGGTGATGTTATTTCTGACTGACGCCTGGAATGAACCCATCGCATGTCGATGAAGTCACGATCCGCTTTGAGGTCTAAGAGCAATATTTCGAATCTGAAGTTTAAAAATGTCAATCCGGGTTCCTCGTGTTTGACCCGATCGGACTTCCAAATTACTCCCAGCCCAATGGGGGTGCGGTATCCGTAACCTAATCCTTTATCGCCGTGTGCCTTAACCAATAAAATAGGGGCTGCGAGTTCCCTGTCGCTCCGAAGTGAGGAATGTTGAAGTCTTTCATTTTCTAGCATGACGCGATTTCCTCGTACCAAAGAAGGCTCGATACAGGCGGGATCTTTGTTGTCGCCGAAGTAAAGCACTCGACCTTCGTCCAAATCTAATTGGTCATGCCATGGCGTTTCGTATGTGCCTGCTCGATCTGGATAGGTGGTACAGAATACGAATGGAATTCGTACTTCTTTAGTAACGGTTCTAACCTTTTTTGGATTCCAGATTCCAGCCTGTGGACGCAAACCACGTAAGTCTTTTGCCCGAGAATCAGTATAGAAAAACCAATTTTTTGAGCCATCAATGAATTCGAGATCTGGGTACGAACTTACGTGTTCTGGAAATCGGTAACTCTGACCAATCTTGATTGAGCGAGATTCTTCGTCATCGGTGATTTCATAATCGTTCACTTTTTCTGTAACTACTATGTCAGGTTCTGGAGGGGTTGATGAGACTGATTGATTTGTTGCAAGTTTGACAGCCTTTAGAACTGCAGACAGTCCTGAACGTGTAATTGTCTCACCCGTCGATTCGTATGTTGGGTACCAATCCAAGCCCCAGGATTCAACGATTGATCGGGCGATCATTCGTTTGGATTCATTTGGAAGAGTGGGAACACCAATGTTTTCTGCGATTTCGCTGAGGGCAATTCTTGGTTCCGTAGAACCCGTGGAAACCTTCCAGCCGGGATGTTTCAGAATCGCAGCTATCTGATCTAACACTTCTTGTTTTGTCGGACCTGCATTCACGAGATGTACTCCTGAAAAGTCTGTCTCATTTCTGTCTCAACACTTCTCACGGCCTGTTGAAGAACCGGGGGGATTTTTCTCGCGTCGTGTCGAAGCATCGCCGCCATTCGTACACGGTCAAGAATAAGACAATTTCTGGTGACTTCGTTCCAGATTTCTGAATGCTCAAGCACATATGGAATTGAAATCGCAACCTCAGGGTCAACGTCCATGGACAGCCATCCTGACCACATTCTTCGATCAACATCACGTGCTTTGTTTCGAATATCACGTTGCAGCGTTGCTTGAACCAAAAGAATTGGGATCCCACTTCTAGAATCACCAAAGGATTTCCATACAACCAGGTCTACGCCACCGTCTTTTCGACGTGGACTACGAAATGAAGTGCCTGCTTGGATGCCGATTTTTGTAGCTAGCCAGGTGATAGCCGCGCCGAATTCTGAAGGCCTCCCGATTTCGGATGGAAAGCCAAAGTTGACAGTTTTGGTATGTGCACCGTAATAGTCTGCAAGACAGATCTCGGCAATTTCTTCAAAAGCCTTTGCAGAATATGTTTCACTGAGTACCTCGGGGCTCAAGTTCGTTTTTTGAATATGCGAAAGAGCGAGCATCGCTAGATAGTGCTCTGAGTTTTCTCTGTTGACTGGCACTCCGTTAAGAAATTTGAACGGATATGCATCCTGGATTACTTTGGCCCTCCGCTTCATTTCCTCTTGCGCTAGTTCAAGTTGATGAATTTCTAAGCCCCACATGTCGCCAAGCAAACCATGTAAACGAGTGGTTGTGAATGGAGTTCTTGGAAAGGCGAAAATCAACAATTCGATGAAATCAGCTAGACCAACTTTCCCAGGAAATTCAGTTCGTTCAAGAAGACGATTAGTCATTATCGTCGAGTAACAGTTGTTTGATTGACGTCAATTCTTCTTCTAAATCTCCAAGAACATCTATGAACTGTGAAGTGTTTATCTCGCCATCAATAGCTTGAGATGCCATTCGAAGTGCATTTAGGGAAGCCGTAAGGTGCCGTCGAATCTTTTCGATGGGATCTATAGTTACAGCCTCGATCGCAGCTAGCGCCGCCTCAATAGTAGTGGCGGTACCTGATCGAATGGCCTGTAATCCATTTTGGTTTGCAACCACTCTCCCTAGTGAAGAAATTTGACGAGAGTCCTCGATTAAGGCTGGGGTGTCATTATTCCCGAATATCCACCCAACTAATTCTCCCAACTCGTTTATCTTCTCAACGGGGATCGGGGTCGAGGTTGGTACAACTTCACGTCCGGTAGGTGCGGAAATATGTGCTCGAAGATGCGGGCTACTCATCGCGACAGTCAAGAGTGAAAATGCGCCTTCTAACTCCGTCGAAGCGATTCCAGAGCTTGATGCTTGCCGGGCGATGGTGAAGTTTCTATAAAGATTCGTCACCTCGGTTCGACTCTTCCCGATCATTTCGGCCACGACTTCAAAATTATGACCTTCAGTTTCAATTAGATGAGCGATATAGGAGGCTTGAGCGTATGGAGTCCAGTCGAGGATTCCCGAGATATGTCGGAAACCTATGATTGACGCAACTTGCGAACGGTGATCAACTTTGACACATGGGATCAGAATGTCTTTGCTGAGCGATGCGGATTCTGCAATCTTTTCCCATTCTTCTTTTTGGTAAAACCCATCCCTAATATGTTGAAACGCGAGCCCCAACAATGCAGTTAGTCGACGGTTGCCCTCAACCACCGTCCATTTATGAGAATCGCTGGTCGCAATAACAATTAGAGGCTCGTTGGCAAAGAATCCATTGCGGGCAATTGATTTCGCGACCTCTATTGCTTCAAATTTGATCGCAATTGTTGAGGCAAGATCAGCTTGTGAGTTGTCATGGCTGTCTGAAATCAAGCGAGGGTTATCAACATCTAGCTCTAGTTCGTAAAGCGGCAAACTCATAGCAGTGCCTACCAAAGTGATGTTCTTATTCATTTGAGCTCCTCGTGTCTAATGTCGTGATTTGCCGATCTCCCAGACTGATTGCCAAGGTATGCAGGGGCAAATTTGGTTCTGGAATTGGATCGTTTTCATTTCGGCGCTTGACGTAGTGAACTTGCAATACAACGCCATCATGGCGGACTAAATCTGGACCGACTATTGAGTCACCTTCGTATCGGTTAACGGTCTGAGCTGCCAGATCTCGACCCTGAAAGAGATTGACAAAACCTGAATCACTTACCCACTTGCGATCTCTGGGAGAAGAATCTTCTTTCGCTAGGAGGATTACAGGTACTTGGTCGTTCTGTCTCGGATGCCTTAATAAGTAGTCGATGATTTCATCATGCCGCCAGGATGGGGACTCTTCATTGACCTGCCACTTAAGCAGTAATTCTGAAATGAGCGTATTGATGGGCAAATACGTAACTTGGTGCTCAACGCGACCCCATGAGCGTGTCGGCGCATTAAATAGGTCAATGCTTTCTAATAAATCTCGATTGATTTGAATTGCTGTTGGAGAAGTTAAAGGGTTTCTTAAAACGTGCCAATTGCCATTTGAGTTGAAGTTCTTGAGGGCGGGCAACACATTTTTTCTGCTTGGGAGAGTCCCGGATGGGAGATCTAATCCGATTGAACCTGCCCAATCACCAACAGACTGACCCTCGTCGAGGGCATCTCGCAGAGATGCCCGTAAGTCATCTTCCGTATGCACGATTCCACGTAAAAGTCGAATCGTCCGAGCGCTCGCATGAATCTGGCAATACGGCAAGTATTGGTTTCTATATCCAAAGGCACGTGCCCTCTGTTCCGTTGTGTCGACCTGCTCGGACGCTTTTCGGTTCATATACGAGATAGTCAGGCCCTCGACCGTAAATCCACGGTCGAGTTTATTCCCTCCCACCAGAATGTGAAATGGCGAATAGTTCCAACTAATCGTCTTAACGTCATTTGTTGAATTTAGAAGCCAGAGCACTAGTTGATCCAAAACATTATGGACTCCCATAAACAACTCTTGGAGCCCTATGTCCTTACCGCCATTTTCGACTATTTTCCAATATTCTGTTTCGATTACTTTTCCAAACTCAGACTTTTCGAGGTCTGATGTCTTCGCTGCAGATATGAACTTCTTTAGTAGATGCATGTATAACTTTTGAGCATCGTTGACATGAGTTGGATGTATCAGCATCGAAACGGGCGCAAAATCGAGATCAGTCTGACTTAGAACGGATGCTCCTGCTAAGTATGCGGCCAAAGCGGTTATCAGACTTTTTGGTAAGTGGGCAATCTTTGATTTTGAAGTCTCGTCGCCGAAGGGGATAATTCTGACTGCACTGTTTGCATTGGTGATTAGGAACTCGCGTCCTCCCGTGTAGCCAGTTCCAGGTAGCAAAAATTCAACATTTGTCGGCATGAGAGGGTCATCAGGGCCAAGAAGTAGGGGTGCATATGGAGTGGCCGTGTATTGGACGTATAGGTGATTTGGTAGTAGAGATCTAAGGCGAACAATAGAGGAATAAGTGCTACTGGCACTGTTGTCTTTTGGTCGGGTGTTGAGCGAAGCTTGATCTGCCTCGTCATCAAGTAAAAGGATTGGGATGTCTGCGCCAATCTTCTCCAAAGCCTTCGACACCTTCTCGATATGGCCAGAATGTTTGAGAAGTGGAATGAAAATAGTTCGCCCTTTTTCGAGCCATTCGACGATTTCTTTTGAAGTTGTCGCTCCTTTGACATTAGGAAGTGAAACCCATTGGTAGTTAGTCGATTCCATGCCCAGTAAGGCTTCGAGTCGATTTCGGTTTTGCTCTAGAAGCAAGAGCGTTGAACCCATAAAGGCGATGACAATCCGGTACCCCCTATCAGAGGCAAGTGCGGCGGTTGCCGCCATAGAGGTTGTTTTGCCAGATTGCACGTAGCCAAGTGCAAGAGAGCACTGTTGTTTTCCCGGGAGGTGAGATTCGAGAATTCTCTTCGCTGATGACCAAATGTTTTCTCGATCAATTTGGGAAATTCGAGAGGAGAGAGTCAAATCTAGACGTTCAACTTCTTTGCCCATTTCTCGCCCCTCGTATTTGTTACTTAGAAAACTAAATATACCACAGGCTTATTTTGTTAATTCATCCCGAATATCTTGAGGAAAGAATGGCCAGAATTTGGAACATTCGCGCAGCACGAAGAGAGCGGTTTTTGGCGCAACGGCATTTCCGAGTTGCTTGTACGAGATGGAATCGAGCTGTGCTCCAAAATCTAATGAGTCGTTAAACCCCTGTAGTCTTGCGGCTTCCCTTACTGTCAATCTGCGCCTTTTCGGCCCGTAGATACTAGTTTGATTCATTGCAACAAGTGCAGGGGCGTACGTCGGCTTCTTTACTCGTACACCACTTGGACGAAACTGAATAAGACCTTTCCAGATGCTCGACATGTCATCCGCTTGCCACTCCAATTTTCGTTTAGAGGCAGATAAGTCGGCAAGGTAATTGTGTTTCCTTAACCAATTAAACAGTCCTGCTTTGTTCGAGCTATAGAACTTATGGTTGTTCAAAATGAAGTTGACTTTCCAAAGAGGTAGTCCTGAAACATCCGGGGTTTTGACCCTAAATTCATCGGCCCAAAATGGAAAGCCCGGTAATCTTCGACCATCTGAAGAACCTGCGAGATTCACAAACTCTTCCCAAATCTCGATAACAGAGATCTCTTCTTCGGTAAGCAGGTATTCCCCTAAATTCGGAATTTGATTATCCTTTTGTAAAACCGATTTCGCAAGATCCCACTTGTTTGGATCCCAATTATCAAAAGGTTTGTTCAAGAGAGGCGACTGAATATCGACAAGTGATTTTCGGCGCCGATCATCCCGCACTGCGACGATAAACACTCTCTCTCGCGATTGAGGTGTACCTCCCAGTTCTGGAGGAAAAAGATGGGGCGAAAAAATCGTAGGGATATCGGGGAGAAGATATCCAAGTCCACGCAAGATCTCTCTAATTGTTGTCCACGTTTGGTTGTGTTTTGGCCCGACTAGGTTCCGTACATTCTCCAGAACAACCACCCGTGGTTGCCGTTCCTCAATAATTCTCGCTATACCGAGAAAATGATTGCCACGAATATCATCTAGGCCTCGTTGAAATCCGCTTTTGCTAAAGGGTTGGCAAGGGAAGCCAGCCGTCAATATGTCGTGTTTAGGAATTTGCGACTTGATTGAGCCAAGGAAAATTTCATTGAAATCTTCGTTGAATTCTCCATCGAGGTTGTCGCCTCGATTGTTCAAGTAGATTTCGCGCGCACGTAAGTCGATCTCAGAAGCAAATACGCATGTTGCGTCAATGGATTCCAAAGCTTCGTGGAATCCGCCGATTCCTGCGAAAAGGTCGATGAATTTTAGTGTCAAAGCTCTGCCACTGGACTTTCCATTAGTTTCTTAAACTTTGAGTGATAGGGGTCTTCACGAATTTTTAACAATGCTAAACCAACTATCTCGCTCCATGAACCAAGATAGTTCCTCAGGGTGCCCGTCGAAGGCCGGTCCCCTGGTTTTTCTCGTGCCCAAGAGTCATAATTAGTTGTCGAATTTGAAGTTTGAGGACTGAGAATAAAGTCAACCAAGTATTCCCAGAGGTCTGACTCGGTCCAAATGTGATCGTAAGTACTCCGCACAGGTGCGAGGCTTTCCACTCCAGCGAGTTCGCAGGCGTTTGACCACGAGCCGAAGATTTGCATTATCCGCATTCGACTAACGCAACTAACAAGATTCGTTTGAAGGAGTTCGTCGAATCCAGGGCCAGAAAGGGGGTACTCAAATGTTGATGCCAACTTGATTGCCTCAAGTATTTCTTCTTTAGACATCAAATTTGCAACGTTACGTTTTTCGGGCGCAATAAATCGTCGAAATCGCGCGTCTAAGTGCTTGGCAAGTTCGCGGTTGGAGAGATTGAGTGATTCCTGGATTTCCAGTTTCGTACACCCGGGATATTTAAGGATAAAACTTGAAATCAACGAGGCATGCCTGTCCTCGGTGAGGATCTTCTTCACATTTCGAATTTCGACAGGCGAAATGGTCACCCCATAAGCAGACATAGCTAGGAGGCGTTGACGAATTCTCTCTCTCGTGATTCCATAGGTTCGACTTATTGATTCAAGAGTCTCGCCACTGGCTCTTCGATTAAGTATTTCTAGGTCCTGAACCAACCGATGAATTTCTGGTTCTTGCTTTAGCGAGAGTAAGTATGGGAAATCAGTGTGAGAAAACAATCGACCTTGAGAGGCAAATTGGGCAATCGACTCGATTGATGTGTACCCACGAAGAAGCATCAACGATCCGAAATTTCGTGTGATCAAAGATCTCTGGAGCGGTGGAAGTAAATCGAGTATTTCTCCGAGCAACACTTCGTGGTCTCTGTCATAGTGTTCCCTCAGTATGTTATGAAATTTCGCTTGAAGTTTTAGAGGAATGTTTATGCCTATCCAAGCCTTAGTGATCCTCTCATTTGACGGATAGTTCTCCTTTGTCAAGAGGAAGTCAAAGTTTTTCATCGAAGAAATTCTTTGAATTAATGGAACAAGATCCTCAATCTCGATCGGTTGAGATTTGCCAGAAAGTTGTTGGTCTCCAGTCTGTTGAGTAATCCATTGCTTCGACGGTGAACCTTTGGACGAATCGGTTATTTTGATTTGAGTACGCGAAGTTGAGTCACTGTCTTTGGTCGGGATGAGATGCCAAAGCGGTGGGTCCAACCCGACGGAAGCAAATTTCTCAATTTCTCGATAAAGAATCGAGTTAACTTCTTTGCGGGTAACGCCGAGTTGACGTGCAATTTCTTTAGCCGATTTGGCTTCCGGCGCACTCAGAAGACTTTCAATTCTTTCAAGCAAAGTCTCCGTCACGTCAACAGAATAGATCTTCTTTAAGCCCAAGAAGAACGCGGAAATGGCATCTATTTAGGTCAATTCGGTAGATCCAAGGGTTTCAATAAACAATTATGTCTCATTTGGGCGAAGTAACTTTGGAAAAGTTCTTGGATATCTTGCAGCTTTTATTTTCGGTTCGAATCGCCGATTACAAAGGACTATCCGGTCAAATCTTTGATCAGAGCAAATTGCCAACAGTCGGATGGAAGGCTGCACCATTTTCTTTGTTACGCGTAGTCGATACTCGAGATCTGAGCCAACTTGTCTAACTGGTGACGGGCTTCAATCATGCGCACTGTTCCTGAATGTGAACGCATTACCAAACTCTGGGTGATTGCACCACCAGCATGGAAACGCACGCCCTTCAGCAACTCGCCATCAGTTACGCCAGTGGCCGCAAAGAAACAATTGTCTCCGCGAACTAAGTCATCAGTCGTCAACACCTGGTTCAAGTCGTACCCAGCGTCAAGAGCAGCCTTGCGCTCTTGATCGTTACGTGGCCACAACTTGCCTTGAATTTCTCCGCCCATGCACTTGAGTGCAGCAGCTGAAGTAACACCTTCGGGTGTTCCACCAATTCCAAACAACACGTCAACGCCGGCATCTGGCCAGGCGGTAGCAATCGCACCAAAAATGTCGCCGTCACTAATCAACTTGATACGAGCACCAGTGGCGCGCACTTCTTCAATCAAAGCCTTGTGACGATCGCGTTCAAGAATCATCACGGTCAAGTCGCGAACATTTTCGCCCTTGGCTTTGGCGATCCACTTCAAGTTGTCGGTGTACGACGCATTGATGTCGATGCAACCCTTCACGTCTGGTCCGACGGCGATCTTTTCCATGTACATACACGGACCCGGATCAAACATCGTTCCCTTTTCAGAAACTGCTATAACAGAGAGAGCATTACCTTTACCCATTGCCGTGAGCGTCGTGCCGTCGATCGGGTCAACAGCAACATCGGTCTCGGGCTTTGAGCCATCGCCAACCGCTTCGCCATTGAACAACATTGGGGCTTCGTCTTTTTCGCCTTCACCGATCACGATGATTCCGCTCATCGGCACAGTGGCCAACACGGTGCGCATGGCGTCAACGGCTGCTCCGTCGACACCGTTCTTGTCACCACGACCGACCCACCGAGATGCGGCTAGTGCGGCTGATTCGGTGACTCGAACGAGTTCCATGGCTAGGTTTCGTGATGGCTGCTCAGGCATGAAGCCAACGGTAGTCGGCGCAGGGGATCAGACCGAACCTGGTGCGCAATTCTGCACCGCAGTCTTGAAAGGATGGTAAGTAATTAGGGTTTGAATTAGTTGCTGGGGGTAATATGTTGGCTGTTATATCCAAAATTGGTGGGTTCCTTTGGTGGGGGTTTTGTGATGTTTGCTGTTGATGTATGTCGTTTGCCAGAAACTGGCGGGTCGACGTTTGTTTTGATCGCTGGCTTGTTCTTGTTAGTTGCCGGTGTGATTGTGGCGCGTTGGGTGCGTCAGTCTGCTGGACGATTGTCGGTGGTGGTGGCTCCGTTGGTGTTGCTAGGTGGTTTCGTGTTGGCGCCATCGGTAACAGATCCGTGTGCACCAGCGACGACGACGGTTGCACCATCAGTAACGACTGTTGCGTCAGCGACGACGACTGTTCCGTCAGCGACAACAACGACATCCACGACCACGACTACTACGACAACAACTACGACAACAACTACGACGCTTGCCCCAGTTGTTTATCAGGTGGGGGTTGCGGGTCCTGGTGGTGGCATCATCTTTTATGATGCTGGTTCAACACAGCCTTGGGGCCGCTATTTAGAGGTGGCTTGCGTCGGTTGGTCTGATGGTACGTGCGGTGGCAACGATGTGACTGACCCGACAGCTGCGTGGGGCTGTTACGCATCTCTGATTGCCGGTGCTGATGGAACAACGATTGGAACTGGCGCACAGAACACGACGGACATAACCGCCATTGTCGGTGGATGTCCAACCTCTGGTATCCCTGCACGTCTCGCCAACGATTTAACGTTAGGCGGTCTAAGCGACTGGTACTTGCCGTCGAAAAATGAACTGAATGCGTTATGTAAATGGGCATTCGGTGACACTGTGAATACGGTCTGCAACAATGGCGGGTCAGGCGGCTTGTCATTGGCGAACGGTGGTTTTTCGACAGACTTCTATTGGAGTTCTTCTGAGGCCAACAGCAGCTTCGCGTGGTCTCAACAATTCGGCAACGGCTATCAGTTCGACGACATCAAGCTCTACACGGGCTTCGTCCGTCCCGTGCGGTCTTTTTAACTATTTATCCTTTTGTTTGTTTTGCTGTTCTCGCCGCCTTTGGCGAATTTCGCACCCTCACCATCAGACCCCCTACTCTCGGAGTATGGCTGTGACGGTTGACGACATCCTCGAGGCGCGTGACCTCAGCGAACCTCGGATCTCGCCCGATGGCCGATGGGTTGCGTTGGTCGTGAGCGATGCAAGTGGGCCATATCTGCACCTCATTTCGCTTACTGACGGCACAATGCACCGTGTTTCAGACGAACCCGTGCGGGGCGCACGTGGGCTCGGTGGTGGTTGTTTTGACTGGTTGCCCGATTCGACTGGACTCGTTGTCGTTACCAAAGCCAACGGTCTGCAGCACATGTCCCATGAGGGCGCATTACGACCTTTATTGGCAATCGACGGTCGCTCGATCAGTGGCCCCGCGGTGTCGCCCGATGGATTAGCAGTCGCAGTAGTGATTGATCAAGCCGAGATCATGGTGGTCGATCTCGCATCAGGTTCTGCTCGACGAGTCGATGACGGTTCATATGAATTTGTGCTCGACCCGGTGTGGTTTCAAGGCGCGCCCGTGTGGCAAGCCTGGAACTCGCCCAACATGCCATGGGATCACAGCGTCATCATGTCGACTAACGGTGTTGTGAGTGACAACAACTGTCAACATCAGCAACCGCGTACCAACGCCGCGGGTAATCAGTTGGCATGGCTCGATGACTCATCGGGTTGGCTCAATGTCGCAACTCAAACGGGACCGCGTGGCGATGAAGCTTTTGAACATGGCACACCCACGTGGGGTGATGGTCAACGCAGTTGGTGCTTTAACTCTGATGGAACACGCATCGCGTTTGTGCGTAACGAAGATGGTTTTGGTCGCCTGTGCACTCTTGAAATGTCAACAGGAACTATTCGTGAACACGCCAAAGCTGTTCATGGTCAACTGGCGTGGGTCGGCAACACACTCGTTGCGCTACGCACTGGCGGCAAGACTGCCACGCAAGTCGTTGCTTACGACACGACTCAGATTGATGATTCTTCGTGGCCGCGGCGAACACTATTAATTGGCGCAAGGTTTGACTGGACAGATCATCCAGCACTCGTCGAACCACAACTCTTGCGCGTGCAATCTCGTGATGGTGTCGTGCTGCACGCTCGTCTGTATTCATCGCCTCAATCAAACGGTCGTTTGCTGTGCATGATTCACGGTGGGCCAACCGATCAATGGCAGGTCACATTTATGCCGCGCGTGACGTATTGGATCGATCGCGGATATGACGTACTTGTTCCCGATCATCGGGGCAGCACGGGTCACGGACGTGACTTCACCCAGGCCATGCGCGGTGGTTGGGGAGACGTAGATGTCAACGACGTGATTGACATTCTCGAATCTCTCGGGCGTTCGCGCGCAGCAACCGCAATCATGGGTGGCTCGGCTGGGGGATTAACCGCACTTGGTGTGGCCATGCGTCGACCTGATTTAGTGGGGTGTGTGCGCGTGGTGTATCCGGTGTGCGATGTCGCAGCTCTTGATGTAACGAGTCATCACTTTGAAGCCCATTACAACCGGACCTTGATGGGCGATATTGAAGAGACCGCGCGTAAATCGAAAGGCCGTTCACCGATTCATCACGCTGACAAGTTGGCACATGTGCCGTTATTGATTTTTCACGGAACATCCGACCCAGTTGTTGATATTGCACAAAGTCGTCAACTCACACAAGCGATCACTGCTGCAGGTGGCAACGTTGAACTCATCGAATTTGAAGGCGAAGGTCACGGGTTTCGCGCCGTTGAGAACAATCGTCGTGAGTACGAAGTCACAGAAGCGTTCCTGAACAGTCATATGTCGTAAAACAGGGGTAGCGTTTGCCCTGTGACCGACTGGAACCCTCTCG
>CAIQJP010000065.1 GCA_903872155.1 uncultured Actinomycetes bacterium | reverse complement strand
TTTCCTTGTCGTGCCCGCGATCGCACTCATAATCTGGTTCTCTCGCTACGACAACTCTGTTGTGCAATCGGCAAATTTCTGGCACATCATTTTGATTTTGCTCTCTGGAGTTGTCACGGCGGTTCCGCTATTGCTTTTCGCCGCCGCATCTCTCAAATTGCCACTCACTGTTTTAGGGCCAATGCAGTATTCGGTTCCGACAATCAATTTCTTACTTGGCTGGCTCGCTTACCACGAGAAAATGTCGCCCAGTCGTTTCGTTGGATTCGGGTTGGTCTGGATTGCCTTGGTGATTGTCACTGTTGACTCAATACGTCGTGCCCGACGAAGTTCGGCCTTGAGTTAGTTCAGTACGCTGTCATTGTGAGGATTCAAATGAATGTCAAACGCACACGAAAATTAGGCCTCGCATTCAGCGCCTTGAGTTTGCTGACTTTGACCGCTGCGTGCTCAACATCGCCAAAGAATTACAAGTCCGAGGGTGAAAAATTCTTAGAAAGTGACGATCTCGCCAAGAGCGCTGGGTACCACTACAAGTACGCCCTCTGTGATCAGCCACAATCAATTCAGGTGGGAACCCAATATGCCTGCATCGCCACTGATAACGATGACAATAGTTGGGAATTCATTATTGAAATCACTGGCGACCGAGAGCTCACCGTGGTAACTGGGAAA
The DNA here is from genome assembly GCA_903872155.1 of uncultured Actinomycetes bacterium. Classification (GTDB taxonomy): domain Bacteria; phylum Actinomycetota; class Acidimicrobiia; order Acidimicrobiales; family Ilumatobacteraceae; genus Casp-actino8. The sequence goes on along the minus strand of CAIQJP010000065.1, from coordinate 7,010 downwards.
GTCGTCAAGTAAACAAAATGCCCGCCCTTGCGGGCGGGCATCTCATGTGAAGTTCGCTAACTTCAGCCTTCGTATTCGGTAATCAGGGAACCGATGTCTTTAAACGTTCCACTTGCAAAGTCGAACTGCACGACTTGAAGTGATTCAGCCTGATACGGATCGGCCTCACCGTTCATCTTCAAGGTCACACCGTCACGAGCAAGAGCCGACACGACGCTGTAATTACGAGCAGCGTTCATGATCGACGCACGCGTCAAACCCTCTGGCGATTCAGAAGCCTGCTTCAAAATCGCAACGGTCACCTCGGCCACATTCCAACCAGCACCAGCAGTGGTGATGATGTCCTTGTTGCCTTCGGCAGTCATATAGGCGATGTAGTCAGCAACAGCTGGCTTGGCGGCATTTGCCGGATCATTGACGTCAACCAAGTTGTTTGACGTGAACAGACCATCGGCCGCTTCACCGGCACCAGCCAAAATCAATGACGATGCACACGTGTTCGTCAAAAAGATGTTTGGAGTCCAGCCAGCATTTGCCGCCTTGGCGTTAGCTACTTCGGTCAAGAAAGTCGGGCACTGTGCACCAAGAGGTACAGCAACAATGGCGTCTGGAGCCTTTGAAGCAATCGCGTTGATCTGAGCAGTTGGCGGCGATGAACTATCTGCCTCAATTGTCTGTTCATCAACAATTTCAATTCCACTGTCAGCGGCGTTGGCGATTTCCTTGAAGGCATCGAGGTACACCTGACCGAACTCGTTGTTCACCGTGAAAAGTGCAACTTTGGCACCGTCGGGGAACTGCTCTTTGATCTGGCTGGCGTAGACCTTTGCTTCAATGCTGTACGGTGCCAACGCACCGGTGGTCCATGGGTAATTAGCAACATCTCCCCAAGCTGGCGAACCAGTCAAAGCCAAGAGTTGCGGAACACATTCTTCATTCAACGTGTCACGTACAGCCGCATTGTTTGGCGAACCAATAATTCCCGAAAAGAGATTGACGCCCGCATCAAGCAACTTGTTGACGGCATCAGGCGTGAGATCTTTGTTGTACTGGTCGTCTTCGAATGAAACTTCGATCGTTGTGTCGCCCAACATCTTTTGCTCGTTAGCCATCTTGATGTACGACTCGAAGCCTGCCTTCACTGGGGCGAACGCGATTGCAGCGACACTTCCAGAAAGGGGCAAAACGTTGCCGATCTTGACGGTTCCGGTAATCGGAGCATTAGCCGCTTCAGGGTCAACGCAGTTATCCGTGTTCACTGCCCAAGTGGCAGCTGGTGCATCGGTTGAAGGAACATCAGTTGACGGCGCGTCGCTTGTTGGCGCAGCAGAATCTGGTGCTTGAGTTGCGGGTGCTTCGGTAGATGATGTGTTACTTGAACCACCGCAGGCAGCAAGAACAATTGCCCCTGCCATCACTAGCCCGCCAATACGGAATGATTTCCTATTCATATTTCCTCCTGTATAGGTCTGCATTCTGAGTGACAAAATGCGTACATCGCCAAATGGATGTGCCCTCAATCTATAGAAAACCGTGCAACGAGGTCAGGCGCAAAGGTCCCAAATATTTAGTTGGGACTTATGTCACCAGATGATTTTCGCCGTGGCTATTGACCCTGCGGCTCAATCGTCACGATTCGTCGACTCAATTTGCGAAAGAGGCCAACAAGGCCAGTGGGCGCAAACAACATGATCACTATGAGAGCCAGGCCCAAAATCAAAGTCGCAGGAGATTGATTCGTCCAACCAAATATGAAGCCAACCACACCTCGAGAGTCGGTGCCGATTCCACGAGTGGTGTTATCGAGCCAGACATACACCAAACCACCGATGATTGGTCCGCTCAAAGTTCCGGCGCCACCAACCACCATGATCAATAGAAAGATGATTGAACCAAGCAACGTCACATACTGTCCATCTGGAGTCACGACGCCCGTGCTTAAAGTTGAAAGCACTCCTGCGAGCGCACACAACGATGCCGATATTCCGAATATGAGCACCTTGGTTCGGGTGACATTCACACCCATGACTGCAGCGGCAGTCTCGTTATCTCGAATAGCAATCAACGAACGCCCTACGCGACTCTTAATCAGACCGCGACAAATCAGGAAAGCGATCACCAGTACAAGTAGGCCTAGCCAATAGGCAAATACTGCGCGCCCATCGCGACCCTTGAGTTCTCCAAGAAATGGCCAAACGGGAAGCTTGTCGTATTTCACGCTGTCAATTCCTTTTGCACCCGACGTCAACCACTCGAGTTTTTTCCATCGCAACAAAGTTGGAAACAAAACCGCGACTGCAAGTGTGACGAGCGCCAAATAAGCACCTCGAATGCGTAACACCGGCATAGCAATTAAACATCCAACAATGAAAGCAATGATTGCAGCTGCGTAGAAGGTGTAGCCCGGGCTCCACCCGTGATCACGAATCAAGATTGCTGCGGTGTATCCGCCAATTCCAAAAAACGCCGAGTGACCGATTGAAATTTGTCCGGTGTATCCCAACACCAGGTTGAGCGACATTGCTGCGATGATCAATGTAAATGCCGAAGCAAATTGACCAATTCGTGCAGTCTCGGAATGCGTTGGGATATACACAATGAAAATCGCTATCGCAAGAACACATGCGACTCGTACAGCCCAGTGAACTACTGATCCCTCTTTAATCTTCAACATGACGCCGTCACACCCGTTCAACTTTGAGCGAACCGAATAGCCCAGATGGCTTCACCAGCAAAACGACAAAAATCAAAATTAAGGCGACTGACAATTTCAGATCTTGACCAATCCAACCTGGTGCATATCCAGCTACTAGTTGTTCACCAATACCAATAGACAAACCAGCAATGACGGCCCCGCCGGGGCTATCAAGTCCTCCCAATGTCGCTGCGGCTGAAGCATAGATAAAAACCGCGAACATCAAACTTGGGGTTAACTGTCCGTTGATTCCGCCGACAAGAGCACCTGATAAAGCGCCCATCGCCGCGGCGATACCCCAAGACGATGCAAGAACTAAGCCTGACGGCACGCCGACCAATCGAGCCGACTCAGGGTTGCTGGCGACCGACCGCATTGCTAATCCAAATTTTGTTTTGGAAAAGAGTAAGAACAGTAAACCCATCAGGGCAAGTGCGACGATCAGAACTCCGATGTATTTGTAACGCCATTCAGCGCCAAGAATACGCACAAAATCGACGTCCTTATTGGGGAACAAACTCTTCATGGTGTATCCCTCGGCTCGATCCCAAATCATCGTTGCCAACGAGTTCAAGCCAAGAAAGAGGGCGATAGAAACTACAAACACGCCACCTGGTGATTTCTTGGCCACTGATCGAATCACTGTCGCTTCGGCCCCAGCCCCTAAAGCAAAGCCAAACAGCATTCCGATCGCAACCGCCAAGATGAGGGGAACACCCCAATCATTGATCTGCCAAACAATAAAAGTGCAAAACATCGCCATTTCGCCTTGAGCAAAATTGAGATGTCCCGTTCCACGGAAGACAACAACCAGACCGAGGGCCAACAAGGCATAGATCGCCCCAAATGAAAGGCCATCAAAAACATATTGCAAAAGTCGTTCCATATCAGCCTCCGAGATAAGCCCTTCTGATGCGCTCATCTCCAGCTATTGATTCAGCATCACCCGAGGCCACGACTTGACCGGTCTCGAGTAAATACACCTTGTTCGCAATCTTCAATGCCAAATTGGCGTTTTGTTCAACCAAAAGAACCGACAAGCCTTCTTGTTGATTGAGCGACTTTAAAACACCGAATAATTCTTGGGTGACCAATGGTGCTAGTCCCAAACTTGGTTCATCACATAACAACAATCTTGGACGACTCATTAAAGCTCGAGCGATCGCCAACATTTGCTGTTCGCCGCCCGACAGACTTCCGGCTTTTTGACTTTTGCGCTCTCCCAGGCGAGGGAAAGTTTCAAACCAACGTTCAATATCTGACTCAACAGAATCCTTGCGAATGTATGCGCCGATTCGCAAATTTTCTTCAACCGTCAAATCCGAAAAAGTACCGCGTCCCTGCGGCACGTGGGCAATTCCTAGCCGAACAATTGATTCGGCATTTTGCGTGACAATTTCATGACCATCAAAAACTATGGAGCCACTACGTGGAATAGTTCCTGAAACAGCGCGCATGGTCGTTGTTTTCCCAGCACCATTCGCTCCAAGAATCACGACCATTTCGCCTTGATTAACTTCAATATCAATTCCAAGCAACACATCAACTTGGCCGTAACTTGCTCGTAACCCCGTTGTCTGGAGCAGACTCATACATCACCGCCTAAGTAGGCACGAATAACGTTCTCATCATTCTGAACTTGCTTCGGGGTTCCTTCAGCAATCTTTCGACCAAACTCCATTGCGACAACTTGATCTGAAATTCTCATCACCATCGCCATGTGATGCTCTACTAACAGAATCGTCAAATTGAATTTCTCGCGCAACGAAACAATCGTGTCCGCGAGTTCGTCTACTTCTGAATGCGTCAATCCCGCTGCTGGTTCATCTAGTAATAAAAACCTTGGTGAAGCCGCGAGTGCCCGAGCTATTTCAAGTCGTTTCAACGTTCCAAAGGGCAAGCCGGATGCCGGATGGTGCGCCAGTTTGTCGAGACCAAGTTCGCGCAACAAATCACGGGACTTTTCGGCAATCAAGTGATTTTCTTTACGAGCGCCGATACGAGTCATTGCTCGCAAAAAACCTACCGAACCCTGACAATGCGCGCCTACCATCACGTTTTCTACGAGCGTCATCGTTGGGAACAACGCCAGATTTTGAAATGTGCGAGCGATACCAAGTTCAGCAATTCGGTGGGCAGGAACATCCAACAAATTTTGGCCATCAAATGAAATATTGCCTTTAAACGGATCGTAAATTCGGCTCACGACATTGAACATCGTTGTTTTGCCAGCACCATTGGGACCGATTAACCCACAGATATCACCTTGATTGATCGAAAAGGTCAGACCATCAAGCGCAACAATGCCGCCAAATCGAACCGACACATCGCGAACATCAAGTAGCACAACAAAAAACTACCACCCCCGCATTATTCGTCATGTAAAAAGTTCGCAAAGCGTGACACCGAACACTCATTGTTATGCCACGCTTGAAGTATGAGTCATGACACCCCCAGCACTGATGATGAAGTCACTGTCCTGCCCTGGTGGCAAAACCCCTTGAATTTCATTGCCCTCGGACTTTCAATGTTGATTCTTGGTGCCGGCATTGGCTACTACCTTGGCGATTCGTCCGCAACCCCCGACAAAAACAAGGTTGATATCGGCTTCTTACAAGACATGCGCTATCACCATGACCAAGCCGTGCAAATGGCCTACTACTACCGAACGTCGGCGGCCGACTCGCTTCCGCGCCTCGACATGATCGCAGAAGAAATTTTGCTCTCACAGCAACTCGAGAGTGGACGCATGGTTCAGCTTCTGCGGTCTTTTGGAGAAATTGAAGCCAATGACACTGGTACTGCAATGGGTTGGATGGGTCATGCAATGCCAATTGATGAAATGGACGGATTAGCAAGCCAAGCAGAACTTGATTCTTTGGCCGCCGCAACTGGCGACGAGGCATCAAAAATATTTGCAACATTGATGATTAATCATCACAACGGCGGAATTGCTATGGCGAAATATGCCATTGAAAATGCTTCAAATAATGATGTGATCAATATGGCAAAGTCAATGGTCAAAGGCCAACAAGCAGAAGTCGGTGAACTGCAAGCGATACTTGATTCACTCGGATAAAGCAAAAGATGAGGCTGGTACGTGATTTTCTCAACTAATAGCAACAGAAAAAAGGTCGCGACACTTTTTGTTCTGGCAATCTGCATAGGTACTTCATGTGCTGCGCCGAGAAATTCTGTCAGTCTGATTTCAAGCGAAAATCCCACGACAACTTCAATCGCGATAGCAAATCTTGATCTTCCATACAACGAGTTTCTGCCACTGGCCATTGAAGACATTCAGGTGTTTTGGGAAGATCATTACAGCGATGTCTACGCAAACAGTTACTCCGACTTGATTGGTGGAGTGCATGCTGCCGACCCCAATTCAACTGAAGTCATGCCAAGCGGATGCGAATATAACGGTGACTACACATTCGTTGAAGACAATGCGTTCTATTGCGATGAAGGCGATTTCATTGTGTATGACGACGCTAAATTATTTCCGGAATTCGCCAAGCAATTTGGCCCTCTAGTCACTGCGGTCATTCTGGCTCACGAATGGGGTCACGCAATTCAAAGTCCTACACGTAATGATGTGATGTATTCACTTCGAAGCACCACGATAGAACTCCAAGCAGATTGCTTCGCAGGTGCCTGGGTCGGTCATGTTCAAGCTGACACAATTGACGGTTTGTCATTTTCAGAAGCCGATATCACCGGTGCACTTCTTGGGATGATGCAGATCGGTGATTCACCTGGTGACTCGTCATATGACGCCAATGCACATGGATCTGGATTCGATCGCGTCAGTGCGTTTCAAGATGGTTTTGTTGGCGGACTCGCCCCGTGCGCAGATTACGAAACCGTTGAACCCGAACCAGTTCAGTTCGGCTTCAGCACAGAAGAACTATCGCGCCCTAGCCCCGGCGACTTCTCCTTCGACCAAGACATGTTTACCTCGCTCGGACACGATCTCACTCTTTTCTGGACCGCCACGTTGACTTCCGACATCTCGTGGACTCCCCCAACACTCGTCGTTGATTCATTCAGTGACGCTTCGGCAATGTGCAGCGATGGTCAGGCTGATCTCGTCGTTGAAGGAATTCATGTATGTCACGCCGACTCAACAGTGATCATTGACGAAACCACTGCCCGCAATCTGTACACCGATACCCCAGGTGACTTCGCCGTCGGGTACTTGGCAGCGCTCGGATTTGCCGAAGCAGTACAACGTGCCACTCAATCCACCCTGTCTGACTCGTCACGCATTCTTCTGGATAGTTGCTACGCCGGAATGTGGGCCGGCGACATCATT
>CAIQJP010000064.1 GCA_903872155.1 uncultured Actinomycetes bacterium | reverse complement strand
TTGGCCTCACGTTTCGGATGCGCAATCTTGGAGCAGCGACACTTACTCAATTCGCAATCTTCTTTACGATCTTTTTGTCAACATCGCAAGTTCCGTTGTCAGCAATGAGTGGATGGCTTCGTGGCGTTGCCCGCATCAATCCGATGACCAACATTTTGCGCTTTGCTCGTCAAGGTTTCTTGGGTGATGTGACGTGGGAGCAGTCATGGGGAGGACTCATTGCTATGGGCACTCTGTTAATTCTGACTTTCATCTACGCCATGACTGGCATTAAGAAATTCGATCAGTGACCTGCTTTATTTAGCGACAACCTGGGCGCCTTCGGGCAGAGTCTTTAACAGTTCATCTGATACCCAACACGTCGTAATGTGCAACGTTGAACGAATGCGCACAACACGCTTTGGTTCAGCGACTCCCCTGCCACACATCGACAGTGCTGCTTTCACACACGATTCTTCGTCACGCAACACCATGGGCATGCGACTGCGCCGGACTCCAGAAGGCCCTGCAGTGAAGCAGTTGAGATAGGTCTTTTGCCAATCAATTTGTTCGGCAACTTTCACGGGAATGAAATCAGCCAGACCGATTCCTAATACGTTCCCTGCCGATACTTCAGTGATTCCCAACAAGACAATCGTTGCAATACGCAATTGATCGGTCTCAGTCAATCCATGCACCCAGAACCTTCCGGTGACATTCGGATCAATCGTTGTTCCCGATATATCTTTGCCACCTCGTTCAATGATCAATACGTCAATATCGCTGAATGGCAAAAGTGGCACTAAGTCGCGAGCCATTTCAGTGAGTCGACGTTCTTCATCTCCACCAACTTGTGTGCTTGTTAACGCACTGATTGAAACGATGTCACCCGAAGCCGACTCAACCGAAGCGACCCCACCCAACAGTCGTCCTGTTGCTCGAAGTGTTTCAATGCCATCAAGTAAACGCTCGCGCATTTCAATTGGACCGCACGAGTGAATTTGTGCCGCACCAGGTTGCTTACCAAAACCAACCACGGCCATCTTCGTGCAACCACTTTCAATTGGCCCCTTAAAGCACGTGTGTGGCTTAATGCGATTGACCGGAAGAATTCGATCGGCAGCTGCAGCAAATCGGTCGAGATAAATCGGCATGCCACTTGGCGTACGCGCTACTTCAACGGTGTCCATAGTCGCACGAATTTCAGCACCAACAGATTCTTGCGTCATACCCAACGATGCAAGCATTTCAATTTGTCCTTCGGCGGTTCCACCACCGTGACTTCCCATTGCTGGAACGACAAATGGCTCGGCCCCAAGTTCGCGCAAACCTTCAATCGTGCCGCGCAACAGATCAACCCGTTGAGTGAGTCCACGACTTCCACCACCAACGGCCACAGTCATCCCTGGACTCACGTCACGAGCCAGCGTTTCGATGACCGCGCGACGGGCGGTTGCAACCACCTCTTTGACCGGTTCAGGATTGGGAATCGCTAACCGAATTTCAGTGAGTTCTGGAACTCGTAAATCAACGTGAAACGGAAGGTCGATGCCAGCACTGAGCTGACCCCAGCCATGTTTGCTCGTGCCTTCTTCGCCCATGCTTACATCGTGACAGATCGCCTACTCTTGAGATGTGCGCATCGTCAGTTTGCTTCCCTCAACAACCGAAATAATTTTTGATCTCGGACTTGGTGAACAACTTCTTGGTGTCACCTTTGAATGCAATTTTCCACCGGAGGCTCGCCAAGGTCGTGAAATCGTTGTCGGTGGAATGGATACGAAACATCTCACTCCCCTCGAAATTGATGAATTAGTTCGAGCTCGGCTAGCCGCTGGCGATGAGTTGTATTCACTTGATGACGCAGCATTAGCGCGCTGCAACCCCGACCTCATTTTGAGCCAAGACCTGTGTCGCGTCTGCGCCGTTCCGAGTGGTGAAGTTGACCTTGCAGTTGCTCGCCTCAATTGCCAGGCGACCGTTCTGCAGATCGACCCGCATACGCTCGTTGAAGTCATTGATTCGGTGCAAACAGTGGCCGATGCTGCAGGTGTACCCGAACGAGGACAGACGTTGGTCCGCTCGTTGCACCAGCGCCTGGCAACACTTCGCGAACGGACCGATTCACACCTCGGCGGTCGTGAGCGGCCCACGGTCTTTGTTTTGGAATGGATCGACCCGCCTTTTTTGGGCGGTCATTGGGTGCCCGACCTCGTTGTGGCGGCCGGCGGTCAACCGGTTCTCACCCGTCCGGGAGAACGCTCAGTTCCGACAACCTGGGAAGTCATTCGCGAGGCCGACCCCGACCACATCGTCGTCGCACCATGTGGATACGGCTTGCCAGGAGCGATCGAACAGGCCCAAGCGATTCTCGACCAGATGCCGGCTCGGGCCACCGTGTGGGCCATTGACGCCGATGCCGTCGTCGTGCGTCCTGGACCACGACTAGTTGATGGGGCCGAAGCCCTCGCCGCAGCCTTTTTTGGTCCCGACATCGCCGGGCTCCCAGCACTTCCTGCCGAGGTCATCCAGCGTCTACGGTAGGAGTGTTCCGATACAGGGGGTTAGCCCCCAATCGGGCAGAATAGGTCACCTGCTTATCTTGAATGCATACGGCATTTGAGAAGCGGCTTTTGAAGGGGGTATCACTGTGGAGATCCAAGTCACTGTGAATGGCAAGAAGTTCACGAGCGATGTTGAGCCGCGTACGCTGCTCGTACATTACGTACGCGAAGTTCTGAATCTCACCGGCACCAACGTCGGTTGCGACACATCATCATGTGGCGCCTGCAGTTTGCACCTCGACGGTGAAGCTGTGAAGAGTTGCACCGTGCTTGCAGTACAAGCAGATGGTGCCAACATCACAACGATCGAAGGAATGGCCGCTGCCGATGGCACATTGCACCCGATGCAACAGTCATTCATGGAGAACCACGGACTGCAGTGCGGTTTCTGCACACCTGGCATGGTCATGGCAGCAACAAGTTTGCTCAAAGAAAATCCCAACCCCACCGAGGACGAAGTTCGCATCGGCCTCGAAGGCAACCTCTGTCGTTGCACCGGTTACCACAACATCGTCAAGGCCGTGTTGGCCGCAGCAGGTAAGTGAGGAAACGACATGATCCCCGCAGCATTTGATTACGTTCGCGCCAGTTCAGCCGCCGAAGCAATTTCACTCATTGGTCAACATGGCTCCGATGCCAAGTTCATCGCTGGTGGACACAGCTTGCTTCCCATGATGAAGTTGCGTCTTGCGCAGCCCGCAGTTCTCGTTGACATTTCGCGCATTAGCGATTTGTCATACATCAAAGACGCCGGCGACCACATCGCCATTGGTGCATTGACTCGTCACATGGATGTTGAGAAGTCGTCTGTACTTGCTCAGCATGTTCCGTTGTTGGCTCACGCTGCTGGCCACGTTGGCGACCCGCAAGTACGTCACCGCGGAACTATCGGTGGTTCAATCGCTCACGCAGACCCCGCATCAGATCTTCCCGCAACCACCTTGGCCCTTGGCGCAACCTACGTTGTTCAAGGACCAAACGGAACGCGCGAAATCGCCGCATCAGACTTCTACAAGAGCTTCCTGGAATCTGATCTTGCTGAAGACGAAATGCTCACCGAGATTCGTGTTCCCAAAATGAATGGTGCCGGCTGGAGTTTCCAGAAGTTCAATCGCCGCGCCCAAGACTGGGCCATCGTTGGCGTCGCTGCATGGCGTGGTGCTAACGGTTCAGGCGTTGGACTTGTCAACATGGGTCAGACCCCGATTTTGGCGTCGAGCGTGAGTGCAGCACTTGCCGGTGGAGCTTCAATTGCTGATGCCGCTGCGCTTGCTGCGTCAGACGCACAGCCCTCAGCCGACAACAACGCAACTGTCGAATATCGCACGCACTTGGCCAAGGTCTTGGTGCGTCGTGCTCTCGAACAAGCCAGCGCCTAAAAGGTTGTGTGTCGTCGGCTGACGACGTGCAACATTTCATCAGTCTGTGAAGAATTATTTGACTGCTAAGAACCTTCGTTGGTCATTGCTCGCGCTGTATTGCTTGGCGTTTGTTTTCTCATTCGCTCAAAATGGATTACCAGTTGCACGTATGGCTGTACTCGCTTGGGTGAGCGCTGCGTTCATCATCGGCAATATCGGTAAACCCCGACGCAAGCAATTTCAAATGGTGGGTGACCTCACCTTTTACGCGTGCATGTGGTTGTCCTACGACTTCAGTCGCGGCATCGCCGATTCATTTGGATTTCCATTACAAGTTGAACTTCCCCGCAATATCGACAAAGCACTTTTCTTTGGTCACGACCCCAATGTTTGGATGCAACATCAGTTGTGGAGCAAAAACATTCAGTGGTACGACGTCTACGGATCAATTATCTATTTCACACATTTCTTCGTTCCGGTTGCGACTTCGGTGTATCTCTGGATTCGTTATCGCGAACAGTGGCTGAGGTACATCCGGCGCTTCGCATCGGTGTTGTTTGCTGGTGTTCTGACCTACGTCGTGATGCCAACCGTTCCGCCGTGGATGGCCGCAAGCAACAAGTTCCCGTATCAAATTCTTGAACCCTTGCAACGGTCAACTGGTCGTGGATGGAATTGGCTCGGTCTCGAAACAGTGAGTAGCGTTTTATTACGAGGACAACAATGGGCCAACCCCACCGCTGCTCTTCCTTCGTTACACGCCGCCTTTGCACTTTTTGTGGTGGTCTTCTTCTGGAAGCAAATGCCCAATAAATGGGTGCAATACGCTTCGTTGTTATTTCCTTTGTCGATGGCGTGGACTCTCGTGTACTTCGGAGAGCACTACGTCACCGATATCTTGGCGGGCTGGGCCTATGTGGGTGCATCGTTCTGGTTCTGGAATCGATGGGAAGCCAAACGCCAGGTCGTTGAACCGCTAGCCTGACCTCAACAGGGGTGAGAACAGTGAGTTCCGAAGGTCACGAAGCAGAGTTTGACTCGCGAAGCCTTGACGCCATCGCTGATGCCGATCCATATCCATATTGGTACGAAGACGCCGATCAACCTTTATCTAATCCCACGTTGGTGCGCACCGAGACCTGCGACTTGTGCATTGTCGGCGGTGGATACACCGGCCTCTGGGCCGCCATCATCGCTAAAGAACGCGATCCATCGCGCGATGTGGTGTTGATTGATGCCCACGAAATCGGTTCGGCTGCGAGCGGTCGCAACGGTGGCTTCATGGATGCATCGCTCACGCATGGCATTGCCAATGGACAAGAACGATTTCCAAAAGAAATTGCCTTGCTTGAAGAACTTGGTATTGCCAATCTCAACGAGATTGAAGCCGCGATTAAGCGCTACGACATTGATTGTGACTTCGAGCGAAATGGCGTCATTGAAGTTGCTTCAATCAGTCAACCCGCCAGTTATCTCGATGAACTTCGGGATGATTATTTGCAATTGAAGTCACTCGGTCAAAAAGTAACGTGGCTCGACCGTGAGCAAATGCAAAAACAGGTGAATTCGCCAACATACTCAGGCGGGTTATGGGTACATGATCGCGCGGCAATTGTTGATCCCGCGCGTTTATGTTGGGGCCTCAAAGCGGCTGCTGAATATTTGGGTGTGCGCATTTACGAAGACAGCAAAGCGACTTCAATTGAACGAGATGGCGTCGGCGTACTTGTTACTACACCGCTTGGTCGAGTGCGTGCTGGCAAAGTGGCCCTAGCAACCAACGCGTTTAAACCTTTGTTGAAACGACTCAACAATTACATCGTGCCGGTATACGACTACTGCATGGTGACAGAGCCACTAACACCGTCACAATTGGAAAGTATCGGGTGGAATAATCGCCAAGGTCTTTCTGATATTCCAAATCAATTCCATTACTACCGACTCACCGAGGACAACCGAATTTTGTGGGGTGGCTACGACGCGATCTATTACTTCGGTGGCAAGGTGTCATCCGAACTTGAAAGTCGCCCCGAGAGTTGGGCCAGGCTCAGCATGCATTTCTTCAAGACTTTCCCTCAGTTAGAAGATGTGAAGTTCTCACATATGTGGGGTGGCGCAATCGATACCTGCTCGCGTTATTGCGTGTTCTGGGGGCAGGCCATGAATGGTCGCGTCGCATACGCACTTGGTTACACCGGTCTTGGTGTTGCATCATCGCGCTTTGGCGCTGAAGTCATGCTTGATCTCATTGACGGTCGACGTTCTAAGGCGACCGAAACTGATTTTGTGCGCAGTAAGCCATTGCCATTTCCACCTGAGCCGTTCAAATTCATGGGAATTCAAGCAACTCGTTGGAGTTTGAATCATGAAGACAAAACGGGCAACCGCAATTTGTGGTTGCGCTC
>CAIQJP010000063.1 GCA_903872155.1 uncultured Actinomycetes bacterium | reverse complement strand
ACTGATGGCCAGCCAAAACTAGGAGCGGCACCAATGCGGATTTGTTGGGCAATCAGGAACAGCATTCCGAGCGTGATCAGGGCAATCCCGATCTTTGGCAGATGTTTCGATGTGAACGAAATAGCGGTGAGCAACCCAGCTAGAAGTCCATAGAGCGGCGAGATGGTGAGTGTGCCTAGGCCAACCGCACAAGCGATGAATGCGAGCCGAGACAGGTCTGCGGCCGGATGTGTGCCCACTATTGAATCGGTTCGAAGTTTGCGACGCCGTATTTTTGGAACAACGAGAATGATCAAACAGATCAGTAAGCCGATCAGCGTGATGGCGATGCCGAGCCACATTCGAAGTTGTGGGGTCCATGTGGTTCTGAATGTGGTGTTGTCTGGAGTCGAGGGGATGTGCCAGAGCAAGCGCCCACCCGCACTGGCAACAGGTGCGTTGAGAGTTTGACCTGACAACGACCCCTCCCAACCGATATTCCAGCCGTCGTTCAATTCAAGCCAGCAACCCGATGTACACGATGTGATCGAAGTTGTTCGGTTGGTGCGTGATTGGGTGATCGCAGAGACTTGTGACGGTGCGGGATACTCGGCAAGGCCTGAACGTAAAACAATGCGGTCTATGTGAATCGGCGACGATAGCGAAGTGCTCAATGTTCGCTCACCTGAAGTCAGATCAAGAGGCTCACAGGCTTCGAATGAGTAAACCTGGCTCTGTTGATTTTTTACAACTTCGTGCACGCGAACGGAGATGGATTTTCCATCGATTGCTATGAGATCGGCTTGGCAGGTATCGCTGACAGAGATTTTCATAGTGCTACTGGCTTGACCCGTGACTGTGAACTGATCATCGTGAGCGATAGAGAAAATTCGATTGATTGACAGTTCAGGATCTTGACGAAGTGACTTGTACGCATCGGCTCGTAAGCGAGTAAATGAATACGAGACTGGTGTCGATGCATTTGCAACTGAGGTCGCATCACTCGGAACCCTGATCACTTCGGGCTGTTGTAAGGATGCTGGCAATACTTCGGCCCATCCCACCGGAAGTTGATCGTCTCCCTCGGCGAGACCGTCAATTCTGAGGCGAATTGTATTTCCTGGTTGATCGAGTTCAATCGTTGTTACTGATGCGCTCGGGTCAATGACATGATTGGTCCATGGTGAGCCATCAACACTGACCGACATCGAGACGATCTGTCGTTGTTCGGTCGAGAATTGAGCGGGGACGAGTTCAAGGTGATCAATTTCGGGAAAACCAAGATTGCTTGTATACGTCAAGACCTGCCCAACCGGATTAATGCCCCAACCGACAGACCACGAAGTATCAACATCTCCATCGTTGGCGTTCGCTGGGCGATACTCGGGCAAGTACGACAGCAGCGCGCCATAGGCCGTCGCTGATATTGCGGTTTTTGAATTGCTATCGGCGATCGATTGCGTTTCAATGCGATCAGCCGCTAACGGGAAAACTGGCAATCGATTATCGAATGCATCAAAAGAATCAACGACCGCACTTGTTCCTTCAGTTGCTCCCCATACTTCTTGCGATCCACGCCATTGGTGTGCACGTTTACGGTTGCTGTCGGTCACAATGATTTCAGGGGCACTTGCCACGGCATCAGTCAAGGCGACGGAATCAAGTGCAGCAGATGCAAGAACCGTACTCTTGCCATCGATCAAACCTTCAGCGGCAATGTCAACGAGACCGGTGCCATCACCCGAAACAACGACTGGGTTGTTGGTGATCCGAGCGCCAGATGTCGCGTCGCTCACTTCATACAGAGAAATTTCGGGTAATGCTGTAGCCGGAAAATCTTGTAGATCGTTGGTCTCGAAATGAGAGGCGAGATTGATGGATGGTTTTCCGAAGTCGGCAATTGGTGTGAGACCAGGTGCCGAAGCAACGAGAGAGGCCGATCGCTCTGGTCGATGAACGCCAAATCTCTCGTATTGATACGAATTCACCACCATGACGGTGTCAGCGCCAAGTAAACGTGCGATGGGGGCAATGCTGTTCGCGTCGGCTGTGCCGTTTTGAAATGAATCATCAAGGGCATACAGCAGATCCATAAATGGAGCGCTTCCTAACGGGAGCCAATCGCGAGTGATCATTGGCTTCTTGGTGAGACCAGGGAGAATCGGATCGACGGGGTAGCCCCAGCGATAGGCCGCCGATTCGATTCCAGGAAGAATCAAAACTGAGCCAGTATGTCCAGCATCAAAACGTTGATCGAGCAAGGCGGCAGCTTGGGTCCATGCTGTTGGCAACTTCTCAGGACGAGAAATTGCGGGATCGATGTAACGACCACCAAAGAGTGCCGGCACATTGAGGCAAACGAGGATAAACGCAAGGGGTAGTACCGCGTGAGTGAGACGGAGTGAATGCTTCGAGAAAAATGTGATTGCTTGATGGACGAATATCGCCAAGCCAATTGCGAGGGCCAAAGCAATCAATGGGACCGCGCGAGATGATGAGCGCAAAGCCAAGCTGACCGCACTCTTGGGGTGATGAGAAAAGTACGACCATAAAGGTGAAGGCGAATCTGATGGATATGCGCCGACCGACAGCACAACGCCAATGAGGAGCATCAAACACAGCGGTCGTTTGAGTTTGTGATGGCACAGAAGGCCAATACAACCAGCGACAACTAAAACTGCTCCAACGCCAATGATCAACAGATTGTTTTGGTATGGCGTTGACGCCGAAGTGAGCGCAGTGATTTTGTTGCGGTCGTAAAAAAGCCAATACCCAAGGCCACGTAGTGCTTCAGTAGCAGTGGAAGTCGCCGACGTCGATTGAAGGGCCTCGCTGTACGAAAGCACCGGAGCGCCGTACTTGCCTTGCACCGATAAGCCGGCGGCCCACCAAGCACTCATCACTGCCGAAATGAGACCGAGCAGACCCGTCAGCGACAATGCTCGTTTCCACGAAATCTTTCGAGTGCTCCACGCGTCAATCAGCCAAATAACTGGTGCTGGAGCAATCATGAGAAGTGCGGTGGCGTTTAATCCTCCGGACGACATGATGATCAGTCCGAAAACGGCAAAGTACTTCAGCTTTGGTTCATGGA
Source organism: uncultured Actinomycetes bacterium (assembly GCA_903872155.1). GTDB lineage: Bacteria > Actinomycetota > Acidimicrobiia > Acidimicrobiales > Ilumatobacteraceae > Casp-actino8. Next base: position 2,487 of record CAIQJP010000063.1, on the reverse strand, counting down.
TGATTTTGAGAGTCAGGCCAACGATCCACGGAAGAAGCGCCCAAGGTAAAAGCAAAGCCGACGTACGCGCTATGTACGGCAATACATATGGTGAGAGTTGATAGGCGACTCCTGCAATGAAATATGACTTCGCAGGAAGATCAAGCATTCGGGCGAGCCATCGTGCGCCGAGACCAGCGATGATAAGAAGTGTGCCGAGCCAGAGTCGATGGGCGATCCAATCTGGAATGTTCAACCAATCAAAAAATGCAAACCACGGACCAGTTGGCCAGAGGTATCCGACATTTTGGTGGGGGACCCAGCCGCCGAGTTGACGGTTATCCCATGTCCATGCGGCATCGCTGAGCAATCGTCCTGGATTGAGGTAGAGATACAACTTGGTGTCGGCGGGCAATCTCCCTGGAGCGGATAGCAGTAACGGAAGATAAGCGAGCAGGGCGATGATGCACGCGTCGTAATGACGACGCAGCCATTGAGTCACGGAATCGCTCCATAGACACCGTATAGCGCTGTGAGCGCAGTTAAGCCACACATAAATAGTCCCACAAGGTATGGCCACCATTCCTTGCGTTTCGGATGATCAAGCCAAACTGCCGCGGCGATGAAAAGAGGGAAGGCCGTGAAGAGAAAGCGTGGACGTGCGGTCACAGTTGCGGGTAACAACATCAAAGCAATAACAACGGCGCTGTAGGCAAGCGCAGGTAATGGAATGCGATGTTTCTTCCAAACCAACCACAACAAAAAGAGCGTCAGGACAAATGAGGCCGCAGTAATCAGGTCGGTGGGAGAAGTGAGCGGTTGGGTGAACGCTTCAAGAGTTCGTCGGATTGCGGTCAGTCCGAAGCTTGCCCCTTCTTTCCAGGCTTCGCCTTGGACTCTGAACCACACACCTGGTTCATCAGCATGATTGTTGATCCACAATTGATATCCAATGAAACCGATGGGCGATAAAAGCGGTGCGATAAATGGCCGAAGAGATTTTGTTTGTCGCCATGCTAAGAAAGCCGCTATAGCGCACGCAGCGATGACTGCTATTCCATTTGGTCGAGTGGCCGTCGCAAGCATTGCAATAATGCCGGCAAAAAGCCATTTTTCTTTTTGCAACAAATACAAACAGGCCGCTGCTAAGAAAAGTAACAATGCTTCGCTGTATGCGAATGACAACACGAAACTTCCGGGGAATAGAGCGCACAAAATCATTGCTCGTTTGGCGACAGAAACTCCGAACCACGAACGTGCAAGTAGCCCGACAAGAAGAATGAAACCGGCACCGAGCGCGAAATTCAGAAATAATGCTGCCAACGTGTCGCCACCGGGCAACACGGCATTAACAATTCGAACGAGATGTGGGTAGGCGGGGAAGAAAGCCAAGCGTGCTTGGGTGTCGTCGTACGTGATGTGTTGTGGAACAAAAGTTGGATAGCCGTAGCGAACGATGCGCATGTACCAAATGCCATCCCACGACGTGAGCACATCAAGAATCATCGAACCCGCTGATTTGGGAAGCGAACCACCTCGGGCGTGTGGATCAACTTTGCCAATGAAACCCCAGACAAGATGCTCTTTGATCTTGTTTTCGTCGGCCCGAAGTTCGGCCGCGACAATGGCAGCTCCGACCATGATTGCTAGTCGCGATAGCAAATAGGCCAAACCAGCATGCTTAAGCGCCGAACGCCACAGACTGGAATCGTCCTGGTTGGCGATTGGGGGTGAGGAGTTACTCGCGGTGTCAGGCATAGGCATGCGAACAAAAGCGCACATCACGACGCTAACACGGGGCGCTGAGGCACTCAGGACTAGTAGTGGCATCGATTGAGTCGGCAGAATGGCTACATGAGCCCTGCCCTATCAACAACACCAGTCATCGTCCTAGAGCGACCAATCTCTGGGGTGGTGGTGATTCGCTTGAATCGCCCGGAGCGACTCAATGCCATGACGACCGAACTCGTTGAGGGACTACATCAGGTGCTTGATCGTATTGCGATTGACGCCGATTGCCGAGTCGTTATTTTGACGGGTGCGGGTCGGGGTTTTTGTGCTGGTCTTGATCTCACTGGATATGGAGACGCCCCGAATACCGAAGATTTCGGTGCAGTCCAGCGTTCGTTCGCTGTACAGAAGCACATTGCTGGATTGATGTCGCATATGCGTTCGATTCCGCAGCCGATTATTGCAGCGGTCAATGGTGCAGCCGCTGGTGGCGGTTTGGCGTTAGTGCTGGGTAGCGACATTCGAATCGGAGCAGAATCGTCGAAGTTCAACGTGGCGTTCATTCGTGTTGGTTTCTCAGCCTGCGATATCGGAACCTCGTGGCTATTGCCGCGTATCGTTGGCGTCGCTCGAGCGCAAGAGATGATGTTGACCGGTCGGGTAATTGATTCTGCGGAGGCGTATCGCATTGGTTTGCTGGTTGATCGCGTTTCCGATAGTGATCTTGAAAAAGTTGCAATCGCGAAGGCCGAACAGATCATGCTCAATACTCCGTTT
>CAIQJP010000062.1 GCA_903872155.1 uncultured Actinomycetes bacterium | reverse complement strand
CGCTATTGGGGATTGAACCAATTGTGAGTACTGCATGGCTCGCGCGCACTTGTCGGCCATCATCACATTTAATGACGACTTCATCGCCTTCACGTTCAATCGATTCGGCTCGTGCGCCCTTCAGCAAACGCACTCCGCGGCGCAAGAAATCATCTTCAAGAACTGCAGCAACTTCGGGGTCTTTGCCCGGCAACACTTGCTGACGACTCACGACCAGCGACACCTTGGCGCCAAATGATTCGAACATGTGCACGAACTCAACACCGGTGACACCTGAACCAACGATGCACACGATGGTCGGAAATATCTTGGGCGGATAACAATCGCGTGTCGTCAAGATTCTTTCGCCATCAGGCTGCACCCACTCAGGAATGCGCGGACGCGAACCAGTCGAAATCATGGCGGCATCAAACTCAATCGTTTCTTGGGCGCCATCGGGAGTTGTAACAACGACACTTTGCGATGAGGCAAAGCTGGCGCTTCCCTTAATGATGCGAACTCCTTGACTCACCAAAAGTTCGGTCGTGCTATTCGACAGATGATCTTTAATATCTTCAATGCGATCGGTCAAAGCTTCGACGTCAACTTCGGGTCGCATTTCTTCAAGGCCCATACCAGCCGACTTGCGACCAAGAGTCATTGCGCCACCCGTGGCAATCATGGTCTTGGACGGAATGCAATCGAGAAGGTGGGCTGCTCCCCCAACAATTTCTCGTTCAACCATCACCACGTCGGCGCCTAAGCGAGCTGCATAAGTTGCCGCAGTATTTCCGGCAGGACCGCCACCAATAATGAGAAAACGTACCGACATGGGCTCAGGCTAGCCCTCGGGTCTGCACCGTTTCAGCGGTTCGCCTGAGACAGCGGTCAACTCAACGACTCACCGAAAACCATCAATGGTGATGCAAACCCGAAATAACTCAGCGCAACGGCGCTCCAGCAACTACCGTCTTTCTCTTGTGAGTGCAGAGTCAAATACCCCCGACGACAACGAAGATCTCGACATCCCCGAACTGACGGGAAGTGGGCTTCAGGCCGAAAAGAGCCGTCGCCTCGGCCAACTCGACGACATGCGGGCCAAGGGTGTCAATCCATACCCCTATCGCTTTGACCGCACCCACACGCTGGCTGAAATTCGCGCCACTTGGGGGCACCTCGAAGCCGGCACCGAAACCGACAACGAAGTTGCCATTGCTGGACGCATCATGCTGAAGCGCGAACAGGGCAAATTGATTTTCGGAACCGTACGCGATCGTTCATCTGATATTCAATTGTTTGTTTCTAAGGCTGTCATTGGCGATGAAGGTTTCGCTGATGTCGCATCTCTTGACCTCGGTGACTGGGTCGGCGTGTATGGCAACGTCATGACCACTCGCAAGGGTGAACTTTCCATCAAGGTGTCACGTCTTGAATTGTTGTCGAAGGCAGTACGTCCGCTTCCCAACAAGTGGAAGGGTCTCACCGATACCGATACTCGTTTCCGTCAGCGTTACACCGATCTCATTGTGAATGAAGATGCTCGTCGTGCATTTGAAGTTCGCCATGCCGTCATTTCAAGTTTCCGTCGTTCGTTAGCCGCCAAAGAATTCATCGAAGTTGAAACGCCGGTGTTGCACGTCGAAGCCGGCGGCGCACATGCTCGACCGTTCTTAACCCATCACAACTCACTCGACATGCAGTTGTATTTGCGTATTGCGCTTGAACTTCACCTCAAGCGACTCATCGTTGGTGGCATGGAGCGCGTCTACGAAATTGGTCGCGTCTTCCGCAACGAAGGCATCAGCACACGCCACAACCCCGAATTCACCATGATGGAGCTCTACCAGGCGTTCGGTGACTACAGCGAAGTTATGGCGATCTGTGAAGAACTCATTGTGCAAGCAGCACGTGATGCGATCGGCACCACCGTTGTTGGTATTGCCGATCCCGCAGGCGTTGTCCACACTGTCGATCTGGCCGAACCTTGGCGTCGCGCCAGCATGATGGAACTCATCGCCGAAAAGACTGGTGTTGAAACTCACCCGTCGCAGCCCGTTGAAACTCTTCGTGCACTTGCCGACAAGTTGGGCATGCGCTACGACAAGCGTTGGGGTTCGGGAAAGATGATTGAAGAGATCTTCGAGTTCACTGCCGAGTCGTCGCTCATCCGCCCCACATTTGTGACCGGTCATCCAGTGGAGATTTCACCATTGGCTCGCGCCGATCGCAATGACCCTTTCATCACTGAACGTTTCGAATTGTTCGTCGGTGCACGCGAACTCGCCAATGGCTATAGCGAACTCAACGACCCTGTTGAACAACGTTTGCGTTTTGAAGAAGAGCAAGCCGCCAAAGATGCCGGCGATGCCGAACGTGGCACAGTTGACGAGGACTACTTACGCGCTCTTGAATTTGGTTTGCCACCAACCGGAGGCCTCGGAATCGGTATGGACCGCGTTGCTATGTTGCTTTCAGGCGTGTCGTCAATCAAGGAAGTCATTTTGTTCCCCACGCTTCGCCCAGAAGCGTTTTAATCTCATCGCACATAAGGAGTTGTCATGCCCGCAGCATGGGGTCACGCACTAGTCACTCGAGTTGATAATGGTTCCAGTAACGACGGAACAGTTCTTGACGCTTGGTTTCACGAACTCGGTTGGGGCGAATCTGCACCAACCACCGATCGCTTTACTGCCGATCAACATCATGCATTGCGCGCCGTACGCGTTTCAGTTGCCACAATCGTGATTGACACCGACTCTGCACCGACCAATGCCATCGATGTCTACTTGCGTTTGCACTTGTTGTCCCATCGCTTGGCTCAGCCCCGCACGCTCAATCTTGACGGCGCATTTGGCTTGCTCACCAATGTCGCATGGACCAATATTGGTCCGATTTTGCCCGAAAACATTAATCAGGTGCGCTGGGAAGAACGCCGCAGTGGTCACTTGCTCAACGTGCACGGGGTCGACAAGTTCCCACGTATGACCGATTACGTTGTGCCATCTGGCGTGCGCATTGCCGACGCGAACCGTGTGCGACTTGGCGCTTACTTGTCGTCGGGGACCACCGTCATGCACGAAGGTTTCTGCAACTTCAATGCCGGCACACTTGGCGCGTCGATGGTTGAAGGACGAATTTCGGCCGGTGTTGTTGTGGGTGATGGCAGCGATATCGGTGGCGGTGCCTCAATTATGGGAACACTTTCGGGTGGCGGAAAAGAAGTTGTCAGTATCGGTGAGCGTTGCTTGCTGGGCGCCAATGCCGGTATCGGAATCAGCCTTGGTGACGAGTGCATCGTTGAAGCAGGCTTGTATGTCACTGGTGGTTCACTCATCACGTTGCCCGATGGCGAAGTAGTGAAGGGTCGCACGTTGTCTGGTGCAAGCGGATTGTTGTTCCGTCGCAACAGCGTCACGGGTGCGATTGAGGCAACACAACGTTCGGGCAACTGGGGCGGACTCAACGCTGCTCTCCACAAAAACTAGGAGTCAACATGACTGCGCTGCCCCAAGGGTTTACGAGTTTCGTCACCAACATTGGTATCAAAGACACGAGCGATGACTTCACAGTTGTTGCTGCCAACACCGTTGTTGCGGCAGCCGGGGTCTTTACGCAAAGCCGATTTGCTGGCCCGAGTGTTGTGGTTTCGCGCAAACACATTGCAAGTCATTCGGCCCGTGCAGTTGTGGTCATTTCAAAAAACGCCAATGTCGCAACGGGTGAACAAGGGCTAGCCAATGCTCTCGAAGTGGTGCAAGGTGTTGCCAAGAAAATCGGTTGCGACCCGCATGATGTTCTTATTGCTTCAACAGGCGTCATCGGTCGCCAATACCCCATTGAAAAAGTCCGTGCTGGCTTGCTCGCCTTGCCGTTTCCGTTACCCAACAACGATGCAGTCTCAGTGGCCCGCGGCATCATGACCACCGACACCGTGCACAAGATTGCCGAAGCAACAATTGGTTCTGGCCCAGCACGGGTCGTTGGCGTTGCCAAAGGTGTTGGCATGATTGAACCAAACATGGCGACTCTCATCACCATGGCATTCACCGATGCCGATGTAGATGGTGATGCACTCGATGCCATCTGGCGCCGCGTGATTGATCGCACGTTCAATTGCGTGTCAGTCGACACCGATACATCAACATCTGACACAGCCATTGTTTTGGCCAGCGGTGCTGCCGGTGCAGTTGACCTTGCCGACCTTGAAGTAGCTCTCGAACAGGTCACTCAATCGCTCACCAAACAAGTTGCACGCGATGGCGAAGGTGCCGAGACTCTCATCGAAGTCTGTGTCGACCAAGCCCGAGACAGTGAGCAATCCAAGACTGTCGCTAAAGCGATCGTTAACTCACCACTTGTCAAGACCGCCGTTCATGGGGCCGATCCCAATTGGGGTCGAGTCGCTATGGCTGTTGGAAAATGCAGTCAGTACACCGACATCGATCAAAACAAAGTCATCATTCGTTTTGGCACACAAGAGGTGTACCCCGTTGCAGTTGACGAGTCTGGGCTAAAGCAACTGAGCGAATACATGCGCGGCGACGAAGTGCGCATTCATGTGTCGTTACAAACAGGCCATGCAACGAGCACTGTGTGGGGTTGCGATCTCACTGATGGCTATGTGCGTATTAACGCCGATTACACGACCTAAAAATCTGCATAACAAGATTCGGTTGTTATTTAGTAATTCGTGTCACACTTTTTACGAGTATTCGTCAGTTGGTTCTTCACTACGGTGAAACAACCATGAAAAACACATCAAAAAAATTAGCCACAACCGCATTGTTCACTCTCATTGTCTTGACAAGTTGCGGTGGTGACGACTCCCAAGGTTCGTCAACCGCATCAACTCCGTCAACCGACTCGGCTCCAATGACGAGCGATGCTGCTACCGATTCACTTCCCGCCGACTTCGCAGGTCAAGATCTGTCAAATAGCAGTTTCATCGACATGGACTTCAAGGCCGAAGACATGACCGAAGTGAACTTGTCAGGTTCAGATTTAACGAAGTCATTTTTTGGTTCTGCAACAATGACAGCAGCCAACCTCTCGAAGGCCAACCTGACCGAAACAGGATTTACTCTTGCCGATCTGAGCAACGCCGACTTGAGCGGCGCAACACTGACTGACGCCAATTTTTCGTCAGTAAATTTCGCAAATGCCAACTTGGCTGATGCTCAAGGACAAGGCGCAAGCTTTCGCAAGGCTCAACTTGATGGTGCATCGCTCGTCGGTGCAAACATGACTGGCGCCAACTTCTCTGATGCAGTGTTGACCGGCGCCGACCTCACCAATGTCGACTTCACCAATGCCAACCTGTACTACGCCGATCTCACCGGAGCAAACATGACCGGCGCGATTCTCACCGGCGCAAACATCACCGGAGCTATCATCCCCGAATAATCTCCTTGTGCTTCTGGTGTCGTTTTATTTGGCTATGCCGAATAAAACGACACCAGTTTCACGAAGTCACTTGGGTGGCATGCGGATGCCGCCATCCACGCGGATGGTCTCGGCATTCATGTAACTATTGGTCACGCATTCAACGACCATCGAGGCCAACTCGGTGCCGTAACCCAAACGGTTCGGGAACAACACTCCGGTCTGTAACTTCTCTTTGAACTGTTCGCTGCCTTCACCTTCACCGTAGATCGGTGTGTTGATGAGACCAGGAGCAACTGTGTTGACGCGCACGCCAATTGCAGCCAGGTCACGAGCGATCGGAAGAGTCATACCGACAACGCCACCCTTTGATGACGAGTAAGCAGCCTGTCCAATCTGACCATCAAATGCCGCAACCGATGCGATGTTGACGATTGCACCGCGCTCGCCATCATTCAAGGGCTCGGTGGTGCTCATTGCAGTTGCAGCCAAACGGATGCAGTCGAATGTTCCGACCAAGTTGATCGCGATGACCTTCTTGTAGGCGTCAAGGTTGGCAGCCGAATCGTACGAACCGTCTTTACCAACAGTGCGTTGTGCCCAGCCGATACCAGCCGAGTTCACGAGCACGCGCAGTGGTCCCATGTCCTTGGCCATTTCGATGGCGTTCATGATGTCTTCAGTCTTGGTGACGTCGACTTTGCAGAATGCTCCGCCAATTTCTGTGGCCAAAGCCTCGCCCTTGTCGGCCTGCAGGTCGGCGATGACGACCTTGGCTCCCTTTGAGGCGAGAAGACGAGCGGTGGCAGCTCCGATACCGGATGCCCCACCAGTGACAATTGCGCTTGCTCCGTTGATATCCATACCTGCAGGCTAGACAGGCCGACCCGATTTCGCAGAATTTAACGGCCGGGGATCGGCCCAACGCCAGAGCGAGTATCCGAGAATCGAATTGGGGTCATCGCGGTATAAACCGTTGGGCCAGATGCCAACCAACCAGTGATATCGGCCAAAACATGTGCCTGGCCGTACACGTAGAAACACACTTCACCATTCACCGACAGCGGCGCAACAACCGAGTTCGCAATCGTCTGTCCGTTCACAAAGTTGATATTCGATGAGTTCGGAGGAGTCGCGTCACATGGATAGGCCGTCACATAACCACCAACCGGCGGTGCCGCTGTCGCATCAACCGTCACATTCATCATGACCGCCGCCGCACCCATCGGAGGAACTCCGTTTGTTCCAGCAACTTGCACTCTGAGTGGAACTCCAGATCCATCGAGCGCCCCTACTTTGGCAAGCGGCACTCCTCCACTTCCTGACCGTGTATCAAAAACGCGAGTCGGAACCAATGAGTTAAATCCAGAACCACCGGCGAACCAACCGTTCACATCGGCAATCAAATCTGCTTGTCCATAGACGTAGAAACAGACGGTGCCAGTCGCAGACACCGGCACAATCACCGCATTAGGAACTGTTTGATCAGAAACGAAGTTGAGGTTCGATGCATTCGGTCGCGTGCCGCATGGATAGGCCGTGACATAGCCACCATATTTCGAAGCACTCGTCCCTGTTGCCGTGACATTCAGCGATACCGCAGAAACTGCGCCGACCGCTTGACCAATTGCTGACAGCACCGATACTTCAAGCGCAGTTCCACTTCCGTCAAGGGCACCAACTTTTGCGATTGGCACACCTCCGATTCCACTTCGCGTGTCAAAAACTCGCACCGGAGTCAGTGCGTTCAACCCTGAGGAGGCACCAAACCAACCGTTCACATCTACAACAACATGTGAGGCAACCGATGATGCAATGCACACCTTGCCCGTTGAATCAACCGGAGCAATGACTGCATTCGGGACAATTTGGTCTTTCACAAAGTTCACATTTGACGTGCCCGGCTGGGTGCTTCCACACGGCCAGACAGTGACATAGCCTTCAGCTGTTGGTCCAACCGCAGTTAAGTTCAAACTCACCGCAGTGACACCTGTCAACGGAATCCCTGACACCCCAAGCACGGGCAATTGCAAATCAACACCTGGTTCAACTTGTACAAAACACTTTGGTGATGAGACCGTCCCTGCCCCCAACTCAAGAGCGCGGTCACGTAACCACAAAGCAAATTCGGCCTGACCCGTTGTATTCAAATGAACACTGTCGGCGAACCAACGATCACGCGGAGTGCACATGGTGTAGCCATCCCAATCAAGAATGCGCAATTGAGGCCAACGCAGGGTTGCTGCAACCAATGCTCGATTTCCAGCAGCAAACGATGCAACACCATTGACCACTCGACGTTCTGACAAATTGACCCAGCCGACGTATCGAATACCTTTCGCAACGAGCGCCGTCATCATCTGATCAATTTCGCCACCCAACGTTGATTGCGTGTCGTTATAACCAAGTTCGACAATTGCTACATCGGGAGTGCCAGTGAGGGCATTGGCGACTGTGACCCCATCTTGAACAGCCGGCGGACAGTTACCAACGGTGCAGCGATATGACTCGGTGTTATAAGAGTCAGAGTTGAAAACTCGACGCAAAAGCGTGGGCAATTCACCTGCCCCCGTATTGTCTGCGATACTCGCTCCAACCGAATCAGCAATGAAAACGAAGTCGTCGTTGCTTGATAAATCACGCGTGATAATTCGTGCCGAAATTGACGGCGATGGAAGATCGTAAGCCGACTTGATCTCTGATGCCTTCACATACACCGATTGCGTTCCGTTGTAAAACCTAAAGCGCACGGCCCACGCTGGGGTGACGCCGTAAATCCCAGTTGAAACCGCGGGGTCGATAGAAGTTTCAATTTTCGTAATTGTTGCCAAGCCAAATCGCGCCGCAAAAGATTCCAGATCTAAAACACGAGTCCAACGACTGTACGGGTTGTAGTCAATTTTGTCACCCGCATCGTCAACGGCTGGAAAGTTGACACCCGCAGTGCGATCGCCGTTTGACGATGAGAACTCTGTTGATACCGGAACAGTTGGTGTCGCAGGACGTACACGAATCATTAATGCAGTTTCAGAAACTGCCCGATCGCTTCGCCAATCTTCAATCGCGACAATGTTTGCAGTCGCCGATGTTCGTGTCCCTGCACCGCCATACACCTGACAATTAGTGGTGTCACAAGTTTTTGCATATGCGTATCGCCGATTCCCTAAACCGCCGCCTTGCGCCAATGCATACGAACGCGCGGCAACTGCTTGCGCCTTCAGTGCATTGATACCTGTGCCATTTCCGCGATCAGCCCATGAGGCTGGCGACTCACGCGGCACAACTCCTCGAACATACGACTCAATATCAACATCATTGACTGTGCGATTTTCACCCGTCGTTCCGTTCGAGGCAAAAATGTTGCCCCGATAATGGCGTACTGCACCAACCGAATCGCACACACCCAATAACGAAGCAGCGGGAGTTGCTGGGTCATCGGCCCCCGCCACTGAGAAGGTCACCGAAGCCAGCCCAGCAGCGGTTGTGACAGTTCCGAGACTGATCCAACTCGATAACGAATCATTTGAAGATGGACATTCTGGGGTGCCGGCTTTGCCCCACACTTGGTATGTGTATTGACCACCCGATGACGCAACTTCACGGGCGACCATTGATGAGAAATATCCAGGTGTCCCACCAACCCAAAACGCGTTCCCGCCAGAGGCAATCACCGCTGTCTGCAAATCGTCTTGCGCAGTCAGACGAACCGTCATGCGCGTCCCAACGGCAACAGCACCCATCGACGTGCCGCCGTAGTAATGATCAAGAATCCAAGTCCAGTCTTTGCCGTAAACAGTCGACCAGCCGACCGCACCGTATTGGCTCAGGCCTCGTCCATGCCCATTGCCCTGACCTTCAATGACAATGGCTAGTCCCACGTTGGGGTCACCAGGCGCCGCCCGAGCGGGTGCCACGGGGGCAAGCCACGACACAGTCGAGGCCAAAAGCATTCCGCTCATGGCGGCAAGGAGAGTCTTGCGAAGATTTTTCATGGTGTCACGAGCCCTCAAACCGTACCGATTATGCCTGTTCAAGTCCTGTCACTGGACATAAAAGTCCTGTTCAGAGGCTATTTTTGCGTCAGCGTGGGCAGGCTTGAACCGCAATCTGATCAACGAGATCATTCATCGGGTCACCGCTATGACCTTTCACCCACTGAAAGTCTGGGCGTTCGGCGGGCGGCAAACTTTCGTAGAACGCAATGAATGGCTTCCACAAGTCGTCATTGGCCACAGGTTCTTTTTTGGCGTTGCGCCAACCATTGGCCTTCCATTTCACCCACCAGCGATCTTTAAAGCAGTTCACGACATACGTCGAATCACTCACAATGATCAGTCGCTTCATTTCGGCCTGAGCAATCGGCACATTGGTCTTCAGGGCTTCGAACGCTGCAGTGAGTTCCATACGTTGGTTCGTCGTGTTGCGCTCGCCACCCGACCCCGTGCGTTCGCCAGAAGGCGCCAGCGCCCATGCCCATCCCCCAGGACCGGGGTTACCGCTGCACGCGCCGTCGGTGTACACGACCAAGGCGCGCTCAATAGTGGATGGATCGATCGGGTGACTCATAAGCCGTACATATTCTCACACTCATTCACCATTTGCCGTGACACGCCCGATATCAGGCAGAACCCCTACCAATCGGTAACTCTGCGAGACTATCCCCATGCTCTTTGACGGTTCCGTCCACCAACTCCCCGACACCGATCCCGGCGAAACTCAAGAATGGCTCGACTCACTTGATGCAGTGATCGATGTGCACGGCAAAGTACGCGCTCGCTATTTGTTGTCGCGATTACTCGAAAAAGCACAACAGAGCCAAGTCAGTTTTCCTGCCACAGTTTCAACTCCGTATGTGAACACCATTCCTCGCGAACACGAACCATGGTTTCCTGGCGATGAACACATCGAACGTCGTATTCGCGCGTTCATCCGTTGGAATGCTGCGGCCATGGTTGTGCGCGCCAACAAACATGCCGAAGGTATTGG
>CAIQJP010000061.1 GCA_903872155.1 uncultured Actinomycetes bacterium | reverse complement strand
TCACTTAATGATCTTGACGACGCGGCCAGCACCAACAGTACGGCCACCTTCACGGATCGCGAAACGCAAACCCTCGTCCATAGCAATCGGCTTACCGAGTTCCACAGTCATGGTCACGTTGTCACCAGGCATCACCATTTCAGTACCAGCCGGCAACTGCACAGTGCCAGTCACGTCAGTGGTACGGAAGAAGAACTGAGGACGATAGTTATTGAAGAACGGCTTATGACGACCGCCTTCTTCCTTGTTCAACACGTACACCTGACCCTCAAAGTTGGTGTGAGGAGTAATCGAACCCGGCTTACACAACACCTGACCGCGCTCAACATCTTCTTTCTTCGTTCCACGAAGCAACGCACCAATGTTGTCGCCAGCTTGACCCTCATCGAGAAGCTTGCGGAACATCTCCACACCAGTACACGTCGACTTCTGCGTGTCACGCAAACCAACGATTTCAATTTCGTCACCCGTATGAACACGACCCTGCTCAATCTTGCCGGTCACCACAGTTCCACGACCAGTAATGGTGAACACGTCTTCAATCGGCATCAAGAACGGCTTATCAAGCTCACGCTCCGGCTGAGGAACAGAAGCATCACACGCAGCCATGAGCTCCATGATCTTTTCCTGCCACGCCGCGTCACCCTCAAGAGCCTTAAGAGCTGACACCCGAACAACCGGAGCATCATCACCGGGGAACTCATACTCGTTCAACAACTCACGAACCTCAAGCTCAACCAACTCGAGAAGTTCTTCATCATCAACCATGTCACTCTTATTCAAAGCAACAACAATGTACGGAACACCCACTTGGCGAGCCAACAACACATGCTCACGCGTCTGCGGCATCGGACCATCAGTAGCAGCAACCACCAAAATCGCGCCGTCAACTTGCGCGGCACCAGTGATCATGTTCTTGATGTAGTCAGCGTGACCAGGCATGTCCACATGCGCATAGTGACGATTCTCGGTCTCGTACTCAATATGAGCAATCGAGATCGTGATACCACGAGCCTTCTCTTCAGGAGCCTTATCGATCTGATCAAAAGGCGTGTACTCCGCCAAACCCTTACTCGCCAACGTACGCGAAATCGCCGCAGTCAACGTCGTCTTACCATGGTCAATGTGACCCATCGTTCCAATATTCACATGAGGCTTCGTACGCTCAAACTTCGCCTTAGACATGATTGTCACTTTCCTTTACTTGTTGGTTGGTTTGGTATACCGCTCGATGTGATTGGTACGTGGTGTCAAGGATCATTGCTGTGTGAAACCCGAGGGCTACACACACGAGGTGAGAACGATATCAGCGGAAATTCCGCCGTCACACCCTCAGTTCAAAGAACCAGTTTTATCTTGAGAATTCGGGTCACTCGCCGCGGGTGCGCTTGATGATTTCGGTGGCAATTGCTTCCGGTACCTGCTGGTACGAGTTGAATTGCATGGTGTAGGTCGCACGGCCCTGGGTACGTGAACGAAGGTCAGTTGAGTAACCGAACATTTCGGACAACGGGATCTGAGCACGAACAACCTGCGTATTACCGCGAGCTTCCATACCTTCGATACGACCACGGCGGCTTGACAAGTCACCCATGACGTCACCCATGTATTCCTCAGGGGTCACAACTTCAACGCCCATGATGGGTTCCATAATGACGGGGCGAGCCATTTCGGCAGCCTTACGGAATGCCTGCTGACCAGCAATCTTGAACGCCATTTCGCTGGAGTCCACATCGTGGTATGCGCCGTCGACCAAAGTGACTTTGACGTCAACGGTTGGGTAGCCGGCGAGAACACCATTATCGAGTGCCATCTGCAGACCCTGGTTGGTCGGGTTGATGTATTCGCGAGGAATCTTTCCGCCGCTGATCTTGTCAACGAACTCGTAACCCTTGCCTGGGTTCGGTTCCATGTTGATCTTCACAACTGCGAACTGACCAGAACCACCGGACTGCTTGATGTGGCGGTATTCGACTTGTTCAACCAACTTGGTGACGGTTTCGCGATAGGCCACTTGGGGCTTACCGACAGTTGCGTCCACGTTGAATTCGCGCTGCATACGGTCGACGAGAATTTCAAGGTGAAGCTCGCCCATTCCGGAGATAACGGTCTGGCCGGTTTCTTCGTCGGTGCGAACACGGAAGGTCGGGTCTTCATCGGACAATGACTTAAGCGCCTTACCCAACTTGTCCTGATCGTCCTTGGTCTTCGGTTCGATAGCTACGTGAATCACGGGCTCGGGGAAAATCATTCGTTCAAGAATGATCGCGTTGTTGCGATCGCACAATGTGTCGCCAGTTGTGGTTTCTTTGAAACCAAGACCAGCAACAATGTCACCGGCAAACGCGGTGTCAAGATCTTCACGCTGGTTTGCATGCATTAACAAAATACGACCAAGGCGCTCACGACGCTCTTTAGTGCTGTTGTACACCTCGTCACCCTTGTTGATCGTTCCGGAATACACACGGAAGTAGGTGAGCTTGCCGAATGGGTCGGCCACGATCTTGAAAGCAAGAGCGGCGAACGGTCCGTTTTCATCGGCTCCACGCTCGGCGGGTGTTTCGGCTTCGCCGGGCAACACGCCTTGTGCGGGACGAATGTCAAGCGGGCTCGGCAAGAAGTCAACAACGGCGTCAAGCATTGGCTGAACACCCTTGTTCTTGAACGCTGAACCACACAACACGGGAACGAAGTCGAATGCCAAGGTGCCCTTACGAAGTGCACGCTTGATTTCGTCGATTGAAAGTTCTTCACCGGCGAGGTACTTCTCCATCAATGCATCGTCTGACGTTGCAATGGTTTCCAGAAGTTCTTCGCGGTACTGATTGGCCTGCTCGACCATGTCGGCCGGGATGTCGGTTTCGTCCCACTTGGCGCCGAGTTCTTCGTCATGCCAAATGAGTGCCTTCATCTTCACGAGGTCAATGAGACCAGCGAAAGGCTTTGCGCTTTCGGGTCCACCTGAACCAATAGGAAGGTGGATAACAGCAACAGTTGCTTCGAGGCGATCTTTCACCATTGACACGGTGCGATAGAAGTCGGCACCGATACGGTCCATCTTGTTCACGAAGCACATACGCGGAACGTTGTACTTGTTGGCTTGACGCCACACGGTTTCGGTTTGCGGTTCAACACCAGCAACCGAGTCGAACACAGTGACGGCACCGTCGAGGACGCGCAATGAGCGCTCGACTTCAATGGTGAAGTCCACGTGGCCGGGGGTGTCGATGATGTTGATGCGGTGGTCGTTCCAGATACACGTCGTTGCCGCTGAAGTAATGGTGATACCGCGCTCTTGTTCTTGAGCCATGTGGTCCATGGTTGCGGCGCCATCGTGAACTTCACCGATCTTGTAGCTCTTACCGGTGTAGTAGAGAATGCGTTCTGTTGTCGTCGTCTTACCGGCATCAATGTGGGCCATGATGCCGATGTTGCGAGTGCGATCTAGTGGATACTCACGCTTAGCCATCGTCGTTCACTTTCGGTTTGTTTGCAGTTCGTGTCAGGGGGTTTTACATAGTCGCACCCCGGTGTTGAGACCGGGGTGCTGAGGTAGTCGTATCAGCGCTGGGATTACCAGCGATAGTGGGCGAAAGCCTTGTTTGAATCGGCCATCTTTTGCATGTCGTCACGCTTCTTGACGGCAGCACCAAGACCATTCGATGCGTCGAGCAATTCGTTGGCCAAACACTGTGCCATTGTCTTTTCACGACGAGCACGCGAGTAGTCAACAACCCAACGAATAGCCAACGTGTTGGCACGGCGGGGCTTCACTTCAACTGGAACCTGATAGGTCGCTCCACCAACACGGCGGCTACGAACTTCAAGAGGAGGACGAGTGTTGTCGATGGCACGCTTCAAGGTTGCGATTGGCTCGGCGCCAGTCTTTTCTTCAACCATCTTGAGTGCGTCGTACACGATCTTTTCAGCAGTGCTCTTCTTGCCACTGAGCATGACCTTGTTCATCAATTGTGTGACGAGCAAAGACCGGTACACCGGATCGGGCGTCATTTCACGGCGGGGGGCGGGACCCTTACGGGGCATATCAATTCACCTATTCCTTTTGGTCTCTACTGCGATCACTTGACGCGCTTTGCGCCATAGCTACTACGGGATTGCTTACGGTTCTTCACTCCGGCTGCGTCGAGCGCGCCACGAATGATCTTGTAACGAACACCGGGAAGGTCGCGAACACGACCTCCACGAACGAGAACGATGGAGTGCTCTTGAAGGTTGTGACCTTCACCAGGAATGTACGCAGTGATTTCAACACCACTCGACAAACGAACGCGAGCCACCTTACGCAAAGCCGAGTTCGGCTTCTTGGGGGTGTTGGTGTACACGCGGGTGCACACGCCACGACGCTGCGGTGAACCCTTCAGGGCCGGCGTCTTGCTCTTTGTGAATTTGGTGCTACGTCCCTGACGGACCAGCTGCTGAATTGTGGGCACTCTTTGACCTCTTTGCTTGTCCGCAACCCCAAGGTTGCGGAATGTCTTGGCGACTCTCGCTCCTGCCAATGAACACGCAGGGACTTGAGATGTTACGAGCGCCCCACGAACAACGGCAACCCGTTGCCCGTAGGGCTTCTCGATATAGCGATATTTCTTTGGTTTTGACCTCTTCAGACCCGATTATCAGCCGGGAGTTGAACCTTGTGAGACCCAGCTCTGACTGAGGACATCAGAAATGTCCGAGTCATCGCTGTGGTAGGTCGCCATTGGCACGTAGTCGGGGGCATCGATGCCGAAGTCCCGGTAACGCATCATGCCCGAACCAGCCGGGATGAGTTTGCCGATGATGATGTTCTCCTTGAGGCCATTGAGCGAGTCGCCCCGGCCATCGATGGCAGCCTCGGTGAGCACGCGAGTGGTCTCTTGGAAAGATGCAGCCGACAGCCAGGATTCGGTGGCAAGCGATGCCTTGGTGATACCCATGAGTTCGGTACGACCTTCGGCGGGACGCTTGCCCTCTTCAACCATCTGACGGTTGGTGTCACGGAACGTCTTGTTGTCGGTGCGCTCACCGGGCAAGAAGGTCGTGTCACCAGTTTCTTGAACGCTCACGCGACGAGTCATCTGACGAACGATGAGTTCGATGTGCTTGTCGTGGATCGATACACCCTGATCGCGGTACACCTTTTGAACTTCTTCAACGATGTAGGTCTGAGTTTCGCGAATGCCCTTGATCTCCATGATTTCTTTTGGATCAAAAGGACCATCAGTGATGGCCTGTCCAGCGGTGACTTCTTGTCCGTCTTTGACAATCGGTCGGCTACCGGTTGGCAACAACACCAAGTGCTCTTCGCCTGCATCGTCAACAACGTTCACGGGAATACCCTTGCCGTCGTCTTCGCCGATGCGAATCACACCTGTGGCTCGGGCCAAACGTGCTGAACCCTTCGGGGTACGAGCTTCGAACAATTCAACAACGCGTGGCAAACCGCCGGCGATGTCCTTACCAGCAACACCACCAGTGTGGAACGTACGCATGGTGAGCTGAGTACCAGGTTCACCAATTGACTGAGCCGCAATAACACCAACAGCTTCACCCAATTCAATGGGCTTTCCGCTGGCGAGTGAACGGCCGTAACACAATGCGCACACACCAAGTTCGGCGTCGCATGTGAGGACTGAACGCACGCGAACACGATTGATGCTGTCGTCCTTAACCATCGTCGACATCAATTCATCGTCGATGATGGTGTTACGAGCAACCACGGTTCCGTCACCAAGGGTGGTGTCAATTGCAAGTGCACGTCCGTACAACTTGGTTTCAACATATGACTTGCGGTTCGCAGTGTCGGGCTGAACGTTGTCGATCCAGACACCAAGTGCAGTGCCGCAATCGTCTTGACGCACGATGAGTTCTTGAGCCACGTCAACGAGTCGACGAGTCAAGTAACCCGAGTCGGCGGTACGAAGAGCGGTGTCAACGAGTCCCTTACGAGCACCAGGAGTAGCAATGAAGTACTCAAGGGTTTCGAGACCTTCACGGAAGTTGCGCTTGATGGGACGAGGAATCATGTCACCACGAGGGTTAGCCACGAGACCACGCATACCGGCGATCTGACGCATCTGCGTCATGTTTCCGCGAGCACCCGAGTCGATCATCATGTAGACGGGGTTGGTGAGTTCGGCCTTGAATGCCGTTTCCATTGCGTCTTTGACCTTGTCGGTTGCTTCAGACCAAATGCTCACTTCTTGCTGACGACGTTCGCCGTCAGTGATAATGCCGCGCTTGAACTGATTCTCCACGTTCTCTGCTTGCTTTTCGTAATCGTCAAGCAATGCACGCTTCGAAGCTGGCGTCTTCACGTCATCAATCGAAACCGTGAGGCCCGACTGCGATGCATAGCGGTAGCAGATCGCCTTGATGGCGTCGAGTGCGTCAGCAACTTGAGCGTTGGTGAAGTGATCGGAAAGAACTTCAACGAGCTCTCCCATTTCCTTCTTCTTGATCGGCTTAGCGATGTGACCAAAGCGATCGGTGTAGGTCTCGGGCAATGCCTCTTCAAACAACAAACGACCAGGAGTCGTTTCGAAGTTTTCACCAGAATTCTTGCGCATCTTGATCTTGGCGTGGATCTTCACCGTGCCTTCATCAAGTGCTCGCAAAACTTCCCAGTTATGACGGAAGACGCGACCTTCACCCAATGTCCATGGACCTTCGTTGGTGAGATAGTACGCACCAATGATGAGGTCTTGGCTTGGGGTCACAATCGGACGACCAGAAGCTGGCGACAAAATGTTGTTGGCGCTGAGCATGAGCACGCGAGCTTCGGCCTGAGCTTCTGCTGACAACGGCACGTGCACAGCCATCTGGTCACCGTCGAAGTCAGCGTTGAATGCTGTACACACGAGTGGGTGAATCTGAATGGCTTTGCCTTCAACGAGTACGGGCTCGAATGCCTGAATACCCAAACGGTGAAGCGTGGGTGCACGGTTCAACAACACTGGGTGTTCGCGAATGACTTCTTCGAGGACGTCCCACACGCGTGGATGACGACGTTCGACCATGCGCTTGGCGCTCTTAATGTTTTGTGCGTACTCAATGTCGACAAGACGCTTCATCACGAATGGCTTGAAGAGTTCAAGAGCCATCAACTTGGGCAGACCACACTGATGCAAACGCAACGTTGGTCCGGCCACGATGACTGAACGACCCGAGTAGTCAACGCGCTTACCAAGAAGGTTCTGACGGAAACGTCCTTGCTTACCCTTCAACATGTCAGACAATGACTTAAGCGGACGGTTACCAGGTCCAGTGACGGGGCGACCACGACGACCATTGTCGAACAACGCGTCCACTGCTTCTTGCAGCATGCGCTTTTCGTTGTTGACGATGATTTCGGGAGCACCAAGACCGAGCAAACGCTCAAGACGGTTGTTGCGGTTGATCACGCGACGGTACAAGTCGTTGAGGTCGGAGGTTGCGAAACGTCCACCCTCAAGTTGAACCATCGGACGCAGTTCGGGCGGGATCACCGGAACAACATCAAGGATCATGGCCTTCGGATCATTTTGACGACGACCAGTTTCGGGATCGCGCTGGTTGAACGAAGCAACAATCTTGAGACGCTTAATGGCCTTCTGCTTGCGCTGTGCGCTCAGTGGCTTCTTACCGTCTTGCGGGTCAATGGCTTCGCGCAACTTGATTTCTTCTTCGTCGAAATCAATGCGATCGATGAGTGACTTAATTGCGTCAGCACCGGTGCCGCCTTCGAAGTAATCGGAGTAGCGATCGCGAAGTTCGCGCCACAACACTTCATCTTCAATGATCTGGCGTGAGTGCAAGCTGCGGAATTCATCCCACGTGCGCTTGAGCAAGTCAATTTCACCGACATAGCGATCGCGAATGCTCGAGATCTCTTTGTCTGCCATCTTTTGCATGGCCTTGACTTCGGCGTCTTTGGCGCCTTCTTTTTCAAGACGCTCAGCATCTTTTTCGAGTTCTTTGAAACGACGCTCGATTTCGATGTCACGTTCTTTTTCGATGGCGTCAAGTTCACCGAGGTATTCGGCTTCGAGGCTTGAGAGATCTTCGTGACGCTTATCGCCGTCAACCCAGGTCACCAAGTGCGCTGCGAAGTAGATGACCTTCTCGAGTTGCTTAGCCTTGAGTTCTTCTTTGGGCTCGATGCCGGCGAGCAAATATGCCAACCATGAACGAGTTCCGCGCAAGTACCAGATGTGTACAACGGGAGCAGCCAACTCAATGTGGCCCATGCGCTCGCGACGTACCTTTGAACGGGTGACTTCAACGCCACACTTTTCGCAGATGATGCCCTTGAAGCGCACTCGCTTGTACTTACCGCAGTAGCACTCCCAGTCGCGGGTTGGTCCGAAGATCTTTTCACAGAACAGACCGTCCCTTTCGGGGCGCAGTGTTCGGTAGTTAATGGTCTCAGGCTTTTTTACTTCACCACTTGACCAGTTACGAATGTGATCGGCAGTAGCCAATCCAATTCGCAGTTGGTCGAACATATTCACATCGAGCATTTCGTCTCTCGCTCTCTCTTCGTTCCGTCGCGTTCCGTTAATTACTTACAGGTTGATCGTGCACTCACCGTCAGCGACGGCTAGCTGCACGATCTCTGTCGTCCTGGTCGCTACCTTTTTCGGGGCGACTGATGTCAATTCCTAGACCCTTGATGGCGCTATCGATTTCTTCATCGATTTCTTTCATCTCGATCTCGCTGCCGTCAGTGGCAAGAACTTCAACGTTCAAGCACAAAGCCTGCATTTCCTTCATGAGAACCTTGAAGCTCTCAGGAATGCCGGGTTCGGGGATGTTCTCGCCCTTCACGATGGCTTCGTAGACCTTGACACGACCGAGCACATCGTCGGACTTAATGGTGAGCAACTCTTGCAAGCAATAAGCCGCACCATAGGCCTCGAGTGCCCACACTTCCATTTCACCGAAGCGCTGTCCACCGAACTGGGCCTTACCACCAAGCGGTTGCTGAGTGATCATGCTGTACGGTCCGGTTGAACGGGCGTGGATCTTGTCGTCAACCATGTGCGACAACTTCAAGATGTACATGTAGCCAACAGTGATGTCGTTGTCGTACGGATCACCGGTGCGACCATTGAACAATGTGGTCTTACCTGTCGACTTGATCATCGGCTTGTCAAAGTGAGCTGACTCGGGGTTGAGGTGCTCAAAAATTTCGACAATGGTCGGTTGATCATGTGACTGTTCAACTTCGTCCCAGTGGGCGCCGTCGAACACAGGTGTGGCGATCATCGTTGATGGCGTGGTGCCCGCGTGAGTCTTCGACTCGGTTCCACGAATTGGTGAAGTACCAACTGCCGGGAACGCCGTGTCGCCACGTGAGAAACCCTGCCAACCCCAACGAGCTGCATAACCAAGGTGAGCTTCAAGAACCTGACCGACGTTCATTCGGCTCGGAACACCAAGTGGGTTCAAGATGATGTCGACCGGAGTTCCGTCTGCCATGTACGGCATATCGGCTTGCGGAAGAATCTTCGAGATAACACCCTTGTTACCGTGACGTCCGGCCAACTTGTCGCCCACGCTGATCTTGCGCTTCTGAGCCACGAGAACCTTGACCATCTGGTTGACACCAGGAGCCAACTCGCCACCTTCGTTACGGTCGAGCATGCTGACGTGAATGACCTTGCCGCTTTCACCGTGAGGAACCTTGAGTGAGGTGTCGCGAACTTCGCGAGCCTTCTCACCGAAGATGGCACGGAGCAAACGCTCTTCTGGTGTGAGTTCGGTTTCACCCTTAGGGGTGACTTTGCCGACCAACACATCGCCAGGACCAACTTCAGCACCAACGCGGATGACTCCACGCTCGTCGAGGTCACGCAAAATGTCATCGGACAAGTTCGGAATGTCACGAGTGATTTCTTCGGGTCCGAGCTTGGTGTCACGAGCGTCAACTGTGTACTCGTGAATGTGAATCGATGTCAACACATCGTCACGAACCAAACGGTCGGACAAGATGATCGCGTCTTCGAAGTTGTAACCCTCCCAAGACATGAAGGCCACGAGCAAGTTCTTACCAAGTGCAAGTTCGCCGTTGTCGGTGCTGGGACCGTCAGCGATGAGATCGCCCTTCTTCAACTGCTGTCCTTCAACAACGCGTGGAATCTGATTGACACACGTGTTGTGGTTTGAACGACGGAACTTGAGCAAGTTATAAACGCGCTTGCCAGTTGTCTTGTACTGAACTGTGATCTGGGCACCAGAAACTTCGGTGACTTCACCGTCGTCAGTTGCCAAGATGAGATCGGCACCATCGGATGCAGCCTTGCGCTCCATGCCGGTACCGACATACGGAGCTTCAGTGCGCACCAACGGAACGGCCTGACGTTGCATGTTCGCACCCATGAGGGCGCGGTTGGCGTCGTCGTGCTCGAGGAACGGAATCAACGCGGTCGCCACAGAAACGATCTGCTTCGGTGACACGTCAATGAGTTGCACTTCTGATGGCGGAACCATCTTGATGTCGGTGGTTGCACCGAAGAAGCTTTCGGCTTCAAGCATGCGCTTCAAGTCGGCGAGGCTGGCAGCCTGCGGCGACTGACGCACCAAGATCTTGGCGTCGCGGAATGTTCCGTCGGGATTCAGAGCAGTGTTGGCCTGAGCAACAACGTACTTCTCTTCTTCGTCGGCGGGCATGTACTCGAACTTCTTCGTGACTTTGCCGTTTTCAACTTTGAGGTATGGCGTTTCGATGAAACCATAGCTGTTGATACGTGCGTAGTTACTGAGTGCACCAATGAGTCCAATGTTTGGACCTTCTGGAGTTTCGATCGGGCACATACGGCCATAGTGCGAGAAGTGGACGTCTCGTACTTCGAAGCCAGCGCGCTCACGGCTGAGTCCACCCGGTCCGAGTGCGGACAAACGACGACGGTGGGTGATACCCGACAATGGGTTCACTTGGTCCATCAACTGCGACAACTGGCTGGTTCCGAAGAACTCTTTGATCGCTGCTGACACGGGACGAATGTTCACCAAGGTGACTGGAGTAATTGATTCGGGATCTTGTGTGGTCATGCGTTCACGAACAACGCGCTCCATACGTGACAAACCGATACGAACCTGGTTCTGAATCAATTCACCAACCGAACGAATACGACGGTTTGCAAAGTGGTCTTGGTCGTCAAGGCGGTAGCCCGGTGTCTGCGACACGAGGTGCAACATGTACGACACCGAAGCGAGGATTTCGTTCGGACGCAAAACGTTGCCATCTTCGGGATCGCTCTCGATGGGGCGCTTGTTCGGGTCGTCAAGTTGAACCTTGAAGTATTCACCGTGCTTGCGGGTTCCCTTACCGAAGAATTCGTCGAGCTTGGCGAGTTCTTCACCGAGCTTGCGATCGATCTTGTAACGACCGACGCGCGACAAGTCGTAACGCTTCGAATCGAAGAATGCATTCTTGAAGTACGCACGAGCTGATTCAAGTGACGGCGGCTCACCGGGGCGAGCACGCTTGTAAATTTCAACAAGTGCTTCGTCCTGGGTCGGTGCGATATCGCGTTCTTTGTCCCACTGATCAGCGAGCAACGGTGTGACACCGTCTTGCTCTTTGAAGTGCTCAACAAACTTGTCAATGAAGCCGGGGAAGTTGGCTTCGTCGTAACCAATGGCCCGCAGCAACGTGAAGATGCCCATACGGCGCTTACGTGCGACGCGGGTACCAGCAGTGACGTACTTGCCAGGCTTGTGCTCAACGTCGAACTCGAGCCATTCACCACGCTGAGGGTGAACTGTGCCCTTCACCAATTGGTGCTTCGACAAGTTACGCAGACGGTAACGCTCACCGGCTTCAAAGATGACGCCAGGGCTACGAACGAGCTGCGACACCACGACGCGCTCAGTTCCGTTCACGATGAAGGTTCCCTTTTCGGTCATCATCGGGAAGTCGCCCATGAACACCAACTGCTCGCGCAATTCGCCGGTGCTGCGATTACTGAATCGCGCGCGCACCAAAATTGAACGCTGGTAGGTGTGGCCCTTTTCGCGGCATTCTTCAACCGTGAACTTGGGCTCGGGGAATAAGTCTTCGTCGGTTGGGTCGTACTCAAGCTCAAGGCTCAAGTTGCCGTGGAAGTCTTCAATGGGAGAGATGTCTTTAAACGTCTCGGCCAAACCTTCTTGGAGGAAGTTGGCAAAACTGACCTTCTGAATGTCGAGGAGATTTGGCATCTCGACGACTT
Source organism: uncultured Actinomycetes bacterium (assembly GCA_903872155.1). Lineage (GTDB taxonomy): Bacteria > Actinomycetota > Acidimicrobiia > Acidimicrobiales > Ilumatobacteraceae > Casp-actino8. Next base: position 4,479 of record CAIQJP010000061.1, on the reverse strand, counting down.
CTGGAAGGCTCCCGAAGGAAAAACGCTCGCTGCTCTTGCTTTTGCTGGCCAAGGTGAACTCCTAGTGGCTGAGGTATTGCGAAAGTGGGACTAAATAACTGACTAAATAACGACTAACTAGCTAGAAATGTGTTGTTTGATATGGGGGAATAGGAAAAAGCGCGTCGAACCGAATTTAGGGAACGAAAAGGACAGAGGCGACACACGGCAACAGACGAGACTACCGCTCTAGGGCGACAGTTATCAACCGCCGGCGACAAAAGAGTCGGGCAGTTCTTCCGAAACGGTGTGACCCGTTCGGGATGGGGTAACGGTAAGCCGATCTCGGGGGTCAGGTCAAGCACCCTCGGGCAAGATTTTGGGGAAATTCGCAAAAATTCCTGCTGAACAGGCAGATTTCTGCCGAATGACCACATTTCTGGCCCGAGACGCGACAAACCCGCAGCCTCACCCAGTCTGAACTGGGGAAACTGCGGGTCAATCAGTACTAAAACTATGAAAACCGGCTCAGCCGGCCATCATCACTTGACGTCGACTGAAGCTCCAGCTTCGACCAACTTGGCCTTTGCCTTCTCGGCATCTTCCTTGCTGGCCTTTTCGAGGACGGGCTTTGGTGCGGCGTCAACGAGGTCTTTTGCTTCCTTGAGACCGAGGTTGGTGAGCTCGCGCACAACCTTGATGACCTGGATCTTCTGGGCGCCGGCATCGGTCAAGATGACGTCGAATTCGTCCTGCTCTTCAGCGGCGGCTGCGGGAGCAGCTCCACCACCGGCAACAGCAACGGCCACGGGGGCAGCAGCGGTCACGCCGAACTTCTCTTCAAAAGCGTCAAGCAGTTCCTTGAGCTCGATAACGGTGAGGGCGGCAATGCCGTCCAGGATCTCTGTTTGGCTAAGGGCCATGATGTTTTCTCCTGTTTTTGGTTCAGATTTTGTTGAAATGAATGGTTAATACGGTTTGTAACGAGCTGCTGTTTAGGCAGCCTTTTGATCGAGCAATGCCTTGAGGCCATAGGCCATATTGCGCGGCAGTGCTTGCAGTAGACCTGCGGTTTTGACGAGCGGGGCCTGCAGGGCTCCAGCGAACTGGGCCAGCAAAACTTCGCGCGGCGGTAGATCGGCCAAGGCTTCGACATCTTTGGCGGACAGCAATGCGCTGCCCAAAGTGCCACCCTTGATCACGAGTAACGGATTGGTCTTGGCGAATTCGCGTAACACCTTGGCGGTGGCTGCGGCATCTCCATGAACAAAAGTCAATGAGCTCGGACCGACGAGTAGGTCAGATAAAACTGCCTTACCGGTCGCAACAGCGGCAATACGGGCCAAAGTGTTTTTGTACACCTTGTGCTCGGCACTGACGCCACGAAGCGCGGTTCGAAGGTTTGCGAGTTGGCCGACGGTCATACCGCGATATTCAGTAATGAATACAACTTCTGAGCCTGCCAACTTTTCAGTGATCTCACTGACGGTTGAAACTTTTTCTGGACGGGGGTTCTCCACGTGTTTTTCCTCCTTTCGCTACAACTCGGGGCTCGCAGATGCGAACACCACGAGGAGCGAAAGGCTCCGTGCAGTCTCCGCCTCGGTTGGCGAACTCGGAAGTTCTTTACTGACCTTTCGGTCGACCGACTGTCTCTGGCAAGCAATTACTTATAAAAACTCAAACTAGATGGGTGACGATATCGGTCAAAGACCGACTCGCCACCCGAATCAATTACACCGTTTCGGGACGGAGACGGTTGAGGTCAACTTTGACGCCAGGTCCCATGGTCGATGACACCGTGATTTTGCGCAGGTAACGACCCTTGGCCGACGCTGGCTTGGCACGCTGAATTTCATCGAGCACGGCACGGAAGTTGGCTTCGATCTGCTCGACGGTGAAAGACACCTTGCCCAGCTGAACGTGCACGTTGCCGTAACGGTCGGTGCGGTATTCAACTTTTCCGCCCTTGAATTCGCCAACCGCTTTGCCAACATCTTGGGTCACGGTTCCGGTCTTGGGGTTCGGCATGAGACCACGTGGTCCGAGCACTCGACCAATACGACCCACCAAAGGCATCATGTCGGGAGTAGCAATGGCCAAGTCGAAATCGAAAATACCTTTTTCGATTTCAGCGGCGAGATCTTCGGCACCAACAATGTCGGCACCAGCCTTACGAGCTTCTTCGGCAGCTTCACCGGTTGCGAAAACTGCAACACGAATGTTCTTACCGGTACCTGATGGCAAAGCCACAGTTCCGCGCACAGCCTGCTCGGCTTTACGAGGATCGACGCCGAGACGCATGGCGATTTCGATGGTCTCATCAAACTTTGCAGTTGACAACGTCTTCACCAAGCTGACGGCTTCAGTTGGTGTGAAGTGTGCATCGCGGTCGTAACGCTTCAATGCATCAGTAAATTTCTTTCCGGACATGACTGTCTCCCTCTCCTTCGCTATTCACACGAAGGTGTTATGCCGGCCAAGTGAGGTGTTCTTGGTCCAGGCGTTGGTGTGTTGTATTGCTGAAAATATTTTGAACTAGATCACTTAACGACGAGGCCCATCGAGCGTGCGGTGCCACGAACTTGCTGCTTAGCAGCTTCGAGGTCGAATGCGTTGAGGTCGGGCATCTTGATCTTGGCGACTTCTTCAATGTCGGACTCAGTGACTGAACCAACAACGGCCTTACCAGGAGTCTGGCTGCCCTTGTCGAGTCCGGCCTTCTGACGCAACAACACGGGTGTTGGCGGTGTCTTCAAGATGAAGGTGAACGTACGATCTTCGAAAATCGAGATCTCGACGGGAATGATGGTGCCGACTTGGCTTTCGGTGGCAGCGTTGTACGCCTTCACGAAGTCCATGATGGCAACGCCATGCGGTCCGAGCGCGGTACCAACCGGCGGAGCCGGTGTGGCCTTGCCGGCCGGAATCTGGATCTTGACGATCGCGGTGAGTTTCTTCTTCGCCATGGGGCGTTTCCCTTCGTAGAACGACTTGTATTGAACCTTGCAAAAAACTGTTAGAGCTTGGCGACCTGGCTGAAGTCCATTTCGACCATGGTTTCACGTCCAAAGATATTGACTAAAACCTTCAACTTCATGTGGTCGGCATTGATTTCTGCCACTTGACCCGAGAAATCTGCGAATGGGCCCTCTTTGACGCGGACACTTTCGCCAACTTCGTACTCCATCTTGGGCTTGCGACGGTTGGCGGCCTCTTGACCATCACCCTTCGCGGACAAGAAGGTTTCGACTTCTTTGCGGGACAAAGGCGTGGGCTTTTGACCCTTTTGGCTCTGACCAACAAAACCCGTGATACCGGGGGTGTTACGAATGCAGTACCAGCTCTCGTCGTCCATGATGCAACGCACGAGGATGTAGCCGGGGAAAACCTTCTTTTGCACGGTCTGCTTGCGACCGTTCTTGAACTCAACAACGTCTTCCATCGGGATGACGGTTTCGTAAATGCGATCTTCGATATTCAACGACTGAATACGCGCTTCAAGGTTGGCCTTGACTTTCTTTTCGTAGCCAGCCTGGGTGTGCACAACAAACCACTGACCGGGACGACGCCACGGGTTCGTGACAGGAGCCGCGTCGTCATCGGCAAGGATGTCATCGGGCTCGGTGAGGTCGATGATCTGTGGTTCGTCAGCAACATCGAGTGTTACTTCATCATTGATGTCGTTCATGTTCATCTCGTCGTTCATCAGCTCTTGTACAGCCAGTCTGTGATGAAACCGACGGCAGTGTCAGTCACACCAATAATCGAAGTGAAGACGGCAACTGTCACCAACACAACGATGGAGTAGCGGCGAACTTCTGGCCACTTCGGCCAAGCCACTTTGTTCATTTCTTCGCGAACTTCACGCAAGTACTGCGCAGGAGTCGTGCGTTCGTTACGAGCCTTTGGCGCGCGAGCTTGACGCGCAGGGTTACCCTGCTCGTCGAGTGCACCCATTTTCTTGAGTGTGCGCTTTTGTTCTCGGTTTAGATCCGCTGTCATGGCGAGTTCTCGGTTTCTTGAATGTCTTAAAAGGTTGATGCGCAAGTTGTCGGCGCTGAGCAGGGCAGGAGGGATTCGAACCCCCGACCGTCGGTTTTGGAGACCGATGCTCTACCAGCTGAGCTACTGCCCTCAGACGCCAGTAGTGCTAGCGCGTCTCCTTGTGACTGGTGTGTTTGCGATCATGGCTGCAGTACTTGCTCATTTCGAGCCGTTCACGGTCATTGATCTTGCTCTTGATGGTGATGTAGTTCCGTCGCTTGCACTCGGTGCATTCGAGGGTGATCTTCACCCGCTTATCGTTTCTGGGCACGTCTGTCTCCGGTCAGTCTGTAATTCGTTCGTTTACTTATTTCACTTAATGATCTTGACGACGCGGCCAGCACCAACAGTACGGCCACCTTCACGGATCGCGAAACGCAAACCCTCGTCCATAGCAATCGGCTTACCGAGTTCCACAGTCATGGTCACGTTGTCACCAGGCATCACCATTTC
>CAIQJP010000060.1 GCA_903872155.1 uncultured Actinomycetes bacterium | reverse complement strand
TGTGTTCCGTGAAGACGTCGTGGTCACGGGACTTGATCGTGAAGAAGTTTTGGCCAATGCGCCAGCTGCTGAAGACGGACGTTTCCGGGTTCCGCCGATTGTTGGATTGGACGGCTGAGATGACGACGCACGCAAATATTCAAGGCAATATTCCCACCACCGCCGCTGCCATTGCTGAAGGAGTTCGCTCCGGTGCATTGAAGGCAGTTGACGTTCTAGAAGCCCACCTCGCGCAGATTGCTGCACGCGAAGGTGACATTCATGCGTTCAACTTGGTGACGGCCGATGAAGCACGTGCCGCCGCCGCTCGTGTTGATGCCGATGTTGCCGCAGGTCGTGACCCCGGCGTTTTGGCTGGTGTACCGATTGCCCTGAAGGACAACATGTGTACGCGCGGTATTCCGACGACATGTTCGTCGAAGATTCTTGAAGGCTGGCGCCCGCCCTACGACGCAACTGTTGTGCAGCGACTCGCTGCTGCCGGTGCAGTCGCTATCGGCAAAACCAACCTCGATGAATTCGCCATGGGCTCGAGCACTGAAAACTCGGCTTTTGGTGTCACGTTCAACCCGCGTGATATTTCGCGAGTTTCTGGCGGTTCAAGCGGTGGAAGCGCCGCTGCTGTAGCGGCTGGTTTTTCGCCGGTCAGCATTGGCAGCGATACGGGTGGTTCAATTCGTCAGCCGGCCGCACTATGTGGCGTAGTGGGCGTCAAGCCCACCTACGGAACAGTCAGTCGTTACGGTCTGGTTGCCTATGCAAGCAGTCTCGATCAGATGGGCCCATTCTCAACTGATGTACGCGACTCGGCACTTGTACTTGAAGCAATCAGTGGTCACGACCCGATGGACTCAACGTCAATTCCGCAAGCACCGTTGTCATTGCAACACGTTTTGTCGCAAGGTGTTGAAGGATTGCGCGTTGGTCGAATTACCGACATGCCAAGTGGTGCCGATCCCGATGTCACCGCGCGACTTGAAGCGGCCTTCGATGCTCTGAAGGCTGCTGGCGCAACAATTGTTGATGTTGAAATGCCGTCGATGAAGTACGCGCTCACTGCGTATTACCTCATCGCGCCGGCCGAAGCGAGCAGCAACTTGGCTCGTTATGACGGAGTGCGTTACGGCCTGCGCGTCAATGCAACTGACACCAATGCGATGTACAGCGCAACACGTACCGCTGGCTTTGGCGAAGAAGTGAAGCGCCGCATCATGCTCGGAACCTACGCATTGTCGGCTGGTTATTACGATGCTTATTACGGCAAGGCGCTCAAGGTTCGTCGACTCATTAGCGATGACTTCGCTCGTGCTTACACCAAGGCCGATGTTCTGCTCACGCCGACGTCGCCCATTGTTGCTTTCCCCGTTGGCGAAAAGTCTGATGACCCGTTGGCGATGTACCTGTGCGACATCTACACAATTCCGACCAACCTTGCTGGACATCCGGCAATGAGCGTTCCATTCGGAACTGGTGCTCATGGTTTGCCAGTCGGCGTACAAATCTTGGCCCCAACTTTGGGTGAACAAGTGATGTTTAAAGTTGCTGCGTCTCTTGAACGAAGCATGATCGCGGCCGGAGGTGCACAGTGACTACTGCTGATAGCAAGACTCAAGACTCAGGTATCCAGTACGACATGAGCAAGAACGAAATCAAGGTTGCGCCCAACGACGGTTCTTACTTGCTTGATGGTTACGAACTTGTCTGTGGTCTTGAAGTTCACGTCGAACTTGCCACCGCAACAAAGTTGTTTTCGGCAAGCGCGAACCGTTTTGGCGATGATCCGAACACACACATTGATCCGGTAACTCTCGGACTTCCTGGTGCCTTGCCAGTTCTCAACCGTCAAGCAGTTGAGCTCGCGATGCGTATTGGACTTGCTCTCAACTGCAAAGTGCAGCCAAGCACTTTTCACCGCAAGAACTACTTCTATCCCGATATGCCAAAGGCCTATCAAATCTCGCAATACGACCAACCGATCAACGTTGATGGTTGGCTTGAACTGCCAGGTGGCAAGAGCATCGGAGTTGAGCGCGCTCACCTTGAAGAAGACACCGGCAAGAGCACCCATATCGGTGGAACTGGTGGACGTATTCACGGCAGCGATTATTCATTGATCGACTTCAACCGTGCTGGTGTGCCGCTAGTTGAAATCGTGGGTCGTCCCGATATCGCCAGTCCCGAAGAAGCGCGTCAATACGTCACCGAACTGCGTCAGATTTTGGTTGCCGTTGGTGCTTCTGATGCGAAGATGGAAGAGGGCTCAATGCGTTGCGATGCCAACGTGAGTGTGCGTAAGCCGGGCTCGCCGTTAGGTATTCGTTGCGAAATCAAAAATGTCAACTCGGTACGTTCATTGGGCCGCGCTATTGAATATGAAGCACGTCGTCAGATTGTGTTGCTCGAAGCTGGTGAAAAGATTCGTCAAGAAACTCGTCACTGGGACGAAACTGACGGTCGCACTCACACATTGCGTTCAAAAGAAGATGCCGATGACTATCGCTATTTCTTAGAGCCCGATCTCGTGCCCTTGAATCCTGATCAGGCTTGGATTGATGCAGTGCGCGCTGCGTTGCCGATGTTGCCGCGAGAACGTCGTTTGCGTTTGTCGCAAGCAACCGGCGCTCCGGCCGATGGTGAAGCAATCATGGTGGTTGTTGAACGTGGTCAAGACGATTACGTGATGTCAGTTGGCGAAGCAGGTGCCGATGTGGCCCGTGCGCTCGTTCACGTCAAAGAGGCGTTTGCCGAACAAGGCGCAAGCCCGACAGTGCCAGCAGCCGATCTTGCACAAATGATCATCATGGAAACTGGCGGCAAGTTGACCTCTACTCAGGCGAAAACTGTGTTGGCCGAAATTGTGGCCAATGGTGGAGGCGACGCTGTGGCGATCGCAGCAGCAAAAGGCTTTGAGGCCATGGACAATTCGGCTCTTGAAGCCATCGTCGATCAGGTCATTGCCGAGCAGGCAGAAGCCTGGTCAAAGTATTGCGGTGGCGAACAAAAGGCCATGGGCGCTTTGGTCGGAGCGATCATGAAAGCCAGCCAAGGTAAAGCCGACGGCAAAGCCGTGACGGCGTTACTTCTTGCCAAAAAGGGCTGAGATATACCGTTTGATTGGGCGTGACTAGTCGGCTTGCCTGCGTAGACATCGGGGTCGGGCGAATACTGTGTGGTCATGGGGATCACATCAAAACTTTCGCCGTTGCCACTCGACGATGCCGAAATTCTGAAGCAGTTACCTGAGGCAGAACTTTTGGCGTTGCTCACTGCTGTTGCGCACATCACCGACGACCTTGACGTGCTCGACGATCGGTTGTATCCAAACCTTCTGACTTTGCGTGAACCACAAAGTGGTTACACCGAAGAGCAACAAACTTTGGCGCGCAACATCGTGATGCGGGGCTTGCGCAAATTCCGTGATGACCAAAAAGGTATTCCAGCACGACCAGCACTTGATCGATTGCACACGATCATGCAATTTGTTGCTGGTGAACCTGTGAGCGAACGTTACGTGCCCCTTCTTCTTGAAGAACTTGCACTTGATGGTGATCAACTCCGTGCACCGCAGTGGAACAAATCATCAATCGCTCCCGATCGTGAATTTTCGGCCATCATCATCGGTGCGGGCATGTCGGGTATCGCGGCGGCACATCGCCTTCGCCAAGCAGGGGTGCCCGTCACCATCCTTGAAAAGAATGACGATGTTGGCGGAACGTGGCTCGAAAACAAGTACCCAGGATGTCGCGTTGACATTCAAAACCACATGTACAGCTACAGCTTTGCGCAGCGGCATGACTGGCCATTTTTCTTTAGCCCTCGCCAAGTTCTGCACGAGTACTTCCGTAACTGTGCCGAAGAATTCGGTTTGCTACCCATCATCAATTTCAAGACCGAAGTTGAATCGGCTGTTTGGGATGAAGATGCTCAGCAGTGGGTTGTGACATCGATCAACGCTGCTGGCACCAAGCGCGTTGATCGGGCCAACATCTTGGTCTCAGCAGTTGGCCAACTCAATCGACCGAATTATCCCGACATTGACGGCATTGATTCGTTCGCCGGCGAATCCTTCCATTCGGCGACTTGGAATTTCAATGTCGATCTCACTGGCAAAAAAGTTGCGGTCATCGGTACAGGTGCCAGTGCGTGTCAGTTCATTCCACAAGTTGCCAAACAAGCGGGAGAGTTGTTCGTCTTCCAGCGCACAACACCGTGGATGATTCCGGCACCGCGCTATCAAGAAACTGTGCCAAACGGTTTCAACTGGATGTTGTCGCACGTTCCGTTCTATGCCGAGTGGTATCGCTTCTCAATGTTCTGGCGCGGCGCTGAAGGTATGTTGCCCGCAGCAACGGTTGATCCTGAATATCCGCCAACAGAAAAGTCAGTCGGTCTCATGAACGAGATGATGCGACAGATGTTGATCGAATGGACCAACGCATTGACTGAAGGCGACGAAACGCTTCGGGCTCAATTGACCCCTAATTATCCGCCCCTTTCGAAGCGCTTTGTGGTGGACGATGGTGCGTTTGCTCTCACATTGCGTCAACCACATGTGAGTTTGGTGACAGACAAGATCGAGCGTATTGAATCAACTGGTATCCGCACAGCAGATGGGCAACTTCGTGAAGTTGACGTAATCATTTATGGAACAGGTTTCAAGGCCAGTCAGTTCTTGACGCCCATGAAGGTAACGGGTCGCAATAAAACTGATTTGCACGAACAATGGGCCGGCGATGCTCGCGCCTATTTGGGTGTGGTCATTCCGAACTTCCCGAACTTCTTCTGTCTGTACGGGCCAAACACCAACATCGTGGCTAATGGGTCAATTATCTACTTCAGCGAGTGCGAGGTGTACTACTTGGTCGAGTGCGTCAAGATGTTGCTCGAATCAAAATTGGGTTCTTTAGATCCGTTGCAAGAAGTTCACGACGAATACAACGAACGTATTGACGCAGCCAACAAACTGCGCACATGGGGTTTTTCGACGGTGAGCAGCTGGTACAAAAATGCCCACGGTCGCACGGCGCAAAACTGGCCATTCAGCGTTCTTGAGTTCTGGGAACAAACTCGTGTCCCCGAAAGCAGCGATTACAAATTGGTTTCGAAGTAAGGACTGTGATGAGCGAGCACATCAAATACACGCGTGATGGAAAGATCGGGACGATCACTATTGATCGTCCCGAGAAGAAGAATGCGATGACATTTGCGATTCTTTTTGACTTCATCGAAGCAGTTCGCAACGCCGGTGAAGATGACATCGCAGCATTAGTGATCACCGGAGTCCCTGGCGCGTTTTGCGCGGGAACCGACTTGGCAGATCTGTCGACGATTCCTGGTGCGCAACGCGGTTTACGTGGTTCGGCAGAAGAGACCGATAAGTGGTGGCCAATTGTGCAGTGTCCGAAGCCAACGATCTGTGCAATTGATGGACCCGCAGTTGGTATGGGTGCTGAGTTCACGTCGCAATGCGATATTCGCTTGGCATCAACCAATGCGAAGTTTTCCTGGAACTTCGTGCACCGCGGACTTGTGCCCGACACTGGAGCCGGAACCTGGTTATTGCCCCGAATCATCGGAGTGCAAAATGCGCTGCGACTGACCTACACCGGCGACATGATTGATGCCGCCGAAGCTCTGCGACTTGGATACGTGCTTGAAGTGGTTGAATCAGCTGAGTTGTTGCCTCGGGCTTACGAGCTTGCGGAACGAATTGCCACGGGTTCGCCGCATAGTTTGAAACTCATCAAAGAACTCACGTACATGGGGCTGACTGCTCCTGTTTCAGAACATATGGAACGCCATACCTCGGCGATGTCGGCAAGTTTCAAGAGTGATGATCATCGCGAAGGTGTGGCCTCGTTTCTCGAGCGGCGGCCCGCGAATTTCACTGGACGTTAAGCCAAGCGTCACCCTATTTATGGAGATCTCTACTACTAGATCGGCAACGATGTCATTATGAGAATTTTGCTAACCAACGATGATGGAATCGATTCAGTCGGATTGCATGTTTTAGCTCGTGCGATGCGTCCTTTTGGCGAAGTAGTCATTGCCGCCCCCGATCGCGAATTTTCTGGTGCAGGTGCTGCGCTTGGTGCGTTGCACCTGATTCAACCTGAAGTGCATCGTGCTCATGTCGACGGCATCGATGAAGCATGGGCGGTGACTGGTCCGCCAGCACTTTGTGTAATGTTCTCGCGTCTTGGTGCATTTGGTGCTCCATTCGATCTAGTTGTTTCTGGAATCAACCCTGGCGCCAACGTGGGTCGATCGGTGTATCACTCCGGAACTGTGGGTGCTGCTCTCACCGCTCGCAATGGTTTGATCTCAGGTATCGCCGTCAGCCAAGCCGTTACCGGATTTGGCGTCGAAGGCCAAGGCTGGGATGAAATGTTGGTTGGTCAAAAGTGGGAAACGGCCGCATCAGTAGCGGCGGCCTTCGTTGAGGGATTGGTGGCCAACATGCCGACCAATCCAATTGTGGTCAACATCAATGTGCCCAACACCGAACTCAGTGAAATCAAAGGTTGGAAGTCGGCGAGACTCGGTCATGAACCGCCACGTCGTATGAGCACTGCCAACCTTGAACCCAAAGAAGGTCATGAAGGAAGTTTCTATGTCCGCATGGCATGGGGGGATGCTGCCGAACTTCCAACTGACACCGACGGCGGAATGGTTGCCGATGGTTATGTGGCAGTGAGTTATCTCAGTTCGATTGTTAATTCAGAACGAGATGATGTTGACGCCGCCGAGTTGGCGATGACGCGATTGATCAACGGTTAACAACCAAGTTCGAAGTCTCTAGAGAACGACGACCGGTGTGCCAATTTGGGCGAAGTCCCAAGTAAAAGCGGCATCGAGATTGGCTTGGCGCTGACAGCCACCGGACAAACGAGTACCAAGTTCGGCATCAGTTTGATATGGCGTGTTGTCTTTGACGTGAATGGGTAGTGCGTGGAAACCGATCGCACCAATGTCGGTCTTCAGCCAGCGCACCATCTTGTAGAGATACGCCTTGCCATTCCATGCAGTCGACACATCTGAACGGCTATACACCGCGTGAGTTCCGGGAGTTTCATTGTTGTATTTACTGCCAGAAACCAACCATGAGCGGATGACGACGTTGTCGTCGCCGACAGCCCAAATACGTTGGCCGGCTCGGTCATAAACCAAACGTCGGCCAGTACCTGAATTTGCGGGAAGAGGGGGAGCGTCTGGTCCGCTTGTTGCAACTGATGAAAGTTCGTATCCGAGAAGATCAACCGCGCCAGGTGCTGGAGGCGGAGTATGAATGACGAGCGATGTTTCATCGGGCCACACGCCTAGTGAAAGAGCAGTTTCGCGGCCAGTTTTTCCATCAACGAAAAGGTCGCGGTCGGTCTGGAGTTTCTTCACTGCATCGACAGTGGCGTTGTCGTATGTGCCAGTTGCAGTACCCGCCAAGAAACCAGCAGTAATCAAGGCATTCTGTAGGCAAGTGACACTTTCGCCGATATCTCCACTTGCAAGCGAACGAACTGTCATGGCGCACGCAGTTGTTGCGGTGGGGTCGTCGCCAGCAAGATCTTGGACCTCAGCGGCAGGAGCACTTGAGTCAACGGCAACAACAGTCGTGGTGGTCTCTTCACCAACGGGAGCAATATCAACAATTGAGTTTTCGACAACGACGGTGGTGTCGGGTGACGCAGCGCCCGAACCTGACCCACCGCTCAACGCGGCCGCGACTAGGCAGCCAAGTGCGACGACGCCGATGCCGGCCATCATGATTTTGCGTTGTTGAGGAGTCGTCATAAGGGGGTCATCAGAACTGGTTGTGGCCGACAATTACGGCGTACTCAGGATACTCAGCGACAGCACGCTGGTGTTGGCATGGTGACGAGAGCCAACGGGCACAGTTCGAATGTTGAGGCGTTGAAACAGTTCAGGCTCGAAGTGAATGAACAACAACATCCATGAGGTGGTTCCAGGCAGCCAGATCGGGCATGAGATCTTT
>CAIQJP010000059.1 GCA_903872155.1 uncultured Actinomycetes bacterium | reverse complement strand
GAATACTGGAAGCGGCTGGACCCTTGCCGACAACAATGTCGAGTTTGAAATCTTCCATGGCTGGATACAAGATCTCTTCCACGACTCGGCTGAGACGATGAATTTCATCAATGAACAAGACATCGGATGGTTCAAGTTTGGTCAAGATTGCTGCGAGGTCGCCCGCTCGCTCAAGGGCTGGTCCAGACGTGATGTGCAAGCGCACGCCCATCTCGGCGGCAATGATGCTGGACAGTGTGGTCTTTCCTAAGCCTGGGGGTCCGGCGAACAAGAGATGGTCGGCTGCTTCGCCGCGACGACGAGCAGCTTCAAGAACAATGCCGAGCTTCTCTTTCAATTCGCGCTGTCCGATGAACTCTTCAAGATGTTTGGGGCGCAAGCCTGATTCATCAGACTCTTCAACGACATCTTGATCCTGAATTTGCGGATCCAAAAATTCATCCCGCACGACGAGCTCCTAACGCTTGTAAAGCATCTCGTAACAAACTCTCTGCTCCGTCTTGAACTGAAACATCGCGGAGAACTTCGCGAATTTCTGATTCGACATACCCAAGCCCGAGTAGGGCTTCTCGTACATCTGAAATGACACTTGGACGGCCGCTGTTGGTGGGCTCGTGACTGTCGAGAATAGGCAACGACAGCCGGTTCTTGAGTTCAATCAATAAACGTTCGGCTGTCTTTTTGCCGACACCCGGAACCATCGTGAGGGCCGCTAAATCTGATGATGCAACGACTTCAAATAATGCGACTGGTGACAAGGTGCCAAGGACGGCCATGGCTAACGAAGGACCAACGCCATGAGTTGCCAGCAGAATCTGAAAAGTATTCTTCTCGTCACGCGTGAGAAAACCGAAAAGGGTTTGCGCATCTTCGCGAATGTGATGATGGATATACAAAAACGCGGGTGATGTCGGTTCGAGCTCGGCCAAAGTGCGCGGTGTCACCGTCACCAGATACCCAACTCCACCGACTTCGAACAGCGTGGTTCCTTCGCCATGGCGTTCAAGAACTGTTCCTCGTAATGAACCGATCATCGCAGGCACACTTTCATATCAGGCCGACTTTCGGCTACGGGCTCGCCCGTGAATTGACTCGGCGCCAGCAGCGATGAGTTTTTGATGCATGGGCGATACGGCGAGGTGACACAACGCCAAAGCCGCTGCGTCGGCCGCGTCAGCGGGCTGCGGCAAGGTGTTGAGACCAAGTCGAACTTGCACCATGCGCTGAACCTGCAACTTGTCAGCACCACCCCAGCCAGTAATGGTCTCTTTGACTTGATTAGGGGTGTATTGCACGACGGTGCAACCAGCCGCTGAGGCCAAAGCCAAAGCGAGTCCACTCGCCTGCCCGACGCTCATTGCGGTTCGAACGTTGACTTGGAAGAACAATTGTTCAACGACCACGGTCTGGGGTTCAAATTCTCGTAAAAGCTCGCTGATGTCGTGATGCAGGCTCGCGAGGCGCTCGGGAAGAGGCATGGTGGGCGGCGTGCGCAGGACCCCAAGAGAGACTGCATTGACCGACTGTGGGCCGTGAGCGTCGATGACGGCGTAGCCACAACGGGTTAAACCTGGGTCGATCCCGAGAACTCGGTGTACGGTTCGTTTGGTCGTCGTCGGGTCGCTCGATACGAACATGCGTACGATCATAACGGATTGATCGTCCCATGTCGTGGAACATGGCATTCTTGGTCATGCGTAGAGAACGAAATTTCGGTCAAACGGTAGCTCGGTCAATCGTCGTGATAGGACTCGTTGCCTCCTTGGGAGCCTGTTCAGGAACCTCAAACTCGGGTTCAAGTGCGTCGACGGCAAATAGTTCCCCCGGATCTGACGTTGATAACTCGATACCCGGGGACTCGTCCGGTGGCCCAGACTCGGTTCAGCCGACGTGCGATCAACCCGGCGTACTGACCTGCTTACTGCCTTGGCCCGATAACCGTTTAACTGTTGCAGATGTCAACACGCCGACAGGACGACGTTTGGCAATTCCAAGTGACGCGACCCCGGTCAACGTTGACGGCGTGGCTCTCGACGTCACTGATCAAAATCGTGGTGACGGATTCTCGCCAAACTCAGTCATAGTTTTCTCTGCGCCTGATGTTGACTTAGAAAAAAGCGGAGTGCCTAACTCAACTGCAATTGAAGATTCAATAGCTGTTTCAAATCCGATTTCTTTGCGCGATGTTGACTCTGAGACCGATTGGCCATTCTGGGGAGAGTTGGACGAGCCGTCGGGATTAGTCACCCTTCGTCCAGCCGTCGCGCTGACAGAAGGTCACACGTATCAGGTAACGATTGGCGAACTTGTGACCACTCAGGGCCAGCCAGTTGAAATTGATCAGACCAAGCGTCAATGGAGTTTCACGATTGCAAGCGAAGAATCGCTGTCGAGTCGTTTGCTCTACGAGCGTTCAGTTGCATACGAACAAATTGGTGATGGCGTTCCCAAATTCACTGTTGACACTGTGACGCCAGGTGACGTTCAAACGATTGATGGAACCTTGGAGATTCCAAACTTTCTCGATAACGATGGATCACCCGGCGGAAAACTTTTATTTGATACTGCTGGCAACCCTGCAATTAATCCCGATCATCCGACTTACGAAGCTGCTTACCGTTGTGTGATCCCCAATGAAGTTGGCAGTCCGGTACCAGCGTTGCTCTACGGCCATGGGTTGATGGGTTCACGAGATCAAGTTGATTTTTTTGGCGCCTTCGCAGGTCAAGGAATGATTGGAGCGTGTGCCGTCGACTGGTTAGGTATGGCAACTGAAGATGTTGCAAACCTCGCTGGGATATTGGGTGACATGAGTCGATTCAACGAACAAGTTGACCGCATGTTGCAAGGTCACATT
>CAIQJP010000058.1 GCA_903872155.1 uncultured Actinomycetes bacterium | reverse complement strand
GGAGTAGCGCTTAAAGCAATGAAACCTCGGTTGACAATGATGGCTCGGCCGTCGGCAAGCAATAGGGGAGTCAAAACGTTCATTCCGGCAATACCGCCTTGGCTGCGATTCAGAATGAGAACCTGCTCGTCGGCGAGGTAGGTGCCTTTGACGCCAGCGGGTCGCCATTCGACCGACGGTGGATCTGAAGTGTCAAGTGTGCTGACATCAACGACACTCAGGCTTGAGCGTTCGCGTACCTCGCTATTGAATGTTTTGCGTTCGTCGAGGCGGTGGAACTGCCACAGCGACAAATTGACCATTAAGACGACTCCGAAAATACACAGCAGGTGAAAGCTGATCCATTTTGGTCGAAAAAGAAATCGATACATCGCCGTTCACGGTATCGCAAGTGGGTCATTCTGGCTGACGGTGTGGCACTCTATTTGTGTGGCAGAAAATATCGATCTTCCTGATTTCAAGATTCCGCACGCCGAAAAGATTGAGTGGATGATTGAAACCAACGGCTGGGCGCTTGAACCAGTCGCAGCAGTGCCCGAATCCGACCCGCCGTCGCCTGGCTATGCCTACACAATTGGTCTCAATGATTCCTTTTCATTTCCGGATCTCGTCATTTTTGGTTTGGCGCCCGTTGCTGTCAAAGGACTCATCGACTTAGTGATCGAGCAAGTGACATCAGGAGTGGAGATTCCGCGCGATGTTGCACTGGTGGGGCTACTTGATAACGAGTTGCGTTGCGTGTTTTCCACCGTCGATGTCGTTGCCAATGCGCACTTGTTTACGACAGGCGTGAAATGGAACCGCGGGAAAGTCGGTGAGATGTTGCAGTTGGTCTGGCCCGATCGCAACGGCTGGCTTCCATTTGAGTCGGGATTTGATGCGAGTATGCGTTTGGCTCAACCGACTATTGGCATTGCGCCGACGTTGTAAAGGACATTCCTATGGCACATCGGGTCACCGCACCAGCAATGCAACGAGCGCGTCGATTACTTGACCAACGGGTGCAACCATTCGTGACCCACAGCGCGATTTCTTGCGAAGTATTCGCATCTGAGGAACTGTTTGAAACTGTCTCGTTTGAAAAAGCGCAGAGCCTGGCAATGTCGCCGTTCACTGTGGGAACACGCTGGGGTCAGGCGTGGCACACCGTATGGTTCAAATTGGTGGCGACTGTTCCCGTCAATCTTGCGGGACAGCCATTGGTTGCAGCTATTGATCTTGGGTTCAATGGTCGCGGTGACGGATTTCAGGTTGAAGGTCTGGCGTATCGGCACGGGAAAATCGTGCATGCAGTTCAGCCTGACCGACGACTTGTTCACCTTGGTTCGGGCGTTGCGGGCGAAGTCATTGAGCTATGGATTGAAGCTGCGGCAACTCCGATCATCGCGGGTCATGCATTTGGTTATGGACCGACACCGCTTGGCGATCCAGCAACATCGGGCGCTGCGCCTTTGTATCAATTGCGACGTGCCGACATTGCGGTGTTTGACGCAGGTGTCAATGCATTAGCGGTGGCTTTGCATGCTGCGATTGATCTCGCAATCGACCTCGAAGAAAATTCCCCTCAACGCGCGCGCTTGTTCGCAGCGCTCGAGCGAACGGGTAACGCTTTAACTGTCGCCGAAGTTTCGCAAACGGCGTCAGCGGCTTTAGATGAACTCAAAGTTGTGCTTGGCCGAGATGCATCTG
>CAIQJP010000057.1 GCA_903872155.1 uncultured Actinomycetes bacterium | reverse complement strand
TGTTGACGAATGACGAGTCCATCACTGATCAAGTCATTCACCAATCGCATCGCAATTTCTGACGAGCGATCCATAATCTCTGCAACCGCGTGAATTGGCACTGCACATTCTCCGAGTTGCTTGATCAGTCGCCCGCGTGCTTGACGATCTGAGCCCTCAAACTTTGCTTGAGCAACGCTCACGCCAGCCGACCCCACACTTGGATCAACGCCTTCTCCATGCCACGAGCAAACTTCTTGAAGTGGGCATTTTTCGCACGCAGGTTGCGGGCGACAAATTGTTGCACCCAAATCCATGAGGGCCTGATTCCATAGCCACGCTTCACCTTGTGGAACCCAATCATCAGCAAGCCATTGAGCATCTCGAGCTTTCAATGTTCGGCCATGAAATCTCGAGAGTACTCGTGCAATATTGGTATCAACAACCGCGGCATCATCTTCGAATGCAAAAGCCAAAACAGCTCGAGCGGTGTACGGGCCAATGCCGGGCAATGCAAGCAGCCCTTCAAGAGTGTCTGGCACAACTCCGTCATGTTGGTCAACAACAACTTTGGCTGCCGCTTGCAAGTTTTTAGCGCGGCGTGGATAACCAAGTCCTTGCCACAACCTCAGAACATCACCAAGTGGTGCTTGCGCGCATTCATACACAGTCGGGAACTCGTCGATAAAAACAGACCACTTTGGCAGAACGCGATTCACCCCAGTTTGCTGCAACATGACTTCGCTCACGAGCACATGCCACGGATCACGAGTATCACGCCAAGGAAGTTGACGTAACCGCGGAGTAATCCACGTAAATATTGATTCGTGAAGACCAGTGTGGTCGCTCACGAGAAAGTGTCTTTCAGGCTTCGCCCCATGCGGTTTCGCCGTTGTATGGACGCTCACGACTTGGTGCGAATTCGCGCTTCCAGACCATCACGCGTCGACGGAAGTAACACACTTCTTTACCATCTTGATTGAAGCCCTTAGTTTCAACCGTCACAATGCCGCGATCATTTTTTGACTTGCTCTCTTGAATATCGAGTACGCGAGTTTCGGCGTGGATCGTGTCACCATGAAACGTTGGAAACTTATGTTGCAAAGTTTCAACTTCAAGGTTTGCAATTGCTGCACCGCTGACGTCGGGCACACTCATGCCAAGAACCAACGAATACACCAAGTTGCCCACGACCACATTGCGACCCTGAACACTCTTTGAAGCAAACCAATCGTTGGTGTGCAACGGGTGGTGGTTCATCGTGATCATGCAAAACAAATGATCGTCATACTCGGTGATGGTCTTGCCGGGCCAGTGACGATAAACATCGCCAATAACGAAATCTTCTAGGCAACGGCCAAAGGGGCGCTCGTGAACTGTCATGCCCCAAAACTAGTCGTGACTTTGTGGATTCTCCGTATTTTGAATTTCAGACGCCTGAATTTGTTCGACCGAGGGCTGGCGAAGTTGACCAGTACGTTCTTTGGCGGGGAATCGTTCGGAGAAATCAAGAATGCCCTCATCACCTGTTGCCATTGTTGCGACAACATCGCGCAAAGGTTCAAGCTTGTTACGGGCAATCGCCCACGGGCCGATGCGCAATGACAAATAACAGGCTCCACCAATCAAGATCGGCAACCAATACTGGGCAATGCGATACGAGACAACTCCGACAACAGCAGTGGCGCGTCGTAATCCAAAACCAACCAACACCGGAACATACGTACCTTCAACAATCCCGAGTCCACCTGGGGTCAAAGGAATAGCTGCCAACACGTTGGCAAGTCCAAAGGCAACGATGAGTCCATCAGGGGGCACCGATCCACCAAATGCCCGCAAAAAGACCCACAGGGCCGCGGCATCGATGAGCCAGTTGGCCGAAGCCCACAGAACCAAGCGGCGCAATAACGAACGGTCCGCGGCAAGTTCTTGCATGCGACCACCGATGTGTCGAATTGCTTCACCAGCGCGATCTTCATTGAGATGTAGTCGGCGAGCAACTGATCGCAAAATTCTTTCGGAGCGTTCCTGTCCTTCGATTAATCCAAAAATGATTGCCACCGCAATACCCATCAAAATGATTCCAGCAATCGCCGCAGAGCCATAAACAGGGTTCACACCGCGCAACGGAATTGAAACGATCAAGCCAGCCCACAAAATGAAATTGAGGACGACTGCTGATGCCAAACCAGCCGTTGCTAATGCGAAGCCAGCATCTGGTCCTGGGACGCCCGAGGCAACCATCAACCGGTAACCAAGCGCCGATCCGGCCGCACTGCCACCGGGAACCAAACTTGATAAAGCTCTCGTCGACAATTGAATACGAAAGAGATGCAACGCCGACATGTGATGACCAACAGGGCCAAGCGCTGCGCGAGTCATGATCGAGTAACAAAAAAGTGCCACTAATTCGAGCCCAAGGCCGAGCACTAACAACCCCGGCTTGACGTCGCTCAATTGATCGACGGCATTTCGTAATCCTGGAATATTGAGGATGAGGAAATAGACGACCACCAAGGTGGCGACAACCTTAAAAGTACGAGCAATCGCTCGCCGCCGAGCGTGGTTGCGCGGATTCAACAATTGGCGTGGCTCCTCGGGTTGCAATGGAGCCCCGCCTGGGTCTCCCCCAACCACGTCAGACATACATCTTTTCTAGCATTTTTAACGGGGTCTCACGGAGTACCCGCGCTTCACGCAACGGGAAACGCCTCAATCAGCGTCAATAAGTGGCGATCAAGCGCAGGCGCAGTCTCGGCAACCCATTTTCCGAGATGCACGACAACAAGATCACGATCGGGCATCACAATGATTCGCTGACCTTCGTACCCTTGAGCCGACATGCAACCAGTCAGCGATTTCCATATCCACCATTGCAGGCCATATCCATGGTCGCTTTCATGGTCTGATGCGTGTTGCACGCGAGCCATTTCAACCCAATCGCGTGGAATGAGCTGCTCTCCTTCCCATTCACCGCCGCGAAGGTGAAGATAACCAAATTTGGCGAAATCGCGAGCAGTTGCGTACACATACGACGAACCGATGAAATTGCCCACTGCATCAGATTTGCCAATTGCCGAGGTCATACCTAGAACATCAAAAATTCTTTGCTTCAATAATTCGGCAACATCTCCACCGCCGATGTATTGCCTCAGCAAACTACAAATGATGTTCGTTGTACCCGACGAATATGACCAAACGCTTCCAGGTGCATTTTTAAGCGGACGCGAACGCGCGTATGTTGCGACATCGTCGGCACCGCTACCGAACAACATATTGATCACATCAGACTTTGAATTGCCAGATTCATCGACCACATAGTCTTCAACGAAATCTAGTCCGTCACGCATTTGTAAAAGTTGACGAAGCGTAATCTTGCTTCGCTCATCGTTGGCCCATTCAGGAATATCAACGGGTGCATCAATATCAATACCGAGTTCAGCAACAACAATTCCAAGAACCGCCTGAGTCATGCTCTTGGCCATACTCCATGAAATTAATGTGGTGTCTTGATCAACTGGACCGCCAGGTCCAAAAGCTGTATCGGGTTGCACACCATATTGTTCAACAACAATCGCGCCGCGATGCACAACAAGAGTTGCCAGTGAAACTCCTTGACCAGCAGGTGGATTCACCCCATGATCAAACAATGATGCCAATGCCAAATTCACTGCAGCTTGATTCACAGATGAATCAAGAGTTGTCTTCGACCATTGTTGAGTCGGCCAATTGACGCCGACTGGTTGAGTACGAAATGGCGTTAAAGAATTCATGATGTGATCGTCTTCTTTGACGTGATGTCAAGTTCAATCAGTTTTCCATCAACGACTGGCGCTGGGCTTGAGGCAATCCGAACTGCTTCACCAACTGTGGTTGCTCGATTCAGAAGAACTCGATAATTCTCTTTGACAAATCCGGCCGCAATCATGTGATCGAACGCATCAAAAAGTGGTGCGTAATAGCCAGTGCTGTCGAGAAAAACCACGGGCTTTGAAATCAGTCCCAATTGGTTCCATGTCAAGATTTCAAACACTTCATCAAAAGTTCCGAAGCCGCCTGGCAACACGATGAAGCCAGCCGCGAGTTCTTCCATACGAGCTTTGCGCTCGTGCATCGTTGCGACGGTTTCTAAGGTCGTCAAGCCTTGGTGAGCTGTTTCGGCTCTGACTAAGTGCTCCGGAATGATGCCGTGCACCTCGCCTCCGTGATCGAGCACTGAATCGGCCACAAGACCCATTAACCCGACGCGCCCACCGCCGTAAACCAAACCCAGATTTTGGGACGCCAATTCTCTGCCGAGCGCAATCGCTTCGGCGGCATATTCGGGGCCTTTGCCCGAACTCGACCCGCAATAGACGCAGACATTTCGCTTGATTTCGGTAGGTGTTTGACCCGCTGACATGCTCTAAGCCTGACACATCAGAACCAGCCACCCCGCCGTGACGCTTGACCACCTCACATGGGCACAAGTAGTCGGGTTCTGACTTCTACCTCTGAGCGCATTCATAGGTAGCGTTTCGCCCATGAGTTCAACGTCTGTCACCCCCGACCTGCAGTCCGCCAACGAAATCATTGATTTGGCCTCACGAGCCGTCGGTAAAGGCCTTCGCCAACTTGCAGCTCTCGGTGGCGCCGACAAGCACCAAGTTTTGGCCTACGACCTCGCTCACGCTGCTTCAGCCGTTGAAACTGCTCGTTCACTTCTTGACTACGGCGCCAAGGGCGACCACGAAGGTCTCATCACGTGCGCATTCACAGCCGACATGGCTCACGAGTTGATGACCAAGTTGATCGGTCGCGAGTCGTTGTGGGGACTTGAGTTAAATCCGTTGGCTGATGCCTCATCGTTCATCGCTATTTATCGTGATCCCGAATTTGTTGCATCACTTGCCGATGTTCAAGGACCTCGGCACCTCGACAGCGATTTCGAAATGGTGCAAGACACTTTCCGTTCGTTCGCCGACAAAGTCATTGCACCTCGTGCCGAGCATGTGCACCGTTACAACGAAGACGTTCCTGAAGAGATCATTAGTGGTCTCGCCGAAATGGGTGCATTCGGACTTTCAGTGCCGGCGGAATACGGCGGCTTTTCTGAAGGTGGTGAAGGTGAATACCTCGCCATGGTTGTCGCAACCGAAGAACTCAGTCGCGGAAGCCTTGGCATCGGTGGTTCGTTGATCACCCGCCCAGAAATTTTGACTCGCGCCTTGGTCAAGGGTGGAACCGAAGCACAGAAAGAACAGTGGTTGCCCAAGCTTGCAACTGCCGAAGTCATGGCTGCAGTTGCAGTGACCGAACCCGACTACGGCAGCGATGTTGCCGGACTCAAAGTCACCGCGACTCCTGCAGTTGGTGCTGATGGTGAAGCCGGTTACGTGATCAATGGCGTGAAGACTTGGTGCACTTTTGCTGGTCGTGCCGATGTATTGATGTTGTTGGCTCGCACCGATCCCGATCGTTCAAAAACACACCGTGGGTTGAGCTTGTTCATTGTGCCCAAGCCCCGCGGTGAAGCACATGGA
>CAIQJP010000056.1 GCA_903872155.1 uncultured Actinomycetes bacterium | reverse complement strand
TGACGACGCTGGTGTTGAAATTACTGCTGACGATCTCAGTTCGGCACTCAAATCACTTCAAACCCAAACCGGTTTTAGCGATGCACCCAAAGTCGTGCAAGATTTTTATGTTCTCGCTAGTGCATCTCAAGCAGTTGCCAATAAACAATTTGGCATGAGTAGCGACGAACTCAAAGCGCTGTACGAAGAAAAAGGTACACAATCTGGGGCCGTATGCCTCCGCGCAATTTTGGTGAAGACGCAAGACGAAATTGACGCGGTCTCTACTCGACTGGCTGCCGGTGAAGAATTCGCTGCAGTTGCTCAAGAGGTTTCAGTTGACTCTTCGGCAACGAATGGTGGAGCATTACAAGACACAACTTCTGGAAGCGGCTGTCTCGAACAAGCCACTTTCGAAAGTCAAGTCACTCCCGAATTCTTAACTGCCCTCGCCGATGCCAAAGTTGGCGACGTGACTCCTTCATTTGAAATTCCGTCGGTTGGTTGGGTTGTACTTCTCGTTCGTCCTTATGACGAAGTTGCCGATGATGTTGCTGGCTTAATTGGCAGCAATGGCGCAATCGAAGCAGGCAAAGCAGTTCTCAAAACTGCGAAAATTTGGGTCAGCCCAGAATACGGTCGTTGGGATGCAGCGACTAACGGCATCGTTCCCGTCGGCTGATGCCACAAACCAGTTTGCCCCGTATAGAAATCATCGGCCTTGGTCCGTCTGCCGATGAATACATCACCGATCACACTCGTCGACGGATTGCCGCACACAAACACCGCTACCTGCGCACTGCTCAACATCCCAGCGCACACTTAGTAGTTGATGCAATCACTTTTGATGAGCGCTATGAAACGTCGGGAACTTTCGATGCTGTGTATCTCGGTATTGCGAATGATCTCATCGCTGCAGCAATTCAATACGGAGAAATTTTGTATGCCGTTCCAGGATCACCATTAGTACTTGAGCGCACTGTGCGCCTATTGATGTCGGATGATCGCGTTCAATGTGTCATCAATCCCGCGATGGGATTTTTAGAAATCGCCTGGGCGCGCCTCGGAATTGATCCAGTTGAAAACAGTGTGCGCCTGATTGACGGCCATCAATTTGCAACCGCAGCAGCTGGTTTAACTGGACCACTTCTCGTTGCTCACTGCCATGCCAATTGGGTTTTGTCAGATATCAAATTGGCAGCAGAAGATGCCGACAACATGAGTAATGACGACTTACCAGTCGTCATCTTGCATCATCTCGGATTGCCCGACGAAGTAGTGATGACTGTGCCGTGGAGTGAACTCGATCATTCGATTGAAGCCGATCACCTCACGTCGATGTACATTCCTCAACTACGCGTGCCCGTTGGTCACGACCTTGTTGCCTTTCACGAACTTGCCCGCACGCTTCGTCGCGAGTGTCCATGGGACCGTGAGCAGACTCACCAAACCCTGACCACCTATTTATTAGAAGAGACCTACGAAGTAGTCGATGCAATCGCCGCACTTGACATTGATGACGCGCAAACCGATGACCATCTACTGGAAGAACTGGGCGACCTGCTGTATCAAATTGAATTTCATGCAGCAATTGCCGAGCAAGAGGGTCGCTTCACCATGGGTGATGTCGCTCGCGGAATTCATGAAAAGTTAGTTCGGCGCCACCCGCACGTATTCAGCCCAACTGTTGGCTCAAACATTGACAACGACGCACTCGTGAAGTCGTGGGACGACATCAAGAAGGCTGAAAAGGCGGCCAAGGGAATCGTGGCTGGTCCATTTGATGGCATCCCCCAAGCGACAGGGTCTTTGGCCTACGCCTCGGCAATTTTGAAACGAGCCACCAAGGCCGGCATCCCGATCGAGATGCCAAGTCACGACCCACAAGCACTTGGCGACATCGCCGACCTCGGAATGCACTTGTTAGAAGTTGTGGCCGAATGTCGCCGTCGTGGGGTTGATCCCGAGGTTGCCTTACGAAAAGTCAGCAATATTCAGCGACAAAATGCTGAACGACACACTGACGCCTGATGAGTTTGGGCGTTGGCTTCACTAGTTTGTGGTCATGACCGAAATCATCAGCATTTTTGGACGAGAAGTTCTTGACTCCCGGGGCAACCCCACAGTTGAAGTTGAAGTCGAACTTGACTCTGGAGCGCGCGGACGTGCGATGGTGCCTTCAGGCGCAAGTACTGGCGAACACGAAGCGGTTGAACTGCGTGACGGCGGTCGTCGCTATGGCGGCAAAGGTGTACTCACTGCAGTCGGCTTTGTGAACGGCGAAATTGAAAGTGCCCTCGTTGGTTGCGATGCTCTTGAACAGCGCATGGTCGACATTGTGCTCAAAGATCTTGATGACACTCCCAACAAGGCCCGCCTTGGTGCGAATGCAATGTTGGGTACAAGTTTGGCGGTTGCGAAAGCGGCAGCAAATTCACTCGGACTTCCGTTGTGGCGTTATGTCGGTGGACCGAACTCACACGTTCTTCCCGTACCCATGATGAATGTCATTAACGGTGGCGCACATGCCGACAACACCATTGACCTTCAAGAGTTCATGATCATGCCCGTTGGTGCGCCGAGTTTTCGCGAAGCTCTTCGTTGGGGTACTGAGACGTATCACCAACTCAAAAAAATCTTGCATGGAAAGAGTTTGTCAACTGCTGTTGGCGACGAGGGCGGCTTCGCACCGAACCTCGCAACCAACGAAGACGCCATCAAAATTTTGGTGGAAGCAATTACTGCATCTGGCTTCACTCCTGGTACCGATATCGCGATTGCCCTTGACCCAGCAATGAGCGAGCTCTACAAAGATGGTCGCTACCACTTAGCCGGCGAAGGCAAAGTGTTATCAAGCGATGAACTCGTTGCATATTGGGCTCGCCTTGTGAGCACCTACCCCATCGTCTCGATTGAAGACGGTATGGCCGAAGACGACTGGGACGGCTGGAGTTCGCTTACCAATGAACTCGGAAGCAAGGTTCAACTTGTTGGTGATGATTTGTTCGTGACGAATGCGGCTCGCCTAGCAATGGGTATTGAACGCAAAGTTGGCAACAGCGTGCTCATCAAGGTCAATCAAATCGGCACACTCACTGAAACACTTGAAACAGTCGAACTTGCTTCACGTCATCGCTACACAAGCGTGATGAGTCACCGCAGCGGCGAAACCGAAGACGCAACGATTGCCGACCTTGCTGTTGCTACTAACTGTGGCCAAATCAAAACTGGCGCACCAGCTCGAAGTGACCGTGTTGCGAAGTACAACCAGTTGTTGCGCATCGAAGAACAGTTAGGCGAAACCGCGGCCTTCCGCGGACGCGCCGCGCTGGCTCCTCTCGCCTGAATTCATTCAGCACAACTTGCCAGAAGTGGGTCCTCACGGGGATGATCCCACTCGGACGTTCAAAACGGGCAGAATAGAGGGATGGCCCGCGGTAACAAGACTTCTAGTATTCCGCGCTCACCAGGTCGGGTACGTAAAGCAAATAAAAAAGGTGCCGCCAAGGGTGCCGCTAAAACTGCCCGCGCCAAGTTGGCGGCCGTTTCAGATCTCACCCGTCCGACCCCCAGGTCCGAACGCATCGTCCCAAAATTTCTCGGACGGGCCGCCCTTCTTGTCGGCTTCTTGGTGGTGGTGTTTTCTTTCGGAAACTCATTTTTGGTACTGCCTCTGACCTCGTGGTTTGGCCAGCGCACCGAAATTGATAGTCGTCAGGCCGAACTTGACACGATCAAAAAGGCCACCGACGAACTGCAGACCGAAGTTGACCGACTCAAGACCCCCGAAGGCATTCAAGATGCCGCACGAGAAGAATTGGGATATGTGGTTGCCGGTGAAGCCCGTCAGCAAATTGTCGGAGACGCAGCCGCACCGATCGACCTGCCCACTGGCTGGCCCTACGACCTCGTGACTCAGATCATCTCGGTCAAGGTCAACGAAGCCGCCGCAAAGGCCGCCGAAGAAGCCGCCAAGAACGCCCCCGACACCGCACCCGCCACTACACCTGCCACAGTGCCGGCCGTCGAGCCCAGCGCCACCGAAGCTCCCATCGCCCTGGCGACCGCCATCAGCATTCCCTAAACCTGGTTTCGACCGTGACACGGTCAGCCTGCTCAGAGTAAGGTCGCTGGTGCTGAGAGCAGTTCTCAGTTGATGTACACGGGGGTTTTGACGTGACCGGTAGCAGCATTCTTGGCACACGAGTTCTTCGCAAAGAAGATCCAAAGTTCTTGACGACGGGCGGCAAGTACGTCGACGACTTGTTTGAAGAAGAGCGTCTTTCTGGCGCCGTTCATGTGACGTACGCGCGATCATCCGCTGCGCATGCTCGCATCAATTCAATTGATACGTCCGAGGCCGAATCAATGCCCGGCGTCATCGCAGTATTCACTGCTACATCACTCGCACTTCAGCCTGTCCCGGCCGCCTTCAACCCGATGGTTGCACGCACACTCTTGGCCAGCGACAAAGTTCGTTACGTCGGCGAACCAGTGGTGGCAATCGTGACCGAAACTCGCGAACAAGGTGAAGATGCCGCCGAAGCAATCATCATCGATTATGACTACCTCGAAGCATTCGTTGATGTTGAAGCAGCAATGATGAGCACAACTCTCATTTATGAATCAGCTGGCAGCAATGTTGTGTTTGACACGACCGTTCTCGGAATCCCTGAAAACACTGGCGACGCATACTTTGAAGGTTGCGAAGTTGTTGTTAAGGGTCGTTTCATGAACCAGCGCGTTGCTCCTTGCCCGCTTGAAGTTCGTGGCGCTGCTGCAGTGTGGGGTGCCGATGGTCGTCTCACACAGTGGTTGTCAACTCAGCACGCACAAGGTGGCGTTGAGCCCATCGCTGCGGCGAATGGTGTTGACAAAGAACTCGTGCACATTTTGACACCTGATGTCGGTGGTGGCTTTGGCGCAAAGATTGGCGCATACCCCGAAGAGTTGTTGCTCGGTGTCATTGCTAAGAAGGTTGGTCGTGCCGTGAAGTGGCGCGAGACCCGCACCGAATCAATGATGGCTCTCGGTCATGGTCGCGCACAGTTGCAGTACGTCACCATTGGCGGCACCAAAGAAGGCAAAGTGACTCACTACCAGTTGCACGCCATCCAAGATGCTGGCGGATTTGCCGATATGGGAACCATCTTGGCCCCATTCATGACTCGCCCAATGTCAAGTGGTGTGTACGCCATCCCGAACATTGAATGCCGCACCACTTCGGTTGTCACTAACACCACGCCAATCGTTGCGTATCGCGGTGCCGGTCGACCCGAAGCAACTGCTGCTATTGAGCGGGCAATGGACATGTTCGCACTTGAAATTGGTAAGGATGCTGCTGAAGTTCGTCGCATGAACCTCATTCCTAAGTTCCTCGAACCACACACCACTGTCGTCGGCCAGACCTACGACGTTGGCGACTACGAAACCGCTCTCGACAAAGCACTCGCTGCCGCCGACTACAAGGCTCTTCGTGCCGAACAAGCCAAGCGCCGTGCAAGCGGTGACGCCAAGCAGCTCGGTATTGGCGTGAGCGTGTACGTCGAAATCACCGGTGGTGTTGGCAATGGCGAATCAGCCAAAGTCGAAGTTCTTGAAGATGGTCGCGCTGTTGTCTACACCGGAACCTCTCCTCATGGTCAGGGCCACGACACCGCCTGGTCAATGCTCGTACAAGAGCAGACCGGTATCCCGATGGACCGCATTGAATTGGTTTGGGGAGACACCGATCTTGTTCCGATCGGAACCGGAACCATGGGTTCGCGTTCATTGCAGCAGGGTGGAAATGCCGTCTTCCAAGTTGCTGGCACATTGGCCGAAAAAGCGAAGTCAGTTGCCGCTCGTTTGCTCGAAGTGAGCGAAGCCGATGTTGTGCTCGACAAGGCTCGCGGCGCATTCCATGTTGTTGGAACTCCTGCAGTCACTAAGACCTGGGC
Organism: uncultured Actinomycetes bacterium; assembly: GCA_903872155.1. Taxonomy (GTDB): domain Bacteria; phylum Actinomycetota; class Acidimicrobiia; order Acidimicrobiales; family Ilumatobacteraceae; genus Casp-actino8. Next base: position 2,370 of record CAIQJP010000056.1, on the reverse strand, counting down.
CGATCTCGCAGTTGCCGAGAAAAGCACTGGTGGACTTTTGCATGATGAAGTGATCAATGTTTCGGGAGCAACTTTCCCGTTCGGCGCTCACATCGCTGTCGTTGAAGTCGACACCGAGACTGGTCGCGTCAAGCACTTGCGTCAAGTTGCGTGCGACGATGCCGGCAAGGTTCTCAACCCGATGTTGCTCGATGGACAGATTCATGGTGGAGTTGCACAAGGTGTTGCTCAGGCATTGCTCGAAGAAGTTCTGTACGACGCCGACGGCAACCCGACGACTTCCAACTTGGCCGACTACGGATTCATCTCCGCTGCCGAATTGCCAAGTGTTGAAGTCATTCACATGGAGACACCAACGCCCATCAACGCCATCGGCGCGAAGGGAATCGGCGAATCAGGCACGATCGGATCAACACCGGCCATTCAGTCAGCAGTTGTTGATGCCGTGTCACACCTCGGTGTGAAGCACATCGAAATGCCCTGCACAGCAGAGCGAGTGTGGCGAGCCATTCAAGCCGCCCAGTAATACGATCCAGAAATTCATCTGGGCTCCGGCTCAGGTTTCGTCAAGACCCCGATTGTCAACGGTCACGTTGATCGTCGGGGTCTTTTCATATATCCAGACAGAGAACTTGTAGAGTGCAACCTTGTGAATCAAGCCCCCATTATTGCGACAGGACTCTCCCGCTATTTCGGAACTGGCGACAACGCCATCAAGGCCGTTGACGGAGTTGATCTCGAAGTTCATCAAGGCGAAATCTTCGGATTCCTCGGACCGAACGGTGCGGGCAAGAGCACGACCGTGCGCATGCTGACAACACTTTTGAAGCCAACCGCCGGAACCGCATTTGTTGCTGGTTATGACGTCGTCAAAGATGCTGACAAAGTTCGCCGATCAATTGGTGTCGCACTTCAAGATGCCGCCATCGACCCGCTCATGACCGGTCGCGAACTTCTCACACTCCAAGCGGTGCTCTATGGCTTGTCGAAAATCGCCGGGAAAAATCGTGGCGAAGAACTTCTTGAACGAGTTGGACTCACTGCCGCAGCCGATCGCCGCGTTGGCACATATTCAGGCGGCATGCGTCGTCGCCTCGATCTTGCGCTTTCACTCGTGCACGAACCAACTGTGCTCTTCCTTGATGAACCCACCACTGGCCTCGACCCTATGAGTCGACTCACATTGTGGGAAGAAGTGAAGCGACTCAATGCCGGGGGAACAACCGTGCTTTTGACGACGCAATATCTTGAAGAAGCTGATCAACTCGCTGATCGAATTGCAATCATCGATCACGGACACATCGTGCGCCAGGGTGCGCCTCGTGAACTCAAGGCGATGGTTGGCTCACCAACGTTGAGCATCAGCGTTGCAAGTAACGAAACCGACGAAGCCCGTTCGATCTTGTCGCGCTTTGGTGATTTGCGTCCGACATCAGAAGGAACCCTTGGTGTCGGGTTGGCCCGCGGTGCTGAAGATGTTGCGTCAGTTATTCGGGCACTTGATGAAGCTGGGCTCAAAGTTCGCCACCTTGAACTTGATGAGCCAAGTCTTGACGACGTGTTTGCAGAAGCGACGGGCTATCGACTTGAAGGCGCAGATGCGGCGAACAAACCAGTTGAAACTGAAGCTGCTCCAGAAGCGAAGAAGTCACGTCGAGGTCGCAAATGAATATCGCTCTTGCCGATCCCAAAATGATGGCGTCATCGAGTTCAGGTAGTTCGCTCTTTCGTCATACATTTGCGCTCACTCGCCGAAGTGTGGTCGGTCGTTTACGTCAGCCTGCAGTGCTTGCTCCTGCATTTATCTTTCCGCTGTTTTTTGCAGCACTAGGTTCGGCCAGTTTCAACAAACTTGCCGGCGATCCTTACTTCACCGCAAACATCGCCAAATCGTTTATGAACTATGCGGTTGCTGGCGCTGTCTTGCAAGGTGTTTTGTTTGGTTCAACGTCGGCGGCTGGCGATCTTGCAACCGATATTGAGCAAGGATTCTTTGAGCGACTACTCGCTTCGCCTATTAGTCGAACTGCAATCGTCCTCGGACGATTAGCCGGCAGCATGGTGGTGGCAGTTGTTCAGGTAGTGATTTTCTTGGCGATCTTTTTGATTGCTGGCGCCCATGTTGAAAGCGGTCCCATTGGCTTCATTGGTCTCATTGGTGGAGGCGCATTACTCGCTCTTGCGATGAGCGGCTTGATGGCCGGCCTCGCCATCAAGTCTGGAAGTCCCGAAGTTATTCAGAGTGCTTTCCCCTTGGTTTTTGTCTTGATGTTCTTGTCATCGGCATTCTTCCCGCGTCATTACATGAAGGGCTGGTATCGCACGGTCGCCGACTGGAACCCGATGTCGCACATTGTTGAAGGTATGCAG
>CAIQJP010000055.1 GCA_903872155.1 uncultured Actinomycetes bacterium | reverse complement strand
CCTTTCGCCTCGGTCTATCCCACAGCAGTCACTTTGGCCCCACGCCTACGGGTCGGAGACTTGCATTCACTCTCATCAAACCAACGTCATGAATTAGCGACATTGTTAATCGCCACGATCAATCGTCTCGATCAACTTTTTGATACTCCGCTGCCGTACATGATGTGGATCAACCAACAACCTGCCGATCGTTCAGTGAGCGACGCGTGGATGAGCATCGAAATCGTCTCACCCTGGCGTCAAAAAGGACTGTCCCGTTTCATTGCCGCCGCCGAAGTTGGGGCCGGCGAATACTTCAACCCAGTAGTACCCGAGCAACTCGCCGAGAGACTACGGGCTATCAGCCAGTAACTATCAGTCAGCAAATGGCGCGAACTGCGGAGCGCGCTTATCAAGATACGACTGCACGCCCTCTTGAAAATCAGGGCGCATGACCGAAGCATTCATCATGTGAATTGAATTTGTGGTCGCAGTGTCGGCATCAATTTCCCAATCGCCGTACACCTGCTTCTTCATATGTGCCCAACTAGTTGGGCAGCAGTTTTCAGCAAGGTCAGATGCATACGCCATCACATGACTCATCAATTCTTCGGCTGGCACAACCTGATTCACTAAGCCCATACGTTCTGCCTCATCCGCAGTAATGACACGACCCGACAACAACAAATCGAGTGCACGCGGCATCCCAATCAACTTGGGCAACGCCCACGATGATCCATATTCGGCAATCAAGCCACGACGACTAAACGAGGTTGTGAGCTTGATACCGCTTGCTGCAAAACGAAGGTCGCAGAACAATGCCAACACAAAGCCGACGCCAGCAGCTGCGCCATTCATTGCCGCAATGATCGGCTTGGGATACGAAATGAAATCGCTAAAGCGGCCAGCACCTGTGGCGGGCCCGGCTCCACCGGCGGGATTCGCACGAATCTGATTCAGTGCATCCATGTCGGCTCCGGGACAAAAACCTTTTCCAGCTCCAGTCACGACAACGACGCGAACCTCGGGGTTCACGCGACATTCTTCAAGGCGGGCAAAGAACTGTGCCGACATCGCAGCACTCCACGCATTCATGCGATCGGGGTTATTCAGAGTGATGACTCCGATCCCCGGCTTTTCAACAGAAACGAGAACTAGATCAGTTTGGTTCGACATCTTCTTGACGATAGTCGTTCGGCTGAGAAATGTTCTTCGCCTTGCGCCAATCAATCAAGAGATACACCAAACATCCCGCCATCATGGCAATCGCCACCCATTGGTTGAGTCGCAATCCCCCGCCACTCTTGGCCGGATCAATACGCAATCCTTCAACCCAAAAACGACCCAAGCCATAACCACCGACATACAAAGCCATCAGGCGTCCTGGTCGCGAGGTCATCATTCGACGACCAAGCACAATCAACAGAGCGGCTAGCGCAAGATTCCAAACTGACTCGTATAAAAACGTCGGGTGGAACAGCGTCCCAGGCGCATAACCATCGGGCATATGTTCGGCATCGATCTTCAGAGCCCATGGCAATGTCGTAGGTCGACCAAATAATTCTTGATTCCACCAATTACCCAAACGTCCCACCGCTTGTGCAACAGGTACCGCAGGCGCTGCTGCCCACAACATTTGACCAATATCAATATTGCGTTTTTTGGCAACAACGATGGCAGTAATCGTTCCGAGCAGGATGCCACCCGGAATACCGAGGCCACCTTTCCAAATTTTTACGATGTCAAACAGGTGACCCGAGAAACGATCCCATTCGGTGGCGACGTGATAAAGGCGAGCACCAATCACACCGGCTGGAACAGCCCATGTGGCAATTGATGCGGCTTCTTCTGGTCCGCCAACGCCAATCAACGTCATGCGCTTGCCCCAGATGCGCACCGCGATGATGACACCAAGTGCAATCATCAAACCATAAGCACGTAATTGCAACGGTCCAATATGGATCGCTGCACTTCCGGGACTAGGGATATACGAAAGAAAACTCACGCGGTTACTTTGGCAGCAAACGCCAACGCAGATTCGTTAATGAAATCTTTGTCGTAGTCCTGTGTTGCCACATGGAAACTGCGATCAAGCAAAATACGTTCAACTGGCCCGCCCCATTGAGCCGCCAGTTCATCACTTGTTGCAGGATCAACGACATGGTCGTTCTTTGAAGTAATCAACAACATCGGAATTTTGCACGATCCGTACTGCGACAACATCGGCCGAATTCCGTCTTCAACCATCGACACCAAAGGCGCCAATGGTGTTTCGGGGTATGAACTTTCTTTCACTTCTGGGTCAGCAATGTCGGATCCGATTCCTGGAAACACTTCGGTGCCTTCGGCCAACATGCCTTTGACCATCTCGAGCATTTCTTCGGCCTGTGGTTGCGACGCCGGATTAACACAGATGATTCCCGATACTGAGGGCTGCTGAAGAGCCGTCCACAAAGTTAAAGATCCACCCATCGACAACCCAGCAACAACTACTTTGTCGACGCGTGCAGCAAGACGGGCGTAAGCCGCGGCTACTTCAAAAGACCAATCGCTCCAACGGCTCGGAATCATGTCCGAGACTGCCGTGCCGTGACCGGGCAATCGTGGTAATTCAACGTCGTATCCCGCGCCAGCAAAAGCTTCGGCAACTCCGCGCATCGAAGAAGGATTTCCAGTGAAGCCATGGATACACAGCGCACCGACGCGCTTGTTACCTACGTGACTCCAAGATTCGGCACCTGCGATGACGGGGGCTTTGTCGATATGTGAACTCATACAGCAGTTCTAGCGGATTGAGTCTGCAAAATTGGGATCAGTCACCAATCTTGAGTGTGCAATTTTCATAAATGCTTCAACCACCGTCGGATCAAACTGTGTGCCAGCCGCACGAGCGATATAGCGCACTGCATCGTCAACCGCCCAAGCCTTTTTGTAGACCCGTTCACTTGTCAACGCATCAAAGACGTCGGCAACTGCGCAAATCCGTCCCGACAATGGCACATCGGTCGCACCGATCTGATTCGGGTAACCCAAACCATCCCAACGTTCGTGATGATTAAGCGCCACTTCTTCGGCCAACTGCACCAATGGAGACGTGCTCCCCGACAAAATGCGCGCACCGAGCGTGGTGTGGGTTTTCATCACTTCAAATTCGGCTGGCGTCAAGGGTCCGGGCTTCAACAAAATCGAATCAGGAATCGCCACTTTGCCGATGTCATGCAAACGGGCCGCAGAACGCAATCGTTCTGACCACGCAGGATCTTGGCCGAGCAAATGAGCGATCTCCGCGCACATGTCGCCAACGCGAGCGGTGTGCTCACCCGTATCGGTGTCACGGAACTCACCGAGAATCGCCAAACGTTCAAGAGCTTCAAGTTGGAACTGTTCAAGTTCAGTGGTCCGACCACGAACCAAGCCTTCAAGTTCACTCGTGCGTAATCGCAAAATTTCTGCTTGTTGACGAGATTCTTCTGCTTCGTGCGCGACCTGCAAGGTCTTAATGCGAATATCAGTGCCTTCATTGAAGATCGACTGATTAATGGTGAACTTTGCCTCGAGGTGATTGACCGCTTCTTCGAACTGACCGAGTCGTTTGTACAAATCTGCCAAGGCACTATGCGACGAGAATGCAATGGGCTTGGCATTGATGACTTCGGCTAGTCCCAAGGCGCGCCGGAAATGCGCGAGGGCCTCGTCATCGTTGCTGGCGAGCAGTTCAACTTGGCCAAATGCCAGTTCAACACTCGCGCGAACTGCATCATCAAATGAAACACTTGATGCATCAAGCATTGCTAACGCCGCATTCAACAAGGTACGAGCTTGCTCAATGTCTCCCCGACCGCCATATGCGCCTGCAAGTGCTGCCAAAACTTCTGGCAAAAATCCGACTGCATGCAACCGACACAAAGCCAACGCGCGTTCACCGATTTCGATTGCGGTGTCAAATTCGCCACGTTCGGCCCGAAGCGATGCAACATTGGCCAAAGTAATCGCATCAAAGTCGGGTCGATTCAGTTGGGCATTCGCATTCATTGCTGCTTCGTAATTCACGATCGCTCGATCGGTGTCACCGAGTTCGTGGTAGATCGAAGCAATGGTGTTGAGCATGTTTCCTTCGTCAACACGATGCCCAGTGCCGCGATAACAATCAAGCGCTTGCAAACAACAAGCCAATGCCTCAGAGTGATTACCCGAATTGGTATGCACTAAACCGATCAAGTTGAGTGCCCATGCCACGACAAGTGGAACATCATGTGCCATTGCAAAATCACGAGATTCAACAGCTATGGCGAATGCATCACCTGGCTGACCGTCATAGTGAGCCAACGATGCCAAGCGATAGAGCGATTCGGCTTCACATTCATAATCTTGATTGGCGCGCGCCAAGGCACGAGCCTGTTGAACAAGCACCCGCGATCGTTCAGGTTCGGTTGCTTCATGAGTTCGCGCAAGGTCAAGCAACAAGCGCGCCGAGTGATGCGATTGGCGCACGACCTCGGTGTTGTTGGCTTGGACCTTTGTCACGAATTGCTCCCTAGGACTGATGTACCTGATTGTTTTCGGTCAATATCCCGTCAACCTTGAATAAGTCAGCGATCTTTCTTCAATTTCGGGCATGATTCATAAGGCGAACAATGTGTCGCCGACCCCAAGGAAGACCGACGGCCCATGCCACCTAGTTGGAAAGAGAACGAAAGACGAGGTCAGAGCCCTAAAAGGCGCCGCGACTTCGATCGAGCCGCCCTCTATGCCTTCGTCCCCGTGATCGCGATTTCACCCGTGTGGGTCTTGGCAATCACCATTTTTTGGCTCCCCGTCACCTGGATCACGGGCGTCGCGTTGTGGAAAGTCTTGCTCGGGTACCTCGTAGCCGGATTGGTGTTGTTCATTCCCGCCTTTCAACGGCGAGTTCTCACCTTGTTAATGGGTGCCCGCAAACCAAGTTCACGCGAGGCCCCCAAATTGCAAAAAGCCTTCAACGAGGTCACGCAGGCTTGGCATCTTCGTCGTCGGCACTTTGTTGTCGGTGTAGTTGATGACAAAGACCTCAACGCCTTTGCGAGTGGTGGTCATTTGGTGATCGTTACTTCATTTGCCACTCAAGAACTCAACCACGATGAACTATGCGGTGTTCTTGCCCACGAGCTATGCCACCATCTTGGCTCACACACAATTGCCTTGACCATTGGCCAGTGGCTCACATTGCCGGTGTACTTGCTCGAACGTATCGGTGCATTCATGCACAATGTTTCTAAAGCCGCAACCCACACTTTTGCCCGAAGCTCTCAATCGGCGCGATTACTTGGCCAGACCATCGCCCTGATCTTCAATGCGTTTTCTTGGTTCTTTCGCGCAGGGTATTCGATGATGCGCTATCTCGGAAATTCAGTTGGTCGGTCGGCTGAGTTTCAAGCCGATCAACGCGTCGTACGTATGGGATACGGTCGACAGTTATCGGCAGCTCTCAAAAAGACCTCTAGTTCTCGCGATAAGAGTTCATCTCACCCACCGGCCCGAACTCGAATCGCGCGTATAGAGGCATCCCTACGGCCAGGCAATTGGAAACATCCATCAACTGGCCTCAAGTAATCGCCAATTAAAGACTTGCATAGGCATCGAGAGCGTCATTCAACTGATCAGCACTCACCGCACCTAAGTGACTCCACAAAACGTTGCCATCAGTGTCGAACAAAACTGTGACTGGCACAGTTGCCGCATCGAGTGCTTCTAACAACGCACCATTGTTATCGATCGCGACCGAAATTGATAAGCCGTTATCACTTAAGAACGATTCAATCTTCTCTGGGTCATCGCCAATATTTATTGCCAAAATCGCAAGATCTTGTCGTTGACGTGAAATATCTTGCAAGGCAGGCAGCTCACGCTTGCATGGCTGACACCACACTGCCCATAACGAAACTAGAAGCGGAAGTTCTTTGGACGCGGCACCGATTGAAGTTGGAGTTCCGTCAAGTTTGGTCAACTCAATATCGGCGATTGATGAACGAGGAGAACTCGATCCACATGCCGAAGCCAAGACCAATGCCATCGCACCAATGAAACTTTTGAAAATTCTCATACAACGGTAATAGTCACTGATTCATGCAGTCCGACAGTGCAAATACCAAAGTAATAGCCGGGATCAACAAAAATCATTTTTTGAGTCTCGCCTGGCCGAACAGTAAACGGTCCGACACTATGAACTGCAACATCGTGATTCACAATTTCAACAGTGTCACCCACCGCAATTGTTAATTGCTCTGGAAAATAGTCTTCGGTGAGCAGACCTTTATCAATACGTTCTTTTGTGCCATTAGGAATTTGATAGCTCCACACTTTTCCATTTCCAGTTGTCGCGGTTTGCGAATCGCCAATGGCCATTGAAAAAACAATCACGATTGCAACGGTGATCGGTATAAGAAAGGCCAAAGTTGCCAGGAGTATCTTGAGAGGTCCGCTGCGCAGAAAGCCAACAGGTTCAGAGGTATCACTCATACGAACGATTCCTCACGGAGCTTCGTCACGAACTTCGGCAGTCACCGTTATTTTGCCCGCCTTGGAGAATGTCAATGTCACGTCAAACTTTGCACCCAACTCCAACGGAGCTACAAGTTCCAGCAACATGATGTGGTAACTGCCTGGCTTCAAATCGACAGAACCACCGGCGTCAATCACGACCGAATCAACTTCTTGCATCACCATTTCGCCAGATGGGGCATCAGAGGTCATTGACATCGAAGTATCAGCTGTCGCCATCACCATTTCGTGAATTTGTGCCATGGCTGCGATGGACGGGTCAACAGAGACATCAGTCAATTCATCGCCATCCTTTGATGCGATGCTCATGTAGACCGCGCCAAGAGATGTTTCCATCGGACTCGTACGCGCCCACACCTTGGTGATCTCAGGACCAGAACCAGACGAACTGTCATCGCTGCCACACGAAGCGAAAAAACCTGCTCCCGCGACAACTGCGAGTAGTAATCCAGTGATTTTTGACTTTTTCATTGTTTCCTTTCAGTTATTGCTTGAGATTTGTTCAAGTAAGATTTTGAGATCGTTAGTCATGGCTTTGTTGTCAATTCCAAAGGGCCATTCGACTAACACAGACCCAGTGTCATCAATGACGTACGCGGTCGCGCTATGCCCAACTTCAATTTTTCCAGTTGCGTCCTTGGTCACTGTTGAACTTGCGAGAAACGCATTTTCGGCAGCCTCTAACTCATCTTGAGAGCTGGCATGAAGAGCGTGAAAGTGATCACTAAAACTCGATAGATATCCGTTCAACACTTCGGGCGTATCTCGTTCTAAGTCAACAGTTGCCATCGCGAGATCAACCTTGGCTCCATCATCGCCAAGATTCTTCGTTGCTGTTCGAACCGCCGCCAACGTAGTTGGGCATAGGTCGGGGCAGTTGGTGTATCCGAAATACATCACTAAGAGTTCGCCTGCTTGTGCTCTCATGGTGAACAAATCGCCATGGTCAGCAAACTCGCCCTCGGCCGTCACATCAGTCAAGGTCACAGCACCCACTTGCAGAGGTTCGTCACGAACAATGCCCCGCATTGAAGATGCGTCAGATCTACAAGAAGCAAGGATCATCAACATCGGGAGGACCACCCCGGCCATCGCTCGCCTACGCATGTGTACAGGATGCCGATTCACAGCAGCCCGACCTAAGGACCAAAGTCCTCTGCATGTTTGCCAGGCATCCATATATGTCACAAGTCGCTTTTTCGAGCGGTTTAGTTCCCGAGCAATCAGGCGCAGCACCAGGGTCACGGATATCGTCATACGTGATGTCTGTGTCGCCCAACCATTCCGTTGATTCACCGTTTCTCGCAGCAGCAAACGGTCGCAAACATCAGCACACCCCCGTTTGGTTCATGCGCCAAGCGGGTCGCAGTCTTCCTGAGTACAAGGCGATTCGCGGAAGCGGAAGCATTCTTGAAGCAATCAAACAGCCGGCGCTGTCGGCCGAGATCACGTTGCAGCCATTTCTTCGCTACGGCGTCGACGCCGCAGTGCTCTATAGCGACATTGTCGTTCCGCCGCATGCGGTTGGTTTTGGCATCGATGTTGCACCCGGAACTGGCCCAGTCGCCGAAATTCCATTTCGTTCGCTTGACGACTTAAAGCGGTTACGCCCACTTGAAGCCGACGATGTTTCATACGTCATCGAAACCGTCAAACTTCTTGTCGCCGAATTGCCAACCTCGGTGCCGCTACTCGCGTTTGCTGGAGCGCCTTTTACCGTTGCGAGTTACCTCATTGAAGGCCGTCCATCACGCACGTATCAAAACACCAAGCGCATGATTCACCTTGAACCAGAACTCTGGCATCAACTCATGGACCGTCTGGTCCAACATTCAGTGACCTTTATTGATGCGCAACTCTCTGCTGGCGCTCGGGCATTTCAGTTATTCGACTCGTGGGCCGGATCACTGTCAAATTCCGATTACCGAGAGTTTGTTTTGCCTCACAGCAAGAAGGTCTTTGCCCAACTTCGCGAGTTACACCCCGACGTCGCCGGAATACATTTCGGAATTGGTTGCGATCATTTATTGGAATCAATGTACGAAGCTGGCCCAAAAATCATGGGACTCGATTGGCGAACTCCCATTCAGTCGGCGCGCCAACGAATGGGTGCAGATCTTGTCGTGCAAGGCAATCTTGATCCCGCTCTTGTTTTGGCCGGTTCGCAAGCCGCACTTGAGGGTGCCGAAAACGTTCTTGACGATAATGCCAATCATCCAGGACACATTTTCAACCTTGGACACGGCGTCGACCCAACAACCGACCCAGCAGTTCTTGAAGACGTTGTTGCCTTTGTCCACGAAAAAACCCGAAGTGAAGAATCATGACTCAAAAAACTGCAGTTCTCCTCATGGCCTATGGCACGCCACGAACACCGGCTGAAATCGAGCCCTATTACACCGACATTCGTCGCGGTCGCGCACCAACACCCGAACAACTCGCAGATTTGGTGGCGCGCTATGACGCCATCGGTGGTATCTCGCCACTTGCTGCTCGCACCGAAGCTCAACGCGATGCACTACAAAGTGCACTCAACGCCATCGCCCCAGACACATACGAAGTTGTTCTTGGCCTCAAGCATGCTGCGCCCATGATTGAAACTGCCGTCAATGATTTGGCAGCCCGCGGTTTTCGACACATCATCGGCTTGGTGCTTGCACCTCACTACTCATCATTTTCGATCGGTCAATACATGGACCGCACTCGTGCAGCAGCCGAACCTCATGGCATCACTGTGACCTCCATCGACTCGTGGGCAACAGAACCAGCCTTTATCGAATTCTTGGCGGCCGATTTACGCACCCGACTTTCGGCAATGCCAGAAAATACAAAAGTTCTTTTCACAGCCCACTCACTGCCACAACGCATTATTGATGCCGGCGATCCGTATCCCAACGAATTGCGTTCAACTGCTGAAGCCGTCGCCACCGCAGCCGGTTTAGATTCATGGTCGTCGTGGTCAATTGCCTGGCAATCAGCCGGACGCACTCCTGAGCCGTGGATTGGTCCTGACATTTTGGCGGTCATCGATGATTTGGCGGCCAGTGAAAATGCCTCGGGTGTCGTCGTCTGCGCCTGCGGATTTGTTGCAGACCACTTAGAAGTTCTTTTCGATCTTGATATCGAAGCCAAAAAACATGCTGAGGCCAAAGGTTTGGCGTTTGATCGCACCAGTTGCGTCAATGACAATGCATCAATCATGCATGCACTAGCCGAGCGAGTGGTGTCAGCCCAGTCATGAGCTCACCAACCGATCCGAAACACATCGTTGTGATCGGTGCAGGTATTACTGGTTTAACGTCGGCTTATCGATTACTCAAGAACGCTTCTACAAGTGACTACTCGGGCCCGGCAATCACCGTCACTGTTGTTGAAGCGAACCCAACGGTTGGCGGCAAAATTCGTACGTCACCATTTGGTGGAATTTCAGCGGTCGATGAAGGACCCGACGCCTACTTAGCTCGAGTTCCACACGCAGTCGCCCTTGCCCGTGAACTTCAACTTGGTGATGACATCACGAATCCGACAGCTGGACACGCCGCGGTCATGCACAAAAAGTTGCACCCTATTCCCGAGGGCCTCATGCTCGGTGTTCCCACTGGCGTGATGTCTCTTGCCCGCAGTGATCTCATGACTTGGCGGGGCAAGATTCGTGCCGGACTCGAACCAATCCTTCCGTCGAGCGGTGATCACAAAGATTCAATTGGCAACCTGATTCGACAACGATTTGGCAAGCAAGTTCAACAGTTGCTCGTTGATCCTTTAGTAGGAAGTATCTACGCCACCGATACCAACAATTTCAGTTTGGCAATGGTTCCCCAGCTTGCAGCTCTTGCCACTGGTCGCAGTGTGCTCTTAACTGCCCGCAAGCAAATGAAGAATGCCCCTAAATCAACGGCACCGATTTTTGAAACTCCACGAAGTGGCCTCGCAACTTTGACTCGAACCTTGAACGACGCGATTGTTGCTCTCAACGGCCAAATTTTGACATCCACATCGGTACAAAGCATTTCTCGCTCCGGAAAGGGATACATCGTTGATATCGCTGGAGAAACTTCAAGTTCGCTCCATGCCGACTCAGTCATCATCGCTTCCCCAGCCCGCACTTCGGCCCCCTTACTGAAATCACTGAGTGAAGATGCAGCAATACTCATGAGCTCGGCAGAGCACTCATCAGTCGTGATGGCAACTATCAAAACAGTTGAAACCGATTTGCCAAAGTTGGCGGGTTTGAGTGGTTACCTTGTCGCTAAGCCAGATCAAGATCGGGTGACGGCCGCGTCATTTGGATCAAACAAATGGGCGCACTGGAAACCCAGCGATGGCTCGATGATTCTGCGCGTGTCATTGGGTCGCGATGGTGCACCTACTCACGATTTGATTCATGAATGGGAGGACGAACGAATTGTTCGTCAGGTCATCGACGAAGTGAGCCGACATACTCAAACGACCATCACTCCAGATGTGTTCCGAGTAACCCGTTGGCCCGATGCATTCCCTCAATACCGACCTGGACACATGAAGTACGTTGATGCAGTCGAATCTTTCTTACTTCACAACGCTCCTGGAGTATTTTTGGCTGGAGCAAGCTGGCGCGGAATCGGAATTCCGGCCTGTGTTGCACAAGCCGAAAAAACCGCCCAATGCACTACCGAATTCCTGAGCCACCTGCAAGACTGATCAACGTGCGTTTTCGATCAACGATTTCTTCAGTAGTTCTCGGGTTTTTGATTTCGACGGCACTTGTTTCTGGATGTAGTTCAAGTAACAACGACTCGACCGAGGCAATATCTACCTCGCTCGCACCAACGACGACAGTTGCAGTAACAACGACGAGCACCAGCACGACGACGACAACTGTTTATTCCGGACCTCCGACTTTGGCGCCTGGCGAATCAGTCCCAGTCCCCGAAGGACTTCCGCCAGACGATTTCGTTGAGCCCGAGGTCATTATCGGCGAACTAGTGATTCCGGCACTTCTTCTCTCCCAAACCATCTACAAAGGTGTGACTTTGCCAACCCTCGACAAGGGCGTGGGCTACTGGCCAGGAACAGCGATGCCCGGACATGTAGGAAATGTGGTGCTTGGCGGACATCGTGTGAGCAAGAAGAAGCCGTTCCGAAATATTGATGTGCTTGTTCCAGGCGACGAGATCTACCTCACCACATCTGAAGGCACATTCGTATACGCCGTGACCGGAACACAAATCGTTGAACCAACCGAAACGTGGATTATTGACCAAGGCGAAACGGCAACTTTGACTTTGTTTGCGTGCCATCCACCCCACTCAACAAAACAACGAATTGTTGTTTTCGCGGACTACTTACGCAAAGAAGCTGTGTGAGTTCAAAAAGTAATAACCGTCGGCGTTTCGCGCGTGCGCTGATAGCCGGATTACTTGTTGCTTCATCAATGCCGCCGTGGGGTTGGTGGCCGTTGGCATTTGTGGGTCTCGCGATCTTCACCTCGCTTGAACTCACTGCTACTGGATCTCGTCAACGATTTATCACTGGTTTCATTTTCGGCTTGGGCTGGTTTTTCCCTGCGCTCGCTTGGATGTGGTTCTTAACCGCACCCGGATACATCATCGGTGTTGTGATGTACGCAAGCCTCCATGGTCTCGCGTCTCTCGTGGTCGTCCACAAAGACAACAATCGGTCATTTCTTTTCATGTCACCAGTAGCGCACATGCTTATTGAGGTCTTGCGCATGTGTCTGCCTTTTGGTGGCGTCCCGCTTGCCACACTCGGCATCGCTCAAGTTGGTGGTCCATTGCATCATGTGGCGTCTATTGGCGGCGTCATTTTGTTGTCGTGGCTCACTTGGCAAGTTGGCGCATTACTGGCAAAACGTCCGCACGATTTTTCAGTTGACCAACAACATCGGCGATTGCTTTGGTCTTTATGCCTTCTCATTTTTGTCGGTGGTTATTTTGCGCCACGTGGATCCGACACCGGACGTGATTTCCATGTTGTTGCGGTGCAAGGTGGAGGACCTCAAGGTACTCGCGCAGTTGATACCGATCCGCGCGACGTCGTTGAACGTCATCTCGCGGCAACGCAAACAATCAACAACAATTCCAACGACCCGATTGATTTAGTTGTGTGGCCAGAAAATGTCATTGATGTCGTTGATTTCGCATCAAGCACTGAAGCTGTCGAAGTCGGTGCAGAAGCTTCCCGCCTCAACGCCCCATTTGCGGTCGGTATTACCGAAGATGTCAATCAAGAGCACTTCACCAACGCTCAAGTCATCGTGAACAACAATGGCGAGGTCGTTGATCGTTACGACAAAGTCCGCCGTGTCCCATTTGGCGAATACATGCCTATGCGCTCATTCTTGAAATCACTAGGCGCACCAGTCGATCAAGTTCCACGAGATGCGTTAGCCGGAACTGGTCCCGCAATTCTTGATGTTCCCACTTCAACTGGCAGTGAACGAATAGGTGTGGTGATCTCATGGGAAGTCTTCTTTGGCGGACGAGCCCGAGAAGGCGTGAAGAATGGTGCAGGGTTCATCATTAACCCCACCAATGGTTCGAGTTACACATGGACAGTGTTGCAATCACAACAAGTTGCTTCATCAAGGTTGCGTGCCATCGAAACTGGGCGCTGGGTTGTCCAAGTATCCCCCACTGGCTTCAGTGCGTTTGTTGACCCAGAAGGTCATGTACACCAACGCACCGGAGTGAGTGAACAAAAAGTTATTTCGAGTCACGTCGCTATTCGCAGCGGCAAAACGATCTATGTGGCGCTAGGCGACAAACCTTGGGTCGTGCTCATCGCTCTCGTGTTTTTATTGGCAATTCTGAATCGATCAAAATCGCGCTCGCGATCTCGCTCTTAAACATCGATCGTCACAGTGACCGGGCCGTCATTGACTAAAGCAACTTTCATGTCGGTGCGGAAACGTCCGGTTTCAACATGAGCACCAAGTCGACGTAATTCTTCAATCACTTTGGTGACCAAAGGTTCTGCCACCTCGGGTTTGGCTGCAGCAATCCAACTGGGGCGACGGCCTCCGCTGGCATCGCCATACAAAGTGAACTGACTCACAATCAAAACATTTCGTGTTGTGTCTGCGACCGAAAGGTTCATCACTCCATCGGCATCGCTCATGATGCGCAAATTCCAAATTTTGTCGGCCAATTTGACCGCCGATTGCTCGGTATCGGCATGAGTCACCCCAACAAGAACCATTAACCCTTGCCCGATTTCGCCGACTCGAGTAGTCACGCCATCAACAGTTGAATCAACCGAGGCTTGATCTACTCGTTGGACTATTGCTCGCACATCACGATCGTGTCATAAAAGTCGGCTCAGGTGCGACACAATGAAGGGGTGATCACCTTGCAGTCACCCAATGGCACCATGACAGCATCGGTGTACCCCGAATTCGGTGCACGAATTGGGTCAATGATCGTTGGAGACCAAGAGATTTTCATGACTGGTGGCGCGACCGATGATCCACTCTCGTGGGGCTGCTACCCCATGGTGCCGTACGCCGGACGAGTGCGCGATGCAACTCTGAAATTTGCTGGTGAACAGTTTCCGCTCAAGAACAACTTGCCACCACATTCACTTCACGGAACCGTATTTGATCGACCATGGAATGTCGCCAAGAATTCGCCTTCTGAAATAGAACTAGTCATTGATCTTGGCGATGAGTGGCCCTTTGCTGGAACCGTTCAACATCACATTCAGCTCACCGACAGCAAAATTGAGATGCAACTCACTGTGAATGCAATTGATGCCATGCCCATTCAAGTTGGTTGGCATCCGTGGTTTGTTAAACCCACCGACACAGCACTTCGCTTTGCCTCAATGTTGCAACGTGACGGTGCCGGAATCGCCACCGAACATCGCGTATCCCAACCGACAATTCCCGTTGATGACTGTTTTGTTGAACCTGAGAATCCCTTAACAATCACCATTGAAAACGTTCAAGTCACGCTTTCTAGTGACTGTTCGCATTGGGTGCTGTACGACGAGCCATTGAATGCGACCTGCGTAGAGCCACAATCAGGGCCACCCAACGGCATTAATGATGACCCCCTTCAACTCGCTCCAAACACTTCAATGACTAGAAAATTCACGATTGAAGTCCAACAAATCACCTGACATTGACGAAATCTTCAGGCAGACTTTTGTCAGAGCCCGACCATTCGTGACTCTCCTCTTCTGTGAGGCGAATTTCAAACCGGCGGGAAACAAAGCATGAACACGCTGACCGTCGACGCCCAACTTGTTACCGCCTACTTATCTGGCGATCGAAACGCGCTTGCATCGATTTACGACCTATATGCACCGGGCTTGTACGACACCGCGGCGGCGATGCTTTCCGACCGTCACGATGCAGCCGACATGGTGCAAGACGTGTTTTGCATTGCAGCCGAACGACTCAATCAGTTACGCGATCCAGATCGCCTCAAGCCTTGGCTCTATGCGGTACTTCGCAACGAGGTCTATCGACGCACCAAAAAACGCAAGCGCGCCACACCCACCGATTTTCAATCAGAAACGGTTCCTGACGTGGTTGCTGCATTCGACCCCAATGCCGAAGGTGCCGCTGTTTCGTACGACGAACTTGCCGAACTCGTTCGATCTGCCGCGGCCGGTCTTGACGAACGTGATCGACTCGTTCTTGAACTTTCCGTTCGACAAGGTCTGACCGGCGCCGACCTTGCTGATGCGCTTGGTGTTTCTGCCGAGCAGAGTTACTCACTTGTTCATCGCATGCGCGACCGTATTGAAAAGAGTCTCGGTGCTTTCACCGTGGCCAAGATGGGTAGCCAGGATTGCAAAGAACTCGCCACAATTATTTCAGGATGGAACGGCGAATTCAGCGTTCTCATTCGAAAACGAGTTGCTCGCCACATTGATGAGTGTGCAACGTGTGAAAAGACTCGCTCGAAATACGCACCCCTGGCTCTCTTCGGTGCCGCTCCAATCATTATGTTGCCGCTCGGTCTTCGCGAGAAGGTACTTGCCGCAGCTCAAGCAATCCCAGTTCCGTCGCAGTCCAGCAATACCCATACGAACAAGAACTCACGCGGTTCACAACGTTCAAAACACATCAAACTCAATCGCAACGATGGTTTCCCGCGGCTGGCTCGGGCCTCACGACACGCGATGGCGATCGTCGCGGCAACTTCGGCCGTGCTCCTCATCGGCGCAGGTGTCGTACTTGTTCAACAAAGCAATGACTCAGGCGATATGGCATCTGCTGACCCAATCGTGACTGAATCAACTCAGCCCACGACGAATACAGACGTCACATCGTTGCCAGAGAACATCAACGAAACGTCAACACTCACTCCAACCTCAACAATCGAAAATAACGAATCAACGTCGACCAGCATCAATATTGCGGTTCCGACAAGTCGCCCAGTCACAACAACCGTCGCGGCAACAACTCCTGCCATGTCTTCACCGCGCACAACAGTGATCGCGAGCCCTACTCCCACAATTCCGCCAACGACAACACCTTCCAGACCGACGCCGACAGCATCACCAATAACAGCCTCACCAACGACAACACCTTCCAGACCGACGACGACAGCATCACCAACAACGACAATCCCACCAAGTACCGCTCCGTTGATCATTCGTCTCACGACCTCAACAACAGTTTTTGCTTTTGGACTCGGCAATACCGCAGCTATTGAAATCACGAATACCAATGCCACCGCCGTGAATTGGGCAGTATCAGAAACCTCTGGCTATTTCTCTTTTGCACCAGCTTCGGGTTCAATCAACGCCGGAGCCACCATCAAAGTGACGGCCACCTTCAATCGTGTTGCCGCGGCCGATATTGCAGCCGCTGCTCTGACCGAAGGGCAGTTCAAACTTCCAGCCACGCTGACGACACAGTCTTCTTTGACAAGTCCACTGACGTTGGCCGGTGTTTTCGGTCAGCCACCGGTCATCAGCAATGTTTTGGCCAAGTTTGCCGGAGTCAGTTGCTCGACTGTCCAAGTTCAATCAGCGATCACCGATGAGAGCTCATTGTCATCGGTCTCGGCAAAGATCACGTACACCGCTCCAAATAGTTTGCAAATGCCGGCACCCGTGACGATTGCCTTAACTGACACGGGCAAAGGAATCTGGGTCGGAGTCGCATCTGCGACCCCGAGTGCGGCAACCGCCGCGACTGTTGTCATCACCGCGACCGATAAATACGGCTTTACAGCGACCACCGGTACCAAAATCTCACGCGCGAATAGTTGTTAAAGCGCAGGTCAGAGCGTCGCAAGGGGTCACTAAGTGACCCGACGGTAGCATCGGAAAGCATGTCTGACGCCCGCGACCCCAATGGGCCTTTAAAGATCGCCTACCTCACCTACCGCGGCAAACCGCATGTCGGTGGTCAAGGTGTCTACACCCGTCACCTCACGAAAGCCCTTGTCGATCTCGGCCACAGCGTTGAAGTCTTTGGCGGTCAGCCCTATCCCATCTTGGATGAGCGCATCAAGCTCACCAAATTGCCGAGCCTCGACCTCATTAATGATCATTACCCCTTCCGCTTCCCCGCGATCTGGGAACTCAAGACCCGCGAAGACTTCTATGAGCTCGGGCTGTTCTTGACCGGAACCTTTGGTGAACCCGCCGCATTTAGTGCACGCGTCAAACGCCACCTCGCGCAACGCACCGGCGAGTTTGATTTAGTACACGACAACCAGTGTCTTGGTTATGGCATCTTGTCGCTCGAAAAGCTCATTCCCACGATCGTCACGTTGCACCACCCCATTACGCGAGACCGTGCGCTTGAAATGGAACACGCTCCGAATTGGTACAAGAAGTTTGGCGTCTCTCGTTTTTACTCATTCGTTGAAATGCAAGGTCGTGTCGCGAGTCGGATGCCGCGCATCGTGGTTGTGAGTGAAAACAGCATCAAAGACATTCACGGCGATATGGGTGTTTCGTACGATCGCATGCGTCTCGTACCAGTTGGCGTTGACCCCGATTTGTTCAAGCCACAGCCCGAAGTGAAGCGCATTCCAGGTCGATTGATCACGACAGCATCTGCTGACGTTGCTTTAAAGGGTTTGTCGTACCTGCTTGAAGCCGTTGCCAAATTACGTACCGAACGCGACGTCACCTTGACGATCATTGGTAAGCCCAAGCCCGGAAAGAGCATGGATCTCATTGACAAATTGGGTCTTGCCCCGCATATTCAATTTGTTTCTGGCGTCAGTGATGAGCGCATCGTTGAGTTATACGCCGAAGCCGAACTCGCAGTAGTTCCATCGCTCTATGAAGGCTTCAGCCTTCCCGCAATTGAAGCCATGTGCACTGGCATTTGTTTGGTGGCCACCGATGGTGGCGCATTGCCAGAAGTAACCGGCATCGATGGCGACACCGTGCTCGGTTGCAAAGCTGGCGACGCCGAAGGATTAGCCGCCACAATTCGTCGCGGTCTCGATGACCCCGAACTTCGCGCTCGTGTTGGCTTAAATGGTCGCAATCGAGTTGTCGAACGTTGGACGTGGCGCAAGTGCGCCGAGCAAACCGTTGAGCAATATCGCGAAGTCTTGGCCATGCCCGCCAATCAAGACAAACTGCGCCGAAATGGTCGAGTGAAATAACCCATGTTGACCGTTCGCTTTAAACAACTCGGGCTCACACCCGGAGATCTTGTTCTCGATGCTGGCGCCGGCTTTGGGCGTCACGCATTTGAGATCGCGCGCCTCGGTGGTCGTATCGTTGCCCTCGACTACGCCGATGAAGAAGTGCGCATGACCCGCGCAACTTTTGGTGCCATGATCGAAGTCAAAGATATTGAAGCCGATCGATATGTTGGAGCGCTACGTGGCGATGCCACCAAACTTCCATTCGCCGACAACACCTTTGATCGCGTCATTACGTCGGAAGTTCTTGAGCACATTCAAGACGACGTATCCGCTATTGCCGAACTTGCTCGAGTGGTACGCCCAGGCGGAACTCTTGCCTGCACCGTTCCTTCGTGGTGGCCAGAAAAGATCAACTGGATGTTGAGCGATGAATACCACGCACCGAAGTCCGTCGGTGGCCATGTGCGTATTTACTCGCAGACTGAACTTGAAGCCAAATTGCGTTCGGCTGGTTTGATCGTGACTGGTTCGCATCACGCTCACGGTTTACATTCACCCTATTGGTGGCTGAAATGTGCAGTTGGCCCACGTCGTGAAGACAACAAACTTGTCAATCGCTACAAGCAATTTCTTGAATGGGACATCATTAAGCAACCGCGATCGATGAAGCTTCTCGAGCGTGCCTTGTCACCGGTCATGGGTAAGAGTCTGATCATCTATGCCCAGAAGATGCCGGTGCACTCATGAGTCGTATTCCTCATATTGAGGGAGTCCTCAGTGCCGATGAAGTTGTGCAAACAGCTGAATCAATTGCTGCTCTTCAACTCGACAGCGGAATGATTCCGTGGTTCAAAGATGGTCATTGCGACCCGTGGAACCATGTTGAAACCGCAATCGCTCTTGACATCGCTGGGCTGCATTCAAATGCCGAGCGTGCCTACGAGTGGCTCGTTGACATGCAACATGCCGACGGCTGGTGGTTCAACTACTACTTGCCAGGTGGAATTGTCGAAGAACCAAAACTTGACACCAATGTTTGTGCCTATATTGCCGCCGGAGTTTGGCATCACTGGCTCTGCACCTGGGATCGCGGTTTCGTCGATCACTTATGGCCAACTGTCGAACGCGCTATCGAGTGGGTCTTGTCGATGCGCCGCCACGACGGCACCATTTTGTGGGCCAAAGAAGAACATGCAAGCCCATGGGATTACGCATTGTTGACTGGTTCATCAAGTATTTGGCATGCACTCACCTGCGCTGTGAATCTTGCTGAACTTATCAACGAGCCAAAGCCACATTGGGCTGCTGCCGCCGATCAATTACGCATGGTGATTTCAACGCAGCCAAATGCATTTGAGCCAAAGACCCGTTGGGCCATGGACTGGTACTACCCCGTGCTCACCAATGCAATGGAAGGCGAGCAGGCCAAAGCCCGTCTTGCTGATTTGTGGGACACGTTTGCCATGGAGGGTCGCGGTATTCGTTGCGTCAGCGACGAACCATGGGTGACCGCTGCCGAAACTGCCGAATGTTCATTGGCGCATACCGCAGTTGGCGATCTGAGTACTGCAACAGATTTGTTGTACTGGACACGCGCACATCGCACCGATGACGGCTCGTATATGACTGGCATCGTGTATCCATCCCTCGAGAACTTCCCAGCCGGCGAACGTACTGCCTACACCGGAGCAGCCGTCATTATGGCCGCTGATGCAATAACGGCAAGTTCGCCGGCCGCAAAACTCTTTTTGCCTTCACTTGTCACTGACTGAAGTTCCAACCCTCTTGTGATATCGGCAAGACTGTCAAGGTGACTAGTCAAACAATTTCCCCACCCTCGGCGAATGAACTTCGTGAACAGGCGCAACGCGCTCTGAATGCAATCGGAAGTGATGCCGTCATTGCCGCTTCAGGCACTTCGGGTCTCGCGGCCAGGTCGCCCATTAATGGTCAATCTTTAGGCACGGTCACGAGTTCGATCGCCAACACTTCAGTTGAACAAGCCATCACAACTGCGACCGAAATTTTCCGTACTTGGCGCGCTGTTCCAGCTCCAGTACGCGGCGAAGTCGTTCGACACCTCGGTATTGAACTACGAACGCACAAAGAGTCTCTAGCCGATCTTGTCCAAATTGAAGTTGGCAAGATTCGTTCTGAAGCGCTCGGCGAAGTTCAAGAAATGATTGATATCTGTGACTTTGCGGTTGGCTTGTCCCGCCAGATTCACGGACTGACAATTGCGTCAGAAAGACCACAACACCGTCTCACCGAAACCTGGCAACCACTCGGACCCGTTGGAGTCATCAGCGCATTTAACTTTCCGGTCGCCGTGTGGTCATGGAATGCCGCATTGGCATTGGTTTGTGGCGACAGTGTCATCTGGAAACCATCAGACCTCACTCCACTCACTGCAATTGCCACCACCACTCTTGTTCGTCGCGCAGCGTTATCTGCCGGCGCACCTGTTGATGTGTGTCAAGTTGTCTTTGGCGATGCTTCGGTTGGTGCGGCCCTTGCCGCCGATCACCGTGTTGCGGTTTTGTCGGCAACTGGTTCAACCCGCATGGGTCGTGCTGTTGCCCCAATCGTTGCCGCACGCTTCGGTCGGTCAATCCTTGAACTTGGTGGCAACAACGCTGCAATCATCGCGCCGTCAGCCGATCTCGATCTTGCAGTACGTGGCATTACTTTCTCGGCCGCTGGTACCGCCGGACAACGTTGCACAACACTGCGTCGCCTCATTGTCCATGAGTCGCGCATTGACGAAGTTTGTGAGCGAGTCGGCAAGGCATACAACAACTTGCGTGTCGGAAGTCCGCTTGACTCAAGCAATCTCGTTGGTCCACTTATTAACTTGCAATCGCTACAGAACATGCAAGCAGCAATCAAACAAGCAGAAGCCGATGGAGGCGTTGTTGTCGCCGGCGGGCAGCGCCACGATTCGCCCGACTCCCCCGAAGCTGCCTACGTTCGCCCAGCATTGGTACGCATGCCGGCTCAAACCGACATTGTGGCAACCGAAACCTTCGCCCCAATCCTGTACGTCATGTCGTATTCAACTTTTGATGAAGCCATTGAATTACAAAACGGTGTTCCACAAGGTTTGGCATCGAGTGTTTTCACCACCGATCTGCGCGAAGCCGAAAGGTTTACAAGCGCAATCGGTAGCGACTGCGGAATTGCCAACGTCAATATCGGTCCATCGGGTGCCGAAATTGGCGGAGCATTCGGTGGCGAAAAAGAAACCGGTGGCGGACGCGAAAGCGGAAGCGATAGTTGGAAGGCGTATATGCGCCGTCAAACTCAGACCATCAACTATTCCGACCAGTTGCCCCTCGCCCAAGGCGTTGTCTTTGAGTGAGATAGTCTGACGACATGATCAACTCGACTGAGCGTCATCCTGCGTTCGAAGAATACTGCGAGTGCATTTTCGAGTTGCACGAAGACGACCTTGAAGTCATTCAGGCGCGAATCGCCGAGCGACTTCAGGTGAGCCGAGCCTCAGTGTCACAAATGATTGAAAAGATGAGCAAGGCCGGACTCGTCATTGCTGAAGGTTCGCGCATCACCCTCACAAACGACGGACAAAATCTTGCCCAGCAAGTGGTTCGACGTCATCGGTTAGCCGAACGTTTTCTGACCGACATTCTTGGTCTCAGTTGGGCCGACGCGCATTTAGAAGCCGGCAAGTGGGAACACGTCATTAGCGATGAAGTTGAAATTGCAATGAATCGGGTTCTCGGTGCTCCCACGACATGTCCCCATGGCAACCCGATTCCAGGTTCGAGTTATATCGAAACTCACGCGGTGCCGTTGTCGCAGTTGTCGTCTGGTACCAAGTTCACCGTGTCACGTATTCCTGAAGAACTTGAGTTCACTCCTGGCCTTCTTGACTTTTTACAACAGTCGAGCATCTTGCCTGGACGCAATGGTGAGATATCTGCGACCAACCACGATGGCACGATGTCGGTTGTGATTGATGGCAACACGATTGGTGTCAGTGCTTTTGCATCTTCACGCATACTTGTGACAGCCTGAATTACTGCTATGAAATCCCATCGCCCAATCGGCCTTCTTCTTGGTGTCCTCCTCGTTTTGACAGGATGTTCAACAACGTACGATCGCACCGCTGGCACAACGGTCGCTCCCTTGAATGCCAGCACCACAACATTGCCGACGGGCACCGTTGAAGAACTTCTTCCCCGACTCGTTGACGCCATGCTCGGTTTATCCTCGTTGATTGGCCCAAATCAAAGTGGCCAGACCAAGTCAGGCAAAGCCGATCAATTGGCCCTCATCAATCAACTGTGGAATGCCGCTGAAACCGAACTCATCACTGTCGATCCAGTCGCTGCCGAATCACTTGGACGTTTAGTTGATCTGTCCAATACTGCAGTGACTGCAAATCATCCAGCCGATGCTGACAAAGCTGCGCGTTTCGCTGGTCAAGTTGTTGACAATTACCTCAACAAATAGCGACTGAATCATTAGCCAATCATTGGTGCTGGCAATGGCCGAGCATGCACGATTGTTAAACGTTGCGTGGCGCGCGTGAGCGCGACATACAAAGATCGCATACCCTGCGCTTCAGCTTCAACAATGTCACTTGGCTCAACGACAACCACACCATCGAGTTCAAGACCCTTCACAACACTTACCGGAACAATGGTGATTCCGTTATCGAGCGCCGTGTTTGCTGCACGACCAAATGCCACACCCGCTTCGGCGAATACATCGGCCACTGCTTCTGCCATGCGATCGGGAACGACGACCGCGACATTTCCACCGTTGACAAGTTCAACCATTTCGCGAGTACGAGCAACAATTTCGGCTAGAAGTTGTGACGGATCAGCGACAGCAGCAAATGTTGGACCCGCAACACCCTCACGCACCGCTCGTGGCGCTCGCAAACCTGGGTTCGCTGCTTCCATGACGCGATTGGCTAGTTCCATAATCTGACCTGGAATGCGATATCCGACCGATAGACCAATGACACGGCTTGCCTTGAGACCTGGCAAGTGATCAAGTACATCGTCCCAAGTTGCGGGTGCGTGAGCCCCCGTTGCTTGAGCCAAGTCGCCGACAACCGTCATCGAACCAGACAACGAACGTCGAGTCACCATTGCGAGTTGCATCGGTGTGAGATCTTGCACTTCGTCAATCACGATGTGGCCGTATGTACGAATCTCATCGGCTTCATCAATCTTGCCGTCTTTACCCGGAATCGGGCCGAGGTGTACGCGTGCTTCATCAAGCAGTGCCGCATCCGCAGTCGTCCAGCGCACATCGTCAAGTTCTTCAGAACGAGGGCGATACAAAGCTTCAACTTCATCAAGCTCAAGAAACTTTTGGCCTGCAGATTTCAGAAGAGCACGCGAGCCAAATAGGTCGTGCAACAACTGTGCAGGTGTCAAGACTGGCCACATACGTTCAAAGGCCACACGCATGTCTTCGTCGCGTCGAAGGGCTTCACGAACATCGCGATGCGACACGTCGCCTTCACGCCATGTTGCGGCCAGCGCCGACCACACTTCGCCTTCAACCCATTTACGTCCCGAATTATGTCGACGGAAACGACGACGTGCAGTTTTGATAATGCGTTCGGTTTCTTCGGCCCGTAAACGCACATATCCACTGCGGAATGGCAACACCATGTCTTCGCGCAACGGACGTTGCCGATCGCGAACTGCCTTTTCGACAACATCAGACATGCGCTCATCGCCTTTAACCCGCGCCGTCTCTGGTCGATCTTGTTCGCCTGCACTCATCGTGACCCAACGAACATCGGGCACGAGGTCTTGCAAAATCACTTGTTCAATTCCGGCTTCACCAAGCGACGGCAGAACTCGTTCGATGTACCGCAAGAACACTCGGTTCGGACCAATGACTAAAACACCTTGATCTTCAAGGGGAAAACGATTGGTGTACAGCAAGTACGCGGCACGGTGTAACGCCACGACTGTCTTGCCAGTACCTGGTCCACCTTGCACCACAAGAACACCGCTTTGAGGTGAACGAATAATTTCGTCTTGTTCGGCTTGAATCGTTGCAACGATGTCACCCAACTGTCCGGTGCGACCGCGTTCAATTGATGCCAACAATGTGCTGTAACCACGCAAGCCAGTTCCGGCTTGAGTGACAGTTCCTTCTCCATCGGCAACTAGACCGTCATCGTGACCGATACCTAAATGGCCTTCACCAAAAAGTTCATCCTCGATTCCGAGCAACTTGTTCGATTGCACAATGAAGTGACGACGACGCGCCAAGTTCATGGGTTGGCGACCCGTCGCGCGATAGAAGGGTTCGGCAATCGGTGCACGCCAGTCAACGACTACTGGCTGACGCTTTTCATCAGACACGGCAAGACGTCCGATATGGAAACTTTCGAGTTCGTCGTTTTCGAGGCGATCAATACGGCCAAACACCAAGGCTGCATCTCCCAGGTCAAGATCGGTGAGGCGCTTCACAAGAGCATCGTCAATGGCATTGCGCTCAAAGCGATTCTGGAAGGTCCCGCCCATTCCGGCCTCGGTGTGGCCGCGTAGTTTTAGGGCGTCTTCTCGACTCCGCTCAAGGCAGTCGTATGCATGATCGATATAAGCCTGTTCGTCATCAAAATCTGGGTGCTGAGCGGTCATAAAGAGTTGATCGGCCTCATCTAGGTTCTTTGGCTGATTGCGTTCGGTATTTTTCCCACAAAATCGGGCTTTCGGTACTCTACCGTCGTGCCACAATGGCTCGGCTAGTTGAAGGCCTCGAATGGGTGAACAGTGTGAATCAACCAGAAAAAAACAAAGGTGGTACGCCAGCCATCGTGGTCCTTGAGCAGGCCACAGTCGAATTTTCGGTCCATCATTTCACCAACGATGTTGCACCTGGCGAACACGGTTACGGCAAAGCGGCTGCTCAAGCTCTTGGCGTTGACGAAGATCGTGTGTTTAAGACCTTGCTCGTGACCCTGCAAGGTGGGACATCAACTCATGCCGTCGGAATTGTCCCGGTCTCGGGCAAATTGTCACTGAAAGGGATCGCGACTGCGCTGGGCGCAAAGAAGGCTGACATGCTCGATCCCGTTGCTGCCGAACGTATGACGGGCTATGTGGTCGGCGGAATCAGCCCATTTGGACAACGCAAACTACTACCAACAGTGATCGACGAAACCGCGACGATGTGGGACACCATTTTTGTCTCGGGTGGCAAGCGCGGGATGGACATCGAAGTTCGTCCCCACGACTTGGTACGGATTTTGTCGGCAACAGTGGCCGATATCTCCGGATAATCAGTTCTCAACCGCGTTCGTGCATCGACATTGACGTCAAATTTGAAACGGGAAAACTGAAGTTGTTCTGAGCCGCCAGCGGCGACCCAGAACAGATGCAATCAGAAACTGATCAGTGAATGATCAGTCAACGGCGCGAACGTCGCGGGCTTCATCGCCCTTGCGTCCGGGACCGACGTCGAACTCGACCTTTTGGCCCTCTTGGAGGGTCTTGAAGCCTGAAGACTGGATCTGTGAGAAGTGCACGAATACATCGGGACCGTCTTCACGGGAGATGAATCCATAACCTTTTTCTGCATTAAAAAACTTCACTGTGCCTAGAGCCACGGTGGTACTCATTTCTCTCTATTGCCGGACACTGTGCCCGTTAGGAACTCACCCTACGCCCTTCGCAACCGATTTGTACATAGTTGGGTCCAAACGGCTAAATTTCATCCCCCACTTTGACCCCAGCCCGACTCAGTTCAGATACCGTCCTCACCGTGCGCGCCGCTCCAGAACCGTCACTCAACCCCGACGATTACGTCTTTGCCCATCAGATTCGGGTGCGCTTTTCTGAAACCGATGCCATGGGAATTGTGCATCACAGCAGGTACTTGCCCTATCTCGAAGAAACTCGCGTCGAGTATCTGCGGTCGATTGGCCAGTCGTATGCCGACTCTCGCGAGACCCTTGGCGACTCCGCAGTGCTTGAGGCCATGGTGAAGTACCGCCAACCGCTGAAGTTCGACGAAGTGCTGACAGTCCATCTCGTTTTGGCCGCCACCACGGGTGCCACTTTCACGATCAACTACTTAATCACCGTTGGCGACCAAGCCGTGTCAACTGCATCAACGCAACATGCATACATCAACGCGCAGGGTCGACCACAACGACTACCTGTATGGATCAAAGAGCTTGCCGCTCAATAACTGTTTGCATCGCCTTACGGCAATAACGAAACGACGGACAGAATCGCGTGTGCGTGCGTGAGTGCTTCACCATCAGCAAGTGTTGGACCAAGCTCAACAATAAACGCGGTGTCATCAGTGAAAGTTTTGCGTTGCCACGTTGCGGCAACACCGGTGTACGTGCCACCAGGAACGCCTTTCAACGGAAGTCCAGTTAAACGTGCATACTCGCGACGTAGCGGTCCATCTGATCCTGATGATGGAGCGATACTGAATTCGTCTTGGTGAAACCACACCGTCATGTCGGGTCGCAAGTACTTCACAAACTCAACCATTGCTTGTGTTTCGGGTTCACTTGCTGCAGATGGTCCGCTGTATTCCCAGTTGCCTGGTTCGGCAATGATTCCCCACTTGTACGGAAAGTTTCGATTGAGATCAACTTGATTGGCGTTATGACGTTGATTGAGTGCAACACCATCAGGGTTGATTGCTGGCAATAACCACAGATCAACATTGGCTGGTATTTCAGTTGGCGACATTGCCCGCAATTCGCGAATGACATCAAGGCCTGCTTGCTCGTCACCATGAATAACACCAACGACAAGTACAACAACTCGAGTCGGATCATCAACTGGTAATTGTGCGCCGGGAATGTCAACACGATGAATGACATCAATGGGTCGACCTTGAACCGAGGTGCCAATACTCGTCGTGAGTTCAGTAGGCGGAAGAGTCGTTGTTGTTGTCGTGCTAGTCGTTGTCGTTGTGGTTGTCGTTGTCGAGGTAGTTGACGTGCTCGTTGTGGCGATCGGTAGTTGGGGAGCCTTGGTCATCGGTGGAGTCGACAAATCTGAGCCGGAGCAGGCAGTCACACTCGCCAGTCCCCACACAGCCAACAGGAGGCCTACTTGTACCTTTCGGACGCTCTTCACTCCAGCGAGGTTACGCTCTTCACTATGAGCAACGTCATCGCCCAGAACTCCACTCCCCCCAAGCCAATTCTTGATAGCCCCACCGAGTGGGTGCGCAAGCACATTGATTCGTATGTCGCGACCGATGGGGCCGAAGGACACGATTGGAAAGGCGTTCCCTGCATGTTGCTGACAACTCAGGGTCGCAAAACTGGCGCATGGAATCGCAGTGCATTGATTTACGGAAAAGTTGGCGACCAGGTGTTGTTGATTGCATCGAACGGTGGCGCGGCCAAACACCCGCTGTGGCTCGAAAACTTGGTGCAGAACCCGCAAGTGTGGGTTCAAGTTGGCTCCGACAAATATTGGGCAACTGCACAAATCGTTGATCACGAGTCAGAAGCCGAAACCCGTTCACGCCTGTGGAAGATCATGACCGCAATTTGGCCCTCATACGACGAATACCAAGTGACTGCCGATCAAGCACAACGAGTGATTCCCCTCGTGACCTTGACTCGCAACTAATCGATTACAGCAATACTTCAATCAAACGCGGACCATGTTGTGTCATGGCCGACTGAAACGCCGAACTGAAATCTTCAAGCGTGCTCACTCGTACTGCTTCAACGCCCATTGCTTCGGCCATCTTCACCCAATCAATATCGGGGTTTGATAGATCAAACATCGATAAAGCTTTGGTGTCGCCTTCAGCCATTAATGCCTTGGCACCGGTTCGACTGAGTTCCACTTGCAAAATCGCGTAAGCCCGATTACTAAAAATCACTGTCGTGACATCAAGGTTTTCACGAGCCTGTGTCCACAACGATTGCACGGTGTACATCGCACCGCCGTCACCATGTAGGCAGACCACTTTGCGATCAGGACACGCCACGGCTGCACCACCAGCAACGGGAAGGCCTTGACCAATTGAGCCACCAGTGAGTGACAAAACATCATGAGGTTGTGCCGTTGCCAGTGCCAAAGCCGGGCCTAGTCCATTCGTCGCCGATTCGTCGGAGACGATTGCATTTTCAGGTAAATAACGAGCGACAATTTTTCCGATGCTGTATTGATCAACGCGACCAGTCGGTTCATCGGGTAGTTGCAAATCAGCAACAGTTATTGATGTTTTCTGTGCACCAAGAGCATCAACTAATGCCTGTAGCGCGCCAACTCCGTCTTCGTGAGCGTGAGAAAGATATTGAATCCTGGTATGTGGTGCAGTGCACCACGATTCCTTTCCTGGGTAGGCAAAGAAAGACACCGGTGGTTTTGCCCCAACCAAAATCAAATGATCAACATTGGCCAAAGAATCAACAAGTTGCTCGGCAAAATACGGCAATCGCTCAACGACAACTCGATGCGCGCCTCGTTCAAGACGCGGAGCAAAGGTGTCGCACAACAATCGTGCGCCAGTGGCTGCCGCGATCTTGCCTGCTGCTGTCAAACCTTCTCCGCGCAGCGGTGCACCGCGCATCAAGATCGCCACGCGAGCACCAGTTGATTGCGCAGTTCGGAATGTTTGGGCAATGTCACTAATTGTGGATTCAGCAACTTGCGATGCCTTAACGACCGGAAGTGCCTCGGCCGATGCATTGGCTTCAAGCCATGCCACGTCGGCTGGAAGAATCAGTGTGGCGATTTGACCAGGCGCTTGACGTGCCACTTGCACAGCTCGCGCCGCATCGGCACCGACGGTTAAAGCACTTGTTGACGAATGCACCCACGCCGACACTGGACGCGCAAACCCGACAATGTCGCTTGCCAATGGAGCGTCAAATTGTGCGTGATAGGTGGCGTGATCGCCAACCACGTTGACGATGGGTGATGACGCTCGACGAGCATTGTGCAAATTAGCGAGACCATTGGCTAGGCCCGGTCCAAGATGCAACAAAGTGACGGGAGGCTTTTCAGCCATGCGCGCATAGCCATCGGCCATGCCTGTCACGACACCTTCGAATAGGCCAAGTACCGCGCGCATGCCATCGACACGATCAAGTGCTGCCACGAAATGCATTTCAGACGTTCCGGGATTGGCAAAACACGTGTCGACCCCAGAGTTAACAAGCGACCTCAGCAGGCTTTCAGCACCATTCATATGTGTATTGTTCCATGCCGCACTTCGCAAAGAACAGAGAACTTGACACAAACCCTGAAAATTCTTATAGAGCCGTTAGATTTGAACTATGGCGGATTATTCCAAGACTTCAAAAATCACATTCTGCGTTGCAGCAGGTTTCATTGCGGCTCTTTTTGTTGCCGCCTGCGGAAGTGACTCGACATCAACTCCTGTTCCCACTATCACTGCAACGATTGACGACGTTGATGCGGTCGTCGCAACTCAATCACGCGATGCCGATAGCACCGTGCTGGTTTCACAGGGAAATATTGAGACCAATATCGTCATCCCTGATTCGGCTCTACCTACTGGACTCAACAGCCAAGACATCACTGCCAAGGTTTTTTCGCTTGATAGCAAAGCCGATGGAGTGTCTGGTGTCAGTTTCAAACTTGAGCCAGATGGCACCAAGTTCAAAGAACCAGTGTTGTTGCAATGGGACGGACCATGGGACGCAAAAAATTCGTACTCGCTCAACGCGCTTTCAGGTAACGGTGCACCGATCGCCGACTCGGGATCAACCTCAACCAACTCGGTACTTGCGTTACAAGTAGAGCAAACGTCAGCCACGACCGCTCATTACACCCTGCCCATCGACCATTTCAGCACGTGGACCGTCACCATCTACAGACCAGAAAATCCTACGTTCGATCTCTATTACAACTTCAGCGCCGACACTGAACTCAGCCTGGTGGTCAACACTCCAACCGTCGCCACTATCAAATCAGTGGGTGGAAGAAAAGTAGATTCGGATCAATTCAATATCGGTAATAACTATTTGGCCACTGAATGCGGGTCGACAGTCATCAAATCAATCACCGGCCCAATTACGGCAAAGCAAGAATCAAATATTGCAAAGTGCAATCGGAAACCGACTTTGTATCCTTATCAACTTTTTCCAATGACGTTTGAATGCACTGATATCGGAAGTGCTTCAGTCTCCGTGTCGGTCTTTCAGTTATATCTCTTTCCGCCACGAACATACGCCGAGGCCGATCAACCTTCGGAAGCCACGATGAGAATGTTGCTATTCACTTCTGCATTCCCGCTGAACCCCGATTTTGACGACTCGGCAATTGTTGATCAAGGAGAGTTACAAGGCGGAATTGCCACCGTCCCGTTTACCTTCAACATTAATTGTGTGTCCGAATTGCCCACGTCGATCGCCGAGACAACGACGTTGGTCGCAGAATCAACAACCACGTCTCGACCCCCGGCCACAACGAATGTTGCAACGACGAATGTTGCAACGACAAGCGTTGCGCCAACAACAGTTGCCACTGCACCAACTGTCCCTGTTCAAGCCGTTGCCTCAACGCTGGCACCAGCAACCACAACTTCAACTTCACAGGCACCCTCAGCGACAACCCTTCCTCCGGGGTCACCTGGCACTTGGGCTTACAACGCCACGTGGTGCGACTGGAATGATGACGGTGTTCCTGGGTGTGGTTTGTATTACGGCAATGGCGGAATCAATGGTTCGCTGTGGCTCGGACCCGAAGGCGGGCCTGGTATCACGATTCCACCTAGCCGTTACAACCCGTAATTCTTAGTCGCTCGGCCACACATCGGCCGTTGACAACAATTGCTCACGAAAATCAGGATGGCTGATCTGCGCCAATGCGTGTGAGCGTTCGGCAATAGACAGGCCGGCGATTTCGGCTGCTCCATATTCGGTGATGATCACATCAACTTGATGACGCGGCGTGGTGACAACGCTTCCCTCGGGCAACCGCCCCATGATGCGCGAGATTGTCACGCCATTCACGACCGACGTCGACGGCAAACAAATCAAGCTGCGACCATTCGTCGACAGACCGGGACCAGATACAAAGTCTTCATGACCACCAATACCCGAAAACTGTTTGCCATTCACCGAATCGGCAATGACTTGCCCCGAGAGGTCGACCCCCATTGCACCGTTGATTGACACCATGTTTTTGTTTCGCGCAATCACTTCGGGAGAGTTCACAACATTGACCGGAAGAAATCGAACGTCGCGATTTTCGTGCAGCCATGAATACAACTCGGGTTCGCCAGCCGCAAATGTTGTGACCGAATAACCATCGAACTCAGTACCTTTGCGATTTGTCACCTTGCCCGACTGATGTAGCCGCATCAAACCTGTCGTAAACATTTCGCTGTGGATTCCGTAGTCACCACCGTTTCCAGCGGCAAGCCGCGTTGCGACCTGTGTCGGTATTCCACCGATGCCAGTCTGCAATGTGCAACCGTCGTGAATGTACGACACGGCGATTTCAGCAATACGACTTTCGATTTCGCTCGCAACAACATCAGCCAAGTTGAGTGCGACTCGATCGGACTGCACCAAAAAATCAATATCTTCAAGCGCAATTGAATGCTGGTAATCGCCCGCGCCAAAAGTGCGCGGAAAATTGGGGCTGCATTCAACAATCAACACGCGGTTTGGGTCAGCAATCACATTGGCGATTTCGGTCGTGAATGCACCGGCATGCAACGACAACGACACTCGTCCATCAACGGGCATTGCTCCAGCGATTGCGAGCACTCGTGGTTTCAAATGAGCAAGCGTCGGTTCAAAGCGGCGAAAGTCGGCTGGCACAAAATCGACATCGGCTCCGGTGTCGCGCAAGTAACGTTCGGCCGGCCCAAAGAAACCCGATTTCAAATGAACCGATGGCCGCGCAAAGATTGCGTATAGATCGGGCAACAAGGCTCCGAACACCTTCAAATCACTGAAGCGATCAGCAGGCGTGTCATTACCCAACGAATGCAAGAAGCCACCAGGCGCACCTGGCCCCAGCGGTATCGCCAAAGTGTCTACGGGCCGAATAGCCGCAACAGCAGCTTCCATCGGAACGAATGTCGCGGGAAGTGTGCTCATCACTGAACCTTAGTGAAGATGTGCGATGTCAATCACGGCAGCACCCGAGACAACGATCTCGTCGCCACGTTTCAACCACACTGCACAAGTAGCTCGATCGCCATCAATCGCCGATATTTCGCCGCCAGCAACAACTGAATCGGTGTCAAATACCGGTCGACCAAACGAAACCGTGAGACGCCGCACCGATGTTGGCCCACTAAATGAATGCAACATATTGACGATGTAGCTCAGATTGAGCGGACCTTGATTGATCACGCGACCTTCAAGACCCATCTCGCGGGTGGCTTCGCGATCCCAGTGCACACGATAGGGATCGCGCAAAACTGCGGCCATCGTTTTCATGCGTGCCGGATCGACTGACGGCACCGCGAATTCGGGAAGCTGATCTCCGACCTTCATGAAGTTTCCCCAGTGACGTCTTCGATCTTGCGTCGACGAAAGCGCCAAGTGTTTGTAATGCGGGCCGCCAAACCTTCGGCATCAAACATTTCAATCGAGAAACTCATTGAGTCGTACGGATTGCCACGTTCGTCAACAAGTTGTTCCCAGCGAACGATGCCGCCTTCCATGCGATACTCAACCCCGATTCGAAGCGGTCGCATGTATTCCCAGTCGTAACCATCGAGACCAACCGAACCTGGACCTTCTGCACCACATACTTCGAACAACGTCGTAATACTTGTGCCCGCACCAAGAATTGGCACATGAAAAAGCGCGACCGGATGTGCAAGATCATCGGGCAGGGGTTCTGCGGTGGTGCAATCGGTGAGTAACCAATTTTCCCAATGAGCAATCGTGTACGTACCGCCAGGGAATCGATATCCGAGAGGCGAAACAACAGTCATGACATATCAATACCACGACTCTCAGCCTCGGCAGCAAAATTCAGCCAAGATTCTTCAGCAGTATCAACTTTGGTTTGCGCATGGGCAAGTTGTTCACTCAGTTTCGCCAACGTTTCGTGGTTACTAGACGCACTAGACGCCTCGGCGATTAATTGCGCGCTGATGGTGTCGCGCTCGGTCGTGGCTTGAGCCAAAGCCTTTTCAGCCTGCGCCACGAGTCGCTTCAACGTGCTCGCACTCTTGAGCGAACCCGATTTAGAAGCGGGCATATCGACAACGGCCTTGACCGGCGTGTCAATCTTGGCTGAGCTCACCGACTTCGTATTTTGGGTTGGCTTCGTGCCGCGTTCAAGACGTTGTTTCAACCATCCCGCAACTCCACCGCGGACCAACGATGCCCCACCTTGACCGTCGAGTGCAAAAACTTCGTCGACAGTGCGATCTAAAAATGCCCGGTCGTGACTGACAACCAAAACTATCCCGGGCCAATCATCAAGAAAATCTTCGAGGGCGCGCAACGTATCAAGATCAAGATCGTTGGTGGGTTCGTCGAGCAACAACACATTGGGTTGCTCAATCAATGTGAGCAACAATTGCAAACGGCGTCGCTCTCCACCTGACAACGTCGAAATTTCGGCGAATTGCGAATCACCGTCAAACCAAAAGCGCTTCATCAAGTTGATGTCTTCTAACGACGGCGCACCCTTATCGCCCGCAACTGCATCACGAACTCGTTTGGTGACATCTAAGTCACGACCTAACTGGTCGTAATAACCAATCTTGACCGTGCGACCAATATCAATCTTGCCTTCGGTTGGCGTGAGTCGTTCAGATATCAGATCGAGCAATGTGCTTTTTCCGGCGCCATTTGGTCCAACGATTCCGAGTCGATCGCCAGGTTCGAGCATGTGATCGAATGGCGACAGAACTCGTTTTCCGTTCGGCCAACTAAATCCGACTCCGTGCAATTCGACACCTTTTGAACCAAGGCGTTTCGAACCAAGATCTTTCGTCAACCCAAGTTCGCCCTGACGCGCTGGTGCTTCAGCCTTGGTATTCACTAATGCGGTTGCCGAGGCAACTCGAGATTTGGCTTTAGTAGTTCGTGCCGGTGCGCCACGTCGCAACCACGCAAGTTCGGTTTTCGCCAGATTCTTGCGTACTTGTTCGGCGGTTGCCGCTTGTTCTTCGCGTTCGCTGCGACCCGACAGATACGCGGCGTAACCAGAGCCTTCGCTCCAACCCGTCGGAACATGCAGATACGCCTTGCCCCGGTCGATCTCAAGAACTTTGGTCGTGACGCGGTCGAGCACATGGCGGTCGTGCGTGACGAGCAACAAGCCGCCGTTGTAATTAGCCAGCCACTCTTCAAGATATGCAATGGCATCAAGATCGAGATGGTTGGTGGGTTCGTCCAAGATGAGCGCTTCCCACTCACCAATTAATAGACCCGCAAGTGCGACACGTTTTTTCTGACCACCCGACAGCTGATCGGTTTGACTGTCGATCAAACCACTCATTCCCAGCCGGTCGAGCATGGCTTCGCCTTGCCACGTGCCACCAACGGCTTCACGAACTGTTCCCTTCGGAAGCACCGGCGCTTGGCTTAACACTCCGACTCGAGCGTTTCGGCCACGTCGAACGACTCCATCTTCTGGTTCTTGTTCGCCACTGATGATGCGCAGCAACGTGCTCTTGCCACATCCATTCAGGCCGACGACACCAACACGATCCCCATCGCTCAAGGTGATCGAGACATCAGCAAACAACGGACGGTTAGGTCGCGAGGCTTTGAGTCCTTGGGCATCAATCACAATCACGACTGCTCAGGCTACGAGCACTTCCCCGCCGAATTCAGGAAGAGACATAACTACTGAGGACTTCAGTCCCACTGGGCGAGGCAGAACTCCCCCTCACAAACCACAGATGCCTTCTTACGCTGAAAGTACGTCAATCAGGAGGTCTTTGTGACTGGTCATTCATCATTTGTCGTTGTGGCGATTACCCACGATGAGGCACGAGTATGGAATTCGGGTCTTGACCGCGATTCGCGACCCGAACGAATTCATGTTCCCGAACATCATGAACGACATCTGCACACCCGCAAGGGTCAGAACAACATTGAAAAAGGACCGAGCAAAGATGACGTTGAAATCTTTGAATCAGTCGCACACGCGGTTGCTGGATGCCAAGAAATATTGGTGATCGGGCATGGAAAAGGCAAAGCCAATCACATGGTCAAAATGATTCAGCATTGGGAGCGCAAGTTTCCAACTACTGCCAAATTGGTTGTGGGTGCGATCGATAGTGACCTACCTCGACTGACCGAACCAGAGATCTTGGCCTCGGCTCGCGCCTGGTTTGACCACTTCCA
Source organism: uncultured Actinomycetes bacterium (assembly GCA_903872155.1). GTDB lineage: Bacteria > Actinomycetota > Acidimicrobiia > Acidimicrobiales > Ilumatobacteraceae > Casp-actino8. Next base: position 24,152 of record CAIQJP010000055.1, on the reverse strand, counting down.
CGAGTTCGGTTTTTAACTCAGGAGTCGCATTTTCTCGAGAAGTTCGGGAGTCCGAAACGACTCATTTGCCTTCTGAATTCGGGCTAAAGCGAATTCATCGGACGAAATCTTTGTCACATCATCTGGCGAAAGTGCCCCCACATGGCGGTACTCGCCTTGATCCATTTCGCGCCTGACATGAGCAACTGAACCGTTTGAATCGCCCATTTTCCCCGAGCCTTGGTAGCCATAACCTTCGACCAAGTTTGCGGTAATTGATGATTGAAAACCGAGTCGCCACAACAACTTGTCACTCGCTTTCGCGAGAACCTCTGGACTCATGGTCAGTAAAAAGTTTTCTTGTTGACGAATAAAGCTCTTCACACACGAGTTCGTGATGACGTAGCGAAACTTGTCCGAATGATTCACTGCACCACCGTGTAACAAGCGCCCATCAAACATCAGAATCGTTCCGGCTTTTGCTTCAAGGTTGATCGGCTTGGGCATCGGGCCATACAACGCATATGGGCCACCGGTGCCATTTGGTTTGTGCGAACCCGGAATGAAAAGAGTTCCACCATTCACTTCATTGACGTCTTGCAATACATACATCGTGTTCACTAACACCGGAGCCTCGCGCGGATTGTATGGCGCGATGAAGGTTTGATCTTGATGCATCGGTTGCGGATGGCAATTCGGATACGAAATATTGGAGAGGAAACTGAAGTGGTTCCAGCCAATTCCGAGCGTTTCGTCCAATAAACGCTCAATGATTGGGCCGGCTTGCACTCCGTCTGGATGATGCTCAAGACACTTCACGAAGTCATCGCCTTTATTCACGAGCGACCACACATGTTGTTGCGACTTCACGAGATACGCAATACCTAACGCGCGCTCTGCAGCAGCTTGCTCTTCAATACGTGCACGTAAGCGAGCACACTGTTCTTGCGACATTCCATCTTCGATGAGGCAATAGCCCCATTCAAAAAGATTTTGACGCATCACAGTGATGTCTTTGGTTGGTTGCGGAAGATCAATGTCTTTCCAGTATTCGTGTTTGCGTGCAACAGTCGTGTCGTAATACCAACCCTTACCCCACTCAAGTTCGGCGTCATCTTTTGGCGGAGTGAGCCACTGATTGTTCAAATAGATCGAGACATACGGTTCGCCCGATTGCAAGAAATCGTTGTACGGCCGGAATGCATCAACCGATGCTTGAGCAATTGCTTCTGCAGTGAACTCGTGTGGAATCGCCATTGTCTTGCCCCCAAAACCAACGAAAAGTTTCGTCTGTAGAACAGACAGTACTCATGGTTTTTCGGTGGCAACGACCGCAGATCTTCACAAACCTCAATTTCCAGATATTCAAAAAATCTCAAGAAAATCAACGGAAATCCACCACCGACGCATTTTCATGAAATATGTTTACTCACATGAAGAAACGCGACCTCATCCAAGCAGTATCCGACCACACCGGTATCGACAAGAAGACGGCTACAGCAGCCGTTGAAGGTACGATCGACGTCATCTTGGCCAACGTGGCTAAGGGCGAAATCGTCAACCTTTCCGGTTTTGCAAAATTCGCAAAGATCAAGCGTCCCGCACGCATGGGTCGTAACCCAGCAACGGGTGCGACCATCAAGATCGCCGCGAAGACTGTTGCCAAGATCACCGCACTCAAGGGCTTCAAGGACATCGCCCTTGGTGTGTCTCCGGCACCGAAGTTGAACAAGGCTGGCGCCGTTGCTGCTGCTGCAGCTGCTAAAGCTCCCGCCAAGAAGGCAGTTGCGAAGAAGGCTCCGGCCAAGAAAGCTCCTGCAAAGAAGAAGGCAGTTGCCAAGAAGGCTCCGGCCCGCAAGGCTCCCGCCAAGAAGGTTGTTGCCAAGAAGGCTCCGGCCCGCAAGGCTCCCGCCAAGAAGAAGGCAGCCGCTAAAAAGCGCTGAGTAATTCCTAGTCCAGTAACTCGAACCCCCGCTGCGCAAGCAGCGGGGGTTCTTTTTTGTCTGTGATTCTGGTGAGGATTTTTACTCAAAATGACGAATAATCCTCACCAGAATCAGTAATCAATACGGCAAGGTGTAAGTGTTCTCGAGTTCATCTTGCACCACGGTCGCGGCATGATCGGTGGTGTCGACCACCATTTCTTCGTCCAAGATGCGCGACCGAAACGCCCAGCCAGCGGGCAACTTCAATCGACCTGCCAGGTCGCCCAGGTTTGATTGGTCCAACGATGGGTCGACGCCCACGCAATACGCCTGCATGATGTACGCCTTGCCTTCGGCGTTGATGAGTTCGTACACAACCGAACCAGCGTCAAAAAAGAACACCGCACCGCGGTTGACGAAACGCTCTTGATACGGCACGGTGCTGGGAGTATCGCCCAAGTCAACCGTGGCAATGCGACGCATCATCAGTCCATTGAATTCGCGCATCACGGGCTCGACCATTGCAACCTTGGTTCCGAGACCATCAAGCATCCAATATCGCGGACCGTTGAGCTTCACAAAGAGTGCCCCCATGTCTGTGGCGATCTCGTCAGCATTGAGCGTGTCCCACAATTCGGCGGGGCAATCATTAATCATCTGTGTGCCATAAACATCGGCTTGCAATTTTTCGTCACGTGCCATCACCGCGAGGACTTCGCCGTAGCGAACGCCGCGCATATCTGAAATGAGTCGTTGTGATTTTTCAGCAGTCATCGTGATTCCTCGCCACTCGTAGACAAGTCCTGTTTGAACAAGCCCAAACTAGTGGCATTTAATCTGTCACTACAACAGCAGCCAGATCCTGCTGTCCTGGCCATACCTCGTACCATTAACCCTGTGAATCAATCCGCTACCGCTCGCCAGCATCTGCCTGGGCTTGACGGATTGCGAGCCTTGGCCGTCATCGGAGTTTTGGCATTTCACGACAATCGCTTGAACGGTGGCTTTCTTGGCGTAGATCTCTTTTTTGCTTTATCGGGCTTTTTGATCACCACTTTGCTCATTGACGAGTTACAGCGCACGAACACGATCGACCTCATCGGATTTTGGGGGCGCCGACTTCGACGATTACTTCCAGCGGTCATGGTGCTTCTCGTTGTCGTCGTTGTTTTCTTTCGACTATTTGCCGACACCGGGCAATGGATCATTGCTCGCAACGACGTTGTTTGGTCGCAGTTCTATATGGCCAACTGGCATCAGATCTATTCAGGGTCTGGATATTGGGATGCCTTCGCTGCTCCATCGGCGTTTGAACATCTATGGAGCCTGGCCATTGAAGAGCAGTTTTATCTGGTGTGGCCAATCCTCGTCATTGTCGCGTGGCGAATCGGACGCGCTCGTGGATTAGCCACACTCACATGCATCGGAATCGTTGCGTCATTCATCACCATGCTGGCGATCTACAACGGCGGAGATCCGACTCGCGTGTACATGGGCACCGACACGCGGTCTTTCTCTTTACTCTGCGGAGCGTTCGTTGCCTTACCAGCAATACGCAAGGTCATTACTACAGGAATTCAAAAGTTCCGCACGATCGCAAGTGTTCTCACAGCTGTACTCATCGTTGTGATTGGGTTCATGTGGTTCGTCGTTGATGGACAAAGTCAGTGGCTATTTCGTGGTGGGCTTTTTGCTCACTCAATTGCGTCGGCATTACTGGCGGTACTTGTTTCCTCTTCAAGTAGCAAATTGTCGGCAGTTTTCTCGTGGCGCCCACTCGCGTATATCGGGCGACTCTCGTACGCGTTGTATCTCTGGCATTGGCCTGTATTCATTTTCTGCACACGCGATCGATTAGACGTCAACGACTTAGGGCTGACTGCGATTCGTCTCGCAATCACGTTCGCTCTCAGCATCGCGTCATACTTCTTTGTCGAGCAACCCATTCGACACCGTGCAAAGTGGGCACATGGTTCAAAGGGGCGACGGATCTTTGTTGCGACGTCGTTAGCAGCAATCGTTATCTGGGCTTTAATCATTGTTCCAGAAACAACAAACAAGGTCAACGCTGACGCACTTACTTCGGCAGTCGCAACCACTATTGCTCAGCCGTCTCCTCAACTGACCACAACGACAACATCCACGACATTGGTTCAACCAAAGCCTGTTGTTTCTAGCCTGTATTACCTAGGCGACTCAGTTGCCTACGACATGTGGCCGGCGTTTGATGCCGAACTGAAGGCTGCAGGAATAACAGCAAACTCTGGTGCATTCGGCGGAGTCGGCATTGTGCCAACAGATGTCAATACGACACCGCTGCGATCACTCGCAACCGAACTTGATCACCACAACTCTGATTTGTTGATTTTGCAACTTTCGGTGTGGGATGCCCAACAAGATGAAAACAAACAACAAGTAGCCCTTGAAGATCTAGCCAAGTTCGTCGCCGATCGAAATCTACAACTCGTCTTCGTTTCGTTTCCTTCGATCGCAGCTGATCGATCTGAACCTGGGCAGATCTCTCTTGAAGACAAAGCCCGCGCAATTGCGGACCAATCGGACGGCTCAATCGTCTACCTAGATCAGCATTCAGTACTTGGGGATGTATTCACCCTTGACATCGATGGTGACGGCAACCCCGAACGTAAACGTGATGGCATTCATGTGTGCCCCACTGGTGCACTTCGATCGGCGCAGTGGCTCATTCAAGAATTGTCAACACGGTTCGAGGGCATCGTGCCGCCTATCGACGACACATGGGTCACTGGTGAGTGGGCTAAAGACAGTCGTTACGACAGTCCGCCAGGGGCTTGTGCTCCTCTATAAGTGATGAACCAAACTCAGGCTTTCGTGAAAGTGAGATTCAATTTGAGAGTACCAAGCATGATGCCAGGTTGATGTTGCCAATCATTGCCCTCGCCATATTCGATGCTTGACAACCGATTACACAAAACGTCCCACGCCACTTGTTGTTCGATGCGTGACAAGTTGGCCCCAGGACACACTCGTGGCCCAGCCGAAAACGCCAAGTGCCGCGTGACGCCATGTCGTTCAAGATCAAGATCAAATGGACATTCAAATTCGTCGCCATCAACGTTGGCTGCAGCAAAACGTAAGTGCAGTAACGAACCTGCCGGTACGTTGACACCCTGAAAAACTTCATCACGAGAAGTCACACGCGTTGATAGGCCATGCGTTGGCGAACGTAAACGCATACTTTCTTCAGTGAAAGCCCGCAACTTCGTGCGATCATTGCGGACAATGTCAAACAGGCCGTCGTTTTCACACAACATCTGCGCTTGTTCTTCTAACGCGTACTGCGTTGTTTCTAAAGCTCCAATAATCATTGCGTGAACAATGCCGGCGATTTCAAGATCGGTCAGCTTGCGATCAAGCGCTTGATAATGCACATCGCACAAGAAACTCACCATGTCATCTTGTGGATTCACGCGCTTGGTGCGCACCTGCTCGTAGATGTAATCCTGAAAACCTTCAAGGCGACGAAACATTTCTTGTGCTTGATCAGGCGCAAGTTCGTGTTTAAGTCCGGTGCCGTGCACAAATGGTGTGACGACAGCATCGCCCCACTGAGCCAATTGTGGAATGTCAGCAAATGGAAAACCAAGAATGGACGCAAACACTCGTTGCGGTAATGGCCGAGCGAATTGACTGATGAATTCAACCGAGTCGTTGTCGATCCATTCATCAATCAGTTCATGAGATAGACGTTCAATCAACTCGCGATGTCGCGACGCGCCAGTGCCAACCCACGGGTCGGTGAGTTCTTTGCGATGCTTGATGTACATCTCTTGAGTCGGCCGCAGCGTCACCATTGATGCCGTCATCAAGTTGCGCGATGTCGTGTACACATCTTCGCCCGACAAACCATCGTTGGCCCAGTCGTTGACTCGTCTCTGCCCCATCACCGTGAAACGTTCGGGATCTTTGACCACGGTGTTGATGTCGGCGTGTTTGGTCAGAACGTATGCGTCAGTGCCCGGCTTCAGGCCACCACCAGAAATACGTAGCACCGGCGCATCACGATGCAAAATCTCGTACATCTCGTACCAATGCTCTTGCGCACCTGCACCAAAGAGATCAACCGTGGCAAGGTCGACCGGACACTTCATTAGTCCAAGTTCGTGGTTGATGTGCTTTGGTTGCATCCCCATAACGATCTATCCCCCGTGCTTAGCAAGACATTAAACGCCTCGCAGGTTCAAAATGCACCCGTGGCTATGCCTCACTCGGTGATAGAGAATCGCCTACGCACCACAAGAACCAGCAGACCGAGTCCGAGCAAGATCATGACCCACGTGAGCGGCGATGAGGCGTCGTTACCAGTCGTCGGGAGTTTTGGCACATTGGATCCGTTACCCACAAGGTTCAAGGGTGCCGAAGGATCAGATCCACTTCCAGCATTGTTTGATGGGGAAGATACCGAAGGCCCACCGGACGCATCCCCCGGAGTGGTCGGGGAAGTTGAAGGAGACGAAGTGCTCGGCCCATTTCCTGGTGTGGTCGTTGACGTCGTTGACGAAGTCGAGGTGGTCGGAGCAGTCAATTGGAGCGGTGATGACGCACTACTTGCCGGCCCATTGCCAATCGTGTTGGTTGCAAACACAGTAAAGGTGTAGTCCACGCCAGGTGTCAGGCCATTCATCACACAGCTCGTCGTCACCGCTGTACACGTCTGTCCGCCACTTGAAGTCGCGGTATATCCGGTGATCGCAGAGCCACCGTTATTAGTAGGTGCAGTCCAGTTGATCGTTGCTGACGAACTGTCAATTGCGGTTGCGGTAACACCCGTTGGGGCATCCGGTGCAACCATCGCCACGACAATCACTGGGTCTTCAGAAATTGACAATTGCACCTGACCGTCAATGACTGAAGTTCCAATCATGCTTGAGCGATTCGCTAAGAGACCATAGATCTTTGAACCTGCAGTGATGTTGGGGTTCGTCACGGTGAGGGTGATGGGATTTCCGGTTGTCAGAGGAACTGTTCCATCTGGCGCAACCCACGCGACGATCAACGACAAAATTGGACGTGATTGCGTCGAAATCAGCGAGGCAACACGCTCAGTTGAGTTCTCAAGATAGACGGTAATGATTGTGTCGTCAGGTAATGAATCGGCAACATAACTCACCGTTGCAGTACTGCCGTTGGTGCCAGCAGTGAAGGACGTGTCATAACCAGCACGTACGGTGACTTGCGCAATCTGGGTTGCCGCACCCATTCCGTAGAGCGAATCTTGAACCCAACGCGCGTGAGCAGTGAGCGATGTCGTCGTTGAAAAGTCTGCACCAGCTTGGCCGAGCAGATACCCACCGACTGCAGACGAATACCAACCGACAAACTGATAGTTCAATCTCGTTGCTGTCGGCAAAACAATTGGAGTTCGTGAACCATACGTCATTGAACCTGTACTTTGCGCCGGGGTTCCGCTGTTACCGTTGAAAGTAACTGTGAATACTTGGAGTGTCCACTGCGCATACAGCGTCCTGTCCGCCGTTGGAGTGTAGGTAGATGCATCGGGCAGTATGGTCCCACCAGATTGCTGCGTTGACCAACCCAACAAGGTGTAGTTCGTTCTCGAAGCCGACGGCAGCGTGGATGATTGACCAATTGTCACCTTCTCTGCTGAGCGATCAACAAATCCGCTTCCTGCATCAAAAGTGAGGTAGTAGACCGACGGAACCCAGACAGCGTGTAGCAATATGTCACCACTTGGCGTAAAGGTATATGAACCAACTGAAGAAGTTGCACTTGATGACCATCCGCTAAAGGTGAAGTCCTCACGAGTCGGCCCTGTCGTCGGCAAGCTCGCCGCAGGAGTGTTGAACGTGTATTCGATCGGTGCGATCGGTGATCCAATTCCACTATTGAAATCAAAGGTGATTTCGAAGACCTTTGGTGTCCAGACCGCACGCAGAATGACATTGTCAGAGCCAACCTGGTAAGGCAATCCCGGGTTATAGCGACTGCTTCCCTCTGCCCAATAGGCAAAGTTGTAGCCAGTCTTGGTTGGAGCCGCTGCAACATTAAATATGTCACCGATTTCGTGATTTGATTCAGTAGGAGCAACATCACCGCCATTGACATCGTATGTGACGCTGTAAGAAATGGCTCTCCACTGTGCATATAACAAGTAGTGCCCATCTGAGACCGTGTACGTCGAGCCGGATGCAGCAACCGAACCACTTTGATCTTTCCAACCAGTGAATTCATATCCGTCGCGAGTCGGAACAATGGTCGAGACAATAATCGTGTTGCCTGAAACTTTTTGCTGATCGGCGATTGGTGTCGCAACGCTTCCACCATTAAACGAATACCTCACGTTAAAAACACGCGTCCATTGCGCCGTCAAAGTAACTGGCATTGCATCCATCAGATACTGCTGGCCGGAAGAGTACGTATTGGTTCCATCGCTCCACGCAACAAAGGCGTAGTCGTATTGGCCATCATTCGCAGTCAATCCAGTTGCTGATGCAAGAGTAAATGTGTCTCCGTAATCAACATTGTTCTGCGTCGGTGGCGTACCACTCCCGTTTATGCCGACGGCATAGGTCACCGAATAATTGGCGGCTCGCCACTGGGCATAGAGCTTGGTATCAGCAGAAACTGTGTACAAATCGGCAACCAGAGTCGAAACTGCTGACACTCCCCAGCCCACAAAGTTGTAACCGGACTTCTCCAACTTACCTATGCCAGCCAAAGTGATAGGAGTTGACTCAGTCGTGTACGAATCAACTGATTTGCTCGGCAATCCAGTGGCGCCGTTCGCGTCAAAGGTGACTGTGTATGTTTCAGGACTCCATTGAGCCCACAATGTGATGTTGCTCGTTGCAACGATGTATTCAGCTCCAGAGTTGTAAAGAACTCCCGTACCAGCCGAATTATCAGTCCATCCAGCAAAGCTGTACCCAGTGCGTCCAAAACTTCCGGCCTTAATCGGAGCACGCTCTCCGATCGTATAAGTCGCAGTATCGGTCGGCGCCGAACCACGAGTTGCGCCGTTCAACTGATACGTCACCGTGTACGGGATGAGCGACCACTTGGCGTACAACTTCACGCTGCTTGATGCCAATTGAAGTGACTCGGCAGGTTGATACACCCGACCTGTCCCGTTTTGGTTGATTGTCCAACCCGCAAAAGAGTTTCCGTTCAAGGTCAACGCGCCTTGGCCCTGATTGCCCAAGACATTTGCAAATCCATTTGAGGCGTACTGCAAAGAGTCAGTTGGGGCTGACCCACCTGTCGCTCCGTTTCCGTCGTAAGAAACTTTGAGCAGCTGCAAAGTTGTTGCGGTGGTTGAGTTAAAACCCGATGCGTAACCCTCACGAGACGTATCAACTCTCACAGTGACCAAAGTTTGGGGGTTCACTCCAGTAACACTGATTAACCCATTTGCGTTGATAGCTGCATTGCCCGGTAAAGCTGTAACAGCCCATTGATAACTCTGATCATAATTTGAAATTGCTGCCGTCAGACCACCAGTAGATGTCACGACATTCGTGAAAGCAGGAATCAATGCAGCCTGCAGGGCACTGCCCGAGGCATAACCAAAACCGTCTGAAAAACTCTGCTTTGAAGATCGCAATGAAAATGTTGATGAAGTACCCGGCGCCATTCCAGAAACAGTGATCGGCAAACGTCCACTTGTTGGGGCGCCTATGGTGACGATTCCCGAACCAGAGGTGATTGTTGGCGAGTCAAAAACGAAAGTGCTGTCGAAGTTTGTGACGTTGACGGTGAATCCATCAACTGTTGAAGTTGATGCGCCGAAAATAGGTGTGTAGGAAAGGCCAAGAGGTGTGGCCGCAACGGTCAGCGAGGGTGAACTGGCACCGAAAAGATTGACTGCAGAAACTTGGAAGAGGTAATTAGTTCCGTTAGATAAACCAGTCACCGTTATTGAATTCGCCGTAGAAACGGCGTGACTAAATGTGGTCCAGGTGCTGCCACCATTTGACGAATACTGAATCAAAAAGTCTGATGTGGGTGCTTCATTGCGCAACACTCCCCTACTCCAACTTAAAGACACTTGGCCCGAATCTGCTACCGCTCCAAGGTTCGTTGGAGAATTAGGCGTATCAGTTGCACACCAAATCACTGCATTAGGCAAGCGTCGAGTGAGGAAACTACTCAATACGGTTCCGCTACCTGCACAGTATTGAACGCTTGTTACCGTTGTTTCAAATGCCGTATCGCTAATTGCGGTAATTGAAGATGAGGTACTTGACCCGAATCTAATTGTTTTCAAATTTGGGCTATTGCCGAATGCGCCTGATCCAATGGTTTTGATCGTGGGTGGAAATATTGGAACCCACCCATTGGCAATCCCATTTTGATAGAAAGCTCTTTCGCCGATTTCCGCAATACCTGTTCCAAAATCAATAGACGAAAAGGTTGTGTTCGCTCCAAAGTTGTGGCCGATTTCAATTTTTCCACTTCCAAGAGTTAGCGCAACCGCCGTTGTAAGCCCAAACAAAGCATTTTGGTTATTAAAAGCTCCTTGGCTCAAGAATGTGGATGCACCCCCGCTTGCTCCAGTGACGGTGACAGAGGTCAGCGGGTTGTTTTCAAATGCTGATAATCCCACCATGGTCACAGACGCCGGAATTGTGATCGACGTCAGTCCCAGGTTTCTAAATCCACCTTGATCAATTTGAGCGAATCCACTTGGGGGGAAAACTAGGCCCGTCAGGCCCCTGTTGGTCTGCGACGCTGCGCTGCCAGGAGCAAATGCATTAATGAGGACTCCAGTAATTCCTTGTGGAATTGTTGCTATACCAGTACATCCCATTCCTGCCCGAGAAGGAATCGTCGAACTAGTCACATAAAAACTGCCACCCGATGAACACTCAACATAAAAATATGTTTGAGCACCGAGTGAAGTCACATAGTTATAGTTCAAATCACCCGAATCGTTGGTTGCTCTCACTCGGAAGAAGTAAGTCGTGCCGTTCAAAAGGCCAGTAACTGAATAAGAGGTCGTGCTTTGATTTGTGATTCCAGCATTGGACCAATTAGTTGAGTCAGTTGATTGCTGTACGACGTAGCCAGTGATAGGAGCACCGCCACTCGACAGTGGCGCAGTCCAACTTAAGTTGGCACCAGATTGCTGTCCTGTGGCCGTCAAATTTTGTGGGGCCGTAGGACTTGTCGCAAAGCTGACTGTCACAACGTAATTTTGGCTGGTCGTCCCGTCTTGTGAAGTAACCACATACGTCACCGGGGTCGCAAAGTTGTTACTTGTTTGACCCGAGAGTTGGCTCGCCCCATTCACTGTTGCAGTGGCCCCATTGGCTAAGGAAAAAACAGGAACCAAGGCCACTCGCGATGTTCCTTGAGTAACAACAAGTTGGACTGTTCTTTGACTGTTGTTGACCGTCGCGGAGAAAGTTGGAGTTGTACCTAAGTCGAAAGTCGCAACACTCACAATATTTGAATTCACCGTCACATCAACACGCGTGTAATTCACCGTGCCATCAGCAGCCGTCACCTGAATGACAAAGTAGTCACCATTGCCGATTGATGTTGTCCCGCCATTGGTAAGCGACTGAGCAGCGGCAAAGTTTGATGCGTTCTCTGGTGTTAATGCTGGGAACTTGGCGATCTTGGTGATTGTCGCACCACTATCAGTTGCCGTGAACGTGGTCGCTGCCGAACCAGTCGCCTGAGCAGTCGTCAACGTCATCGACCCAGCAGTCTCCGAGCCCAACGTGGCACTCGCGGTTCCAACCGTCGCGGCCTGACCCTCGACCGACGCGCCACTCAACGTAGCCACATCTGAATTGACTGTCACATTGATGCGAGTGAAGTTCTCAATTCCGTCGGCAGCAGTGACTTGAATAATGAAATAGTCACCATTGCTCAACTGCGTTCCCGCACCATTGACAAACGACTGAGCAGCGGCGAAGTTTGATGCGTTCTCTGGTGTTAATGCTGGGAACTTGGCGATCTTGGTGATCGTTGAACCACTATCCGACTTCGTGAACGTCGTTATTGCTGAACCGGTCCCTTGCGCCGTCGTCAAAATAATCGACCCGGGCGTCTCAGAACCCAGAGTCTCACTCGCAGTCCCAACCGTCGCGGCCAGACCCTTGACCGAAGCACCACTCAACGTCGCAATATTCGAATTCACCGTCACATTGACACGCGAGTAATTGACCGTACCGTCAGCAGCCGTCACCTTGACCACAAAGAAATCGCCATCAACAACCGATGTCACCGAACCATTAGTAAGCGACTGAGCAGCGGCGAAGTTTGATGCGTTCTCTAAAGTTCCTGAAGTGAACTTCACGATCTTGGTGATCGTCGCACTACTACTCGTTTTTGTAAACGTTGTCGCCACAGACCCAATCGCCTGAGCCGTCGTCAAAACTATCGACCCGGGCGTCTCAGAACCAAGAGTCTCACTCGCAGTTCCAACCGGCGCAGCCTGGCCTTTCACCACCGCCCCACTCAACGTCGCAATGTTTGAATTCACTGTCACATTGATACGAGTGAAGTTCTCAATTCCGTCGGCAGCAGTGACTTGAATAATGAAATAATCTCCATCGCTCATCGTTGCGGATGAACTATTGGTGAACGATTGAGCGGCCGCAAAATTAGATTGAGTTTCAGGTGTTCCCGAAGGGAACTTAGCGATCTTGGTGATCGTCGCACTGCTACTCGTTTTTGTAAACGTTGTCGCCACAGACCCAATCGCCTGAGCCGTCGTCAAAACAATCGACCCAGCAGTCTCAGAACCCAGAGTCTCACTCGCAGTCCCAACCGTCGCGGCCAGACCCTTGACCGAAGCACCACTCAACGTCGCAATATTCGAATTCACTGTCACATTGACACGCGAGTAATTGACCGTACCGTCAGCAGCCGTCACCTGAATGACAAAGTAGTCACCATTGCTCAACTGCGTTCCCGCACCATTGACAAACGACTGAGCAGCGGCAAAGTTTGATGCGTTCTCTGGTATTAACCATGAAAACTTGGCGATCTTGGTGATCGTCGCACCACTGTTTGTTGCGGTGAATGTCGTCGCTGCCGAACCAGTCGCTTGAGCGGTCGTCAACGTCATCGTCCCGGCTGTTTCCGAACCCAACGTGGCACTCGCAGTTCCAACCGTCGCGGCCTGCCCCTTGACCGACGCCCCACTCAACGTCGCAATGTTCGAATTCACCGTGACATTCACCCGCGAATAATTCACCGTGCCATCAGCGGCTGTCACCTTGATCACGAAGAAGTCGCCATCAATCAGAGTCGTAGTCGCCCCGTTAGCTTGACCATTTGCCGATGCATAACCCGACAAATTGACAGTCGTCCCCGAAGGGAACTTTACGATCTTGGTAATTGTTGCCGCGCCATTAGTAGTTGTAAACGTTGTCGCCACAGAACCAATCGCCTGCGCCGTCGTCAAAACTATCAACCCGGGCGTCTCCGAACCCAGAGTCTCACTCGCAGTTCCAACCGTCGCGACCTGACCCTTGACCGAAGCACCACTCAACGTCGCGACATTTGAAAATCGAGTCGCGACGATCGTGTAACTATTTGTTGTCGTACCATCGTGTGCGGTCACCTTGACCGTGATTGTGTTTGCCCCAATTACCAACGGCAATGGTGATGATGCTGATCCAGATGTCACCGCGGCAAATGAACCACTGCCCACCTTCACTTCAACCGTTGCATTGACTTGATTCACTGTCGGCGTGACAGTCAAACCGTCCTTCGCATCAGAGATGGTGTACGAGTTTGTGCCTGCAGCAAATGAGGGAGAAAGTGTCCCCACAGAGAGCGCTAGTGCAGAAAGAGTTGCATCAGTTGATTTTGTATATGTGAAAACACTTGCTGCAGTTTGAGCCGAGGTTCCACTCGCGTTAGTCAAGGTGATGTGGACGTCACCCAAAACTGTTGTTGCTGGAGATTTAGCTTCGATACGCGTCGGGTCAATGAGTCGAACACTTTGCGCTTGGATAGACCCGAACATCACCCCGCCGGTTGTCAGCAGATTGCTCAAGTCGGTACCGGTAATCGTGACGGCAGTTCCGCCAGTGATCATTCCGGTATTAGGAGAAATTGAAATGATGGTGGGCGCGGCTAGATATGTGAATCGGCCATATAACGCGATAGCCGAAGTCGCAACAGGATTAACCACTCTGACATCAACATTTCCAGCGGCACCAGCGGGTGACACTGCAGTGATACGAGTTGAGCTCACAATCGTGAAACTCGTCGCATTGTTAGCCCCAAATTTGACTGCAGAAACGCTCAAGAAATTGGTACCAGTAATTTCAACAGTGGTGCTTCCGCTAGTTGGCCCCGACGTTGGATCAATACTCGCGACGGTCGGTACTTCGTAATAGGTGAATTGGTCTGCTGAAGAAATTGACGACGTTCCACCAAGTGTCGTGACAGTAATGTCGACCGTTCCCGCGACCCCTGAAGGAGAAACCACGGTGAGTTGGGTCGCACTATTGAACGTCACGCTCGAAGCACTCACTGCCCCGAAAGCAACTGTCGATGCCGCCGTGAAGTTGGCCCCGTTAACAACGACCGAAGTACCACCGCTTGCTAAACCAATAGAGGTTCCAAGACTCGTCACAGTGGGCAACGCAAAATAGGTGAACTGGGCGGCGGCAACGTTTGCTGATGTCGTACCGTTTGTCACGGTTACATACACGGCCCCGGCCACTGCAGACGGCGAAACGGCGGAGATTTGAGTCTGACTGATAACGGTGTAACTCGAGACATTTGTTGCGCCGAATTTAACTGCCGTCGCACCAGTGAAGTTCGTTCCGGTAATGACAACCGAAGTGCCACCACTCGTCGGACCTGTCGATGTACTGATGCCTGTAATTGTGACGCTCGCGGTGTAGACAAATTGATTTGCCGCAGATGTCGCCGACGTTCCCCCAGTTGCAACAACCGTAATATTGACCGTCCCCGTACCTGCGGGAGATGTCGCGGTGATTTGCGTTGATGAATCAACCGTATAATTGGCGGCATTAGTTGCACCAAACTTCACCGCAGTCACGCCTGAAAAGTTGGTTCCGGTGATGGTGACTTGGGTGCCGCCGCTGGTTGAACCCGTGGAAGGACTCACCCCGCCAACAGTCACATTCGATGTGTAGGTGAACTGATCTGCCACAACAGTGGCTGAAGTTCCCCCCGGTGCGGTGACCTTAATGTCAACCACTCCTGCCGCGCCAGCAGGCGAGGTTGCAGTGATTTGCGTCGAACTATTCACGGTGAAGGTCGTTGCATCTACAGAACCGAATTTGACTGTGCTTGCACTCGTAAAGTTGGTGCCGGCAATGACGACCGAACTGCCTCCATTAATTGAGCCTGCCGAGGGAGTCACCCCGGTGATAGTTGGAGGTGGCAAATACGAGTACTTACTAGCTGCAACAACCGAAGACGTTCCGACGGACGTTGTTACTCTGACATCAACAGTTCCGGCGGTTCCGCTTGGCACTTTCGCTGTGATTTCGGTTCCAAAAGTGTTGACAGCAAAATCCGCCACACTCAGCGCAGTTGATCCGAAAGACACACCAGTTAAGCCAACAAAGTTTGTTCCAGTGATGACAACGTTGTTTCCACCCGCTGCCGGACCACTACTCGACGCAACAGCGGCCACCGCAGGCGAGGCGATGGGATAATCGGTCGAACAAGAAAAGGTGTTTGTTTGATAACTCACGGTCACTGTTGAGGGTGATATCACCGACGAGCCACAAGCGGTTGAACTTGGCTGAAACAGCGCCAAGGTGTTGGCACCAAACGAATAGGTAGTTGAGGGAGCAAATCCCGTCGTTGGGTATGGTGCCCTATTGCCGAGTACCTGAGTCGGACCAATTTGCGTGACTCCGACAAATGGACCAATTTTGACGAAACTAGCTTTGCTACCGTTCAACGCCAAACCATTACCGTTTTGGTGCACGAGTTGCCCATTGACAAAAATTGAGTCGAAAGAATTACTCTGATTGACCGGATCAATAGTTCGTTGATAGACCACATTTTGCCAAGACGAATTTGCCGGAATCGCATTTATGTTGTTGTATCCCATGAAGCCAGTGGCGACAAAGGGGACAACACGGGTTCCGTTGTTATCAATAAAGAATCCTTCTCCACGATCGCTGTAAAAACTGTTGCCATACCCCGCACTCATTTTCATATTTAAGGTGGAATTTGCAACTTTCACCCAGGTTTCAATGGTGAATGACTTGCTGGTGTCGACACCTCCGCCAGAAGGGAAACTGAAAAGCAATGAGTTATTGGTATCAAGACTTCCTGAACCGTCGGGGTATACATGCCTTCCTGTCGAAGTCAGTGACAGGCTGCCACGAATATTCGTGAGTGACGGCGTTGATGTCGACTGCGCCAAGTCACTTGAAGTAGGGGTCAACGTCGCGTTCATGGTGTAGTAAATTGTGGTCGGACTCCACGAACAACTAGCAGTAAAGGGCGCCACTAAAGTTGTAGCAATTGCCGAGCATCCTGGAATTGTTCCCAGGTCTGTTTGAAATGAAACTGTTCCCGCAACCGATGCCACCGCATTGATGGTGTTGTCGACACCAACTTGCACCGTACCGTTGGCCAAAGTTATCGAAACAGACGTTGTTGGTTTGTTGACAGTGATCGACACCGAAGCCGTCGTCGTAAGGCCAGAACTATTTTGCGTGCCGGTGACCGTGTAACTACCTGTTGGCGAGAACACCGTTGGGATTCCCGAGATACTTCCCGTCGTGGTGTTGAGATTGAGTCCGTTTGGTAACGCAGGATTCACCGAGAAGCTATTGATGTCACCGCCAGTTGAAAGAATGTTGTTTGTTGTGATTGCGACTCCGGTAGTCGTCGTCACCGATGCAGATACGTACGAGAAGGCAGGTGGCGGTGGTGCTGCATAATCTGAGGAGGCAGTTACTTTTGACGCAGCAACATAACTTCCAAGCACGCTGCCGTTACCGGTGAGGTCAACAAGGTTCGCAGTCGTCGAATTATCTTGAGGTTTAAATAGGGCTAGTACGGTTCCGCCGGAAGCAGTCGTAGAAAAGTCGTACTGCGGCGCAAAGGTTGAGGAACCATCGGTTGGGTAAAGAGCACCAGAGGACACTCGCATCTGGCCGTACGAAACTTTGGAGGTGTTTTTGTTGTTTCCAAAGCCTCCAAGCATCATGTACCGAAGGTCGCCTGTGCCAGTAAGCGAAGCAATTCTTGAGACGACGATCTGACCGTTCGCAAAAATGGTAAAACGCGCCACATTTCCAACTACAGATTTTTGCATTACAACATGAGTCCACG
Source organism: uncultured Actinomycetes bacterium (assembly GCA_903872155.1). Classification (GTDB taxonomy): domain Bacteria; phylum Actinomycetota; class Acidimicrobiia; order Acidimicrobiales; family Ilumatobacteraceae; genus Casp-actino8. The sequence continues at coordinate 6,948 of CAIQJP010000055.1, read as the reverse complement.
ACCCAACGGGTATTTCAACTTTCGGGCAAGTGCTGGCGAGATCGCTTCCGTCGCATCGGGCAAGTACGTTTCCGTCTTGCCTCAAGTAATACGAACCACCGCTGGCGACTCTTCCGGATCGTTGATTCCAAACGTTAGAAGTTCCGAACCTGCTGTTCGCCAGTGCAATTTGCCCACAAGGCAGATCGGCAACAGTGTTAGTAGACGAATCGATTTTTACCCAAGCCTCAATGGTGTAGGGACTACTGGCACCTATCGCTGACGCTGCAGGCAAAGTGATATCGACCAAGTTGTTAGCCCCGCCGCAAGGCGAGTAAGTGTTGTTATCCGACGTCACTACGAGGCTTCCGGGCCCAACTGCCGCAGCCGGCAAAACCTGAATCTGCAACAGCGCAACTCCGGTCACCGGAATGAGAAGAACTCCGACCAATGCGGCCGCCAGATGTCGCACGACTGAACCGAGCCTCGTTGTTCGCGAACGTTCAGATTCGACCTGCACCATCTCGTTCATCACCTTCCATCGCCGAAGATTGGATAAGTAATCCAAACTTGATGCATTATGCCATAAATAGAGTCAAATACCATTTATGTAGGTGTTATTCACATGTCGCAGGTCACGCCACCCATGAAATTGGGCTCTAGAGTTGCGTCATGGCAGCAAAAAAGAAGGTCGCTCAGGTGCCTGCTGGGAGGCAGGCGGCGTACACCGCCCGAAATCGGGCGAAACTTTTACACAGTGCCCAGCAGGTTTTGGCTGATATCGGCCCAAAGGCAACTATCGAGCAAATCGCTGAGATTGCTGAGGTCTCCCCCACGACCATCTACAAGTATTTCGACAACAAAGAAATCCTGTTTCGCGAAGCCTTAGGCCTGATATGGCGTGAGTGGGTTGAGTGGTCATACAACGGAGCACCACCAGCTCAAAGCCTTGAAGCCGTTTTAGATTCGGGCCGAAAACTTTTTTGGGTCAGGCAAACTCATCCACTAATGGCAAAGATTTTGCATAACACTCTAGAGAATCCCATGTTTATCATCCAGGCTGTCAGCGGAGGTGCAACGGAAGTTTTCCGGGGACTTGCCGAGCGTGGAGATTTGAATAATCAAAACTTCGAAAATCGTATTCTTTTATGGGCGTACTGCCTTGCTGGTCTCATGACAGCGGTACATGTCACCGGAGAGCTCTCGCCCACTGACGCCGAAGTCGCCTTCGGAATCGGTCTGTCAATCTGGGGAGTGAGCGATGCCAAGGCTAAGAAACTGATGGCTCGTCCTTTGGTATTTGCACCAGTGAAGTGAAACGCCGACAACTCTCGTGCTTTCGTTAAGCGCCCTTCGCGCACAACGCCTTGCCGTATTGGGCCTACTGACAGAATGATCTCGTGACTCCATCGCGACGCGACATCATTCGACTGCTCGCAACCATGCCGGCAGCGATCACCCTCGTGGCTTGCGGCACTTCATCAACTGACGAGTCCGAAAATACCGAAGGCAACGACGAACCTCGTCGCGTACCCGAACCGCTCGCGATGATTCGCACGTCGTGGTCGACCGACCAATGGGCGCGCGGTTCGTATTCGTACCTTCCCGTTGGTGCTACCCCATCACTACGCGTTGCATTGGCTCAGCCGATTAACGGCCGATTGTTTTTTGCTGGCGAAGCCACATCAAGCGAAGCGCCTGCAACTGTCCACGGAGCATTGGCATCGGGTCAGCGCGCCGCACAAGAAGTCATTGACGTTGCTGACGCGAAAGAAGTCGTTGCGATTCTGGGTGCCGGAGTCGCGGGCCTCGCAGCAGCGCGCGCTTTGCACGACGCCGGTTATTCGGTCGTGATCTTTGAAGCACGCGACCGAATTGGTGGTCGCGTTGCCACCGTTCGCTCAGAAACGTGGCCGATCCCCATCGAGTTAGGTGCATCGTGGGTGCATGATGTTGCGGCGAGCGACTTAGCCGAAACACTCAGCAACCTCGATATCAATACCGCTGCCTTTGATTACGACAATGACACGACGCTGTTCACTGGTGGCGTCACACAAGAATCACTTGACACGGCAGCGGACGCTATTGAATCTGCCATTGAATCAGTCAATGGCTCAGAGTCTGACATGTCAATCGCTGCCGCGATCGCCGCCAACGGTGAAACGATTGACCTACTCGCACTCAACCAAATTGACGAAGTTGAACTTGCCAGCGAATACGGAGCGAATGCTGATGAATTGTCTGCATGGTGGGGCACCGAAGAAGGATCTGACGGTGACGATCTGATTGTGCTCGGTGGTTACGGCGGTTTGGCTGATCATCTTGCTGAAGGTCTCGACATTCGTTTAGGTGCTGCAGTGCGAACAGTGTCATCGAATGACGACGGCGCAGAACTCAATTTTGACAACGGCGAAAGTTTCTCGTGTGACCGCGTCGTTGTCACAGTGCCACTTGGTGTATTAGCCGCCGGTGACATTTCGTTCAACCCCCCATTACCCGACACTCACCAAAACGCAATTGACACCATGCGAATGGGTTTACTCGACAAGGTGTGGTTCGTTTTTCCAGAACAGTTCTGGTCGAACGACTCGTTGATCTGGAACAGAATTGATGAACCTGGCGTTCCGTTTCGCGAGTGGTACAACCTCGCGCCGTTGACGGGCAAGCCAGTGTTGCTGGCGTTGAACGGTGGCCGCACGGCGCGCGCGTGGGCTGAGCGCAGTGACGATGAGGTTCGAGTTGCGGCAATGGACGCGTTGCAACAGTTCATTGATGCCGGCTGGTGACTCAGCAGGTTTGTGTTGCGCCCTCGGTAGGAATCGGACCTACGACCTGCGGTTTAGGAAACCGTTGCTCTATCCACTGAGCTACGAAGGCGGGGGATGGTGCGAAATGTGGTGCGAAATTCGCCGACACAGCTCACGTCATCTATATAGAGGTTACTGGAGTGCGCTCAGAGTGGAAAGACTGCGCTGAAATCACCATTGCGCTGGCGAAACGAGCCTGCACCTAGTTTTTGGCCATGCAGAAGCCACAGCATTAGTAATTACGAGCGTGGTTTGGGGTTTCGGTCGGGTGGTTTCCATTCACCGAAGTAGCGAGACACGTCTCCCCCGGTTCGGTAATGCCACGCCAAAAGAGCGGTGATGCCCTGATGTATTTGGTAGCCGCGAAGTTGTAGTTCGCGTCGCTCTAATCCCACTGCACGCACACGACGACCAAACCACTTTTCTTTCATGTTGTTGTGCATCGACTCGGTGTCTTCACGACCACCAAACAATGGTCGCCAGTCTGGATCGGTCGGCGGAATGGTGCGCAGGGCTCGTGTTCGGCGATTGCCATTTGCGCGTTCATCATCGGTGCTTGAGTGACGAATCCAAGTTGACAGTCCTTGCAGGTGTGCACTCACAGCTTCAAGTTCAGGAATACGCCAATGCCCGTAGATCGTGTTACCTCGTCGTTTTGTTTGAATTCGTTCGAGCGGTTGCCACATGCGCCGGCCGTCAACAACAACTTGAATACCCGGTGTTCCGTCAACTGCGGTCACAGAATGTGACTCTTTGCGGCCCGTGGCTTTGAAGTCGTGCGCACCAAGAGGTACTTGGGCAAGTTTTCCTCTGTTGGTCAGCGAGGTCTTCACAATGACATGGCGTCCAGTATCAAGAATTCGGTCTTGTTCTGGTGGGTACAGCGCCATGTCATAGCCCACGCCTCGTACTTCAGAAACTGCGTTCAATATTGGCAACACCATGTTGGTGAAAGTTTCACCGTCACCCATTCCAGATGGTTTAAATCGAGAGTCAAGTATCACGCGTTCATGAGGGAACGCCGTGCGCACCAGTGAGCTCACCCAATAATTACCTGGGAGTTGTGTGCCATCTCGATATCTCTCAGCATCGGGGTCATAGTTGTGGCGCAAGATCTCACCTGTTTCAGGATCAACAGGGAAATCTTTCTTCGTGGACTTATATAACGATTCAAGCCAGGTGGCATCGCCGTAGATCATGTTGTGATTCGACGGATGGGTCAGAGAATCATCATCGACAAAGCATCCGATCAGTCGAGCGATCTCAAGTTGAGTCTCTTGGCAATGTTCGCGCAATCTGTCGGCGTAACAAAAAACTTCTTTTAACAAGACCTTGCGACCGCGATGGTATTGATCTCGACTCAATGGCTTGTCGCCAAGCCGCCGAGTTTCATATCCAGGCCATGCCTTTTCAGTTTCGTCTTGCAGAATTCGCCACACCATCGGGCTACTCAACGATCGAAACGTTTTTCGAATCGACTGATGCTGATACAACATCACATCGCTCATCACTACAGAATGAATCTCGTATTCGCGAGGGCGCCCTGGACCCATTCTGATTTCTAACTCTGCCGCTATCTCTTCTGTGAAATCCCATAAAGGGCCATACAACACATAGGCAACGAAGTACTCAATGTCAGCCAAGTTGATAGGGGTGGTGTGCGAGTCACGCCGACGATCAACATCACCACCTTTCGACCGTGTTGGTCCGTCACTTCGTTCGGCGAGCGAATAGTCGATGACAGCATTCATCTCCGAGACAGCAATCGGATCTAACCGAAAGTTTTGTACCCGAGGAATACGCCGTTTCTTAGCCATTATTTAGTGGCCCACCATTCGTAACCCAACATGCGTGCCGTCGCATCAAGTGAGTTGTTCCCAAGAAACACTGCTGCTGCTTCGAGACCGTTGAGTTCAAGAACAACATCTGCTGCACCTAAACGAATTGACTTGGCTGTCACTCCAGAACCTGAACGGAACCCCGCCATACGCATCACATTCATCAATCGCGTGTTCACGGTGCGCGCCACGTTCTCGTATGACACAAATTCTGCGACTGCTAATCGCTGATCAGATTCACGTTCGTTTTCGTTGAGGAATAGTGCGATGCGCCCGCATGCCCATTGGGTCAATGTCGCAGTACGTGGGTTCTCACCATGAAACTGAACGAATTGATTCCCAAGGTCAATATCGCATGCCCGCACGAGACCTGCTTCAAGCGCAGTCGCCCCCGACAGGCTGAATGCCACCAATAGGTCTTCGCCAGTGCTGATGAGCGTGCTGTCAACGACCCCGAGCAAACTGTCAATTTCAAGTTCGCTCAGTGGTCGTGGCGATTCTGCTTCGCCACGCGCCACCGTGTCACCCGAGAAATCATGCTCGTCTGAAAAACCTTCGATGACCATCATCGATTGCATGAAGCGAATAGCCCATTGGCGGTTACCTGCTGTACGAGGCGATACCTGCGCATAGCCATGCTTCGTTTTTTGCGCCGACCACATATGTTCAAGTACGTGATCACAGGTGATCTCGTCATAAAACTCGAGACCATGAGCCTCTAAGTCACTTTCGAAATGTGTCAACAATCCGTGCAACTTGCGAGCGGTTCCGGTGGGTGCAGGATACGACGATTCGATGAGCGAATGCACGAGCACAAATGCGTCATGCAAACGAGCGCGCCGTTCACGCTTCATCTTGACTCCAACGAAAAGGGCGACACCTCTGTTCTGGAGTTTGGATAAATCCATCCAGAAATTCTTTTTCGTTTCGATCTGCTCGTTGAGCCCGAATCCATTGCCCTCGACGGCGCAGTCGCTGTTGAACAGCATTAGTTGCTTGTGGGGGTGTTCCGGCAACGGAGTACGTTGACGATGAAACATTGTGTTGGCTACAAGTTTGACACAGATTTTTTCGCCGTGGCGTACCTCTTGCCATTTTCTTTTTTCGATGCAAAAAGTTAATAGATATTGGCTTTTTCTTAATAGCTATATGTATTGATACTTTAAACAATTCAAATAATGTCAATACGCAAATATCAGAACGGATACTCATCGGCCTCGCTCACATCACAAGAGTCGCTGAACGGACAGAGCATGCAATGTGCGCCACCTTGCACCACTACCCCACGATCGTTACGAATATTCGCGATTGCTTGAGTTGCCAACTGTGTGCCTGCAATTGCCATCTCAAGCCAGTCACGTTCAACATCAGTTGCAATACCTTTGCCTGACTGCAAACCCCACACCACAAGTCGCTGTGGTGGGCAACCTGTCGCAATGCCGTGCACCAACGCACCCAACGCCATTTCTTCAAGATCTTTTGGAGACGGGTACAGAGGCACAAGCCGAACGAGCACGGCTCCTGGCCAGTTCACTTCAACACCCATACGGTGATCACCAAAAGTGACATCAACCGTGTCGACCTCGAACACCACATTGCCGATTGAAATGTCTTCAAGCACAGGTCCGACTGTGACTTGGGTGCCATCGGTGATCTGTGGCCACGCTGCAAGCAGATGAGCGATGGCCATGGCGAGTTCGCCTTCGAGTTCGACCCGTTCAAACTCGCTCTGCAAAAACAACCAAGTTGCGGTCAAGGGGTCGAAGTTTGCTTCGGTGCCCAGAAATGCCCGAACGAAATCGATGGGCTTCGGTGCCTCGCCGATGACTGCCGCTTCAAGGTATTCCTTGGTTACCCGCACCACCAGTTCACGGTGGAGCAAGTACACATGAGCGGGAATCTCGGTGGCAACCTCTTTGCCTTGCCATAACCCACCACAGGTCAATACCTCGTCAATGTTCTGCTGACGAAGGGTTAAACGCCCCACGTCCTCAGGGATTTCCTGCCGGATACGAGCAACAGTGGCTGTACCCCACCCCTGCCGATAACCCAATGGTTCCAATACTGGGATCACCAGTCCTGCCAATTTTTCTGTCATTTTCATCTCCCTAGTTTGCGTACTATCTATCGCAAGACTAGAGGTGCGTATGACCTATCGCAACTTTTGCGACATTCTTTTTCTAAGATGGATTTTGTGGGGAAGAAAATCGACTTGGATTACCTAGTAGGCGCAGCTGAAATAGCTCAACGCTTGAATGTCAAAAGACCCCACTTAATTCACGACTGGCGACGCCGCTACCCCGAATTCCCAAAGCCGATAGTGG
>CAIQJP010000054.1 GCA_903872155.1 uncultured Actinomycetes bacterium | reverse complement strand
TCGTACGGCGAGTACTACGGCGTGATTCAAACCATGAAGAGCATTGGCGATACACGCGGATGCGGGCGCGCCTTATGGGAAAATTTTGGTGGAAACGACAAGTACGGAACAACGATGGCCTTGATGTTGCTGCCTTTCTGGACTGATGGGTGTATCGGCTCGAGCGAAGGTCTGTTCTTTGAAGCCGCAGGAACGACTCCGTATCACTTCTTGGCTGCTGGAGCGATGTCAAAGCAATCGTCAAACCCAGTGAGAGAACTGCGGTATGTCAATAACGATGCCGCTGTGGGCGTGTCGTACATGCAAGAACTTGGAATTAGTTATTACATGGCGGTGACTCCCGAAGCGATTGCGAAAGCCGATGAAGTGGCAGCGAATGATGGAGGACTCACGGCTCTTGAAACAAGTGGCCCATGGCATATCTATGCGGTTGGTAACGCCGACATTGTCGTTCCGCTCGACACTTTGCCAGTCGTGGTGAATGAGCGTTCAGGTGACTTGCGAGAACGTTGGCTCGAATTGGGTACGAGTTGGTTGCAAAATCGAACTGAATGGGATGCGTTGCCTGCTGCGGGTGGTCCGAAGGAATGGCAACGTATTGATGTCGCGGTTGATATGTCGGTGCGCGAAGGCGAACCCGGATCAGACTCACGAAAAGTAGATGTCGTCAAGCCAGTGCAACAGATCGTGCCGACGAAAGTTGAACCAGCCGTTGTTTCCGATGTCAAAATCGGTGAAGACTCAGTGTCATTCTCGGTTGACAAAATTGGAGTTCCCGTTTTGGTTCGTGTGAGTTATTTCCCGAACTGGCAAGTGTCGGGGGCCGAGGGTCCGTATCGCGTTGCCCCGAACATGATGGTGGTCGTTCCGACATCGAACGAAGTTTCCATGCATTTCCAGGCCAGTTTTGTCGACCGTTTTGCCTATCTGTTAACGATTGTGGGGTTCGTCAGTCTGTTCGTCATGTGGCGCCGAGATCGACGTCCGAAAGAAGTCTTGACGGACCTCTGATCAGGGGAAACCGTGAAATCGCCCCAGGGCCCGAACAGTCAGCGATAGGGTTCAGCCCGTCATGTCATCAAAATTTTCACTCGATCAAATTGTCAAGGCATATGACGTTCGGGGCACCGTCCCCGATCAGTTTGACGCCGAGGTTGCTTACGCATTGGGCGTTGGATTTGCGCAATTCACCAAGACCAGTGTGGCAATCGTGGCACGAGACATGCGACCAACTGGACCTGAATTGGTGGCGGCTTTTGCTCAAGGTTTGATGGAACAAGGTGTCGATGTCATTGACATCGGTTTGGCTTCGACTGACTTGTTGTATTTCGCAGCCGGCAAGCTCGATGCGCCCGGCGCCATGTTCACTGCATCGCATAACCCGGCTCAATACAACGGCATCAAGTTGTGTTTGTCAGGAGCTCGTCCAGTCGGCGTCGACACTGGGCTTGCCGAAGTCAAAGACATTGCCCAGAAAATTCTTGATGGTTCCAAGCCTGTTCACGCGGCGCGTGCTGGCCGAACAACTGAACGTGATTTATTGTCGGCATTTGTCGATCATGTGGTGTCGTTTATTGACCCAGCAACAATTCGGCCAATGCGTGTCGTCGCCGACACTGCCAATGGAATGGGCGGACTCGTTGTGCCAGCAGTGTTCGAACGATTGCCACGTCTCGAACTTGAAGTGATGTATGGCGAACTCGATGGAACTTTCCCGAATCACCCAGCTGATCCTTTACAGGCAGCCAACCAGCGCGATCTTCAGGCTCGCGTTGCATCTGGTGGATTCGACATTGGTTTAGCGTTTGACGGAGATGCCGATCGAGTATTCGTGACCGACGAACTTGGTCGTGGACTTTCTGGCTCAACGACAACTGGTGTCTTGGCGACAAGTATGTTGCGCAAGACTCCCGGTGCCACCATTTTGCACAATCTGATTTGTAGCCGTGCGGTCCCCGAAGTCATTCGTGAACATGGCGGAGTGCCCGTGCGCACCAAGGTGGGACATTCGTTCATCAAGCAAATGATGGCCGAAACCGGGGCGGTATTTGGAGGAGAGCATTCAGCTCACTACTACTTCAAAGATAACTACCGTGCCGATAGCGGACTCATTGCCACGATGTTGATGCTTGAAGAAATGAGTCGTGTCGGAGAACCACTGAGCGAAATTCGTCGTTCGTACGAGCGGTACTCGTCAAGTGGTGAGATTAATACTCAGGTGGACGACCCCGCCGTTGTGATCGAGTCGGTCTCTCAGAAGTTTGGATCATTCCCTCAAGATCGCCTTGACGGTCTCACTGTCGATTGCGGACCCTGGTGGTTTAACTTACGTCCGTCAAATACCGAACCGCTTTTACGCCTCAATCTTGAAGCCCCCGATCGCGACGAATGCGATAACCGTGTGGCCGAGTTACTTGCGGCAATAACCTCAGTCTGAAACAAGGAGTTCTTATGCCCATCGATCCCGAACTAGCAAATGTCTTAGCGTGCCCTGTCGATAAGGGTGTTTTGTACATGCTTGATGATGAAGATGCCTTGTATAACCCGCGTTTGCAGCGGCGTTACAGCATCCGTGAAGGTATCGCGGTGATGTTGGTTGATGAGTCTGAAGTGGTTTCTTCGGCTGAACACGAACGCATCATGGCCAAGATCGCCGCTGGCGGAGTCAAGACCACCGGACGCTGAATCGGGCGTGTCATAGGCGACAGTGTCACAAAGGCCGACTTTGAGCGGTCTACACTCGTGACATCGGGCTGACAGATCGGTGCCAGCAGGCCCCGGCCCGGGATAGTGCAAGACAAGATGCGACCCTCGGTCGACATCGTTGTTTGCGCAACCCCGTGTAATGCACATCATGTCAATGACCTCATAAGGAGTCCACCCATGTCCACCTCTTTTGCTGATCGCAAAGACTTTCGCGTCGCCGATCTATCGATGGCCCCATTTGGCCGCAAAGAAATCCACCTAGCCGAACATGAAATGCCCGGTCTTCGCGCGTTGCGCAAAGAATACGGAGCAACCAAGCCTTTGAAAGGTGCACGAATCTCGGGTTCGCTGCACATGACTATTCAGACTGCTGTGCTGATTGAGACCTTGGTTGAGCTCGGTGCCGAAGTTCGCTGGGCATCATGCAATATTTTCTCGACACAAGATCATGCAGCAGCAGCAATCGCTGTTGGCCCAAACGGAACTGTTGACAACCCATCAGGTGTGCCAGTGTTCGCCTGGAAGGGTGAGACTCTCGAAGAGTACTGGTGGTGCACCGAACAGATGATGACGTGGCCCGATGGCGACGGCCCAAACATGATTCTTGACGATGGTGGAGACGCCACGTTGTTGTTACACAAGGGTGTTGAGTACGAGAAGTCGGGCGAAGTTCCCGATCCGACGACTGCATCAAATGCTGAGTTAGCGATTGTTCTTGGTTTGTTGCAGCGCGGTCTCAAGACCGATCCAACGAAGTGGACACGTATGGCTGCAGATATCAAGGGTGTCACCGAAGAAACGACCACTGGCGTGATGCGCTTGTACAAAATGGCTGAGCGCAATGAGTTGTTGTTCCCCGCGATCAATGTGAACGACTCAGTCACCAAGTCGAAGTTCGACAACTTGTACGGATGCCGTCACTCATTGATTGACGCAATCTGTCGTGCAACTGACGTCATGATCGCCGGCAAGATTGCCGTAGTTTGTGGCTACGGAGATGTGGGCAAGGGTTGTGCGCAAGCGTTGCGTGGCCAAGGTGCTCGAGTGATTGTCACTGAGGTCGACCCCATCAATGCTTTGCAGGCGGCGATGGAGGGTTACCAAGTGACCACTCTTGAAGACATCATTGGTGAAGTTGACATTTTCGTTTCTGCAACTGGTAACGATCACATCATCACGATTGAGCACATGCTCAAGATGAAGCACAACGCAATTGTCTGCAACATCGGCCACTTCGACTCCGAAATTGATATGGCCGGATTGGCTCGAAGCGGTGCAACACGCGATGAATTGAAGCCCGGAACCGACTTGTGGTCATTCCCCGATGGTCACGCGATCATCGTGTTGGCCGAGGGACGTTTGGTCAACCTCGGTTGCGCAACTGGTCACCCGAGTTTCGTGATGAGTTGTTCATTCTCCAACCAAGTCATCGCACAAATCGAGTTGTTCACGAACCTCGCGGCGTATCCGCTCGGCGTGTATGTTTTGCCGAAGCATCTTGATGAGAAAGTTGCGTCATTGCACCTAGGTGCACTTGGTGCCAAGTTGACCAAGTTGACCGACGAGCAAGCCGACTACTTGGGTATCGCTCCTTCGGGACCATTCAAGCCCGAGCGTTACCGCTACTAATGCCAAAGTTGTACGCAGAAAAGCTAGCCCGGTGTATCACTGGGCTAGCTTTTTTCGGTTTCGGAATCACTTTGTTTTTACGGGCCAATCTTGGGCTCGCCCCGTGGGACATTTTCCATAAGGGACTATCGGAGAAGTTGGACATTTCAATCGGTCTGGTGATTGAGGGTGTCGGACTTTTGCTTTTGTTGTTATGGATCCCGCTACGACAACGACCCGGAGTCGGCACCATTCTCAATGCGCTAGAAATTGGCTTTGTTGTGAATCTCACCAAGCCGCTGATTGGTGAACCAGATTTACTCGTGATTCGTGCACTGATGGTGGTTGCCGGAGTCTTAGTGATCGGTCTCGGCTCTGCTTTGTATATCGGTGCAGGTCTTGGATCAGGGCCGCGTGATGGTTTGATGCTGGGATTGTCAAAGTATTCAATCAGAGGACGTCAGATCAGTATTCGAGTAGCGCGAACAGTAGTTGAACTGACGGTGATGGTCGCCGGGCTGTTTTTGGGTGGCTCAATCGGTATCGGAACATTGATCTTTATGTTCGGTATCGGGCCACTTGTGCAATTGATCTTGCCGCGCTTTGAAATGCGACTACTGAGCGATCAAAAGAGATAATTAGATGCCGCTCAGAATGCGTGCTGCGGCAGCAGTTTTTTCGCCCATCACCTTGTAACAGTCGGGCGAGATTCGTTCTTTTGGTCCGACGACGGAAATCGAAGCGATGGGTTGTGCTGGACCGTCATAGATCACGCTGCCGATCGCGATCGAACTTGGGTGTCCTGGGGTGATATGAAAATAACGCGGACGGTCATCATTGGCAGCGCTCAACCAGGCTGACTCGCCGGTGGGGAATTGTTTGATCAGCGTGCGCACGTTAGTGGTCTCGGAGGAGTCTTCTCTCACGAGAACGCGTTTGCCGATCTCCATTGTGATCTTGACATCGTGTTTGCTGTCAACTTTGTCAAGCAAGGTTGCATTTAAGTCGGTGCCATCAAAGGTGAACTGCCACAACAAAGCAGTCTCTCCAATGACTTGAGAAAGTTCTTGTAATTGGTGGCGCGCGCTGTTGCGTAAATTGACCGCAACCCGATTTGACAAAGTCAAAACACGAGGTGTCAATTCCCATGCGGCTCCATGAGCTTGCTTTTGGATGTAGCCACTTGCTCCAAGCGTGATCAAAATGCGTTGAGCAGTGTTCTTGTCCATGTTCATGTGGCGAGCAAGTGCCGAGACACCAATGGGTTGCAATTCCGCGACGACTTCAAGGACCGCGAGAGCATTTTCGACGGTTTGCAGAGTTTTGACAGCCATAAGGACTAGAACTCTACACAATTAGTGACTTGTGTATTGAATAAAAATACGCTGGCTCAAATTGTGAGACAAGATTTCACGAGACTGTGCCACACCCATTTGGTCTGCTGGATCCATGTTTAGTGCTTTGCGTTGCTCACAGTGTTTGAAAATCTTTCGCCCGTCGGCCTCTGATCCCGCTCATTCAATGGGGTCTCCTCGAACCTGTCCATTATGTGCATCCTCAAAAGTTTGGACGGATCGTCCGGTTCAGGCGACTACTGAATTGCGCGGTGAAACTCAAGACTTCATTCGAGGTCTGAAATATCGCAATCAGCGACAGGTCGTCTCACGTCTTGCCGACCAACTCGTGACATCGATTCTCGCCGATCCCGATGCTCAAGCTTTTGACATTGTGACATGGGCGCCGACGTCGATGGTTCGTCACAGACAGCGGGGTTATGACCAATCAGAGTTGCTCGCCAGAGCTGTTGCCGAGCGGCTCGGGTTGCGATGTCGGCGATTGTTGTATCGCGATCGCAGTGCACCCCAAACGGGCCGCAATCGACAGGAACGTCTGAATGGTCCGATGTTTCGGGCTCGTCCTTTACGTCGTGCGTGTCGAGTGCTGGTGATTGACGATGTCGTGACAACCGGAAGTACTTTGCGTGCTGCTGCCCATGCACTTGATATAGCTGGCGCTAGCGAAGTGTGTTTGCTGGCAGTGGCAGCAACTCCTCGTGATCGATCTACAAATTCGCGAGTTGCCTAACGCGTTGAACTGCGTGCGTCGGGTCGATATCGACCCAAATTCCGTGTATTCCTGCGGCAGAAGCAGCGTCAACGTTGCTTTGGGCGTCGTCAAGAAATGCGGCTCGATGGGCTTCAACGCCAAGTCGACTCAACGAGAGTTCGTAGATGGCGCGATTGGGTTTGCGCATGCCCACCTCGTGACTGTCAACCACATCATCAAAAATGTTGGCGAAATCGAGCATCGGCCACCATAAATCACGAAATTCACGAACGTTGTTGGTGAGTACCCCAAGCCGAAATCCGGCTGCTTTGAGATGATGGACTAACTCAATGACTGGAGGATTTGGTTCAAATTGAATGTTGACGCCGTCTCGAGATGCGGCCTTGGGATCATTGGAACGTTCAGGATTCCCAACCGCGGCCATTGGTTGTAAGCCGGCTTCAATCACCAGTGGCGCAAGCTGTTCTCGATACTGAAGCATGGTGATTTCACCCCGTTCGAGCCGGTGCCAGGGGTGATCGGTGTCTTGTCCGTATTCGCCCATCATTACTTTCATGACCTTGTCAACGGGGTCATGGGGGAAGCGCTTGGCCACATCGCTCGGACGACCATTACTGGCCAAAACGCCGCCAAAATCGAAAATGACGGCGTCGATTTGCCGACCTGATTGATGTGACTGATCAAAGGGAGTTGCGGCAGGGTCGGGCACGATTCAAGTCTGCCCTTCGGCTGACTTTCTTACATCATTGTTGCAGGTGAACTTTGGGTGACCCCGAGGCTCGCAGATACCGCCTGTAGGCTCTATCCCTGCATGGGAATCCTCGATCGTATCCTGCGGGCCGGTGAAGGCAAGAAACTGAAGGCCCTCGAGGGTCTCGTTCCTGATATCAACGCCCTTGAGTCATCTATTCAGTCATTGTCTGACGACGCGTTGCGTGGCAAGACCGCTGAATTCCGTACCCGACTCGAGCGGGGTGAAACCCTTGATGATCTTCTGATCGAAGCTTTCGCAGTCGTTCGCGAAGGAGCGCACCGCGTCATTGGGCAACGTCACTACGACGTGCAATTGATGGGTGGAGCAGCGTTGCACTTCGGCTGGGTTGCCGAAATGAAAACGGGTGAAGGTAAGACCTTGGTTTCCACTTTGCCGGCGTATCTCAATGGCTTGTCGGGTCAAGGCGTACACCTCATCACGGTGAACGACTACTTGGCGCGTCGTGACTCTGAATGGATGGGTCGCGTTCATCGTTGGCTCGGACTCAACGTCGGGCTTGTTGTTCCAGGTTCACGCGAACGTCCCGAACAAAAGCGCGTCGACTATGCGGCAGACATCACGTACGGAACCAACAATGAATTTGGTTTCGACTACTTGCGCGACAACATGGCGCCGACCAAGCTCAACAAAGTTCAGCGTGGCCATGCATTCGCGATCGTTGACGAAGTTGACTCAATTTTGATTGACGAGGCGCGTACGCCGCTCATCATTTCTGGACGAGTTGCCGATGCCGCCAATCTTTACTACCGCTTTGCTTCAATTGTGCGCGCTCTCAAGCGCGACATTGACTACGAAGTAGAAGAAGATAAGCGTATTGTGATGCCGACCGAAGCTGGTATCGAGCGTGTCGAAGCCGAACTTGGTCTCGACAACTTGTACGACGAAGTTCAGCGCAATCTTGTGCATCAGTTGCAAGTGGCGTTGAAGGCCAAAGAGTTGTATCGCCGCGACAAGGACTACATCATTCAAGGTGGCGAAGTAAAAATCGTCGATGAATTTACCGGCCGCATTCTTGAAGGTCGTCGCTGGAGTGAAGGTATTCACCAAGCAGTTGAAGCCAAAGAAGGCGTCAAGATCAAAGAAGAAAACCAGACGCTGGCGACAATCACCCTGCAGAACTACTTCCGCATGTACACCAAGCTTTCGGGTATGACTGGTACGGCACAAACCGAAGCTGCCGAACTCATGAATACGTACGACTTGCAGGTTGTGCCGATTCCGACCAACCGTGCAGTTGTGCGCGTTGATTCGCCCGACCAAATTTTCAAAACTGAAGATGCCAAGTTCAACGCAGTCGTTACCGACATCATCGAGCGAAACGCCAACGGTCAACCGGTCTTGGTAGGAACTGTCAGCGTTGAAAAGAGCGAGCATTTGTCGCGACTACTCGCGAAAAATGGCGTGAAGCACGAAGTTTTGAATGCTAAGCAACACACTCGTGAAGCTGAAATTGTCACCCAGGCCGGACGCCTTGGCGCAGTCACAGTGGCAACCAACATGGCTGGTCGTGGCGTTGACATTTTGCTTGGCGGTAACCCTGAAGGTTTGGCACGACGAGCAGTGCTTGGCGAAGGCCATGCAGCAGACACATTGACCGACGAATTTGCATTGCCGCTACCACTTGATCAGATGCCCGACGAATATCGTGCGGCTCGTTTGGTTGCGCAAGCCCGATACGCCGAACTCTTTGCCGATATTTCCGCGAAGTGCAAAGCCGAAGGTGACAAAGTACGTGAAGTTGGCGGCTTGTATGTCATTGGTTCTGAGCGTCACGAGAGTCGTCGTATCGACAATCAGTTGCGTGGACGTGCAGGACGTCAAGGTGACCCAGGTTCAAGTCGCTTCTACTTAAGTCTTGACGATGAACTCATGCGTCTCTTTGCCACTGGTGCCTTGAGTTGGGTCATGGGACGTGCTTTGCCTGATGATGAAGCAATTGAGCACAAGATGGTCACGAAGGCTATTGAACGGGCACAAAGCACTGTCGAAACTCGTAACGCCGAAATCCGTAAGAACGTCTTGAAGTACGACGAAGTGATGAACGAACAGCGCAAAGTTATTTACATGCGCCGTGACCAAATTCTTGATGGTGTTGATCTGAAAGTTGCTGCGCTCGAGTACATGGCTGAGGCTGTTGATTCGTTGATCGAAACTCATTGTGTGAGCGAGGCTGACGACGAATGGGATCTTGAAGGTCTCACCAAAGAACTCAAGACGTATTGGCCGAACGATCTCAGCCCAGACTTGCTCGGACAATCGTCTAATACCGACAAGATGTATGACGTCGTCATGGAAAATGCGACTGCTTACTACGAACAGCGTGAAACTGAACTGACTTCAGAAGTGATGCGCGACGTTGAACGACAAGTCATGCTGCGCATTATCGATCAACGTTGGCGTGAACATCTTGAAGAGATGGACTACTTGCAAGAAGGCATCAACCTACGCGCCATGGGTCAAAAAGATCCGTTAGCTGAATGGCAGCGCGAAGGCTACGAGATGTTCGGTGCCATGATGAAGGGCATCGCCCAAGATTTCGTGAAGTACGTCATGCATGTGCAGGTTGTGCGTAACGAAGAGCCCGCGCCTGTCGTACAAAACCTTCAGCAGACTAAATCTGAAGCCCCTTCCGCAGTCAGCCAGGGTGCCGTGCAGGGTGCCGGCGAAACGCCACAGCAGGCAGCGCCAGTTAAGCAACAGCCTGTTGTGAACGACGAGTGGTCAAAGACCCCTCGTAACGCTCCGTGCCCATGTGGCTCGGGCAAAAAGTTCAAGATGTGCCACGGCACCAACTGAGACAGTCATGCGCGATTTCACAGATGATTTGAGGGATGTGAGTCGACGACTCGGTGAAGCCAAGGTCTATCTCAAGATTGAAGCTCAACGGGATCGTTTCCGTGAACTCGAAATTGAAGTATCGAAGCCTGGGCTGTGGGACGATCAAGAGTTCGCGAAAAAGCTCAATGCCGAATACGCCAACACCAAAAGCGATATTGACATCTTTGATGGATTGGCTCGTCAGCTAGAAGACGCCGAAGTATTGCATGAGATGGCACGCGAAATTGACGATGCGTCACAAGAATCAGAAATTGAAAAAGGAATTCAGGCAATCGCTCGCGAACTCAACGGCTTAGAAATGCGCAGTTTGTTTACGGGTGAACACGATGAACTGGATTGCATTGTTCACATCAACACCAAAGATGGTGGAGTTGATGCCCAAGACTGGAGTGAACTTCTCTTGCGGATGTATCAGCGCTGGGCTGAGCGTCGTGGACTTGATTTTGAGATTGACGATATTTCACCAGGAACTGAAGCCGGAATTATGTCGGTTGAGTTCACGTTAAAAGGTCGTTACGCCTACGGGCTCATGACATCTGAACGGGGCACGCATCGATTGGTGCGCATTAGCCCATTTGATAATCAGGGACGTCGTCAAACGAGTTTCTCCAATGTGCAGGTATGGCCAGCAATGGAGAATCCTGATATTGAAATTGATGAAACCGATGTGCGTATGGAAGTGTTCCGAGCATCTGGTGCTGGTGGTCAGCACGTCAACAAGACCTCATCGGCGGTTCGACTTATTCATGAACCAACTGGACTTGTCTCGTCTTCGCAAGAAGAACGTAGCCAATTACAAAACCGCGAAAAGGCAATGAATCGCTTGAAGGCCATGGTGGCCGCAAAGATTGAAGAAGAACACCAATCCGAACTCGACCGCATTGCTGGCAAACAAGCAACGGTCGGTTGGGGTAGCCAAATTCGAAGCTATGTCTTGCAGCCCTATCAAATGGTCAAAGATTTGCGCACAAACATTGAATCAAGCAGCGTTGAATCAGTGCTTGATGGTGATCTCGATGAATTTATGGTCGGATATTTGCAGTGGCGTCGCGCTGGCGACGATTCTTGACGAATTACGACTGATAACCTGAAGCCTTGACTTCATGTGGTCGACCAACTGGTCGGTCTCTTGCCCGAGGAGCAACATGATTCGCCTCGAAAACGTGACAAAAACTTATGGCACTGATATACCGGCAGTGCGTGATGCGTCTTTCGAGATCGCCAAAGGCGAGTTTGTGTTTATGGTCGGTCCATCAGGCTCCGGCAAGTCGACTTTGTTGAGATTAATGAATCGTCAAGAACAACCCGAACGTGGGGCTGTCTGGGTTGCGGGTAAGAACATTAATGAGATGGCCGATTCAAAAGTCCCGTACTTACGCCGCAACATTGGCAATATTTTTCAGGACTACAAACTGTTGTTGAACAAAACTGTTTTTGAAAACGTGGCTTTTGCGCTTGAAGTGATTGGCCGACCCAAGCATGTCATTCGCCAGCAGGTGCCTGCTGTCCTGGATCTCGTTGGTCTTTCTGATAAAGAAGATCGCTTCCCACATCAGCTTTCTGGTGGTGAGCAGCAACGTGTTTCGATTGCCCGTGCTTTTGTCAATCGGCCCTTGATTTTGTTGGCCGACGAACCAACTGGAAACCTCGACCCGGCCACTGGTGAGGGAATTATGCGACTTTTGGATCGCATTAACAACACCGGAACAACCGTGGTAATGGCAACTCATGATCAGCGCATCGTGAACATGATGCGTCGTCGTGTGGTGCAACTCGATCGCGGCGTCATTGTGCGCGACCAAGAGCGAGGAGTGTACGACTGATGATTGCTCGTATCAGTTACGCGTTCCGTGAAACCTGGGCCAGCTTTAAGCGCAATGTCACCCTGACGATGGCGGCAGTGATTACTTCTGCGGTTTCACTGTTGTTGGTTGGTTCAACTTTTCTCATTCAACGCGCTTTTGACAATTTGTTGACTCGTTGGAAAGGCGACGTCGAACTCATTGTGTACGTTCGATCGGATGCCGATGCCAATCAAATTCAGGTCATCGAAGATGCACTGAAGTCGCAACCAGCGATCATTGATGTTTCAAAACTTCGTTATCTCGATCAGGCCGACAGTTACGCGGAAGCACAGAAATTGTTTGCTGGCGATCCCGGAACTTTACGGCTGTTGACGCCTGAGAATATTCCATCGCAATTCAAGGTTGTGCCGATTTCGCAAGACTCAAATCTGATTCGCGAACTAGGCGAACAATTCCGGGGTTTGGCTGGTGTGCGAGAAGTTGCGTACGCCCAAGATGTTTTTGATGTCGTGGCACGAGTCTCACAATTTATTCGAATAGCAACGACCGCGATGTCGATTGTTCTGCTGATGGTTGCGGTTGGCTTGATTTGGAACACGATCCGAACTGCGATGTTTGCCCGGCGCCGCGAGATTGAAGTGATGAAACTGGTTGGTGCGACCAACTGGTTTATTCGTATCCCATTCATGCTTGAAGGCCTACTGCAAGGACTCATCGGTGGCGTTTTGTCGTGTTTGGGTCTTTGGGGTCTCAACTCAGCATGGTCAAGTGCCGTCGCCGACTTCAATGACACTGAACTTGCGGCATTGGTTGTGACTGATGGGTATATGCGTTTTGTGATGTTCATTTTGTTAGGTATTGGTGCCATCGCTGGAGCGGTCGGTTCAGGTATTGCCGCTTCACGTTTCTTAGACGTGTGACGTTCTATTAAGGTCTTTCCATGGCCTACGAAGAGATCATCTACGAAGTATCCGAACAAATTGCAACCATTACTTTGAACCGTCCCGACAAGTTGAATTCGTTTACTAATCGGATGTTGAAAGAAATCATCGCTGCTTTCGATGAGAGCGATGCCGATGACAATGTGCGTGCGGTCATTGTCACTGGTTCGGGTCGGGCATTTTGCGCAGGTGCCGATTTGTCTGGTGGAGGAGAAACCTTTGCCAAAGGCGGAAGCGATGTGAAGGCCAAGACGGGCGTCATGCGTGATGGCGGAGGCCTGGTGTCGTTGCGGATCTTTGAAAGTAAAAAGCCAGTCATCGGCGCAATAAATGGTGCAGCTGTTGGCGTAGGTGTCACGATGACTTTGCCGATGGATATTCGCCTTGCGAGTAATGCTTCGAAGTTTGGTTTTGTGTTCGCCAAGCGAGGCATTGTTCCTGAAGCTGCGAGTAGCTGGTTCTTGCCCCGCATTGTCGGAATTTCGCAAGCAACCGAATGGTGTTTCACGGGTCGCATGATCAGTGCCGATGAAGCCAAAGAAGGACGACTCGTTCGAAGTGTTCATGCACCAGAAGACCTCATGCCAGCTGCTCGGGCGATCGCTCGCGAGATTGCGGAAAACACTGCTCCAGTTTCGGTGGCCTTGTCGCGTCAAATGTTGTGGCGCATGCTCGGTGCTGATCACCCGATGCAGGCTCACCGCGTTGATTCTCGGGCAATCAATTCACGTGGCGCAAGTGATGATGCCCGCGAAGGCGTGATGAGTTTTCTGGAAAAGCGACCCGCGAACTTTCCGGTCAAAGTCAGTGATGGATTGCCTGAAGTTTTCCCCGAATGGCAGGATCCACAGTTCTCGTGAGTGATGACGGCTTAAACGAAATCTCAATGTTTGACCGAGTCGGTGGGATGCCATTTTTTGAGGCGCTCGTCAACCACTTTTATGTTGGTGTTGTTGCTGATGAAGTGTTGTGGCCGTTGTACCCCGACCAGAGCGATCTTGAGGGAGCCAAACGACGTCTGACGTTGTTCTTAGGTCAATATTGGGGTGGACCACAGACATACATGGAAGAGCGTGGTCATCCGAAGTTGCGATTGCGCCATATGCCTTTTCATGTGGGACCACTTGAACGTGATCGTTGGCTGGTGCACATGGCAGCAGCGATTGAAGCAACGACCACTGATGAATCACTCCGGCAAGAACTATTGGCATATTTTGTTCCCGCTGCCGAACACTTGCGCAACGACACCGGTTTACCGATTAGTTCGGCCAAACCGAAGTAAACAGTTTGGTCTTTGTGCGTTAGCTAAAGACGACAGTCTTGCGGCCGTAGACCAAGACTCGATGCTCAAGGTGAGCACGAACTGCACGGGCGAGCACGATTGTCTCAAGGTCTCGACCCTTGCGTGTGAGATCGGCAACTGAGTCGCGGTGGGAAACACGCGCAACTTCTTGATCAAGGATGGGGCCTTCATCAAGTTCTTCGGTGACATAGTGAGCGGTCGCTCCGATGATTTTGACTCCACGATCGTGAGCTTGCCGATACGGGTTAGCTCCGATAAACGCCGGGAGGAATGAGTGGTGAATGTTGATGATGCGTGACTGGTATGCATCAACCAATAGGGGCGAAAGTATTTGCATGTAGCGCGCCAAGATCACGAGATCAACCTTGTTTTTGTTGAGAGTCTCGAGTACTGCGAGTTCTTGGTGGGACTTTGTTTCAGGTGTTACTGGGAGGTGCTCGTAAGGAACACCCATGTGCTGCACGAGGTCGGCATGATCGGGATGATTGTCAATGACTGTCACAATGTCGGCTGGAAGTTCGCCCGAACGCCAGCGACTGAGCAAATCAAAGAGACAATGAGACTGCTTGCTTGCCAATATTGCGACTCGCGGAAGATGGTCGGTGAATCTCAATTGCGCATTCATCGAAAATTTGTCGGATACCGAAGCGAAGGCATTGAGAATTTCGTGACGGTCAAGAGAGAAACCATCGAGCTCAAATTCGACGCGCTGGAAGAAAACTCGCTCAACATCGTCGGTGTGCTGTTCGGCATGAACAATGTTTCCACCGTGAGCGGCAATGAATTCTGCGACCGCAGCTACGACCCCACGTTGATCGGGGCAAGAAAGTAGAAGGACTCCAGTTGCAGACACGATGACAAGTTTGCCTGCCGAATAAGTGAATTGCGACTTTGCAACGCTTCAGGCGCTCAGGTGCCTACGGTTGGGGGATTAAGGCGTGGCAGGCCACTGCGGCAGCGGCTGCCACATTCAGCGAGTCGATACCTGATGCCATAGGGATCTTCACCTTGTAGTTCACGGCGGCCAGTGCTTCGGGTGAAAGCCCGGCGCGTTCAGATCCGAGCACGATGGCGACTTTGGCATCAGAGGAAAGTCCCATTCCGACCTCGCGGATGTTCTGCGCATCAGAACGAGGCGTCAGCCCACACACGATGTAGCCAGCTTCACGAAGTGCGATGAGCGTCGAAGATGCATCGGTTACCCGGCTGTATCGCATGGAAAACGCGGTGCCCATTGAGACGCGCAGTGCTCGTCGGGCCAACGGGTCGGCGCTGTTGCGATCAAGAATGACTCCGTCAATTCCGAATGCTGCGGCACTGCGAATAATGGCTCCGATATTGGTGGGATTATCAACATCCTCAACGACAAGTAGATGACGGGCACTTGTTAACAACTCATTGAGTTTCAGGGGAGCGGGTCGTTCAAAAAGACCCATGATGTCAAGGGCTACTCCCATGCCTGTAAGTGTTTTTCGAACATCTGCATGAGCGGCGTAGACAGGAATGGAAGAATCAATTGTGTCAACAATCTGACTTGGCGAGACGGCGTCGGTCAGAACTTCAACAAGTCGACAACCTGCAGCTAATGCTCGTTCAACGACTAAATCTCCCTCGGCAATGAACATTCCAAGAGTGATCTTTTCGGCTTCACCAGTTTGCATTGTCTTGAAGACACGGGCCGGAATATTGCGTGGCCGAAGTTCGCGCTCACGTAGTCGAAATCGATCAAGGCGTTGATCATCTAACGAATCAACGTAGATCATTTCGCGAGACATTTTTTCGGCGTCAGAAATCAGTAGTACCAGGGATATGGCGCCCAGTCGGGATCGCGCTTTTCCAGAAATGACAGGCGACCTTCTTGAGCTTCGTCTGTCATATAGGCCAAACGAGTTGCCTCGCCCGCAAACACTTGTTGACCGACGAGTCCGTCGTCGATGAGATTGAAGGAAAACTTCAACATGCGCTGGGCTGTCGGGCTCTTGCCATTGATTTCTTTGGCCCATTGCAAGGCTGTTGCTTCTAACTCGGCATGAGGTACGACAGCGTTGACCATGCCCATACGTTGCGCATCATCGGCGCTGTATTCGCGGCCAAGGAAGAAAATTTCACGGGCAAACTTTTGGCCAACTTGTCGGGCCAAATAGGCCGAACCAAAGCCGCCATCAAAACTTGCGACATCAGCATCGGTTTGTTTGAAGCGCGCGTGTTCTTTGCTGGCGATCGTGAGGTCGCTGACGACATGCAAGCTATGTCCACCGCCAGCTGCCCAACCAGGAACAACACAAATCACTACTTTGGGCATGAAACGAATTAATCGCTGAACTTCAAGAATGTGCAAGCGACCACTTTTGCCGGGATCAATAGTTTCTGCAGTTTCACCTTCGGCATAGCGGTAACCGTCGCGGCCACGAATACGTTGGTCGCCGCCACTGCAAAAAGCCCAACCGCCGTCTTTGGCTGATGGTCCATTGCCAGTCAGAAGTACGCATCCGACATCGGTGCTTTGGCGAGCATGTTCGAGGGCAGTGAACAATTCATCGACTGTATGAGGGCGAAACGCATTGCGAATGTCGGGGCGATTGAAAGCGACGCGGACCGTGCCATGCTCAACGGAGCGATGGTAGGTGATGTCGGTGAAATTGAATCCTGGAACGACGCGCCAAGCCGTTGGGTCAAAAATGTCAGAAACTTTGCTCTCGCTCACGGGCTCATTCTCTCAGACGAAAAAGCAAAACACCCCCTTTTGACTGCCCATGGCAGCCAAAAGGGGGTGTCTTTGAGGGGTACTAGGCGCCGAACTTGGGCGATTCGTCAGTCATGTACATGATTGACGCGCTGAGCTGGCAGGCAAATCGATGGAACTTGAGCATGAAATCGAACATGCCGCGCGGTTGCTTGCCCGTAAACAAGATGGCGAGCCATGTCAATTCAGCACATACCATGAAGCCGATGCCGGTGAAAATCATGACGATGAACGCAGGGATGAGAAGTAGGAAGCGGAAAAGTGTCTTCAGGCGACTGGCCTTGGCGTCAAATTCAAAAGTGAATTCTGTTGGCTCGCCGTTTGGTTCGGCGCCGATATTGGGGAACTTGTCAAACATGTATGTCGAGTACGCCTGGACGCGGGCAGCGTAACCCAGCCAATTGCGCTGGACATTCCACAAACTCTGGTTGCGCTTACCGGTAATGATGATGACCCACCATTGCAAGAAAGTGCACACCATTGCCGCGATCTGCCAAACGCTTGACACGATCTGGTGCGGTATTGCAAGTAGGTACCTGAAGAAGTTGGTGATTCGACTACGGGGTTCGGTGTATTGAATTGAAAACTGTGGTTGTGACATTGTGATCCTCCTTTGATCATCGGCACTATATAAATCCCTGATTGAGATGTCATGCATAGTTACAAGGAAAATGAACGCCAACACTTTGCCCTGCGTAATGGGTACTTTGAAGAGATGTCCACTTTGCGTCCTGTCAGCGTTGCCCTTGGTTCGGCAGCTCTACTGCTCGTTGCATCGGCCTGTTCATCGGGGTCGGCGCAAGGGGCGACAAGCGTTTCGACGGTGACAACGATTGTTGCAGAGACGACGACTAGCCCAGAAATCACGACTTCGACGTCCACCTCAACGACGTCAACGACAACAATTGCTCCGACGACAACTGAAACTCCAACGACCACGACTTTGCCCGAGGTCACTCCACTCTTGACGCCGCTCGTAGCTGTCGAAAGAAATGATGGACTGGAAACTGCGCGGATCCAAGAGCGATTACTTGAACTCGGATTCTGGTTGCAATTGGTCGATGGTGACTTTGGTGGCACCACCAAACAAGCGGTGATGGCATTTCAGAAATATGTCGGTCTTGAGCCGACGGCGAGTGTTGATCAAGCAACCGCCGATGCACTGACTCTGGCAACCACCCGCGCTGTTGGTCAATCGAACGAACCCGGAACTTTGGTTGAAGTTGACAAAGACAAACAAGTTCTCTTCATCATGAACTCGGGAAAGCTGTTGTGGGCACTCAATATTTCAACTGGTAGCGGCCAATACTTTCTTGAAATGAATCAAAATGATTTAGTGACCTGGGAAACGGGACGTTCATTGACTCCATCTGGGCATTACAAAATCAATCGTGAAAAGGCCGATGGATGGTGGGACGGCGATCTTGGGCAGATCTATCGGCCGAAGTATTTCAACGGCGGTATTGCGATTCATGGTTCGATGAAAATTCCTAATTATCCGGCTTCGCACGGTTGTGTGCGGGTGAGCACTCAAGCAATGGACATGATTTGGGCATCGGGGTTGTTGCCCAAGAAGACTCCGGTGTGGGTATATGGAAATGATATTGAAGCTGAAGGTGAACCTCCGGTCGTGCCAACGACAACCACAACGACCACATTGCCAATTGATCCAAACCTCACGACGACGATTGCCCCCGCCTGAACAAGGTTGTCGTCGTACTCGTCACAAATGAGTTCGCTTGATGTTCGTTCCATAACGGGCTACGAACTTGGCAGAATGTCTCTGTGAATGATCAATCTCGGCCAACCCTCGGTGCTCGACTCTTGGCCGAAGGCGTTGGTACGGCCTTCTTGGTTGCCGTTGTAGTCGGATCAGGCATTATGGCGCAACGTCTTTCTCCCAATGATGCCGGGTTGCAATTACTTGAAAATGCTGCGGCAACAACAGGCGGACTGATAGCTCTGATCTTGGCCTTGGGGCCAGTCTCGGGAGCGCACTTCAACCCAGTCGTCTCTTTGGTCACTCGATTGTTTGGCGGACTCACAAATCGCGAATTGGCGTTGTACTCAATAGTGCAGATCATTGGTGGATGCGCGGGCGCAATGATTGCGAACATCATGTTTGAACTTGATGCGGTGAATTGGTCAACGAAAGATCGATCGTCGGGGGCACTGTGGTTTTCTGAGATCATCGCCACCATCGGACTTGTTGTCGTCATATTTTGCATCGTGCGTAGCGGTCGTGCTTCTGCAGTCCCTTACGCTGTTGGCGTTTGGATCGGGGGAGCGTATTGGTTTACCTCATCCACCAGTTTTGCGAATCCTGCTGTTGACTTTGCGCGCTCAATGTCAAATACTTTTGCGGGGATCAAGCCTTCGTCAATCCCGGGTTTCTTGATTGCTCAATTGATCGGAGGAATCTTGGCGTTCATATTGGTCAAGACGTTGTATCCGGTCGCAAAATATGAAAAGTGATACAAACGCAATTCTCTGAACGTTTGTTTTATATCTGTCCATCAACCATTAATTGAATGGCCCGACGACAGGTGCGATTGAAAGCATCGACGGCCATAAACAAGTGCTCATCAGAAGTGTCTTCTTCTTTGGTGTGGCTGAGTCCAGCAATTGATGACGAGAAAATCATGACGGTTGGAATACTGCGGGCCATTTCGCTGGCATCGTGTAGTGCGCCACTGGGTAACTCCACATCATGGCCTTCAACCTCGCGAACACTCAGACGCGCTGCCTCGAGGAGCGCGGGGTGGAACGGCATTGGGGGAATGCGGAAGATGTGTTCGAATTCAACGGTGCAACCTTCGGCCTCAGCGGCGGCATGAGCAGCGGCAATACTTTCGGCATACATCGCTGCTAATTCGGTGGCATCTATGTGGCGCATATCAAGAGTAATCGTGGTTTCGCCAGCGACTGCAGTGACGACACCTGGCTTACACGCAACTGCACCAACTGTCGTCACGCCGTCGTGGTTTTCTCCGATATCGGCTACTGCTAATGCAAATCGAGCAGCGGCCCGAAAACTGTCGCGACGCATTGGCATCGGCATCGTTCCGGCGTGGGCGGCTTGACCGCGAAAGATCAATCGTTCGCGCTCAATGCCTTTTGTTCCGGTGACTGTGCAAATGCCCAAGTTCATTGATTCAAGAATCGGTCCTTGTTCAATATGAACTTCGACGTATGCCTTTGCGTCCGCAACGCGAGTCTGCGCTCCATCTAAGTTGTCGATATCCACGCCGTGTTGCGGCAAGATGTCGATCAGTTTGTTGCCCTCTTTGTCAGATAGTCCGCGCATGATGTCAACATCAACTGTTCCCATGACCGCCGCTGAACCAAAGAGTGAACGGCTAAAGCGAGCACCTTCTTCGTCGGCCCAATCAACAAGCGCGACCGTGACCGCAGGAGTGCCTTGAGTCGCGAGTGAGCGGAGTAGTTCGAGACCAGCAAATACGCCGAGAGCACCGTCAAGCCAGCCGCCTTTGGGGACGCTGTCGAGGTGGCTGCCAACCACCAAGGTGTCAGTTGACGTTCCACGGAGGTATGCCCAAAGGTTGCCAGCTTCGTCGACCTCAACGTCAACGGGCAAGCCACTCAGTTCTTCGCGTAGCAAGTTGCGGGCATTGACCCATTCGGGGGTCCAGCAGAGGCGTCGTGAGCCTTCTGGGCCTCCTGTGCGCGAGGCCAATTCACGCAAGTCAGCGACAACGCGCTGGGGGCTAAAAGTTCCGGTGTCTATCGTGGTGTTACTCGACATGCCATAACGGTACCGTGGCATCTGTGACTGATCACATTCTTATTAATGGGCTTCGAGTCGTCAGCGTCATCGGGGTGCTCGACCACGAGCGCCAGTCGGCGCAACCTCTGCAAATTGATGTCGATATTCATGTTGACTTGCGCTCTGCTGGGGCCAGTGACGACTTGACTCTAACCGTCCACTACGGCGAAGTATGCATGCAGTTAGCGGCCACCGCTCGTGCCAATTCAGATCAGTTGCTCGAACGTTTGGCCCAACGAATGGCCGATGTGGTGTTGTCATTTCCGCATGTGTTGGCAGTTGACCTGACCCTCACCAAACTCCGTCCTCCGGTTCCAGAAGATGTTCAATCATCGGCAGTACGGATTCACCGCATTGCAATTGGCACTAACGAGTAAAACGTGCACGAAGCGATTGTTGCTCTAGGAAGTAATTTAGGAGACCGAGTTCAATCGTTGAAATTTGCCATTGAACAACT
Organism: uncultured Actinomycetes bacterium; assembly: GCA_903872155.1. Lineage (GTDB taxonomy): Bacteria > Actinomycetota > Acidimicrobiia > Acidimicrobiales > Ilumatobacteraceae > Casp-actino8. The sequence goes on along the minus strand of CAIQJP010000054.1, from coordinate 11,313 downwards.
TGGTGTTCATGTGTTGAAACAGTCTCAGGTTTTTGAGACCGACCCAGTTGGTGGCCCAGAAAATCAAGGCGCGTATCTCAACATGGTTGTGGTGCTTAAAACCGAACTTGACCCCTATGCACTCATGCGATGGTTGCACCGCATTGAAGCCGAAGCAGGACGGGTGCGGGAGATTCATTGGGGTCCGCGCACACTCGATTTAGATTTACTCTTTTTTGATGATGTGACAATCACTGGCGGCGAGTTAACTGTGCCGCATCCGAGGTATGCCGAAAGGCGTTTTGTCTTGGCGCCACTGCAAGAAGTTGCGCCACAACGTTGCCCAAAGAATTGGGAGGCAACTCTTCCTCCTGATGCAGTGCACCCACGCGGCGCACTTGCACTTTTGACATCTTCTTTATAAGCCAAGCTGTCGTTCGACGCGACGAATCTTCTCGGGATAATGACCCCGACCAAATTCAGGTTGTTGGCGCAAAACGATCTCAAGCAGCTCGTCGTGTTGTGCGGTTTCTTTCCAGGGCAAAGCGATGTATAGCGGAAGATTGAAGATGCGCAGGCGATCAAGGTTTGAGTAGACCTGCTTTTGGTAGATGTAGCGCTCGTCCCACGGCCAATTTGACGGAGCGAAGCCGGTACCTGGATCAAGGATGCAGAGTTGTCGTAAACCAAAGCGATCGGCAACCTTGAGCTGTTCGGTAAAGAAGTCGAGCATGACCTGAATGGGGTCGGCCTTGACGAGTTCCATTTCGCGCGGATTAGGTCCTGACAAAAATGGCAAAACAATGGGTGCCTGAAAGTCGGCGGCAACTTGCCACATCTCATCGTTCTGCATTCCATCAGCCGCATTGATGACTGTGGCTCCATGCTCAAGAGCAAGACGCGTGACTTGAGGTTTCCACGAGTCAATACTGAGTGGCACCTTGAACTGTGCCAGGGTTTCAACGATCTCTTTGAGCCGGTCCCATTCTTCTTGCCATGGGATCACTGAAGCGTTATCAGTTGAACCTTGTCCACCCAGATCAATGCCGTCGCACCCGTGATTCAGGAGATATTCACCTCTCTGCCTCGCAGAAGTGGCGTCAGTTGCGATTGAATCAAGGTTTAATGAGTCAGGTGAAGCGTTCACCACGCCGTACAAGAACATGTTCCGCAGGCTACGGGATGGAGTCGATATGAGCGCAGTTAAGACATTCGATCCAACCGGATGGGACTTGGCTTACGCTTTGAGCCTGAAGGGCAACCGCACTATTTCGGTGTGCATCCCTTGTCGTAACGAAGCCCAGACGGTTGGCGACCTCATTCGAATGATTGAACCGACTCTCGTTGGCACGTTGGTTGATGAATTGATTGTGCTCGACGACGACTCAACCGACGGCACTGATGAAATTGCGGCCGAAGCCGGGGCAACAGTGGTGCCAGTTGATTTCGTGCATTTCTTTCACGGAGCCGCGCGCGGAAAAGGAAACGCACTGTGGGCCAGTTTGTTGGCGAGTGCTGGCGACATCGTGGTATGGATTGATGGAGATATCACGAGTTTCACGACCGATTGGATTGTTCGGTTGGTGGTTCCATTGCTCATCGACGATGAACTCGGACTCGTGAAGGCAAATTACGAACGGCCGTCGCACTTAGGTGGTGGCGGACGAACCACTGAACTGGTCGCGCGACCTTTGTTGTCGATGTACTTTCCAGAAATTGCCGATCTGCAACAGCCGCTTGCTGGTGAATTTGCTGGTCGACGAAGCATGCTTGAAGCCATTCCTTTCGCAACAGGTTGGGGCGTTGAGATCGGCATGTTGATCGACATGGCCGAGAAGTTTGGCATTCAAAGTCTTGGTCAAGTCGATCTTGGTGTGCGATTGCATCGCCATCACAAGTTAGAAACATTGGCGATTCAAGCAGCCGAAGTTGCTGCGACGTTGCTCTTGCGTACTCCGTACCCGCCAGACTTTGCCGAAGACGTACCGATGTTGCATCGCAAAGAACTTGGTCCTCTACAACTCAATATTGGCGAGCGACCGCCAGTGAATTCGCTACCGAAAATGGCTCAGTTGCCTCATTCAGATCGCAAGTAGCGCAAGAAGACGAAACCCGAGTCGTGGCAGACATGTGCAAGCGTCCATGACTCATGGTTGAACAAGTCACCTTCGAAAATTCGTGGGGTCGTGCCACCGACAAACATCGGAGCGATGGTGAGACAAATTTCGTCAATCAAATTTGCTTGCAACATTTGATTGTTCAGATTTGAGCCGCCTTCAAGAACACAGATATTTCCTGAAAGATTGTGCACGATGTTTTGTACATCACCCGTGACGATCTGGGTATTGCCAGCATCAAGTAGCGCCTGAGTATTTGTTCCCAAATCGCCGGTGTTGGAGAGTACGACGAGCTTCTGGTGAGCGGGGAGTGGCGAGTACGAATCTTGGCGGATGGTTTGGGCTCCGACGAGAACACAGTCAGCCGAGCGATGAAGATGTAGGAAGACTTGGCGGTCGGTTGGTCCGCCCAACTTTGCCGAGTTGCCGTCGATTGCAGTGGCACCGTCGGCTGTGCTGATCATCGACAGCACGACCCATGGTCGATCCCCAAAAAGATCACGACGACGAATGCGATGGGTTCCGTTGTAGGCCTCTTCAACCGAGATTTCTTGAGGTTGCGGGAAGAGCATCTTCACGCCCTCTGTCTAGCGGTATTTCGACCCAATAATTGGCAAAATTTCACTGGGCAGAGTTTCTGACACCCCGTCAGAAGGGGGGTAGGGTGAACTTATGTATCTCGCCGAAACACCCGAACAGCAGGCACTACGTAAGGAACTCCGTGAATACTTCGCGGCGATGTTGACCCCCGAAGTACGGGCCGAGTTGGGTGAATCGGGCGAAGGAAGGCCGTTGTTCCGTGAACTCGTGCGCAAACTTGGCGCCGACGGTTGGCTCGGTCTTGGTTGGCCCAAAGAGTTCGGTGGTCAGGGACGACCGGCAACCGACCAGTTCATCATGTTCGACGAAATTCAACGCGCCCATGCACCGTTCCCGTTCGTCACGGTGAACACCGTTGGACCAGCCATCATGGCTCACGGAACCCAAGCCCAAAAAGATCAGTACCTCACCGGAATTCTGCAGGGCGAAATCAACTTTGCAATTGGTTACACCGAACCAGAGGCCGGCACCGACTTGGCCGCGTTACGTTGCTCAGCGGTGCTCGATGGTGATGAGTGGGTCATCAATGGCAACAAGGTCTACACCTCGGGTGCAAACCAATCTGACTATGTCTGGTTGGCGTGCCGCACCGATACCGAAGCACCGAAGCATCAAGGCATCACCCTCATCATTGTTCCGACAAATACACCCGGCTTTGAATGGACTCCTATCGTGACGGTTGGTGGAGTTATGACCACTGCGACCTACTACACCGATGTTCGCGTTCCGAAAGAAAATGTCATCGGCGAGATCAATGGCGGTTGGAAGCTCATCACGATGCAACTCAATCACGAGCGCGTTGGATTAGCGGCGTTGTCGGGCTTGACCGAACGTTTGTTGGATGACGTCACGACCTGGTGTCGCGTGACTCCAAGCGGAACTGGCAATGATCAAAAGATGATCGATGTTCCGTGGGTACAAGCCGATCTCGCGAAGAGTCATGCACTGCTTGATGCGATTCGATTGATGACCTGGAAGTTGGCCAAGGCAGTTTCAGACAACACGCTCGGACCGGCCGAAGCATCTGGCGTCAAAGTCTTCGGTACGGAGAAGGCTGTTGAGGTCTATCGAATTCTGCAAGGAATTCTCGGCCCCGTGTCACACCTACGAGAAGGATCTGAAGGCGCAGTCATCCATGGTGAAGTTGAACGTGCTGCCCGTGCAGCACAGATCAACACCTTTGGTGGCGGCGTGAATGAGATCCAGCGCGAATTGGTGGCAACGGCCGGTTTAGGACTCGTGCGCTCAACTCGATAAATGTGATTCAGCTGATGCGCTGAATGATGGTGGCTGTAGAAACAGCACCACCGCAACACATCGTGATCAAAGCGAACTCTTTGTCGGTGCGCTCAAGTTCATGCAGGGCAGTGGTGATGAGGCGGCTGCCGGTTGAACCAACCGGGTGGCCAAGAGCAATCGCTCCACCGTTCACATTGACCTTCGACATCAATTCATCGCGGCTGACGCCGTGAACTTGGGCCCAACTAAGAACCACGCTGGCGAATGCCTCGTTGATTTCAACGATGTCAATATCTTTCATCGTCATGCCCGAGTCTTTGAGAACTTTTTCAGTTGATTGAACCGGACCATCAAGGTGGTAAAACGGCTCTGCACCGACGAGACATTGCGAGACAATGCGGGCACGGGCTTTGAGACCTTCACCTTTGGCGCGATCGGCGTCCATCCACAGCACGGCAGCAGCGCCATCGCTAATTTGGCTGCTGTTGCCAGCCGTGTGGCGTCCGCCAGGCATGACCGGATTCAAACTGGCCAACTTCTCGGCGGTTGTTTCACGGAGCCCGCCATCGCGAGTAACGAGAGTGGTATTGCCTTCGGCATCGGTGACTTCGATCGGAATAATCTCACGTTCAAAGCGACCCTCTTCGGTCGCGCGGAAAGCCTTTTGTTGAGAAATGAGACCAAGGTAATCAACGTCTTCGCGGGTAATCCCACGACGGTCGGCGATGCGCTCGGCTGCACCGAATTGATCGGGCATATCAAGAGCAAAATCGCCAGGCTTTGAGCTGCCGTTCACAAATGTGACATCAGCGCCTTCACCGAGTCGGGGTACGTTGGCGCCGAGCCAAACTTTGCTCATGTGCTCGACTCCACAAGCCATGCCCGAGTCGATGACGCCAGCGTGAATCATGTTGTGAATCATGTGGTTGGCCTGCTGGCTTGAACCGCACTGACAATCGATTGTCGTCGCGGCAACCTGCCAGGGGAGTCCTTCGTTGAGCCATGCAGTGCGTGACACATTGCTGGCCTGTTCGCCGGCTTGGGTGACACAGCCACCAATGATTTGGCCAAGCGAAATTGGGTCAAGGCCTGCACGTTGCAACACACCGTTTTGCACGGCGCCGAGCAACTTGACGGCGTGAAGGTCGGCGAATGCGCCATTGCGCTTACCAATTGCTGAACGACCAGCTTCGATGATGACGGGATTGGCCATAATGACTCCTTGAATTGAAATTGATGAAAGTGATTAACGAGCGTGAAGGTGTACGGGAAGAGTTTTGATTCCGTGAATGAAACTTGAACGCAACTTGCGCACTTCACCGGTGAGTTCAATGCGATCAATGCGCTTAGCCATTTCTTCAAACAAGATGCGCATTTCGAGGCGGGCCAAGTTTGCACCGAGGCAGAAGTGGGGGCCGCCGCCACCAAAGGTGACGTGAGGGTTGGGATTGCGCGTGATATCGAACTTGAACGGATCCTTGAAAACCGAATCGTCACGGTTGGCCGATGGGTAGAGCATGGCGACTGCTTCGCCTTCTTTGATCTGCACACCATGAAGTTCAACATCGCACACCGCGGTGCGGCGGAAATTGTTGACGGGAGTTCCCCAACGCAGAATTTCTTCAACAGCAGTCGTCACCAAACTTGGATCGTTCTTCAACAAGTTCCACTGATCGGGGTTTTCAATCATGGCGAGAACACCATGACTGATTCCGTTACGGGTGGTCTCGTTGCCAGCGACAGCGAGCAACAACATAAAGAGGTCAAATTCGTGTTCGGTAAGAACGTCACCATCGTGTTCGCTAATCAACGTCGTAATGATGTCGTCTTTGGGTTCAAGCTTGCGTTGTGCTGCTAGTTCATTGGAGTACATATACAACTCGGCAGCCGCAATTTGGGCGTCTTCTGGCGCACCGGCAAAATCAGGGTCGGTGGTGCCAATCATGGTGTTTGACCAGTGGAAAACCTTGCGACGGTCTTCAACCGGAATGCCCACAAGTTCGGCAATCGCAATGAGGGGCAGCTCGGCCGACACCTTGTCGACGAAATCAAGCGTTTGCTCTTGTAAGGCTTCATCAATGAGTTGAATTGCCACTTCACGGAAGTGCTCTTCGAGCATGCGCATTGCTTTGGGAGTGAAGCCACGATTGACCAAGCTCTTCAACCGAGTGTGCTCGGGAGGATCGAGATCGATCATTAACCGGGCGAGTTCAAGATCGGGTCGATCTTGATTCATTAACGATCCCTTGGCGCCCGATGAATACGTCTGAAACTTACGACTCACTTCAACAATGTCGGCATGACGGGTGAGCGCCCAGAACCATTCGGGGTAACCCTGCTCAATGCCACGATGGCGCGCAATTGGTGCTTCATTGCGTAGACGAGTGAGTAACTCGTGAGGCGGACCGTTGCGATATGCATCATTAGAAATGACATCAAGTGAGTCGAAGCTCAAATCTGAATTGGTGTCTTGGCTCATCGGTCTACCCCCAGAATTAGCCCGCTTGTGGGCACACCCGTGCCAGCAGTCACGAGAACGTTTTCAACCTTATCTACCTGATTGACACTTGTGCCACGGACCTGTCGTACGGCTTCAGCGATGCCATTCATGCCATGGATATATGCCTCGCCAAGCTGGCCTCCATGCGTGTTGATGGGGAGTCGCCCACCCATTTCGAGGGCACCGTCCTTGATGAAATCTTTTGCTTCGCCGCGACCGCAAAAGCCAAATTCTTCAAGTTGCATCAACACATACGGTGTGAAGTGGTCGTACAAGATTGCGGTCTGGATATCAGCGGGTGTGAGGCCAGATGATGTCCATAGTTCGTCGGCGACAACTTTCATTTCGGGGAGTTGAGCGATGTCGTCACGGAAGAACGAAGTCATGGTCCATTGATCGACGCCCGCACCTTGTGCACCAGCAACGATTAATGCGGGAGTATTTGGCAAATCACGAGCGCGTTCGGCGCTTGTCACAACAAGTGCTTGACCGCCGTCGCTTTCTTGGCAGCAGTCAAGCAAGTGCAATGGATCGACAATCCAACGGCTGGCTTGGTGATCTTCGAGGGTGATGGGGTCGTTGTAAAACCACGCGGCAGGGTTGTTGGCGGCGTGTCGTCGACCGGCGACAGCAACGCGACCAAAATCGGAAGAAGTTGCGCCATAAAGATGCATGTATCGACGTGCGACCATTGCCACCCAGCTTGCGGGAGTCAGTTGACCTGCAGGAGTGGTCCATGAGAACTGGGCGCGTTCGGCGGTTGCAGCGTTCGGGAGATCTTGAACTCCGGCGCCAAATCGACGGCCACTTCGTTCGTTGAACGCGCGATAACAAACAACTGCATCGGCAACTCCGGTAGCGACGGCCATCGCAGCCATCACAATGGTGCCGCACGCAGCGCCGCCGCCGTAATGCACGCGACTGAAATGACGCAAACTGCCGATGCCTACGTGGCGAGCAATTTCAACATCGGGATTGTTGTCAGTCGAATACGTGACCATGCCATCAATATCTGATGGCTTCAAGCCAGCATCAGAGATTGCTGCAGCGACTGCTTCACTTGCCAAACTCATTTCGCTTCGGCCAGAGTCTTTGGAAAACTCTGTTGCTCCGATGCCAACGATCGAAGCTTTACCTCCGAGTTGATTGCCTGGACGATTGATGCTCATGGCAAAACCACCTCAACAGTTGCATTCATGTGATCGCCCATCGAGTTTGAGCCTTTGACTGCGACAGTGACCACTTTGTTGGCATCATCCTTTGCCGTGACTGATCCGGTGATCACCATGGTGTCGCCTGGGTAGTTGGGGGCACCTAACCGAACTTTGACCGAACGAATAAAAGAGTTGGGTCCAGCCCAGTCGGTGACAAAACGTCCGACGAATGCATTCGATGTGAGGATATTCATGATGATGTCTTTTGATCCACGTTCGGCTGCGATGGATGGGTCGTGGTGCACGACTTGATAGTCACGAGTCGCGATTGCCGTGGAAACAATCAATGTTCGAGTGATCGGTAGATCAAATGGCGTTAACTCATCGCCAACAGTGACGTTGGCGAATGATCGAGTGGCTGGAAGAGTTGACATATCAGGCTCGTTTCACGTGCGGGCAATTAAATTGCCGAGTCGAGCGAGGTGCGAACTCGCAGATCCAAGAACACTGGCTAATTGAATGCCCCACAAGAAATAGCGGTGTACGGGGTAATCGACATCGGCGCCGATTCCGCCGTGAAGGTGTTGGGCGGCTGTGACAACTTGTTGAGCGCCTTCGCTTGCCCAATAGGCGGCAACCGCAACGTCGCGACGGGCATCAAACCCTTCGGCGAGGCGCCATGCCGCATTGAGTGCAGTCACTCGCATCGCTTCGGTTGTGATGTATCCGTCAGCTGCTCGTTGAGTTGTTGCCTGAAAAGCAGCGAGTGGCTTACCAAATTGACGGCGTGAAGAGAGGTGTGTCGAAACATAGGCGAGTGAACCTTCGGCGACACCGACTTGAATTGCGGCAAGGGCAGTGAGTGAATGTTCAAAAACTGAACGCAATGCTTCGCGATTATCGATGTCGCTTCCTTGACCAAGAATGTCAGACACAGAAATTGTGCAATCAAATGAAAGGTGGGCTTGTGGTTCGTGATTTGTTGTCTTCACTTCGGTTTTCGAAATACCGCTCAATGAAAGATCAACAATTGCTACTCCGACATCATTGCTTGATGTTCCTGAAAACGTGATAGGTACCAAGACGAAGTGTGCGTGCTGGGCAAACGGAACGGCGGGTTTGTATCCCTGCAACTTCACTGAGTCGCCACTAACGGTGGCGGTCACTGTGGGTCGCATGACATCGTTGGCACCAGATTCTGCAAGCGCAATCGTGAAAATTGTCTCGCCAGTCGCAAGACCAGGCAAGAAGTTGCGCTGTTGGTCGGGAGAACCAAAGTCGGTGAGTGCAAGTGCGCTGACGCCCGTTGTCCATAACGGGACGGGGGCAACGTAGCGACCTTGTCCCATAAGTGCAAGAGAAAGTTCAACCCCGCCGAAACCGCTTCCGCCAAACTCTTCGGGGACGCACAAGGCCTGAATTCCGCTGTTAGCAAGCTGTTGCCACATATCGCGATCGAACCCATCACCTTTTTCAGCGACCTTGACTCGTTCGACAGTTGATTGGCCTTCAAAAATTTGCAGAGCCAGATCTTTAATGACTTGTTGTTCTTCGGAAAGATCGAAATTCATGAGGCAGCTCCGGTGTTGCTAGTTGAATCGAGAATGGCGAAAGGAAGTTTCATATCGGGATCGGTTGTGCGAATCTCGATACGAACTCGTGATCCGACGACAAGAGCATCAAGGTCGGTGTCAGCAGAGTTCATGATCATGCGCACCTTGTTATTGCCAGGCTTACCTGCATGAGAGATTGACGGATCGATGTCAACAAGCAACACGGGAAGCGGATATTCAAAACTAGGAACCTGCGGATAATGCGCAATCACAAAACTATGAATGGTGCCCGATAGCGGCATCTCAACTTTTTCCCATTTCAATGAATGACAGGTGGGACACATGGGCCCGGTTGGGAAGCGAACTTCGCCACATTCGGCACACGCTTGCGAATACAAAACACCATCGTTGAGGCCGTCAAAGTACCACTGGTTGTCATGAGTAGTTGCGGGGCGAGGGCGAAGTACTTTGGGCTTAGCGGCTGGGGCCTTGGCTTTAGGTTGAAAACGGAAGATGCGAAAGAGCATTGATCCGACGAGTTCATTTTTTGCGTCGTAATAATCTTGCCGAGTGCTGACGAAATGTCCGGTGCCAAGACCAGTGGTTTTCTCGTCGCTGATTGAATCAATCACAGTGCGCATCGTGAGTTGATCTCCGGGGCGAAGGTAGCGCACATAGGTCTGCTCACTATTTGTGCCAACAACACTGGTGAAACCACGCGAGAACAACAGTTGATTCATTTTTTCGTATGGGCCGTCGCCAGTGCGTGCTGGTCCGTCGATGCCGTTCATGACCCAGGCTTGCAACATGGTGGGAGGTGCGACGATTCCGCCATGAACTGATTGTTTTGCTAATTCGGCATTTGTGTAAACGGGGTTTTTATCGCCAACCGCTTCGACGAGGTGCCGAATCATGGGGGCGTTGATTTCGTCAGGCGCTGGAGTCGGCGCGCCGATTTCAAGACCAACATAGGTTTGCAGTTCGCTAAAAAATGCAGCCTTCGCTTCGGGTGTTGCGTCAACGATGATGTCAGAAGTTGTGTTGCTCATAGTGATTCTCTTTCATCCGACTTTGTTCGACAAACGCCACGGCATGTCTTTGTCGAGTTGAGGTTCGCGCGGCAAGCCAAGACCACGTTCGGCAATGATGTTGTGTTGAATTTCGTCAGTGCCGCCACCGATGCGAATGGCAAACTGGCCGAGTAAGTGTTGACCCCATTGGTTGTCTTCGGGTGCATCGTCGGCCCAGAGCATCGCGCCAGCCCCAAGAATTTCGGTAGCTAATTCGGCGGTGAGGCGCCAATGATTTGCATAGGCCAATTTGAGCGTGAGAGCTTCGGGTCCGGGCATCCGCATTTGACTCATCGCAGTTCGCATGCGAAAACCCATGTAGCGAAGAGTCTCGGCGCGGGCATGGGCTTGAGCGAGTCCTTGACGAATATTGAGATCTCCAGATAGTCCGCGTTGTTGAGCAAGTTGAATCAATTGATCAACTGACCATGTTCCGCCTGAACCAATGTGGCTGCGTTCATTCATCAACGTGGTCTGAGCGCCCTTCCAGCCAGCATTGATGTCGCCGATGATGTTTGTGTGAGGAATGCGGACATCGGTGAGAAAGGTTTCATTGAAGTGCTGCACGCCAGTGATTTGGGTGATTGGGCGAACATCGATGCCGGGGGACTTCATATCCAAAATGAAATACGTGATGCCAGCATGCTTGGGCAATTCGACATCGGTGCGGGCCAACAAAATTGCGTAGTCGGCGAACTGGCCAAAGCTGGTCCAAACTTTTTGTCCGTTCACGACCCAATCGTCACCGTCGCGCACTGCACGAGTTCCGAGTGACGCGAGGTCACTACCCGAACCAGGTTCGCTGAAGAGTTGGCACCAGACTTCTTCGCCCTTCAAGATGGGGGCGAGGTGTTGCTGTTGTTGTTCGGGAGTTCCGTGGGCAATGAGCGTTGGCCCAACCATGCCAATCGAAACTGCAAAGGCGCCCGTCGCAACATCGAATTGCGACATCTCTTCAGCAAAGATCGCCGACTGAATGGCACTCGCGCCACGTCCGCCATATTGCTTGGGCCACGTGATGCCAGCCCAATTGTTGTCGTACAAAACGCGCTGCCAATCGCGACAAGCTTGCATGTGTCCAGCGAGGTCGCGAGTGTGGTC
>CAIQJP010000053.1 GCA_903872155.1 uncultured Actinomycetes bacterium | reverse complement strand
CCGCTGTATTTACGCCTCCCTTGGCGTCCACTGGCCGGCCAGATGTTGGTTATCGCCAAGAAACCAGAAGGTTCCTAAACAAAACAAACCTCATGTGTGCGCCAAACGTGCCGATGATATGTCTGTGATGAAGTCTCGTGTGGTTTTTGTATTCGGTTTGCTGCTCTCGAGTTTGATCGCCTTCCAGATACCAGCAGTTGCTACCGCAAATACGACCATCAACTTCACCCTCAACACCAGCGGAACCGTCGGCAGCATCGGTGTTGACGCGATTTACAACGGGGCCGGTGGCGGCGATTATGAAACGATGGTTCGCTGGAGCGCCGATGGACGCCTCTGGAATTTTGACCGCACTCCTGGATCCCCAACTTTTGGCTGGAGAACTTCTCAATCAAACGGCATCACAGTGAGTGGGTCTGCTTCGATGATGCGTCTTGAGATTTACCCTCACCCACCCACCAACTGCACCGGAACCAACGAAAATGATCCGTGCTATTGGAAAACGTACGATCCATGGCAGGGCAACTTTGGTGGCGTACAGATTCAAGTTGACTCAACGATGGGCTCAGATTGGCTCAATGTCGGCCAAATTGATTTACCTCAACTTGGCGTCAACGGAGCGTTTCGTTTGCAGGGCAACATCTTGTCGCACGATGCTGTGCCCGATAATCGCCTTGAAGTAGACATCTTTCAAATTGATTGCAATTGGCACGAGACATGTGACCACCCACCCACGAATGATCGCGGTGTCTCAATAGGTGCTTTCGCATCAACAAAGAACAAGGGCAACGCTTGGACCGGCGGAATTGCATACGCCGGTCACTACGTCATTTACATTCGCGACATGCTCACTGGCCGTCACTTGCACGGCATCGTTGATATTTCACCCACCAATATTCCAACAATTGATCTCGATGCAGTGTGTTTCGGAATTCCAATTTGCACTTTCGATCAAGGAAGTTCAGCAACAGCAACGGGTGGGTTTCACTCAATCAATCCAACACGCATTCTTGATACGCGTAATGGAACTGGCATTACCAACGGGCCAATCAGACACGGCGATGGAAGCCAACCCTCCACCAATCCTCAGTTTCGTGCCGATGATGCCGCCAACCATGATCTCCAAGTCACTGGTGTTGGTGGAATTCCTACGAGCGGCGTCAGCGCGGTGTTACTGAATGTCACGGCAATTGCTCCAGCAACTGAAGGCTTTATCACCGTTGGTCCACGCCCAGCCGGAGTCGGCGATGTCTTCAATGATCAATTCACGTACGGTGCTTGGCCAAGTGCGTCAAATCTCAATACCGAAGTCGGGACGACTGTACCCAACTTGGTTTTGGCTCGCGTTGGCGCTGGTGGAAAGATTCGTTTGTATAACTTCAATGGACTCACCAATGTTGTCGCCGATGTCGCTGGCTGGTTTGACACCAATGCACTCACGTCGACGTCTCGCGGGAGTTCGTTTATCGGAGTCACGCCGCAGCGACTGCTCGATACTCGCACCGGACTTGGCGAACAGTCCGCTGTTCAAGACGGAAAATTCAAGCCACTTGATGATCGAACGTTCACAGTTGCTGGCATCGCTGGCGTTCCTCAAAATGCCGATTCAGTAGTTCTCAATATCACTGCAGTGTCACCAACTGGTACCGGTTTCGTATCGGCATACCCCGATCATTCCAGTCGCCCCAATGCATCGAATCTCAATTTGATCGCAGGCAAAGATCGTTCAAACTTGGCCGTGGTCAAAATTGGAAGCAACGGCAAAGTTCGTCTTTTTGTTGCCGAGGCCGGCACTCATCTCATTGTGGACGTGTTCGGATACTTCACCTCGAGCACCAACGGCGAAGGCAAGACAACAACAATTGACCCGGTACGAATCTTTGACACGCGCACTGGCATTGGAACATCGAAAACTCGCATGAGTGCTGGCGAAAAACGCACCGTGCAAGTTTCGGGCGCATTCGGAATCCCTGCCAATGCAACTGCGGTGTATCTCAATGTCACGTCGGTCAACGCTTCTGCTTGGGGTTGGTTAGCGGTGTGGCCAACTGGGCTACCTATACCCAATTCTTCAAATGTCAATTTTGCTGGCGGCTCAATAGTTCCGAACATGGCCATTGTGAAACTGGGTACCGGTGGCACTTTGCAGGTCTACAACGACGCGGGCGTCAGCGGGACCACAAGTAGCGATGTGCTGATTGACGTATTGGGATATGTGTCGTGATCTGAAAATCAGATCAAAGAACTGATTCGCTTGGCGAAAACATCCACGCCAAATTCGGCGGCTCGTTCTTGAGCTGAAGCCGACATCTTCGATCGCAATTCTTCATCATTCATTAATCGACGAGTCAATGACTGCAACTCTTCAAGAGTTTTCCAATGGAAACCATCAACTCCGTGCCGAACAATTTCGGCCGGACCGGCTGCCGCAAACACCACTGGCACTGCGCCCGCCGCCATTGCTTCAACAACAGCGATACCAAAATGTTCAAAACGCTCAGGATGAAGTTCGGCATCTTCGCCAAATCCGCCACCGTGCCAGTAAATGCTCGCAGTAGCAAGTGTGGTCTCAACTGTCTCACGAGGTGCATTCAAATGAACGGCAATAGGTAGCCCGATTGCACCACGACGTATTGCCAATGCGTAGTCACGACTCGCGCCATCGGCCCCACCGACAAATGAGAGCTTCCACGACCCGATACCTTCACGCGATGAAAACATGCGCGTGAATGCTTCCAGTAACTCAAGTTGTTTCTTTGAATGACCAAGTGACGGATCAAAGAATCGTCCAATTGACGTGATCAATTCAACCTTCGTGCCTGGCTTCACAGTTGTGCGAACTGGCGGGTACACAATTTCGCTATTGGCATCCCAAAGTTCCTTCACCCAGCCCGCGGTGTATTGCGAGTTTGACAAAAACTTGGTGTACGACGTAACCCATGATTGATCAATAACTCGGCGTTGCAGTCCACGACGTACGCCTTCAAGACGACTTGGAACACGTTGGGCCAACTTCATTGCACCTAGACCAGTTCGTGCCACCGCATCAATCGCTTTGCGACGCGAGGTTGTGGGAGGTTCTGGAAAATGCACGTAATACAAACCAACCGGAGCCTGATTCACCGTATGACTGCGATAGGTGCCGTTTATGAAGACATCAAAGTCGGCACTCGCAACGCCAGCCTCAAGATCGTCAACGACTTTTCGCCATGCACATCCACCAAGATCGACACCAAGTCGTGCGCGGGTGGCATCAATATTTGGTTCCTCGGGTCCGAGCAAAGTGACATCGCAATACTTTGACAATGTTTCGGCAATTGCTCCACTCACTTGCTCACCACCGCCGTAGGTAGCCCAATACAAGTTGTAGATCGCAACTTTGGGACGGGTCACTTCGACACTTCCCACTTCATTAATGATTGACGCGAACAACGGCGGTCCATCAACCAGCGATCACGCAACATTGCTGGAACCAATGAAAGATACGACTTCAAGACTCGGCGGCGCATCGCAGCCTCGGGACGCGCGGGCATCCGCAAAGTCAATGGTCGCAAAATTAAGTGACGCACATTGATGATGACCGTGCGTCGCACCTCACCAAGCCCCGATCGAACCGTCAACCACAACGGAGCATTCTTTGCTAAAACCAACAAACGATTGCGTTCGGTATAAAAACGGAAGGTGTCGCTGCCGACCCCCGATGATTGTGCGTGACGGTGACGCACTAAGGCTCTGGGGGCATAGAGATAGCGCCAACCCTGCAGACGACCGCGCCACGACAAATCGGTGTCTTCGTAATACAAGAACAAACGCTCGTCGAAAACACCAACCGCATCAAGGTACGTCTTCTTCAACAACACTGCGCCGCCACACCATGCGAAGACTTCAACGGCTTGCTCAAACTGACCACGGTCACGTTCAAGAAATCCACGGTCGCCACCAAATCCGCGCTCATAGAGATTTGAACCGACATTGTTGATCACGTCAAAGACATCGCTACCGACCCGCACATCAACCCACGTGAAGACTGGCTTCTTGTCGGCGTAGCCACCGCCAACAGTCACAGTCACTTCATCAATATCTGACCGCAAGGTGACGGTGCGCTCAGTTTCAGCCGACAACCGAAATGACACCACTTGTTGAACAGATTCGTCAGTTCGTGTTTCGCTAATGCGTAGAGCTCCCCGGTTTTTGCTCCAGCGAGCAAACTCTTCACCCCGACTTGGGTCAAAGCCAACCGGCCCATGAAAGCCTTCGTCAAATTGCAAACGATCATCCGAACGTTGACCATCAATGCGAATACCAGATACGCAGACGCCCACGAGTCGGTCATCTCCACCACCTGCAATTGATGTCTCAGAAACCTCAATGTCAATTCCAGTAAATCGATCAGCGAACAACATCTTGGCGCTCGCCGCACCAACGTCACTTCCCATTTCAATTGTTTCAACTAAGGCCTTCAACCAGCCGGCATCAACAGTGGCATCGTTATTCACTAATGCAACATGGTCGTAGGCATGAAGTGGCTTACCTTGCGAACAGGCAATTGCTTGTATGCCCAAATTGCATCCACCTGCAAAGCCCAAGTTACGCAATGGTTCAAGAATGCGCACATCTTGATATTGCGCACGAACACGTTCAGTCACATCATCAAGCGAACCATTGTCAACCAGCACGATTTCGTAGCGATCGCGTGACCAATCGGTTTTCACCAATGACTCAATGCAGTCAAGAGTCATCTGTCCGCCATCAAAAGACAAAATCACGATGCGGACAAAGGGAACTTCGAAACTCATAGCAACATTCACCCTAATGAAGATGCCTGATGAATTGTTGCCGCTTCAAACTCATGTGACCGATCAACCCACGAGACAAGGGCTTGACTGACATCAGCAAATGTCCACGAACGAGCAATCGCTACCGAATCTGCCGAAGCTATATTCCAAACAGTTTCTTCGTAGAGCAACTCACGCGCTTGCTGTTCAACTTCGTCCACTGAAAATGACTCGTCACGACCAATATCGCAAATCACCGGAATTCCCCGTGAACGCAAGTCGTTAACAGCGGCCGACCGCTCACCCCGCCCACCTTGTACACGAAGCTGAATCGCCAACGATGCCGATCGCAATGTGCGGTCGTAGTCGTCGTCAGAGAGACGCCCAGTGAAACTCACTCGACTCGCCATCCCTAGTTTGTCGGCCACATTCATGACTTGTTCTTGAATCTTTTCAGATGCCTCACCCACGAAAAGCAAACGCGCCTTCATTCGAGATAACGACCGCACGACTTCTTCTGGGCGCTTGCTTGCATCAATCCAACCGACTGACACCACGAGTTGATCGCTCGGCCATTGTGCGACAGGTTCACATATTTCATGTGCTAGTGGCAGCACCAAAATCGGCACATCGGTTCGAATGCTGCGGATCTTTTGGGCAGCTTCGTTGCTTGACACGATGACCGATCGCGCATTGCGCAATACAGGTTCTAAAAAGTGAATTCCGGCTGCGTGGTAGGCCTCGGCATCGAGCAGATCTTGTGGCCATAACTGTTCGGACACGTTGCAGTCGCGCAATCGATCTCGCATGTAGTCATCGGCCCATTCGCGCGAACCAGATTGATGCCCAATGCCAACATGACAGCCAACAAGAGTTGGTTCATGCAACCAGACATGGCAGGCAATTTCAGAAGTGCGGGCAACTGACATTGCGTGGTAAGGCGACGACCCTAAGGAAACAATCAGATGATCAACATCGTGCGGATACCAGTACCGACCCATTCCAGCCGCAGAATGACAATCGCTCACGGCAATTGAAGTGTTGGAAACATCAACATATTCAATGATTTCAGGTAGATCACGATTCTCGTGCCACGCCTTCGCCAAACGCGCGTTATACGTGCCAATTCCCGAAGGTGACCCGGCATACGGACCCATAAGGCCAATGCGGCTCGCAACAACCACAGGACCACGACGATCCGAACTGCCACCCAATGCCACAACCGCATCACGTCCAACGTTTTCCCACGTCCAACGTTGTGCGGCTCGCCCTGCGGCGATTTTTAATCGCTCACGATGCTCATCATCGGTGAGTGCCCATTCAATTGCTCGCGCGATATCACCGACATCATT
>CAIQJP010000052.1 GCA_903872155.1 uncultured Actinomycetes bacterium | reverse complement strand
GGCCACTCACAATCGTTGGATGGGCTTGTGGCTTCTCATTAGTAGGTCTCATGATCATGATTTCGGGGGACACCAACGCACTTTCAATTTGGATAGGCGCCGGACTATTTGGTTTCGCTTCGGGCCCGCAATATCCGACCATGATCGCAATGGTTGATGAAAAACTCTCGCTCTCAGCTCAAGCCACCGCATGGATCGTTGGGGCGGCAGCTATTGGGGGATTGATTGTTCCTGTGTCAATCGGATCCTTGATCGACACCGTCGGATCAACCTCAATGCCCGTTGTTGTGCTTGGCGTATGTGCTCTGGGATTCGCTTGGGTGTTTGTTGTTCAACGAAGTATTAGCCATGCGAGTGCACATGATCGCACAGACGCTCTTCACCAGTCTTAATTTGCCCAGCACCAATTCCTTCAAGTGCGGCGAACGGGCCACATGCTTGCGGAGTGAGCCACACGTGCAACATGGGGTTGGCCTTCAGTTTGACACCGAATGAACAAGGTCCGTCCTCTGAGGTCACACCGACAACTCGAGTCGAGCCAGAGACTGTTGGGTCTTGGCTGAAACACAAGTTGTTATGTACATGCCACTGAGTGAGTGATCCACCGACATCGGGGACAGTTTCAAGTGTGTAGTCGTCGCCAACCATGTACATGGCTGAAGCAAGCGTGCGGGTTCCGCCTGGACCAACGGCAAAGACCAAACTCTCGGGATAGTTGGGATCAAGTTCATGTTCGTCATTGAT
Organism: uncultured Actinomycetes bacterium; assembly: GCA_903872155.1. Taxonomy (GTDB): domain Bacteria; phylum Actinomycetota; class Acidimicrobiia; order Acidimicrobiales; family Ilumatobacteraceae; genus Casp-actino8. The sequence continues at coordinate 3,838 of CAIQJP010000052.1, read as the reverse complement.
CCACGACCAATTGATGTAATGCTCAACGCCGGTGCTGGCATCACCAATTGATGTGAACCCGTACGTCATTGCTATTTCAGGAGTAGAAAACTTCGGCAAGATGGTTCGGGTTTGGTATAGCAATTCTTCTGCTCGCGCTTGTTGCTCGGCAGTTACCCCATCGAATCCAGCAAGAGTGATGCGTGCTGCACCGGTGTCGTTGTATGTGGGAGCCGCGGTGGTTGGCGCGCTCGTTGACGCAGTGGTGTTGGTTGATGTTGTGCTTCCTGAATGATCATGAGGCACGTTGCACAGATCAACGCGTTCGGCGTCAGTCACATCGGCACGACCAGCACCAGTTCCCTCGAGAGCAGCGAACGGTCCGCACGGATGGGGAGCAATCCAAACGTGCACCATGGCATTTCCTGCACCAGCGCGCACGGTGCCGGTGGGGCAATTTCCGGCGGCATCGGTAATGCCGCCGATAACGGCGATGCCATTTTTGAGTTTCCAACACAGATTGTCGTGGATGTGCCACTGCATTAAATTGCCAGCGAAATCAATCAACGTCGGATCATCGATAGCGACTCCGGTCTTGGCAATGAACATTGCTGATACGAGTGTGCGCTTGTCGCCGTCAACTTGATATACCAATGATTCTGGAGCCGAAGGATCTAAGAATTTGTCGTCTTCAATCAAGGCACGATTGATGTAATGCTCAAAGCCTGTTGACGCATCGCCGATTGAATTCCAGCCACCAGCAATGGCGGTTTTCGTATCGGCCCACTGAGGCAACAATTTTTGGGATGCTTCAATCAAGTCACGGGCGCGAAGTTCTTGATCAATTGAAACTCCCGGGACACCGCTGATGTCAATACCAGCGGCTGGATCGTAAGGACGCGGCCAATCGGTGGTGATGACAATCGCGTCTGTCGAAGGGGTGGCAGTTGACGCCTGCGCAACCGACGCGCCGGTTGCTGAGTGATCATGCGGAAGTGCCTCGTTGATCACGTTTCCGCTCGCATCAACAGTGACTCCATGGTTATGTACGTGAGTTGCGCCGTTCCACATGGCGGGCAAAGTAAGTAGCAGTACCGCGAATGAAGGAAACGCGAGTCGCACGTGAGGAAGTTCGCGTTCGCCAATGAGCAATGCGGCAAGTGCGATAGTCGCGGCAACAATGCCAAGACCTGCACACAAACTGTCAGCGATCTGGGGACTCTCACGAATCTCAAGTCCATCAATCCATGAAATTCCGGCGATGCGAGTTAAAGCCCAGCCGAAGACTGCTGCACCGTTAATCAGGACACCAAGTGGCAACAACCAGTGTTGGGGTCGCAACAAAATTGTGAGACCCCATGCCAACTGCAACAAGGTCATCACAATAAAGATTCGAGCGAGTTGTGGATGTTCGGCATGTAGGCCAATTGCGCCGCCATGAATGGCGCCAGCCGCGATTGATGCGAGGCCAGCGATTGCGATACCCGGAAAACGTTTCACGGGCAAAGAATACTTGCTTTACGGGTTCAATGCTTTCAGTGCGGCTTCGGCAAATTCGGTTCGGCAGACCAAAAAATCAGGAAGCCAGAGTGATTCTTGGTTGTATTTCAACTCAGAACCATCAATGCGACTGACATGCAGGCCGGCGGCTTTAGCGACCGCGGATGGTGCTGCCGAGTCCCACTGGTACATGCCGCCGTCGTGAACATAGATATCGGCTTCGCCCATCACGATGGCCATTGCTTTGGCACCAGCCGAACCAAGTCGAGCAACGTCACAGCCCAAGGCGTTGGCGACCATGATTGCGCAATATGGATTGCGAGATCGAGACGTGACTAAAAGGGGTTTGTCTCTTTTTGATGGTGGCACTTGTGCGGCCGGACTCGCATCAAAAGTGATTCCCAGTGTCGGAAGGGCAACTGAAGCTGCGGTGAGTTCGCCTGATTCCCATAAAGCGATATGAATCGCCCAATCGTGTCGAGGGTGTTCGGCGAATTCGTTGGTCCCATCAATGGGGTCAATGATCCAGACGCGCTCGGCGCTCAGGCGACGTCGATTGTCGGCGGCTTCTTCGGACAAGATCACATCATCGGGACGCGCTGTGGTCAACGCGCTCATGATGTAGCGATGACCGGCAACATCGCCTTCATCTTTGAGGTCCCAGTAGTGAATACCTTCAGTGACTAATTCTTCACGAAGATCAACCAACATGACGCCGGCTTCAGTGGCTACTCGTGAGGCAAGTTGTTGGTCAGTTTCGCTCACAGTCCTCGACCCAACTGAATTGATGAACGAACCAGTTCTCGTAATTCGCCTTCATCAACTCCGGCAGCGACAAGTTGACCGATGCGCTGTTCGATGGCCTCAGCTTGAACATCGGAAAATTCTGGAACACGTTTTGTGGTAGTCACGAGCGAAACAACAATCAAAATGATTGCTGCAATGGCGCCGCACATGCCGATACTCAAAACCCAACCTTCGTTGTTGCCGGCGATGGACGAGATGATAAGCCCAGCGATACACATCACAAAGATCGCCGCGCAAGCGATGCGAATAGCGCGTATGGCTGGGCTGGTGATCATCAACGAGCCAAAGGCTTGTACTTGATGCGATGCGGTTGGTCTGCGGCTGAACCGATTTCTTTCTTTCGCCAGGCTTCGTATTCGCTGAAGTTGCCTTCAAACCAACGCACTTGACTGTCGCCTTCAAAAGCCAAGACGTGGGTAGCGATACGGTCGAGGAACCAGCGATCGTGACTAATCACCACCGCACAACCAGGGAACGCTTCAAGTGAATCTTCGAGGGCTCGCAAGGTGTCAACGTCGAGGTCGTTGGTCGGTTCGTCCAACAGCAAAACATTTCCGCCAGTCTTCAACAATTTGGCCAAGTGCACGCGGTTGCGTTCTCCGCCTGAAAGATCGCCAACCTTCTTTTGTTGATCGCTTCCCTTGAAGTTAAATGAGGCGACATACGCGCGACCGTTAATTTCGCGGTTGCCAACTTTCATGTGCTCGATATTGCCAGTGATTTCTTCGTAGACCGTGGCGTTGTCATCAAGTGAGTCACGACTTTGATCGACATAGGCCAATTGCACCGTATGGCCAACCGTAATTTCGCCAGCACCAGGAGCCTCTTGACCGGTCAACATCCGGAACAGAGTTGTCTTACCGGCGCCGTTTGGTCCAATGATGCCAACGATGCCGGCGGGCGGCAACGAGAACGTCAAATCTTCGATCAGCATGCGGTCGCCAAAACCTTTGGTGAGACCTTTGACTTCAATGACGGTGTCGCCCAGGCGCCCACCGGCTGGGATCATAATTTCAAGTTTGCTCGGGCCACGATCGGCAACTTCGGCTTCGGCATGCAATTTCTCGTACGCCGATAAGCGTGCTTTACCTTTTGCCTGGCGAGCTTTTGGTGACATGCGCACCCATTCGAGTTCGCGTTCAAGAGTACGGCGGCGATTCTCGTTGCCTTTTTCTTCGCGAGCAATGCGTTCTTGTTTCTGTTCAAGCCAACTGGTGTAGTTGCCTTCAAACGGCAAACCGCGACCGCGATCAAGTTCAAGAATCCACTTTGCGACATTGTCCAAGAAGTACCGGTCGTGGGTGATCGCTACGACGGTGCCCGGATATTCCTTCAGGAAACGTTCGAGCCAATCAACGCTTTCAGCGTCAAGGTGGTTGGTGGGTTCGTCAAGTAGTAACAGATCAGGACGACTTAATAGCAAGCGACATAAAGCAACTCGGCGACGTTCACCACCAGACAACTTGGTGACATCAGAATCATTCGGGGGACAGCGCAGTGCGTCCATCGCGATTTCAACGTTGCGGTCAAGGCTCCAGGCATCGGCGGCCGC
>CAIQJP010000051.1 GCA_903872155.1 uncultured Actinomycetes bacterium | reverse complement strand
TTGGTGCGGGACTTGCACAACAGATCGAAGATGAACGGGCGTTGCACGGTGATTATGTTGACGCCGAAGATTTGGTGCGACGTGTTGATGAGTTAACGCTTCCGCAACTTGAGGCCATGGCAACAGGCGGAATTTTCACCGAGTGCTTTGGCCTTGAACGGAGGGAAGCATTGTGGGCGGTTGGTGCAGCGGCACAGTCGCGCCGCGATCGATTACCAGGGCTGGCGACAGGGACGCAGGCTCCGATGTTGCCGGGCATGGAACCACTTGAAGTTGCGGTTGCCGACTTGTGGGCCACGGGTGTGTCGCCCAATGGCCATCCGACAACATTTTTGCGTGAACAACTTGATGCGTATGGCGTGGTACCTGCTGATCAATTGTTGACGACCGACCAAACCAAAGTGTGGGTTGCGGGTACGGTGACGCACCGTCAACGACCGGCAACTGCTCAAGGAACAACATTTATCAGTCTTGAAGATGAAACAGGTTTGATGAATGTGGTGGTGTCGGTGGGTTGTTGGAAACGGTTTCGACCAGTGGCTCGCGGTGCGGGAGCGTTGTTAGTACGCGGTCGTCTGCAGCGTTATGAAGGTGTGGTGAATATTGTGGCCGAACACATTGCGCCACTGTCGGTTGCAGCCCAAGTCACTGCCCGAAACTTCAGATAACCCTGTGCTTCTGGTGAGGATTTTTACTCATTTTGAGTAAAAATCCTCACCAGAAGCACGAAGTTATTTAACTGATGAAGGCGATGTGGTGGCGGCGACGAGGCCGAGAGCGATGAAGACGGTTCCGGCAACGTAACGCTGAACGAAAGGCAATGTACGGCCGCTCAACAACTTGGCGCGAAGGGCGCTAGCGGTGAGTGCATACATACCGTCAGTGACGCAGCCAATTAAAACAAACGTGCTTCCGAGTACAAGAGCTTGAGACCAGGCGGCACCTTTATCAGCATTAATGAATTGCGGAAGATACGACAAGAAGAACAAGGCCACTTTGGGGTTCAAAGTATTGACGATGATTCCTTGAGTGAATGAACGGCGCAAACTTGTTGTTGTCGCCTCAGTTTCAATCTCGGTTGGTTTACGAAGCAGCGTGCGTACGCCAACAAAAACGAGATAGCCAACACCAAGCCACTTCACCACATTGAAAGCGGTGGCAGAAGTTGCGAGCACTGCTGAAAGTCCAACTGATGCGGCGATGACATGCACGAAGTTGCCAAGCTCGAGACCGGCCACTGCGGCCAACCCAACTTCGCGACCATCAGAGACGCTGCGGTTCAAAATGTAGATCACGGCAGGGCCGGGAATCAGCAAAAGAGCAATTGAAGCGATTCCAAAAGTGACAATTGAATGCAAGTCGGGCACGAGATAACTCTAGACCTCAACGTCGATGGGCGAAGAAGGAATTCGGTCCTCAATAATGTTCATCGTGTGGGTGTGAAGTCCAGCGGGAACGAAGGTGGTCTGTTCGGCTGCGGCGATTTCGTCGATATGCCACCAGCGCAATTCAAAAAGGTATTCGGCGTTAAGGGTGTCCCAATCAAGAGAAGGTTGTGGTTCAAATACTTGTGGCACTCGCACGAGATGAATGTGTTCGCGTTGACCATCCCACTGACCATTGATAAAGGCAATGCGATGTTCGCGAGTCCAAATATGAGGACCGATATCGGGGTCGTGTAGTCCGACTTCTTCGATGAGTTCGCGGCGCAATGCCGTGACATGGTCCTCGCCGTCGTCAAGGCCTCCACCTGGAAGAGCCCATCGAGTACCTGCCGGAAATTCAAAGCGCACTAACAAGATGTGATTGCTCGGTGAGAGCACAAGAGCGCGAGCAGCTGGTCGAATACGCAACCCTGAGTTCTGTCCGGCCTCAGTCGGAAGGTTGCTCATTGAGCCCATCGTTCATCATGCGGTACATCTCGTAGATCGACTTACAGTCTTCGCACATCGGCAACTTCTTGGGGTCGCGTGATGGAACCCACACATGACCGCAGAGAGCTTCAAGAGGAGTGCCGTAAATACGAGCCTCCATTACTTTGGCCTGCGCACTTTCGCCTGGCTCAACTTTGACAATGTGAGCCACCGTGGGTTCGCCGGTTTGAGTGTTTTCGTCGAGTCGAGTGTCGAGAAGAGTTGAGCCTGCTGGGTGCGCGGTCATCGGGTCGTTTGAGGCCATGACATAAGTCAAGCAGACGCCTACACTCGAGGACATGCCGCTGTACGACTTCCGTTGCAAGACCTGCGAAACCACCTTTGAAGTACGCCGTCCGATGGC
>CAIQJP010000050.1 GCA_903872155.1 uncultured Actinomycetes bacterium | reverse complement strand
TTGAATCGATCGTTCATAATGCGGAACCAGATACGACGGGCCGCGCGATACTTGGCGACTTCTTCGAAGAAGTTGTTGTGAGCGTTCCAGAAGAACGACAAACGAGGAGCGAATTCGTCAACATCAAGTCCGGCCGCAATTGCTGCATCAACATAAGCGATGCCATTGGCAATCGTGAATGCAATTTCTTGTACAGCAGTCGAGCCTGCTTCACGAATGTGATAACCCGAAATCGAAATGGTGTTCCACTTCGGTACATGCTTCGCGCAGTATTCGAAAATATCGGTGATGATGCGCATGCTCTGACGGGGCGGATACACATAGGTTCCGCGCGCAATGTATTCCTTAAGCAAGTCATTTTGAATCGTGCCACTAATGGCCGAGGACGGAACACCTTGTTCTTCAGCGACCAATTCGTACATCAACAACAAGATTGCACCGGTGGAGTTGATCGTCATCGATGTGGTGACTTTGTCGAGCGGTAGATCTTTCAACAACAAACGCATGTCGGCCATTGAGTCGATAGCTACCCCAACTTTGCCAACTTCACCTTCGGCACGCGGGTGATCAGAGTCGTAACCCATTTGGGTCGGAAGGTCGAATGCGCAGGACAAACCGGTCTGTCCGGCTCCGAGCAAAAACTTGAATCGTTCATTGGTTGATTCAGGGGTACCAAAGCCGGCGTACTGACGCATGGTCCACAACTTGCCGCGGTACATCGTCGGGTAGACGCCACGGGTGTAGGGCTGCTCGCCAGGGGCTCCGAGCTTGGCGGCTGGGTCCCAGCCATCCAGATCGGCGGCCGAGTACAGCGGCTTAATTTCAATTCCGGAATCGTTGCGCAGTTCGTCACTCATCGGTCACGAGCGTACGCCGTTTCAGACCCTGTCAGCCATTTCGCACCAGTAACACCGTCAGAAATTGGTCACTTTTGATCTATTTTGCGGCAACCAGCGCAATTTCAATCAGCCACTCGGGTCGGATCAATTGCGCGACCATCACCACCGTGCTCGCAGCGCGGTGGCCCTTCAGCGCTCGATCGCGAGCAACCAGAACCGCACCAACTGGCTGTCCGACAACCACATAGGTCGTCACAGAAACGATGTCAGTGATGTCCATCTCCGATTCAGCGAGTATCTCGAGAAGATTCGTCCACACGACTCTCGATTGATCTTCAATTCCGTCAGGGACCATTCCGTCGGCATTGATCGGGGCAATCCCCGACGTATGCAACATCCGCTGAGGGTGGGTCGTGACCACTGCATGGGCATAGTGCGATGCAGTTGGAGGCGTATTCGCGGGCATGACCTCAAGATTCATGAGTTGCCTCGAGATTCATGACTTGATTGTGACAGCCAGGCAATTTCAACCTAGGGACTTGGGGCACCACCATGAGGACTTTCGTCCCTGATCATCAGAACTCATATCGCTTTAGTTTCAAAGCGTGACCTGTGAACTGACTATCCAAACAACAACTCTTCAGAAAAAATCACCCCACTCACGCGTAGCCAAAGCACTCGCTGCCACTGTGGCTCTATCACTCGGTATTGCGATGACCGCGTGTAGTTCGGATTCAACCGATGTTGCGGCAACCACAACTGTTGCAACACCAGGCCAAAGTACGACAACGATTGCCACGACATTGCCTCCTTACCAGTCGCCACTTGGCGACATTGTGGGAGAAGCACTCACCGCTGGAGTGTTCACAACATTGGCTGGCCTGCTCGTTGACGCTGGTCTCGTGCAGGCCCTTCGAGCTGCTGGTCCATTCACAGTGTTCGCGCCAACCGATGACGCTTTCAAAGCAGTGCCTGCTGCGACCATGGACGCAGTCTTTGCCGATCCCGCCCTCTTGACTGCGGTCCTCACTTTCCACGTTGTCGCTGGCCAAAACCTCAAACTTGCTGACATGCCTGATGGAACGGTTCTCACCACACTTCAAGGCAACACCTTGACCATCACCAAAAAGGGCGACAAAACTTTCGTCAATGACATCGAAATTGTCGCGGGTGATGTGCCCGCCACAAACGGCACGATTCATGTCATCAGCGGAGTTCTTGTACCTGGCTGATCTGTACCGATAGTGACAGCGTCTAACCTGAACACTGTGACTACCACCAATGAAACACCTGATTTAAAAGCAGCCGCTCTAGGTGGCAATGCCGATCTGTTGGCGATGCCAACATTCAACACCGTCGAAGAAGAGCGCGCCTATCGCAAGTCCCGCCTTGCCGGCGCCTTGCGTATTTTTGGTCGCATGGGTTTTGGTGAAGGCGTCGCCGGCCATATCACCGTCCGCGACCCCGAACTCACCGATCACTTTTGGGTGAACCCATTCGGCTTGAGCTTTCGTCACATGCGCGTCAGTGACTTGTTGTTGGTGAATCATCAAGGCGAAGTTGTTCATGGCACCATGCCCGTCAACCGTGCCGCATTTGTGATTCACTCCGCAGTACATCAAGCGCGACCCGATGTGATCGCTGCAGCCCATGCCCACTCGGTGCATGGAAAAGCCTTTAGTTCATTGGGCATTCCACTCGATCCCATCACCCAAGATGCCTGCATCTTCTATGACGATCACACCGTGATCTCTGAACAAGGCGGAGCCGTCGTATTCGATATCGAAGCCGGCAAAGAACTTGCTTCGAAATTCCCGAGGGGTAAGGCCGCAATTCACCAGAATCATGGTTTGTTCACGGTTGGAGCAACTGTTGAAGAAGCAGCATTCTGGTTCTTGTCAATGGATCGTTCATGCCAAGCGCAACTACTTGCGATGGCGGCCGGGACTCCCAAACTCATCAAGCATGAGTACGCGCAATACACCCGCGAACAGACCGGCCATTCATTGGCTGGCTGGTTCCAGTTCCAGCCGTTGTGGCAAGAGATTTGTCGCACCGACCCCGAACTTTTCGACTGAACTCAGCACTCGCCCCGCAAGGTCCTGACAACTCGGTCGGACGCTTTTTCAATACCGCTTCACCCGAAGCGTTATTTGTGCTGAGCGCGACCGCGCAGTACATCGGTGCCGTAATTGCGGTCGACTTGTTTGATCAAGTGAACCCAGCAACTGTTGCTTGGCTGCGGGTGATCGGTGCTTCAATCGCTCTTCTCATCTTCTCGAGTCGTCGCCTTCTTCACCGTGACCATCGGCAAAAGTGGACCCGTCAAGATTTCATCGCGATGACAATATTCGGAGTTGCTACGGCACTCATGAATACGTTTTTTTACTTAGCAATTGATCGACTCCCCATGGGCAAGGGCGTTGCGATCGAATTCATCGGACCGATCCTGGTTGCTGCGGTTCGAACCCGTTCGCGTCGAAATGCTCTCTCACTTGGTTGCGCCGCCATCGGGGTTGCAGTCTTGTCTGGAGTTGAACTCAGCGGCGAACCTTTGGGATTGCTCTTTATCTTTTTGGCCTCTGCGATGTGGGCAACCTACATCGTTATTGGGTCGCGAGTTGCCCAACAAAACCGTGGTGTTTCTGGGCTTGGCCTAGGTCTCGTTATTGGAGCGCTCGTTATCACGCCCATTGGCGCCCCGACAAGCGGACCAGTGTGGCACGCCCCACACTTAATCTTTGCGTGCATGTTTGTTGGGGTGTTGTCAAACGCCATTGGATATGGAATCGATCAATCGGTTTTACGGCGAATTCCGATTCGCAGGTTTAGCGTGTTGCTCGCGCTCTTACCCGTCACGGCAACTGTCGTTGCATTTATTGCACTTGATCAACGACCGAACGCACTTGATCTTTTTGGAATGGCGTTAGTTCTTGCTGGTGTCGTGATTCAAGAACGCGAAACGCTCAGCAACTAGTTCAGTGACTCATTCCAGGAGCACACAGGCCATCGAGATCGAGCACCTGAATTTTGTCGCGATTCGCCCAGGTCACTGGGTTCGTCGGATCGGGTTGCAACTTGAAAGTTCGAAATGACATTTCGGTGGTATCGACTGCCAAGATACGTCCAATCAAACGATCGCCAAGATCAAGCAAGATCTTGATGACTTCAAGGGCCTGAATTGAACCAATGATTCCGGGCAAAACACCAAGCACGCCTGCTTCGGCGCACGAAGGAGCCAGTTCGGCCGGCGGTGGTTCTGGAACCATGTCGCGATAGGTCGGACCTTCTTTGGGATGGAACACCGAGACCATTCCTTCGAAACGGAAGATCGAACCGTGCACTACAGGAATACCAAGCTTCACGCTTGCATCGTTCAACAAGTAGCGCGATGGAAAGTTGTCGGCACCATCAACGATGACGTCATAGCCCGCAATGATGTCCATGATATTTTCGGCTGCTAGACGCGTGTCATAGGTAATGACTTTGACATCAGGGTTGAGCAAGTTGATCGTCTTTTTTGCTGAATCAACTTTGCGATCACCGATTCGCTCGATGTTGTGCAGAATCTGGCGCTGCAAGTTGCTGGCATCAACATCATCCATG
>CAIQJP010000049.1 GCA_903872155.1 uncultured Actinomycetes bacterium | reverse complement strand
TCGTCGCGTCGAAATGGGATCGCCACTTCGATGATTCGTCTTGGCGTAACGATCGTCTCGATCAAGCCATCTTCCAAATTCAGCCACTCGCCAGCCTCACGAACACGAAGTTCGGCTGCTTCGAGTGCTGAGTAGGTCTTATATGACGCCATTGTCATACTGTTCCTTTCAGCAACGTTGCTGGCAACAGACTAGACCATTTAAGTCTCTAGTTGAGTTTTCTCAAGTCAACCAAATTCATCGTGAATTGAGAATGATGCCAAGAAATCCGAGCACGATCATCACGAATTCGATCTGATGCAGACGTTCAGCTTTCCCGAATTGTTGCTGCAATCCAAGAAAGCGGGTGTCAATATAAGTACGGAGTGAGTCAAATTTGGTGTCAATGCGAATGACTGCATTGCGTAAGTCGCCGCGAGTCGCGGGCTCACTCCATCGTGAGTCCATGTCGCTATCGAGTTGAGATTCAAGTGATTTCTTGGGCTCTTCGTAGTTCTCGGTCATGGCTGCTCCTGTAAGTGTTTGGGTCATGCCACCCATGTGTACGGGAGGTCGGCCAAAGTGTCACACAGGTCGTGCTCTGGCTGTCAAGTACCAAGCAACCCAATTATTCGGGTAAAAGTCGCGGAATCTTTGGCGCATTTGGGAAGACACCAAACCGTGCGTAGGCAGCAGATGCATGGACAAGCAGTTCATCTAATGCGATTGATGTAGCGGGTGAATCGCACTTGTCTGCAAACACCGAGAGCCAAAGCCAAATAGCGCTTCGCTCGTAAGGCTGCATTTCGAGAATTAAGCCCTCTGGGAGTGTCTCGTTGAAGGTACGAATGTCGTCCTTCTGATCTTCGTCAACGTAGATGTCATGCTCGATCAGTACCGCAACCTCTATCTCGTCATCAAGGTCTCCGAATCCCATTGATGGCGGGCCGACGAATACTTGCCAGTCAACAAACTTGACTTCAGTGAGGGGATGGTCTTCATCATCAACAACATCCATGTCCTGCTTCGGTCCGGTGTCAATACCGCCACGCTTGACAAGTTGATCAACTACTGATTGATGTTGAGTTGAACGATTCATTGAGTACCTCCAAAAACGGTGGTGACGGCGGTGCGAAAACGGCCGCATAGATCGGCTGGCACGACCAATTGGTCAAATGCATCGGCGAGCGAGGTGTACCAGTTCTTTTGTATCTCGTATCCGCCGTTGAACTTGTCAAATATTGCTTTGTCGTGGCCGCCATTTTGCCAATCCCGAACGGTGCATTCAATGTTGTGGGTTTTGTCGCACAAAGCCACCAAGTTTGCTGCAGCCAAGCGATCGGGGGATAACAATCGCTCGAGGTAGAAGTTCTTTTTGGCAACAGTCTTTGCCTCTTTGTCGGTGATATCAGGAAAATCAACGTGGGTGCATTCCCAAACTATTTGTGCAACCTCTTTGCCAACCAACTCGCTGATCTCGTCCATTGTGCAATCCGTATCTTCAATCACGTCATGTAAGAGTGCTGCAGATGCTTGCGTT
>CAIQJP010000048.1 GCA_903872155.1 uncultured Actinomycetes bacterium | reverse complement strand
GGCCGAAGTCGCACCTGCCGGATCTCTCGCCGAAAATTCTTTTGCCATTTTGCGGGCTGGTTCCCAATCTGCGATGGCCCGATGCATTGATGATGCACTCAACCTCATCCCTCAAGCGTCACCTGAAGCGTGGGGACTTCGCTCTCGTTCGAAAGAACAACGGTTCGCTCTTGAACTGTTGCTTGACCCTGAAGTCAGTGTGATCGCGTTAGATGGCCGCGCCGGAACCGGTAAAACAGTTCTGGCAATTGCTGCTGGTCTCGACCAAGTCGTCGAACAACGACGCTATGAAAAATTGGCGGTCTACCGTCCGCTCGTTCCTGTTGGGCGAGCCGACGTCGGCTTTTTGCCTGGAGGCCTCGATGAGAAACTTGATCCGTGGATGTCGGCGATTCACGACGCGATTGTCGCTTTGACCGATCAACGCTCAAATCGTGAGGCCCGCACGATGATTGATGAACTCATTGCTCGTAATCAGTTGTCGCTTGAATCGGTGACATTCCTGCGTGGTCGGTCATTGCATCGCCAAATTGTTGTGGTCGACGAGGCGCAAAACCTCGAGCCCACCACACTCAAAACGATTTTGACCCGAATCGGCGAGGGCACCAAAGTGATCTTCACGGGTGACACCAGCCAAATCGATGCGCCCTACTTAGGCGAATCCAATAACGCCCTTGCGGTTCTCATTGGGGCTTTCCGTGGCCAGAAGTGCTTTGGCCACATCACCTTGACCTCATGTGAGCGCAGCGAAGTGGCCTCATTGGCTGCCGAGTTGCTCTAACGCTGCGTTTCCCCGTCCGTCCTCGAGACTGTGACTTTCGCCCACTTCAAGAAAACCCTTGACACTTCCCATTTTTGGTTTTAGTGTTAAATGCGTACGGCGAGGTCCTGCCCCCTCATGATCTCGTCGCCCACCCGATACCGGTGGCGAAGTCACAAGCTTCGCCACCGGTACCCCCCACTCGGTATTTTGCAAAGGCAGCGTGACATGTCAGCTCTAGAAGCCTTCGAAGTCAATGTTCAACCGTCAGCAAACTGGATGGATGACGCGGTGTGCAAAGGTCGCACCAAATTGTTTTTTGCACCAAAGGCCGAACGTCCGCAGGCCCGCGTTCGACGTGAAGCACAAGCCCGCTTGCTCTGCCGCACGTGCCCGGTCAACGAACATTGTCAAGTATTCGCCCGCGACAATCGCGAATACGGATTCTGGGGTGGCGAATCAGAAGAGGAACGACACCTTGCGGGATTCACTGTTGCTGCTCCGATCGGCATTCGGGCGCGTGGTATGCGCTCGGCTAGTTGATAAGTCGTACTGGTTGCGGCAAACATTGCTGCACTCTTCGATGTCACAAACTCTGAATGACCCTGCCTCTAGGGTGGAGTCAGTGGAAGATTCACACCGACTCCCTCATGTTTTGCCAAATGTGACACCGACTTCCGTTGCCCCATTTGCCATCGTTGACGTAGAGACCACCGGACTTCGTTTTGATCGTGATCAGATTTTGCAGATTGCCGTCGTTCTCCAAGACTTGACCGCCCGACCAACAGTCGTCTGGTCAACATACGTCCGCCCGGCCCAATTTTGGTCGCGCGATCTCGGGCCGCAACATATCCACGGTATTTCTCGGCGAAAACTGATTTTCGCTCCGACCACCGCACAGGCCATGCAAAAATTTGCGCAACTCACGGCGGGTCGGGTCATCGTGGCTCATAACGCCGAATTCGACACTAAGTTCTTGCAAGCCGCAGCACTTGAACATCATGTCGAACTCAATTGGGCGGGGGTTCTGTGCACTCTCAAGTTGTCACGCAAACTTGACCCGCAACGTCAGCAGACCCACAAACTTTCGACCCTGTGCGAAAAGTACGGGGTTGCTTTAGATCAAGCCCACCATGCCGAACACGATGCGCGTGCAACGGCTGAAGTTCTCCCCCATCTACTGGCAGCCCACGGCATCAACGATGCCGAATCGCTTCAACCATTTATCCGCTCGTAACGTCGCAAAATCAATTGAGCAGTTTCTGATCCGAGTTGCTGCCAGTCAATTGGGTGGACGACAACCGCATTGGCTCCAAGCCGAACGAGTAAACGCTGCATCCAACGCTCAGTATTTGCAATAACTTCAACAGTGACCCAATCGGCACGTTGCACAATTTGCCCGCCGGGGACCGTCCCGATTGACACGTCGGGGTATTGCTCGAGCACCCACAACCAGGCTGGGTCAACCTGTAAGAGAACCTTGCGCTGTTCATCGGAATGTGCAAACCATTCGGGGCGCAGTGACGCAATGAAACCATGGGTCTCCGTGGTCATCACCAATTGCTCAAGGCGATCCAACCTAAATGTTCGTTCAGCATCCGCTGCCAGGTCGTGGGCTCGCAAGTACCAGTGATCTTGATCAAGGAAAACTTCAAGCGGCGCAACCCGGCGTTGAGCTGATTGTCCCGTCGCAACTGACCAGTAATCAAATTCGATAACAACTGAATTGCGAATGGCCGCACTCAAACTTTCAACCGACTCAGGAGTTTCAAGTTCAACCACAAACGAGTCATCAAGATTCAGGTCAATGGCTTGACTGACTTTGGCAATCGCCCTTGACAATGAACCCGTTCGGTCCATTCCTGGCAATTGTTGGGCGGCTGTTGCTGACGCGATCAACGAAAAAGCTTCAGGCACAGTGAGTCGCAACGGACGTTCAAAGTACTTCGGAATTCCAAAATGCACTTCGTCATCGTCGACCCAGAGATCAATTAAGTCCCGTGGGTCTTGCGACACTCCACACATTGAGGCGAGCGTTAAGTCGGCGACCAAATCAGCGACAGTCATCCCAAAATGATCGGCCATTGCTTGAGTCGAGACAGTTTGACGTTCCATCAGCCATGGCAACATCACCAGCAGGCGACGCAAACGAATATTGACTGGACGCGGACCGCGCCGAATCATGACTGAACCCCCTGAACGAGGGCAGTCAGCCAAGCAACAACGTGTTGCCGTAATTTCGCCGGTTCAAGAACTTCAGCACGATCAAGAAATCCAAGTAGCCAATGTTCAAACGCTTGAACATTGGCACACGGAATAACAAAGGTTGCCGACCCATCGCTGTGTCGCTCAACAAGAGACTCTGGCCCATACTGACCAAGCACGGTATTGACATCGGTGGCGTCAATCAGCACTTTGGCGATATCGCCGCCGACATCAATGGAGTCGGGTAATTCTTTGAGGTCAGCCGGGAAAGATGTTCGTACATCAAAGTCCGCGGGACGCTCAAAAGTTTCACCTTCAAGCAAAACAACATCGCTTGAAATACGGTCAACACGAAATGTTCTCATGGCATCGACCGATCGATCATTGCCGACCAAGTACCACCAACCCGAACGCGCCAGCAACCCAAACGGCTCAAGTTCGCGGGCCCGCCCGTTGTAGGTAAATGTCACTACCTGCAACCGACTCATCGCTTCATGCAAAGTCGGCAATTTTTGATCGACGGGTAAAGATGCCTGAACGACTGGTCGTTGACTCACCGTTGAGCCAGAGTCCATGTCAACTTTCCACAGCGCTTCCTCGCCCCACGACTGACCCATGCGCAAAGCCGAGACGGCGATTCGCAAAGCGGCAGCCTCATGACCAGTCAGCTGCAAGTCACCTAACTCATAAGCACTTCGATCAATGCGATAACCCGTGATGCCCGCCTTGTCTCCGCCTTGCACTTCTGAACTAATGGGAATGCCTTCGTCGCGCAAAATGGCTTTATCTCGCTCAAAGGCAGCCCGTGCAGCAACCAGGTTGTCGGGATACTGCCCCTTTAACTCGTTACGAATCTCGTCGAAAGTGAGATGACGTCGCGTTGACAGAAGCAACGCCAATAAATTCGTGACACGTTCAAGTTGATGCACAGTGATTCAGGCCCTTATTGGTGTTTGTTTTGACGATGTTCGATAAACCACGACACAAGAGTGTGGGTTGATGAATCAAGTTCTGGGTGATCATTCGTGGAAAAATCGACGAGCGTCGACCCAATGGAGAGAGCAAGTTCTTTGCCAAGTTCAACCCCCCACTGATCAAAACTATTGATATCCCAAATGATGCCTTCAAAAAAAGTGCTGTGTTCGTAGAGGGCAATCAATTGTCCAAGAACTGCGGCCGTTAACTTTGGAGCGACGATCGTCGTACTTGGACGATTTCCTTCAAAGACTCGGTGGGATCTCGCGGGACTGTCAGGCAGTTCGTCAATACTTCGCCCAAACGCCAATGCCCGACTTTGTGCCAGCAAATTGGTGAAGAGCATTTCATTGCGAGATGCATCGTCAGCCGATGAACGCGCAAAGCCGATGAAGTCAACCGGCACAACATCAGAACCCTGATGCAGCAACTGCATAAATGCATGCTGACCATTTGTACCAGGCTCACCCCAAATCACGGGTGAAGTTGCATAGGGAACCCGCGTGCCATCGCTTCTGGTGGATTTGCCATTTGATTCCATAATGAGCTGTTGTAAATAAGCCGGAAATCGACGCAGATCAAATGAGTACGGAATGACGGCTCGACTTGTTGTTTTGAGTGCTGCAGTATTCCAGATGTTGATCAACGCCAACATCAAAGGAGCATTCTCGCGCCCCTTGGCATTCGCGGCGTGGACATCCATCGAGTGCATCCCACCAAGAAATTCAAAAAACTCTTCGGGACCAATTGCGATCATCACCGATAATCCAATTGCTGACGGCACCGAAAACCGACCGCCGACCCAATCCCAGAACTCAAACATGTTTTTCGTGTCGATTCCGAATTCGCGAACTGCTTCAGCATTAGTGCTCAGGGCCACGAAGTGATTTTCGACAGCAGATTCGCCAAGTTGACGAGCTAACCATTCGCGCGCCGCTCGAGCGTTGGCCAAAGTTTCAACCGTCGTAAAGGTCTTTGATGCAATGATGAAAAGTGTTTCGGCCGGGTCAAGTCCAGCGAGATTGGCCTCGAGGTCGGCGGGGTCAACGTTTGATACAAATCGACACGAGATATCAGGTGATCGATTTCCACGTAATGCCTCGTACACCATTGCTGGACCGAGATCGCTGCCACCAATTCCGATATTGACAACGTTGCGGATTTTTCGACCAGATGAACCCACGAACTCACCGTTTCGAATCGCTTGGGCCAAGTTGGCCATCTGATCAAGAACTGACCAAACTGCCGGAACAACGTCAACTCCATCAATCAAGAATTGTTCGCCCCGTGGAGTCCGAAGCGCCATATGGCCAACTGCTCGCCCCTCGGTGACATTGATTCGTTCCCCTTTGCCCATCCGCGTGAAAGCCGATGTCACGTCGCGGGCATCTGCGAGATCGAGCAGTCGAGCAATAGCGCCTTCGTCAATCATTTGTTTTGAGTAATCAATCCGCAGATCGCCAGCCCGAATTGTCATCTGCGATGCCCGATCGGGGTTGTTTGCGAACTCGGCTCTCAGAGATTTCGGCAGCGGACACGCAATGATCTGCAACCATTCAGGCAAGGTCTCGAGTGCATCCACAGGGAGAACGCTAGTAGACGCTTCGGCGGATGATAGGAAGAAGCCGTGAGTTCTGATGCACTTGAGTCACATACCGACTCAAACCACACCCCCACGAAGAGCTCGACCGAGTCCCAAACTCCCGATCGAACTGGCGTATTCGCCGGAGTCTCGGCCTATTTACTCTGGGGATTCATCACGGTGTACTGGAAGGCCTTAAAGGCCTTCGCTCCGCTCGAACTCATTGGATACCGCATCTTGATGTCGGTTGTTCTTCTTGTCGTCATTCTTGCGGCAAAAGGTCGCCTCACTTCACTTTTTCAAAAGCTCTCGGCAGACCGTTTGTGGACGCGCGTCGCGTGTGCCGCCTTACTTCTGGCCATCAACTGGACAACGTATGTGGTTGTCGTTCACGATGGCAAAGTCATTGAAGCCGCCCTTGGATATTTCATTGCTCCCCTTGGCACGATGCTGATCGGAGTCAAAGTTCTGCATGAGAAAATTCGACCGATCCAACTTGTCAGCGCCTTGCTCGGTCTGACTGCGGTCGTCGTTCTCACAATCAGTTATGGACGAGTCCCCTACATCGCATTAGCAATGGCGGCTTCGTGGGCTTTGTACGGACTGTTGAAAAGACAAGTTCCGTTGCAACCACTGGAGAGTTTGATGTCGGAAACGATTTTCCTTGTCGTGCCCGCGATCGCACTCATAATCTGGTTCTCTCGCTACGACAACTCTGTTGTGCAATCGGCAAATTTCTGGCACATCATTTTGATTTTGCTCTCTGGAGTTGTCACGGCGGTTCCGCTATTGCTTTTCGC
>CAIQJP010000047.1 GCA_903872155.1 uncultured Actinomycetes bacterium | reverse complement strand
GGCCGAATATTCAGCAAGAAAAACTATGCCTTGCTGATTTTCGTCGTTGCATTTTTGACCCTTCTGGGAGCCGCAGGTTTCCGCTCAACCCCAGGAATCCTCATCGACCCCTTGCACGCTGAATTTGGCTGGGGTCGTGGGACTGTTGGGACTGCAGTCAGTATCAACGTTTTGCTCTTTGGCTTTATTGGTCCATTCGCTGCGGCACTGCAGGGCAAATATGGCCTCCGTCGAGTCACAGTGATTGCTCTGTTGGTGATTTCAACAGGTGCCTTGTTAACAACTCAGATGACAGCAACGTGGCAGTTATATCTTCTGTGGGGCGGAGTTGTCGGTACTGGATCGGGCTGTATGGCGACGGTCTTTGCCTCAACAGTTGCTAGTCGTTGGTTTGTGCAACGACGTGGTTTGGTCATGGGCGCTCTAACAGCCGCGACTGCGAGTGGTCAGTTGATTTTCTTGCCAGTACTGACGCGTATTGCGGATCATCATGGTTGGCGTTGGGTTGGGTTCACAATTGCCATTTCAGCACTGGCGGTGGTCCCGTTGGTCGGACTGTTCTTGCGGAATTTTCCAGCTGACATCGGTTTGCTTCCATACGGTGCTGACGCCTCGTATCAGCAGCCACCAGTGTCAGGAAGTCCAATTCGTGCCGCATTTACTGCGTTCACATCGGCACGTCGCAACGGAGTCTTTTGGTTGTTGTTTGGCAGTTTCTTTGTCTGTGGACTTTCAACTAACGGATTGATTCAAACTCACTTTTTACCCGCTGCACACGATCACGGAGTTACCTCGACGACCGCTGCTGGATTTCTGGCTTTGATTGGCATTTTTGATGTTGTAGGAACTGTGGGTTCTGGCTGGCTCACCGATCGCGTGGACCCGGCGAAGTTACTCATGGTGTATTACGCGTTTCGCGGACTGAGTCTGCTCTTTCTTGATCCCGTGTTAGGTACGCGAGGAATGGGACTTGCTGGATTCATGGTTTTTTACGGACTTGATTGGGTCGCGACGGTTCCACCAACGGTGTCGCTGTGTGTTGAACGCTTTGGTGTGCAACAAGGGCCACTTGTCTACGGATGGGTTTTTGCCGGTCATCAAACGGGCGCAGCTGTCGCTGCGTGGGGAGCAGGAGCATTGCGAGATGCCACGGGTTCATATCGCGAATCTTTCATCATCGCTGGATTGAGTTGCGGAGTTGCGGCGCTTGGGGTCAGTCGATTGCGTCGATCACGTCAACCCGTTGAATTTCTTGCATAGAGGGCCATCTCGGCTGCTATGTAGGATTGTCATGTGATTGACAACGACATTCTTGAACGTGTTTTGGCCGAAGGTTTACGAACCGGCGCCGACTTTGCCGAAGTATTTGCATCTGATTGGCGAGGTACCGGAGTCGGCCTCGACGACGGAAAAATTGAACAGTTGTCAACGGGGCGAAATCGTGGTGCCGGAATTCGTGTCATTGCTGGCGATACAACCGGATTTGCTCACACTGCAGATCTTTCGGAAGCCGGGTTGATGGCCGCAGCACGAGTTGCAGCTGAAGCTGCTCGACAAGGTGGCGGTGGCACCAAGGTGATTGCTCTCACGACGCAGCCGTCTCGAATTGTGAGTCCGATCAAAATTGATCCTTCAACAATTGGCAAAGCAGCCAAAGTTGATTTGTTACGTCGAGTTGACGATGCGGCCCGGTCAGCCGGAGGGGCTATTTCGCAAGTCTCAGCCGGCTACTCCGACGGTCGTACTCGAATTGTGATCGCAAATAGTGATGGTCTCGTTGCTCACGATGAACGCGTTCGTACATTGTT
>CAIQJP010000046.1 GCA_903872155.1 uncultured Actinomycetes bacterium | reverse complement strand
TTTGGTACGAGGCCTACGCAGCAACAGGCGGAACCACCGATCTATTAATTGACGTCGTTGGTTATTACGCCAACCACAATCACGATGACCGCTACTACACCGAAACCGAAGTCGACACCGCACTTGCAGGCAAGGCAAACGCAAGTGACCTCACGAGCGGACTCGCCGGAAAAGCGAGTGCAAGCGATCTCAATACCGCTCTTGTAGGCAAAGCGAACATTAGCGACGTCACAGGCAAAGCCGATATAAGTTCCCTGCTTGCTCCAAATACGCCTTCGTTGCCCGTCACTGTTGACAGTGTCGGCAACGTTGGCGCGCATACCTCAATCACCATCGGCACCAACGGCAACCCCATCATCAGCTACAACGCCGCAAACACTGCCCTCAAAGTCGCTGCTTGTAACAACCCCACCTGCACCACCTCAACCACCACCACCATCGACAACACCGACAACACCGGCTATTACACATCAATCACTATCGGCATCAACGGCAACCCCATCATCAGTTACTACGACAACATGAACAGTGACCTTAAAATCGCTGCTTGCAACAACCCCACCTGTACCACCTCAACCACCACCACCATTGACAGCGCCGACAACACCGGCTACTTCACCTCAATCACCATCGGCACCAACGGCAACCCCATCATCAGCTACTACGACTCAACAAACAGTGCCCTCAAAGTCGCCGCCTGCAAAAACCCCACCTGCACCGGAGCAACAGAAAACGACCGATCAGACAAGTACATCATTGACAACTCTGGCATCGTCGGCCAATACACGTCAATCACCATCGGCACCAACGGCAACCCCATCATCAGCTACTTAGACAACACAAACTTTATCCTTAAACTCGCCGTCTGCATTAACCCCACCTGCACCACATCAACCAACTTCACCGTCGACAACGCCGGTCTAGTCGGCCAATACACGTCAATCACCCTCGGTGTTAACGGCAACCCCATCATCAGCTACTACGACAACACAAACAGTGCCCTCAAAGTCGCCGCCTGCGGCAATCCCGAATGCACCACAACAACCAACACCACCATTGACAGTGACGGCGACGTCGGGATTGAAACATCAATCACCATCGGCACCAACGGCAACCCCATCATCAGCTACTACGACAACACCAAAGGTGACCTTAAAATCGCCGCCTGCAATAACCCCACCTGCGCCACATCAACCACCACCACCATCGACAGCAGCCCCAATGTTGGGCGGTATACCTCAATCACCATCGGCACGAACGGCAACCCCATCATCAGCTACTACGACAGCACGAACAGCGACCTCAAAGTCTTCAGCCCCTGGTGGATGGTCGGCGGCCGCTGAACACCGATCTGGTCTGCTTGAGTTGTAGAAAACCTCAGCGTTTCCCGACCAGATCGCTGGGGTGGTTAGGGTTTAGGTATGCGTGCTGCCGTAATGCGAGATTGGTCCCTGCGAGTTGACGACATTCCCGAACCTTTCATGGGTGGCGGACAAGTGCTCGCCAAAGTGTTGGCCTGCGGTATCTGCGGAAGCGACTTGCACATGCTCGTACACGGCGAAGAAAGTCGACGCTTGTCGGCTGAAATGGCTGAAGGTCAAGCCCCGAACCCCGGTTCACCCATCATGTTCGAACCTCATCGCGACACCGTGATGGGTCACGAGTTCTGTTGCGAGGTTCTTGACGTCGGTCCTGGTGTGAACAACCTCAAGCAAGGCGACATCGTCGTCAGTTTTCCGGTGACCTTTGACGAACAAGGTGTGCACGGCATTGGCTTCAGCAACAAGTACCCCGGTGGTTACAGCGAGCGCATCGTGATCAACGAGATGATGAGCATCAAAGTCCCCAACGGTTTGTCAGCCGAACTTGCTGCAATGACCGAGCCATTGGCGGTTGGTGTTCACGCTGTTGAAAAGAGTCGTATCGCGCAGGGTGACGCGGCAGTCATCATCGGTCTCGGGCCTGTTGGTCTTGCCTGCATCGCCGAGCTCAAGATGCGTGGCATCGGGCCAATCATTGGCGCCGACTTTTCACCACGTCGTCGTGCCCTTGCCGAACTACTGGGTGCCGACGTAGTCGTTGATCCGCGTGAAGTGCCGGCGATTGAAGCGTGGCGCAAGATTGATGGCAAGAAACCACTCGTCATTTTTGAAGCCGTTGGAGTTCCGGGAATGATCGAGCAGGCCATGCGCATGGCTCCGAAAGATTCGCGCATTTTGATTGTTGGCGCGTGCATGCAAGAAGATCACATGCACCCGATGTTGGGCATCGGCAAAGAATTGTCGTTGCAGTTCGTGTTGGGATATTCCCCCATTGAATTTGGTGACGCTCTCACTGCCATCGCCGAAGGAAAAGTTGACCTCTCGCCACTCATTACTGGTCGTGTGGGTATTGACGGCGTACCGCAAGCTTTCAAAGATCTTGGCGACCCTGAACAGCACGCCAAAATTCTTGTCATGCCGAAGTGATCTAGGGTTACTGATTCTTTATGGCTGCTGATTCGTTTCCACAGCAATACGCGCGCACGCAAAGACTCTCCCTCGGAGAACCCCGCAATATTTCTGTTTCATCCGACGGCAAGCATGTTTTGTTTCTGCGCAGTGCTTCAGGTTCTGACTCGGTCAACAAGTTGTGGCTGCTTGACGTCGAATCAGGTCACGAAAAACTAGTCGCCGATCCAAACATCTTGCTCGGTAACGAAGATGCCGAGAATCTTCCACCCGAAGAACGCGCTCGACGCGAACGTTTGCGCGAAGGTGCCGGCGGAATCACATCGTTCAACATTGATCGACAGATGCATCAATTCGTGTTCACCTTGTCGGGACGATTGTTTTGTGGTGATTTGTGCAGCTTTGATATTCGTGAAGTCAAGACCACTGGTTCGGTGTTTGATCCGCGTATCGCCCCAACTGGCGATCGCATTGCTCATGTGAGCGGCAAAGCGTTGCGCATCGTTGATCTTGCGGGTGAAGACTTTGAGCTTGTTGGCCCAACAACCTTGAACGAACCCGAACATGTTTCGTGGGGATCAGCTGAGTTCGTGGCTGCCGAAGAAATGAATCGTTATCGCGGTTATTGGTGGGCGCCATCAGGTCATCACATTGCCGCGTGTCGAGTTGATGAATCACCCATTGATGAATGGTTCATCGCCGACCCGGCGCACCCAGAACGCCAACCAACTGCCATTCGCTATCCCGCCGCTGGAACGAACAACGCGTTGGTATCTCTGCATGTCATTCACGTCATTGATTCGGCACGAGTTGCCATCACCTGGGACGTTGAGTCATTCCCGTATCTGACGACCGTTGAGTGGATTGATGACACTTCACTTTTGTTATCGGTGTGTGCCCGCGACCAACAGACCATCGTTGTGTTACGCGCATCGGCGGCCGATGGCACAACTACAGAATTGTGGCGCGATTCGAACAACACCTGGGTTGATCTGGTGTCGGGAAGTCCCGCACTCACAAAGTCAGCACAATTAGTTGTTGTTGCCGATCGTGATGATGTCAAGAGAATTCTTGTAGACGGCAACGCTGTCACACCAACATCGCTCGATGTTCGTAGTTTGGTTTCGGTGTCTGACGAAGCAGTCGTTTTCATGGCCAACGAAATTACGCATCCTGAAGCAGTGTCGGCATGGAAGTGGACGCCAAACTCACTCGAGGCTCTCACCGCGCTCGACGGAAATCACTCCATCGCTGTCGGTGGCCCCACAACAGTGACTCGGCGAGCATCAATCAATCTTGTTCGTGCCACAACCACCGTCAGCACGACACTGCATGCAACATCAGCAACTCAAACCATTAATTCGTTCAGTGAAGAAGCACTCGTGCAACCGAATGTGCAATTCATTCGTGCCGGCAAACGACAGATTCCATGCGCGCTGATCTTGCCGCGAGATATCAAGCCCGGAACCAAGTTGCCAGTGCTGATGGACCCGTATGGCGGCCCACATGCGCAGCGCGTTGTTGATTCGTATACAGCCCATTGCACGTCGCAGTGGTTTGCCGATCAAGGCTTTGCTGTATTGGTTGCTGATGGTCGCGGAACTCCTGGTCTTGGCACCAAGTGGGAGCGTTCGATTTACCTCGATCTCGCCACGGCAATTCTTGAAGATCAAGTTGATGCCTTGCACGCAGTTGCCGTTGATCACCCCGAACTAGATCTTGATCGTGTGGCTATTCGCGGTTGGAGCTTTGGTGGTTACCTGGCTGCTCTCGCTGTATTGCGTCGACCCGATGTCTTTCACTCGGCCGTCGCCGGCGCACCTGTCACTGAATGGCGCTTGTACGACACGTTCTATACCGAGCGTTACTTAGGTAACCCAGCGATTGATGCCGCTCCATATGAATCAACGTCGCTGATGAACGAAGCCCACAAACTGAGTCGACCATTGTTGTTAGTGCACGGACTCGCCGACGACAACGTGGTGGCTGCCCACACATTGCAGTTCTCATCAGCTTTATTGGCCGCGGGTAAACCGCATGAAGTGTTGCCATTAAGCGGAGTCACACATATGACACCGCAGGCCGTGGTTGCTGAGAACTTGTTGCTGCATCAACTTGATTTCTTGCGCCGCACTCTGTAAAAAAGAATTACGGGTTGCGGGCTTCGGCGATCCGCGGTCGACCGGTGAGATCGTTTGCAATCGCCACAGCTACAAAGCCACAGCCTTCAAGAAGTTCTTTCACTGCGTGACCTTGTTGATAGCCGATCTCAAACACCAACCATCCACCACTGCGCAACCATTCGCGTGCATCACGTGCAATCGTGCGCACATCATCAAGTCCATCAGCGCCCGCGAACAATGCCGAATGAGGTTCGTACTCAAGCACTGACTCGGCAACTTCAGCATCACCTTCAGCGATATACGGAGGATTACTGACGACCACATCTATCTCACCTCGAAGGTCAACCGGTAAGGCCTCAAACCACGAACCATGACTCACCCGCACATTGGCCGCCGCACGACCGAGCCCCACTGCGTTGGCCCGCGCCACGTCAACAGCATCAACTGAATAATCGGTCAACCAAATTTCGGTGTTGGTCAACGGCAATTCAGCAGCGAGCGATAATCCAATCGCACCAGAACCGGTTCCCAGATCAACTACTCGTCGACGTTCAGCAAAACTTCGCGCCAACTCAAGTGCACGCCCCGCAACTACTTCAGTTTCAGGGCGTGGAATTAACACGCGACGATCAACCATCAACTCGATAGTTCGAAACGACCAATGACCCATCACATAGGCCAGCGGTTCGCCGGCCCGATAGCGCGCGACCATTGCGTCGAGTTGTGCAACCATTCGCTCGGTCGCCGGCTCATCAAGTTCGGACAAAAACTCATCGCCGTCTAATCCGCAAGCGGTTTCACAGATCCATCGCGCTTGCGGACGTTCGCCCAAGACGTCAATGGTCTCATTCAACAATGTTCGCCAAGTTACGGCATCGGAAGTATCGCGAGCCATGTCTAACCGACTCAGTCTTCTTCGCCAGCTAACTGACGCGAGCGTTCATCAGTTGCCAACGCATCAATCACACCATCAAGATCGCCTTGCAACACATCGCTTAACGAATAAATCGTGAAACCAATACGGTGGTCAGTCAGACGGTTCTCTTTGTAGTTGTAGGTACGAATCTTTTCGCCTCGTCCACCGCCGCCAACTTGCGAACGACGCTCGGCCGACATTTTGGCTTCGTGCTCATCTTGAGCGGCCTTCAACAAACGTGAACGCAATACGGTCATTGCACGAGCCTTGTTTTGTAACTGGCTTCGTTCGTCTTGCATCGTCACCACCACACCCGTGGGTTTGTGAGTAATTCGCACCGCCGAGTCGGTGGTGTTCACGCCTTGCCCACCCGGGCCGCTCGCGCGATACACATCAATCTGCAAGTCTTTTTCGTCGATATGAATATCAACTTCTTCGGCTTCAGGCAAAACCATCACAGTTGCCGATGATGTATGAATACGTCCTTGACTTTCAGTTACTGGAACGCGCTGCACACGATGCGGCCCACCTTCAAACTTCATACGCGACCAAGCATCGTCGCCCTTAATCATGAAGACGATCTGGTTGAGTCCGCCCATTTCGCTCGGATCAACCGACATTGATTCTGTTTTCCAACCACGACGACTCGCGTAGGCCACATACATTTCATATAAATCGCGAGCGAACAAGTTGGCTTCTTCGCCGCCTTCGGCTCCACGAATTTCCATGATGACGGGCTTGCCATCATTCGGGTCTTTGGGCAACAACAATGCCTTCAGTTCTTCTTCAAGCCGCTCAACATCGGCATCAGCCGATTCTTTCTCGGCTTTCAATTGCTCTTTTTCAGACGCATCTTCGGTCATCGCCAAAAGTTCGCGAGCAGCTTCGCCATCTGATCGGCGCGATTCAATGGTGTTGATGCACTCAACAACCGGAGTCAGTTCTTTGTAGCGACGCGAAATATCGCGCAAACGATTTTGATCGCTTAAGACATCGGGATCAGACAGCATCGACTCGAGAGTCACATGCTCGTTTAAAAGTGAATCCCAACGATCTTGCATAGTGCTCTCAGGCTAGGCGTAACGGGCGGCGTTACGGCGGGAATTGAAGGCTCTCTATACGCCAACTACTCGTGCCGGGTGCTTCATCATCTCGACAAGGCGTGTCGTCACGGGTGAAACATCACGCTTGGGCACAACCACTACAAGTTCGGTCTCGGGGTCGGCGTGATACAGGCGTGCATCAACGGCAAAAGGAATCACATCAAGATCAATTCCCGTTGAAAA
This sequence comes from uncultured Actinomycetes bacterium, assembly GCA_903872155.1. Lineage (GTDB taxonomy): Bacteria > Actinomycetota > Acidimicrobiia > Acidimicrobiales > Ilumatobacteraceae > Casp-actino8. The sequence continues at coordinate 69,534 of CAIQJP010000046.1, read as the reverse complement.
GACAGTCACTATCGGTTGGCCGTCGGCTTTTTCGCCAAACGCAACACACGGAATCGGATCTTTCAGGTTTGGCCGCGGTGACGCAGATGCCACTGCGCGCAATGAAGTCGCCCCAACGAGTTCGGGCTGTTCAAGCACCAAGGTTCGAAGCGCGCGTTCGGCACCTAAACGATTCAACGGATGCGGATCGGCACCGGGAGTGCGATGCTTGCGCACTACGTCAACGATGCGCTTCAACGATTGGGTTGTTGGAGTATCACCATGCATCATGCCAAAGGCTTCACGGTCGTGAGCACCTACTCCCACTTCAAGACGATGGACACCGGTGTAGGCATCGGTGACGACGCGACACACTTCAAGACCCCGTACTTCACCAGTGACAACACCGTGTTCGATAATCACATCGGCACCGCTGTCGGTGATGGTTGGAATAAATGAATCGTGCCCTGGAGTCACATCAATTTCACGCGGTGCGGGCTCGCCCTGAACTTGCGTCATCGTGACCCCATCGACATGCCACACCGTGATGGAGATATCAAAACCAGCAGAGCGCCGCGCCAATGTTGTTGTTTCAGCACTAGCCAAAATATGGAGATCACGTACGCCGTGACGCGAAGCCCACGCCAGCGCAACGCCTAAACCACGTTCGGGTTTTTCTTCAATGAGAACCCACGATGCATTGTTGGCGGTCATCGCTGCGCCAACCGAGAGACCGATCTGATCGGTGGGTTCAATCTCGCCAAAATGTTCGCGAACAAGCGCGACCAATTTGATGCCGTATAAACGGGCTTTGAGTTCGGGATCCATTCCAATGTCAGACATGAATCAACACAACAATCTCAAGACAGCAATCTCAGTTGTCAGTACCGCAAAATGTTTTGCGGTGAGCAAGACGACTTGATCAGGCTTTGTTTTTGCGCTCGCCATAACGCTTGTTGAAGCGCTCGACGCGGCCACCGGTGTCAACCAGCTTCTGCTTACCAGTGAAGTAAGGGTGGCACTCGTTGCAGAGTTCAACGTTGAGATCGCCAGCACGCGTTGAACGAGTTTCAAACGTGTTGTTGCATGAGCAACGCACGGTTGTGAGCGAGTAGTTCGGGTGGATGTCGGCCTTCATGTCTTTTCGTCCTCTTAATTCGAGCCCTAGCGGGACCTCACGAGCCTAGCGGTGGTCTGCGCCCTTGCCACCAGGCCCGATTTTGAACCTCTGAGCACGGGTCCAGATATATGTACACTCGCCATATGGCACCAGCCCCCAAAAAGAGCGCTCCGAATCCCATGGTCAAGCCCACCGGCCGGCCCATCGTCAAGAAAAAGCCTCGTCTCAGCCAGGCCGAGGCAACCCTCAAAATGTTGAGTGCGACCGCAAACTTGCTCCTCAAGAATCCTCCCGAGCGGGTCACCGTCCAGAAAATTTGCCAGGCTGCCGATGTTCATACCGACTATGTCGTACGGTATTTCGGATCCCGCGAAGAGTTGTTATGCCAGACCATCGAAGCCGCGTTTCTTGGGGTTGTTCTTCGCGAAGACGGCAACACTTCGCGAATTGAAGACACACTCGCCAATACAGCTGGAATTCTCGAGAAGGCTCATGCCCGTTTTCGCACGATCGCCTATCTATTGGGATGTGGCGTTGAGCCCGAAAGATTTCAACCAAGTCAGCAAATCGTGCTCGGACACTTACTCGCCGAAGCAAAAAATCCAAACACGACCGAGCGCACCAAAACAAACTTGATCTTGGTCGGCACTTTGCTCTTTCAAAGTTTGGCTATTTTTGCCGACGTCAACAGCGTCACCGAACAACAAAAGGCCGACTTGCTCAGTTTCATCGGCAACCTTCCGAAGATGTCCGAGGCTGTAGAGAAAGACCTTGGCTGGGATAAACCGTTGCCCAAGAAGCGCAATTAACTCACGCTTCTTGAACAAGAGATTTACATAACAGAATTACATCGCCGATTTACACGGCAAAATTACATCGTCGGCGTTTTACCAATTTCGGCCAAGAATTCGTCGTTGTTCTTGAATTGCTTGAGACGGTCAATCAGCAACTCGAGTCCGGGTGCCGGGTTGCCATCTGAAGCCAAGCCCGAAAGAACTCGGCGCAACTTCCAGACCATCTGCAATTGCTTGCGATCGAACAACAACTCTTCGTGACGAGTACCTGACGAATCGACGTCGATGGCTGGGTAAATACGCTTTTCGGCCAAACGGCGATCAAGACGCAATTCCATGTTGCCAGTTCCCTTGAATTCTTCGAAGATCGCTTCGTCCATACGGCTATTCGTCTCAACGAGTGCAGTTGCCAAAATGGTGAGCGAGCCACCTTCTTCGACGTTACGTGCCGCACCAAAGAATCGCTTCGGCGGATACAACGCACCAGCATCGATACCACCAGAAAGAATCTTTCCGCTAGCTGGTGCCGCCAAGTTGTACGCACGGCTTAAACGCGTGATGCCGTCAAGAATGATGACGACGTCTTTACCGGTTTCGACAAGACGCTTCGCGCGCTCAATGGTGAGTTCGGCACAATGCGTGTGCTCTTCTGACGGACGGTCGAATGTACTTGAAATCACTTCGCCTCGAACCGTGCGACGCATGTCGGTCACTTCTTCGGGACGTTCGTCAATGAGCAACACCATCAAAACAACTTCGGGGTTGTTGCGCTCGATCGCAGTTGCGATCTCTTTCATGATCGTCGTCTTACCAGCCTTAGGTGGCGACACGATAATGCCGCGTTGACCCTTACCAATTGGTGAGATGAGGTCAATGATGCGTGCGGTCATGTTGCCCGGATCAAGCGGATGCTCAAGCTTCAACTTTTCATCGGGGAACAAAGCAGTGAGATCTTCGAAGCGGGGACGGTTCTTAACCTTTTCGGGGTCGCCACCATTGACAGTCAAAACCTCAAGCAAAGCAGGGTTCTTTTCGTTACGGCCAGCGGTGCGGGCCATACCAGTGACATGGTCGCCCTTGCGCAAACCATATTGACGAGTTTGCTTCACTGATACGTAGGCATCTTCACGACTCGGCAAGTAGCCCTTCACACGCAAGAAGCCGTAGCCCTCATCGCGCAAATCGAGGTAACCCTCAATGGCCACTGTTTCTTGCGGAACGAATTCGCCACCCTGCGCAGAGTTGCCGCTGTCGCGGTTCCAGGTGCGCTCGGTTGTGCCTTCGCGATCTTCACCCTGCGGGCCTTCATCGCGTCCACCCTTGCCACGACGGCGACGGCGACGATTGCGTCCTTCACCTTCAAAACTGTCGCGATCATTGCGATCGTTACGCGGGCCACCGGGCTGACCGCCGGGTTGACCGTTGCGATTGTTCTGACCTTGATAACGCGGATTGTTGTTATCACGCGGACCACGATCATTGCGCGGACCACGATCACCGCGGTCGCCACGATCAGTACGTTCAGTTGCGGCCGGAGCTGATTCGCCGCCAGTTAACTCGGCAACAGTTGACTCACCTTTGCGAACTAATTCGGCTTCCCATTCGGCAAGCGGTTCGCCATCGGCACCAAGAATGATTTCGGGTGCAGCGCTACGCGGGGCTGGTCGTGGTGTTGAGGCTGGCTTGCTTTCGGCTTCACCTTCGTCGTCGCCATCGGCTTTTGCTTTAGGCGGACGACCACGGCCACGCTTCACCGGCTCGCCAGCTGATTCACCAGCGGACCCTGAAGAACTAGACGAAGAGCTAGATGAAGAACTCGACGCAGCAGGTCCACCGACAGTGTCGAGGATCTTCACGATGATGTCTTCTTTTTTCGCACGAGGACCGGCTTTAATGCCAAGAGCAGTCGCGATGGCGACTAGCTGATCCTTGTCTTTTGATTCAAGCACTGACTTTTCGAGTGCATCTGCGGCCACGAGAACCTGCTTTCAGGCGAGGGTAAAACGGCGACGTGCAACGAGGGCACGAGCACCGGCGATCCCAACGCCAGTGAGGGGAACACACACGGATCTACCAGTGTTGACCGGATGAACTATCCAAAACGGCTGCCCACAATGGCATCACGTGCGGTCTGGGATTCCAGACATCTCTGACCATAGCCAGCCCCGGCACCCTTGGCAACGCTTATCCAGAAAAGTTCGACAAAGTTTGCTTGGGTACTAGCGCGCAACTGAGCGCACAAAAGCCTGAACAGCCGCCAAATCGTTGGCCACATTGTTGGTGCGTTCGGGACGTTCGAGCAGGTCAGCGAGGTGTTCGGGCAAATTGGGGTGGACGCCGGTGGCCTTCACGACTGCATCGGGGAATTTGGCCGGATGAGCGGTGGCCAAGGTGACCACAGGCACCCCAGACTCACGGGTCTGATCTTGTTTTTGAGCCCGTATTTGGCGAGCCGCCGACAGACCAACCGCGGTGTGTGGGTCGATCAACATTCCTGATTCGCGATACACATCGGCCATCGTCGACAAAGTGAGATCGTCGTTACAGCGCGCTGCTTTGAATACCGGAGCAGCCCATGTTGCAAACTGATCGGGTTCAACCGCCAATTGACCAGTTGAACGGAATGTCGACAATTGATGTGCAGTCACTGCCCCATCGCGATCATTCATTTCGAAAAGTAAACGTTCAAAGTTGGACGACACTTGAATGTCCATTGAAGGGCTGAGCGTTGGCACGACTCCATCGGCGACCATCTGATGTGATTCAAAAAAGCGAGTCAAGATGTCGTTCTTATTTGAACCAACGATGAGTGAATCAATTGATGCACCCATCTCGCGAGCGATCCAACCAGCCAACACGTTGCCAAAGTTTCCGGTGGGAACACTGAACGAAACTGACTGATCGCCGAGTGCATCAATAGCTGCCACGTAATAAACGATCTGGGCCATAACGCGTGCCCAGTTAATGCTGTTCACTGCAGAAAGGTTCAATTCATTGCGGAATTGAGCATCATTGAACATGGCTTTCACCAAGTCTTGGCAATCATCAAAGGTGCCATCAATAGCTACCGTGTGCACATTCGGCGCATCAACTGTTGTCATTTGCCGACGTTGCACATCGCTCACGCGACCCGCTGGATACAAGATCACAATGTCGACATTGTTGCAAGACTTGACGCCATCAATTGCTGCCGAACCAGTGTCGCCACTTGTTGCACCAACGATCATCACGCGTTCGTTGCGAGCCGAAAGTACATGATCAAACAAACGACCGACCAACTGCAAGGCCACATCTTTGAATGCCAAAGTTGGTCCATGGAAAAGTTCCATGATCCATTCGTTGGGTCCAATTTGCACCAATGGCACAGTGGCCGGGTGACGGAAAGTTGCATAGGCATCACGGCACATTGCTTCGAATGCAGCTTCGTCAATATCGCCAGCGACGTACGGCCGCATGACAGCTGCGGCTAACGATGCATAGTCGCCAGTTGGCAACGACGGAAGTGACGGCCACTCGGTGGGCACATACAAACCGCCATCAGTTGCTAGACCAGCCAGCAAAACATCAGCAAAGCCAAGCTCGGGAGCCTGACCGCGAGTTGAGATATAACGCATATTGGACATCGTTTGACCGAGATCTCTCACGAACCAACGACACGCAACATGCCGCCGACTTGCTTCACGACATCCATCTCACGAAGTTCGCGAACGGTTGCTTGAAGATCGGATTCTTTGGCGACGTGAGTAATGAAGACCAAACGCGCGTCGGCGCCGATGCCTTCTTGTTCGGCGGCACGAATACTCACGCCATTATTCGCGAAAGCACCAGTGACTGCGTGCAAAACGCCCGGTTTGTCGGCGACTTCCATCGACAACAAGTATTCAGAACTGGTTTCGTCAATCGGTCGAATGATTGCCTTAGCAAAACTTCCGATTGATCCGTGGGTGCCCTTCACTAAGTTCACCGCCGCGTCAATCACATCGCCAAGAACTGCACTTGCAGTCGGGCTGCCACCTGCTCCGCGACCATAGAACATCAATGAGCCAACAGCATCGCCTTCGATAAACACTGCGTTATAGCTTTCGCGCACGCTGGCCAACGGATGAGTATTGGGCACCATTGCTGGGTGAACACGCACAGCAATTTCGCCAGTTTCGCGATCGCGTTCAGCAATACCGAGCAACTTGATGACGTAACCCAAACGTTTGGCAACTGCGATATCGGCGGCAGTGACACGACTAATTCCTTCGTGATACACGTCGCCCGCTACAACTTTTGCGCCAAAAGCGATCGACGCCAAGATGGCTGCTTTCGCTCCAGCATCAAAACCTTCAACGTCGGCTGTTGGGTCGCGTTCGGCAAAACCGAGACGTTGCGCTTCAGAAAGAGCAGCCGAATAGTCGGCGCCTTCTTCGGTCATCTTGGTCAAGATGAAGTTGGTGGTGCCGTTGATGATTCCCATCACGCGCGACACCGGTTCGCCGCGCAAGCTTTCGCGCAACGCACGAATCACCGGAATACCACCAGCGACTGCGGCTTCAAACAACAAGTCGACGCCGGCAGCATCGGCTGCGGCATACAGTTCGGCACCAACATTGGCGAGAAGTTCTTTGTTAGCAGTGACCACCGGCTTGCCAGCGGCAAGAGCAGCAGTAATGAGTTCGCGAGCGGGCTCGATGCCACCAATGACTTCAACGATCAGATCGATACTGGGGTCGGCGACCACCGCATGAGCATCGCGAGTTAAGAGACCTTCGGGCAATTGCACATCGCGATCGCGCGACATGTTGCGAACGGCCACACTGACAACTTCAAGACGAATACCAGTACGGAGCTGAATCGTTGCACCTTGCTGTTCGACGAGGCGCACAAAAGCCGCGCCGACGTTGCCGCATCCAAGTACACCGATGCGTACGACCTTGCCCTGAGATTCAACCGTTGTCACAGCCTTCAGGCTATGGGCGAGAGCTCAGAGAAACATAGATATTTAGACAGGGTTACTAGACGTCGAGCCGTACGAGGTCTTCGTAGGTTTCGCGGCGAATGACCACACGCGACTTTCCATTGGCCACGAAAACCACCGCTGGACGAGGCACTTTGTTGTAATTGCTAGCCATTGAATGTCCATAGGCCCCTGTCACTGGGGTCGCAATCAGATCACCGACCGCGATATCGGCAGGAAACTGTCCGTCGAAAATCAAGATGTCGCCGCTCTCGCAATGCTTACCCACAAGACGTGCAGTCAGTGGACGCTCAGCCATGACGTCTAAAGTTTTGAACGCTTCATATCCGCTGCCGTATAAAACCGGTCGCGGGTTGTCGCTCATGCCGCCGTCAACGCTGATGTATGTGCGAATGCCCGGAATCTCTTTCACGGTGCCAACGCGATACACCGTGATTGCCGATGATGCAGCAATGGCGCGGCCCGGTTCAACTGAAACTTCGGCGGTGACTCCGAGAGCTGAACAGGCATCAAGCAACACCGAACCCCACATGGTGATTGACGGTGCTTCTTCACCTTCGGTGTAAGCAACACCAAGTCCGCCACCAAGAGTGAGTTCGGGTAATGCGTAAGGCTTTGAAAACTCGGCCATGATTTCGGCAGCCTTGGCAAAACTATTGACTGCAAGAACATTTGAACCGATGTGACAATGCAGACCAATCAATTCACCAGCCTTTGCGCCATCACTTGTGCCCTGAGTAATTCGCTCAATCGCCTTGACTGCATCGCCATTTCCTAAGTTGAAACCAAACTTTGAATCGTCTTGACCCGTTGCAATGAAGTCATGCGTGTGCGCGTGAACTCCAGGCGTGACACGAATCATTAATTTCGGTGCAGTAAAACCGCGACGACTCAAATCTTCAAGTCGTTCGATTTCGTCAAAGCTGTCAACAACGATGTGTCGCACACCTTTGGTGATGGCCATCTCGAGTTCGTCAACGCTCTTGTTGTTGCCGTGAAGAATGCAACGACTTGCCGGTACTCCCCCGTGCATCGCCACATAAAGTTCGCCACCGGACGCAACGTCAAGTAAAAGTCCTTCTTCACTCACAAGACGAGCCATCGCCGAACACATAAAGGCCTTTGATGCGTAGACAACACGATCAACACCAAATGCGGCCACCGCCTCGCGGCAACGGGCGCGAATATGTTCTTCGTCGTACACAAATAACGGAGTGCCATATTGCTCAGCAAGTTCAGCAATTGAACAACCGCCGATCGATAACGAACCGTCGGCGTCAACCTTGGCTGAATCGGGCAATAGATCAAGGGGTATTGGGCGATTACTCATGAATATTTCTCACATCTGCTCCGGAGTTTCGATACCGAGTAATGCCAATCCTTGATGAAGTACTCGGGCGGTGAGATCGCACAACGCCAAACGGCTTTGACGAATTTTGTCGTCTTCAGCTTTGAGCACTGGGCAGTGTTCGTAGAACGCCGTGAACGTTGTTGCGAGTTCGTAGATGTACGTGCACAAACGATGCGGACTGTACTTATCAATGGTGTCGATAACTGCAGCGTTGAAGGCCAGCAGTTTGATTGCTAATTCACGTTCTTGTGGCTCAACCAAATTCGGTGTGATGTTGCGAACCGATTCACGTTCAATACCAGCACGACGGAAAATACTGCAGATACGTGCGTGCGCATATTGCAAGTACGGGCCAGTGTTGCCATCAAACGACAACATGCGTTCCCAATCAAACACATAGTCACGTACGCGATCGGTTGAAAGGTCGGCGTACTTAACCGCTCCGATACCGACCATCTGCGCGATCACTTTGCGTTCGGCTTCTGGCAAGTTTGGATTCTTGCTCGCGATTGATTCATCGGCACGGGTTACTGCTTCTTCAACAAGGTCGATGAACTTCAACGGATCGCCACTGCGACTCTTCATCATCTTGCGATCGGAGCCGAGCACATTTCCGAACGCAACATGCACTGCTTCGTTGGGTTCGTTGAGCCAACCAGCCATGCGAGCAACGTCAAACACCATTGATAGGTGTTGAGCCTGCGGAGCACCAACGACGTAGAGAAGCAAGTCAGCGTTGAGACGCTCAATACGATCAATCACACAAGCCAGGTCGCTGGTTGCGTAGTTGAATCCGCCTTGACCCTTCTGCACGATGAGCGGCAACGGGTCGCCTTCACGGTTGGTGTATCCGGGTGGGAAAACTACGTCGGCACCATCTGACTGTTGCAAGAGTCCAAGTTTGTCAAGACGCGTGATGACTTGTGGCAAAAGGTCGTTATACGCACTCTCGCCCATGAGGTCGTCATCGGTTAACAGCACACCGAGCAATTCGTAAACTGCGTTGAAGTGTTGTGTTGAAAGATTGACGAGCAACTTCCACAAACGTCGAGTTTCATCGTCGCCACCTTGCAACAACACCACACGTGAACGGGCGCGATCTTGGAAAGCTTCGTCGCCATCAAACTTGGCGCGAGCTTGCTTATAGAAACCGTCGAGGTCACCGAGTGATAAATGCTCAGCCGCTTTGGTTTCGCCGAGATCGAGCAAATGTTCAATCAACATGCCAAAGGGTGTACCCCAGTCGCCGATGTGATTTTCGCGAATCACATCGTGACCGACGAAGGTGAGCATGCGCACGAGCGAGTCACCAATGACCGTTGTGCGTAAATGGCCGACATGCATTTCTTTGGCGACGTTCGGTGCCGAGTAGTCGATGACAACTTTGCGCTTGGTGACTTTGCCGATACCGAGCCGCGGATCGTCCGAAACTTGCTTGAGCAAACCAGCGAGGAAATCGTTGTTGAATACGAGATTCAAGAAGCCCGGACCAGCCACCTCGATTGATGAGCAGATGTCGGCGAGACCAGCACATTGGGCAAGAACTGCATCGGCAACCTGGCGGGGGCTTTGACCAAGTTCTTTCGCCAGACCCAATGCACCGTTGGCTTGGGCGTCGGCATGTTCGCTCGGACGAATAACGGGGTCAATGCCGGCACGACCAGCGACAGCCTCGAAGGCCGTTTGCAAGGTGCTCGAAAGAATGAGTAGCGGGTCGAGCGATTGATTATTTGATGGGCGGGCCTCAGACATGACCTCTCCATTGTTGCCGATAGAGGTGGCCAGTGGTGGGTTAGTTAGTGATCAAACATTTATGGATGGTTTTCTACGACAACGTCGCGTCTGGGTCGGCCATCGCAATCGCACATGCATCTGGTTCAGCAGCTTGGGCTTGAGCGATTTCATCAACCGGAGATAGTTGTTCGCCATTTCTCCACGCATCAAGATATTTCTGGGGCCAGATCTTGCCGCGACGCACTTGCCATTCTTTGTCGGGACACGGCCACGAAATTCCGAAATGGGTATGGCATGCCGAGTTAGCGGCGTTGCCAGTTTGACCCATGACTCCAAGCGGCGTGCCCGTTGTGACTTCTTGGCCCGCCGCCACGTCAACTTCGGCCAGGTGAGCGAAGTAATAACGCACGCCGTCGTTGCCAATGAGCGAGACGAAATGCCCGCCGCGATACGCCGGATTGTTTCCACTACCCGGCCAGTTGTCGACCGTGCTGATTTGAGTAACCGTTCCACTGGTTGGGGCGATCACGAGTGCTTTGCATCCGAAGACATCGGCGGCTGGATAATCGTGATGGTCAGTCCCGTAACTCACGTTGCGCATCGCGAACGGAAAGACGTAAGTCGGTGCCGGGATCGTGGTCGTTGTGCTGGTTGTTGATGTGCTCGTCGTGGGTGTTGTGGTCGACGTGGTTGTCGAGCTTGTTGACGTTGTTGGCGCAACTGTGGTCGTTGGGTTGGCGCAACTCAGAAGACCGATGCCCGCAACCAAGAGAAGGATCAGTCTTACTTTGATCCCCTCACCCTAGGTGATCGTCATTTGTGATTCTGGTGAGGAATTTTCTTCATTTTGAGTAAAAAGCCTCACCAGAATCACAAGGTAGTCTTCGTCTAGTTGCCCACGTAGCTCAGTGGATAGAGCGTCTGCCTCCGGAGCAGAAGGTCGTAGGTCCGATTCCTACCGTGGGCGCACATGAAACGGTGAGCAACATCTGCAATCTGGTCTGGCGAATTAGCAGAAAACCTCAGTTAATTCCGACCAGATCGCAAGGTCCTAGAAGCCGCGAACGGGGCGAACAGGCATTGACCAGTACTTGAAGTAGCTCATCCGACCGCCATTAGTAAAATCTTGCCAAATTGAAGAATCAGCCGTGAAGGTCTCTGTTGAACTCCAGTAGTGAGTTGAGAAACCGTCTCGCAGAGTCCCACCCGAGCATGCTTCCGCACCATTCGCTGACGTCTGTCCGGTGTTTCGAGCGTATTTACATACTTCGTTCAGTTCGTCCGACGTAGGTAGCCACCAGTCTGACGCCGATGCGGTTGAATATTGATCCGCTAAACCAGCAGCAAAGTTGCTTCTGGTGACACCACCGAGAATATGTGCAGCAACGATTAATCGAGTTGCCTCGCGCCCTGTACCAATTAGGTAATGGTTTAATGATGATTGCAGATCATGTTGATAACTCGCAATGCAACTTAAGTTCGCTTCCGGTCCACATCTAGCCACACTCGTCGCCCATTGCGCCCAACCAGCATCGGTTGGTGCTACTTCTAAATAGTCGTACTCGGGAATCTCATTTGTCGTATCGACATAAAAGATTGTTCCGCCACCCGGACCTTGCACACCAACTGCGCAAAGTGTGGTTCCGTCGGCGCCACATACGCTGCGCGCCGTAAATCCTGTCGGCGATGATGTTCCTGGAGGACCAGCCGGACCAGTAGCGCCTTGCTCACCCGCAGGACCCTGTTCACCAACATCGCCCGTAGCGCCACGCTCTCCTTGCTCACCCGCAGGACCCTGCTCACCCGCAGGACCCTGCTCACCCGCAGGACCTTGCTCACCCGCAGGACCCTGCTCACCCGCAGGACCCTGTTCACCCGCAGGACCTTGCTGCCCGAGCCCAGCTAATTCGGTTGGGAAAATATCTACCGACGCGTAGTAACCGGTGATATCAATCAAAATTTCCATCGTCGCGTTGTCGTCGCTATATGCATCGAAAACAACTTTGATTTTTCCCGCGCCGCTTCCGACAGTCGTCAACTTCACGGTGACGGCGCTGGCCACGGTTCCGCCAGCTCCCACGTTGAGGTTTGAGGTCGTCGCCTTACCAGTGGCATCGCCAGGACGAATCGACACAAAACTTGCATCTGAGGCATCAACAGCGGTGACGGTCAATGAAACTGCAGTCGCGCCAACTGGCACAACCGAACCAACAACCATGAAGTCCTGTTCGACGCCGTCAACAACCGACACCAGACCCAAATCTGAACGGGTGTCAACAACACGCTCTGGAGTCACCGGCACGAACAAGCTCACGGTTGACGAAGATCCAGTTGCCCGAACCACTGCCATTCCGCCTGCACCAACCACCGACGTCACTAAAACGCCAGCAATAAAGCCTCGAAAACCCTTCAACATGAGATCCCGCTTCCCTCAGAAACTGCCAAAATGGCTGAACAAAGGTCAAAGGTAGTGCTTCACTACATCTCGTGTCCAATGGGGTAACTCACCAGGTCCCTCCTGGGAACTGCCGCCTAGCTGGCGTTACTGGGTTCGGGCGCCTTGGTCGGGCTTGAAATCAACAGACCGTCAGCACCTAGCGCCACCAACTTGTTGTAGTACACGGTGGTTTCTTGGGCTGAATCGTTCATCCACACCCATACCGCACGGTTCTCGGCATGAGCACGATCGAAAGTTTCTTGCGTCAACACTTCAACGCCTTCGTACACCGGAGGCGCCTGCATGATCACGTCGCGCGGATCAAGCGCACCGCCAGCGAGGTACCAATTGACCAATGAGTCTTGGCCAGGGCTCGTTGCCACATCGGGTATTGCGTTACGGAACTCGGTCATGATCTCATCACTAAACGACACAACGACGATCGACTTTTCGCGACCAGTTTCTTTGATGAGTCGCGCCAACTCTTTGGCTGCTGCTTTAGCGCTGACAAGATCAACCTCACCGGTTGCAGTTTCGGGAATCTTGATTTCAACATCAAGCACATGATTCGGGAATGCAAGTGAAACCTTTTCAAAAGTCGTCATACCGAAATCATCGGCGCTGAACCCTTCTGGTGCGGGCTGATCGCCAGTACGAATACCGCGATAAATGTACGCGTCATCAGCAAGTTCGTGATCGCTCCACACACCACCCGAGAACCAATAAGCATTGTCCATTGCCTCAAGTTCGGCTGCGGTATACGAACTCACAAGACCCGTGTTGTTCGTGAGACGATCAACGGTGTTGTCGTGTTGCACCATCAACACACCATCACTGCTCAACATCACATCCATCTCAAGAACATCAGCGCCATTGAGTGCTGCTTGAGTAAACGCATACATCGTCGAGTGCGGCCAATCAAAGTCGCCACCAGCATGGGCAATGATCGCCGGACGTCCGAGTGCAAGTAGTGCATCAACTGTTGTTGCTTCAGGTGCAACGACCTGTTCAATCGCGGCCATAGGAGCTTCAGTTTCTGGTGCCGCAACTTCAGTCGTCGCAGCAGTCGACTCAACCTCGGTGTTCGCCACTGTTTCGGCAACCGATGTACTCGAGGCATCGTCTCCGCTACACGCCCCGACGATGGTTGCGAGAACTACAACGGCTGCGAAGGCCGAGAAACGATGGAGTGAACTATGACGATCTGAACTATGACGAGACTTGCTTTGTGTTGACATGTGTCCATCTTGACAGTACAGATCGAAGCTCGTGGACTTCCCGAAGGTCAACCTCATGAACCTTCGGGGAAATCTCCTCAAACTTTTCTCAAGAATTTCCCAAAAAAGTGCAAGGTTCCCTTGTGGACCTCCTCTTGAACACCACGCAGCCATACGGGTTGCCTGAACAAAGGGAAATCATGAAGAACATCCGCCACATCAAAATCCGCAACACCGCAATCGCAATCGTCGCCCTCGCCGGTCTGGCAGTTGCAACAACCGCCTGTTTCAGCAACTCGTCAACCGATTCGGCAAGCAAGGCCCTCGATGCCCCTATTGAAGCAGTCGCCGATCAGCCCGAGTCAGCCGCCAAAGATGATTCGCCTGCAGCAACTTCTAGTGACACGGCTGACGTCGAATCACCTGCCCCGTCAACCGCAACACGTTCGACCGCCGCACCAACGAGCCCCGAAGCCATCCCAGCGGCAACTGAGGGATTTGAAAACGAAACTGCACCGAGCACTGAAACGCCGTCTGCCGAAGCACCATCGACCACCGCACCAACGAGCCCCGAAGCAACACCGGCGACAGAAGCTCCATTAACTGAAACAGAAACTGCACCAAGCACTGAAACGCCTGTCACGACGACACCAACCACTGCATCTCCGGTCACCCCGTCAGTTCCTGGAATTGTGTTATTGCCGACGATTCACTTCGTTACTTTTGCAAAAGATGGTCTCAATATCTCAACATCAATTCTTGTTGAAGAAGGTGGTCTTGGCCGCAATGACATCGTCTCAGTTGAAATGTCGTACACCAAGTTCGGAGTCACCCGCACGGTTGCCGCAACCATCGCAAGTTCAACCACCACATCAAGCCTCTGGCTCATTGATGGTCTGATGTTGCGAGCTGGCGACACGGTCACAATCCATGCAGTTGATGCTCGTGGAAACTCTGATGACATGACTGCCACTGTGACGCTCACAACCTCGATGGGCTGATCAAGTTCAGATCAACTTTATAAAAACAAAAGCCACGGCTCGGAATTTCCGAGCCGTGGCTTTTTTAATTCAATGAACGTTTTAGTTCAAAGCCGACTTCACTGCTGCAGCAATCGCCGAACCATCAGCCGATGCACCAACACGATCCTTTACGGCTTTAATGACGCCACCCATAGCTTTGGGACCGGTTTGACCATTCGACGCAGCATTGGCCACTTCTTCAGCGACAATCGCCGCCAATGCAGCACCATCCATCGCAGCCGGCAAATATTTCTCGATGATTTCCATCTCTTTGCGTTCTTTGGCAGCCGAATCTGCACGACCAGCTTGCTCATAGATGTCAGCCGACTCAGCACGCTTTTTCACTTCAGAGCGCAACAGGTTGATGATCTGATCATCGCTCAACACCACCGCCTCGGCTCCAGCAACTTCGGCATTCATGATTGCCGCTAACGCCATGCGCAAAGTTGACTTCAATAAGTCATCGCCTGCCCGCACCGCATCGTTGATATCGGCTTGGATACGACTTTTCAGACCACTCTCAGTACTCATAGACCCATTCTGACGCGTTTTGCACCGCTAGCCTCGTCTCTCGTGAATCAAGTTAAAAATCGTCTCGCTGCCCTGTCCATGCTCGATCGTGCTTTCCGCAATCTTCCCGATGCCACGATCACCGCTCTCTACGAGGGGCTCGACGAAGAAGGCCAAGACGCCATTCAGCACATCGCCAGCGTTAAAGGCGAAGACCTCGCGATGCCCGAACTGATTGCCGCCATTCGCGTCTGCGTCTCAAAGGGTCGCATTAATGGCGACCTCGAGCGCATGTCACTTGTGCTCACCGACAAGTGCCTCGCCGAATGCATTGAAGCACTTGGCGAAAATTCCGACGACCCCAGCGAAGAAAACCTCCGCGAAGTTCTTCCGGCCATTATCAAGAACCACACTTTGCCCACCACCCAAGTCATGTTGGCCTCAGTGGTCACTGGTGAAGCCATTGCTTCGCCCATCATCACTCGTTTGCTCAAGAGCGATGATGAAATCAAGCTTCCGCCAGCCCCAGTTCTTGCAATGGCTCCTTTGGCTCCGCTCAAGGTTGACGATGCAGAACGCCTCGCACTTAAAGAACAGCGCAAGGCTCGCAAGGCGGCCGAACAAGAAGAAGCTCGCCGTCGCCGCGAGCAAATTGCCAACGCTCGTCGCAAGTAATTCGTTTCGCTAGAGCAAATCTGGATCGTCGGGAATGCCGGCGTCGATAGGCACCTTGGTGCTGTTCAAAAACATTGCGACTAAGTGATAGTTGCCAACAGTGGCGATGAGATCAAGTATTTGTTCGTTTGAATAATGCTCGCCCAAGTTGCGCCACGTTGCAGCAGAAAGTGCGTATTCATTGTGCAATTCATCAGCTGCAGTTAAAAGCATCTTGTCAATTGACGACCAGGTAGACGCCGAAGCACCTTTTTTCACCGCTTTGATTTCAGCAGCCGTGATATCGCAGCGCAACGCAATCTCCACATGTTGTGCCCACTCGTAACGCGAGCGACAATTCCAGCCAGTACGCAAAATTAACATTTCACGATCGCGCGCCGTCAACGTGTTCTTTGACAACACATGCGTGGCAAACACCAACCAGCGCTTCAACATGTCGGGATGATTTCCTAACACTCCGAAAATATTGAGCGGGTCACCGTTAGGGCCAGTGAGACCTTTCGAAAACATTTCAGTGAGTCGGGGATCTTCATTGGCTTTGCGAATCGGCAAACGCGCCGGAGCATTTTTCTTTTCAAGATCAAGCAAAAACTTTTTGGCCTTCATGCCGCCGGCGAAACCCGTCAACGATCCGTTGACTCCAATCACTCGATGGCACGGAACCACGATGCTGATTGGGTTACGACCATTGGCAGTGCCGACGGCTCGCGCTTTATTTGGGTCGCCGAGAACTGTGGCCTGTTCGCCATAGCTCATCGTTTCGCCGTACGGGATCGAACGCAGCACTTGCCAGACGCTCTGCTGAAATTCGGTTCCATCCGGGTCAAGTGGAACATCAAATTCGTGGCGGGTTCCGGCAAAGTATTCATCTAACTGTCGGACCGTGGTCTCAATGATCGAGTTCGTGCCTTTTTTGGCACCGGCGACTCCCGGTACCCGTCGCGGGTCATCGTTCGGCCACAAAATTGCCCGCAATCCCTGGGCCGAAGCAACCAGCGTCAAACGTCCGACTGGGCTTTTGTAACTCGAACTGTTCAAGGTTGATGTCGTCAAACTCACGGGCTCATCTTGTCACTTAGTGACCAAAAGCCTGTCTCCCGAGGTGCGAGCCGACCCTCAGAGTTGTTGTACCGTACAAGTAAGAGAGGTACGTATGTCTGTTGAATCTTCTGAATCTGGCACCACTGAACTCAATGCTGGGAATCTCAGCCAGCGGCAGATCTATATGGTCTTTGCTGGAGTCATGGCCGGCATGGGATTGTCGGCGCTCGACGGCACCATTGTCAACACCGCGCTCGCCACCATTGTTGGCGACCTTGGCGGACTCAAGTACTACGCCTGGGTCGGCACTGCGTACATGCTCACCAGCACAACCGCTACTCCACTCTTTGGAAAACTCTCCGACCTCTACGGTCGACGTCGCCTCTTTCAGATTGCAATTCTGACATTCGTGATTGGCTCGTTGATTTGTGGACTCGCGCAATCGATGTGGCAACTCGTTGTTGCTCGTGGCATTCAAGGTGTTGGTGGCGGTGGATTGTTTTCGTTGTCATTCGCCATCATCGGTGACGTCGTTCCGCCACGCGAACGCGGTAAGTACGTCGGCTTCATTACAAGTGTTTTCACTATCAGCAGTGTGATCGGTCCGCTGATCGGTGGAGCCATCGTTGACAACACCTCGTGGCGTTGGATTTTCTTAGTCAACTTGCCAGTTGGCATCGTTGCATTAGTAATCACCAACAAGGCATTGCGTATTCCCTTTACTGCGATGCAACGAAAAGTTGATTACATCGGCGCAACCATGCTTGTCGCCTCGGTGTCATGTTTGATTTTGGGACTCTCGTGGACCGGTGGTTCGTATGGTTGGAAGTCTGCACCAACACTCGGTTTCTTTGCCGCGGCATTGATCGTTGGTATTGCCTTCTTCCGCTGGGAAATTCGTGCCGATGAACCAATCATCCCGTTGCACTTGATGAAGATTGATGTCGTTCGTGTTGTGGTGCCATTAATGGTTTTGGTTGGCGCAGTGTTCTACGGTGCCAATGCCTTTATGCCCTTGTACTTACAAGGTGTGACCGGCGTGTCGGCGACTAACTCTGGACTGCTCTTAGTACCGCTCGCTGTCGCAGTCGCAGGAGCTGCAACAATCATTGGACGTGTGACAGCCCGCACCGGCACGTACAAAGTGTGGCCACCAGTTGGCGCAGCACTCGCGTTGGTTGGATTCATCTTGGCATCACTTTTAGGTTCAACGCACGCCTACCTATATCTTGCGATGACCGCATCGTTCTTTATTGGTGCCGGAATGGGAGCACTCTTCCCCACCAGCACGCTTGCTGTGCAAAATGCTGTTGATCCGCACGAAATGGGAGCCGCATCATCGGTTGTTATTTTTGTTCGTCAACTCGGCGGAGCGATTGGGCTCGCCATTTACGGAGCCATCTTCAATGCACAACTCAAAGGTCGCATCGACGAAAAACTGATTCAAGCACCGCGCAATATTAAGAAGCTCGATTCACCGATGCGCGAAGAAGCATTAAGCGTTTTCGCTCATGCGGTCACAACGGTCTTCCGAGCTGCAGTTCCGATTGTTGTACTTTCGCTCATCGTCGCGATCTTTATTCCGGGTCGCCAACTTAAAGGTCGCGCGCCAAGTCCCGAAGGTCAAGCGGCTCACTAAATCGCAATAGCCGTCGTGGTCCTTTGACGGGTTCGCGCAAGTAACAACAAGCCCAGGGTTGCAAAGACCATTCCACCAACAAATGTTGCGCGCTCACCAAACAGTTGACCGACAATTCCAAGTGTGAGCCCACCAATCACGCCACCAATTTCAAAGAAACTGGTGAAACTCGCGACAACTTCAACCCGCTCATTGGCATCGCTTCCCTCAACTGCCATCGCCAACAATGATGGATAAAAGAACGAGATGCCAAGAGCAAAGAAGATCGTGCCGAGCCAAATACCGAACTCATTACCGAGAACTGCAACTGAAGTAACGCCACACAGAAGGAACGTCATCGCCATCCACACACTGCGGCGAAGGCCTAAACGTTCGGGCGTCTTCGCTCCAAACAAACGTAAGAACAAACACAAAATGCTATAGAGCGTGAAGAACTGGGCCGATCCGTTTAAGCCAATTGACTTCGAAAACGTTGGTACAAACGAAGTGAACGCTGTCCACGAAGCCATTCCGACCGCAAGTATGAGCCCAGGCAAGATCGACCGTTTGTGAAACCACGACACTTTGCGACGAAGGCGTTCGGGACGTTCGCCAACAAAGGCCGGCGCAGTTAAAGACACCAAAGCTGCAAGTAGCGCTGCACACGCAGCCGCAATAAATACCGAATCAAATCGTCCTGCCGAAAGTCCACGCGCCGATTCGGCAACATCACCCATCACAAGTTCGCCAATGATTGGACCGATTGACAGACCACCAAAAACTGCAACTGACAAATAACTCGCTGCTTCGGCTTTGCGATTTTCTGGACTGAGCTCAACCACCAAAATTGCTGCACCGACAAACAACGCCGCTTCGCCCACGCCCATCAACGCGCGTAGCGGCAAAATTTGCCACGCCTGATTGACCATCGTGAGTCCGAGCGCAGCGGCAGTCGCCACCAAAGCACCAGTCACCATCATTGTGCGACGACCCCAACGATTACCGATCCACGTGAGTAGCGGTCGAAACAAAACTGCCGAGCCACTAAAGACAACTCCGGCAGCACCAATCATGGCTTCGCCACTACCCAAACCGTTCTTAATGAACACCGGCAGCGTCGGAATCAAAATTCCGACACACAAGTAATAGGCCAGTGTTGCCGCAGTGACCAATAGAAACCGCGGGGTCACCATTCGATCGTTCAACCGGCTGACGGCTCCTTGGGCAAGCCCAATACTCGTTCACCAACAATGTTGCGCTGAATCTGGCTCGTGCCGCCCCAAATGGTTTCAGAACGACTGAAGAAAAACGCTGACATCATCGGGCTGACGGGGTAACCCTCGCGACGACGTTCACGCGCAACACCTGGCCATGAACCAGTCTCGGGACCAGCATCAACCAACATGCCTTGCGCACCAAAAATGTCAAGCGCCAGTTCCATGGCAGCCTTATGCATTTCGGACCAGAACATTTTGTTTGATGCACCAAGTGCCATCACACCAAAGTCTTTTGAGTTATTCAATGTTGCAGTCAATGAGCGCAGTCCATTAATACGCAAGAGCTGAATCTTGGTGTAGTACTGCATCAAACGCTGACGAATGTCGTCGTGCTCGATGGTGCCATTCTCGGTCGCAACGCGCACCATCATCTTGTATTCCTCTTCGAAACGACGGTAGCCAGTCGTTGCACTCATACCGCGTTCGAATGCGAGAGTTGAGTTGGTGACCTTCCAACCGTTGTTGACTCCGCCAACAACATTGTCCTTGGGGCAACGTGCATTGGTAAAGAACACTTCGCAGAATTCTGCTGTTCCGTCAGGCTGAACAATTCCACGAACTTCAACACCCTCTTGGCGCATGGGCACCAACAGGTACGAAATACCTTTGTGCTTTGGCGCATCAGGATCGGTGCGGGTGAGCAAGAAGCAATAGTCCGCGTGATGTCCACCAGTGGTCCACACTTTTTGACCATTGATGATCCACTCATCGCCGTCGAGTACCGCTGCGGTCTTGAGTGAAGCTAAGTCAGATCCCGAGTTGGGCTCGCTGAATCCCTGACACCAACGCGTGGTGCCATTCATGATGTTGGGCAAGAACTCTTTCTTTTGTTCTTCAGTGCCCCACTGCAACAACGTGGGTCCCACCAAAGTGTCACCAAAGAAGTCAGCACGTAACGGCGCCTTCATGGCAGCGAACTCTTCGGATAACACGACGCCTTGCATCGTGGTCAAACCCTTGCCGCCGTACTCCTTGGGCCAGGTCGCGCAGATCCAGCCGCCAGCGAACAACTTTGACGGCCATTCTTCAACGAACTTCTTGCGGGCATCGCCCGTCAGTTCGAATCCGGGGGTTCCCCAACCTGCGGGCAGATTGGCGACCAACCATTCACGGATTTCTCCACGGAAAGCTTCGGCGTCGGCGGGGTAATTCAGTTCCATATACACAGTCTCTCGCAGGAATTAGCCCGACCCCAACCCGAACGGCAATAAATGCGTCACGAACTATGACAATTTTGAACCATGACAAATGGAGCTGGGACACTTCACGGTTCACACGGCGTTCACAAAAGTCAAACATGGTGGAAATGCCTCATTTCTAGGGTTGCCGACATGGAACCTGCTATCGACTCCACCGATGTTTTGTCTGCAACCCCATTGCCGCCCCAGGAATCAGCGGTTCTTCGGGCCTTGATTATCTGTTCAGGTCGCGTCGTGAGTCGCCGTGAATTGTCGCGGCTGGCTGGAATCGCCGAATTAAACGAACGCCGATGCGATTCGCTATTGGTTTCAATTCGCAAAGCACTTGGTCCAGATTCAATTCGCACAGTTCGCGGTCGAGGCTGGATGCTGAATCTCAACAACCTCGAGCAGGCAAACCTGCTTGTTGCAGCCTGACCGCTGTCTTCGGCTCAAGTTCGTTGACTACTAACCTGCACCAATGAGTTTGCTTGCCACTTCAACCGAGGGTTACGACCTCGCGCTCATTCTCGGCAACCTGCTCATCATCATTCTTGTCGCACGCTTGGCCGCCGAACTTGCCGAACGCATCAAGATCCCTGCCGTACTCGGCGAAATCATCGCGGGCATCATCATCGGTCCAAGTGTTCTTGGGCTGATTGACCCGATCAAACATCTTGATGTCGCCAACATGGTTCTTCTGCTTGGTGAAATCGGCGTCATTTTGTTGCTCTTCCAAGTTGGTCTCGAAATGGACCTCGGTGAAATGGCCAAGGTTGGAAAACCTGCGCTACTCGTCGCCGTCATTGGAGTCGCAGTTCCTTTTGCTGCGGGCTTCGGGGTTGCTGCAGCTTTTGGCGAAGATGCCAAAGTCGCCTTATTTATTGGGGCTTCTCTGACTGCCACCAGCGTTGGTATCACTGCGCGTGTGCTTGGTGATCTACGAGCTTTGGCGTTGCGTGAAGCACGCATTGTTTTAGGTGCCGCAGTCGCCGACGATGTTTTGGGTCTCGTCATTTTGACAGTGGTTGTCAAAGTCGTCACCGAAGGTTCAATTAGTGCCGGAGTTGTCTTTGAAACTCTCGGTTTAGCAATCGGATTCTTGCTGATCACCGGCTTACTCGCGATCTATGTCATCCCACGTGTATTCACCCGAATCGATCGATTTGCAAAATCGTCAACAACAATCGTGTCGATTGCGTTCGCTCTCACGTTGGCTTTTTCACTGTTGGCCAATCAAGCAAAACTTGCGTTCATCATTGGTGCTTTTATGGCCGGGCTTGCAGTTGGACGAAGTACCCAGCATGAGCGCATCGCTGAAGGGCTCAACCCTCTCGGACATATTTTCATTCCAGTTTTCTTCGCGAGTATCGGTATCAACGCCGATCTCGAAGCCATGTTCAAACCGAGTGTTTTGGCCCTTGCGTCGGCACTCATCGTCGTTGCAATCGTTGGCAAATTGATTGCCGGAATCGGCATTGGACGTTCTGGTGGCGACAAGTTGCTGATCGGTATCGGCATGATTCCGCGTGGCGAAGTTGGGTTGATTTTCGCCTCAATTGGCTTATCTAAAGGCGTTCTTGATGACAAACTCTATGGAGCGCTTTTGTTGATGGTTCTCGTGACCACAGTTTTGACTCCGCCTTTATTGCGCCAAAAGTTGATGCGGCGCAATGATTTCTCCGCAACAACCCAGGTCGAGGTGTGGACTTCGGTTGATACCTCTCATCTCTTTGATGAACTTCTCAACAATGACGCCGATGAGTGGTGGCGAATTATTGATCGTCGCAATATTGAGTCACGCATTCCCGAAATAGGTCACGCAATGCAACGCCATCGTGCCGAGCCCGATTTTTCGGATCAAGGACTCAATGGTCATCTGCATTCACTGCACGCTTTGAAACTGCATCTCGACGATCCGCGCCTTGACCCGATGCTGAGCCGAGCTCTCGACCGCATCGGCCTCGTCGAAATCGTTGCCTTGGCTTGTTTTATTGATTCACTAATTGACAATGGTCATGACGCGGTCGGCGTGGCAACCAAAATGATGCCCGCCTCAACTGACGACATCATGCACATTTTGTCGCTCAGCGAATCCATGAAGAATGCGGTCAAAGGACCAGATCCTTCAATCCCGACAGACTTGTTGGTGGGCGACATGTATGTCACGTTGTCGGCATATGTTGTCGCGGCTCTCACGGCGACTGAGTACCACCGGGCTGCACTTGATGTCGCAGTCACCGGTCTCGTCTAACTCGACCCGTCTCACACGACCCACCGAACACAGCGATCACACTGCCGTAACAATTCACGGACACTTGAGAAACATCAACCTTCTAGGTTTCTACCAGCGCAAGCGGTTCTGACAACGTCGTCGAGCCCCCGAAGTTACTTCGGGCGTTACGCCCGTCAATGGCGACGTGCATCCCCTACCAGAAACCACTATCTCCTTAGGAGGACACATGCTTACCCAATCCAGGGCGACTGTCGAAAACTACGACAGCTCGACCGATTTCTTTCCTGATATGACTCGCAAGCGAACACCGTTGTTAAAGCGGCTGTTAGTTGCACTCACCATTTCATCTGGAGCACTTGTCGTCACCGGAAGCATTGCACTTGCTGCCGATGGCGACTTCGATGCCCAAGGTGCAATCACATCACTGGCGACAGCGACCAACTTGTTGTGGGTCATCATCGGCGCCTCACTTGTTATTTTCATGCAGGCCGGTTTCGCACTTGTCGAAACTGGTTTTTGCCGTGCCAAGCACGCATCGCACGTTGTCGCAACTAACTTCGCCATTTTCGGCCTTGGATTCATCGGCTTCTTCTTTGTCGGCTTCCCCTTGGCGTTCGGTGGCTTTAGTTACGGCGCGTTCGGCTTGAATGCTCCGATCGGTTCACCACTGCTTGGCAGCGGCGAATGGATCTTCTTGTTCAAGGGTGGTTGGGCATTGTCAGGTGGCGGAGTCACGCCAGCGCTGCTCGGTTTCTTCTTGTACATGGTTGCTTTCATGGACACCGTTGCAACAATTCCAACCGGCTCAATGGCCGAACGTTGGAAGTGGGGAAGCTTCGTGATTTGGGGCTTCTTCTGTGGAGCTGTGTACTACCCATTGTTCGCAGCATGGACCTGGGGCGGCGGCTGGTTGTCACAGACCTGGAGCAGCATGAACCTTGGTGCTGGTTACGTTGACTTCGCCGGATCTGGTGTTGTTCACGCAGTTGGTGGAGTTGCAGCATTCGCTGGCGCCAAAGTACTTGGTGCTCGAATCGGCAAGTTCGATAAAGACGGAAATCCACGAGCTATTCCTGGCCACCACATCCCGATGGCCATGCTCGGAACATTCATCTTGTTGTTCGGCTGGTTCGGATTCAACGCTGCATCAACTTTCGCAGCAACCGATGTTCAGTTCGCAACAGTTGCCACAAACACAGCAATCGCTGGTGCATTCGGGGCAATCGCTGGAATGTTTTGGATTACCAAGCGTGCAGGTAAGCCTGATCCCGGCATGATGGCTAACGGCATGTTGGCTGGTCTTGTTGCCATCACTGCGCCATGTGCATTCGTTGCTCCATGGGCTGCCGCTGTCATCGGAATTCTTGCTGCAATCTTGGTCATCGAGAGCGTGTTCTTTGTTGAGCGCAAGCTCAAGTTGGACGACCCAGTGGGCGCAATCAGCGTTCACGGTGTTGGTGGACTTTTCGGAACACTCTGTGTCGGCATTTTCGCGAACGGTAGCTACGGCGCCGGTTGGAACTTGTCAGACAGCGATGGTGTCAAGGGAATTATCAAGGGCGACTGGGGTCAACTCGGAGCACAAGCACTTGGTGTTGCGGTCATCGTGGTTGTCATCGGTGGCGTTGCTTACACATTCTTCAAGTTGCAAGACACCATCTCGAAGAAGATGGGCAAGGGCGGCATCCGCTCAAGTGAAGAAGACGAACTTGTTGGTCTTGACATTCCCGAGATGGGCGTCTATGCCTACCCCGAGTTCGTGAAGAGCTGACGGAACGACACGAGAGGAACACAACAAAATGAAACTCATCACAGCAATCGTTAAGCCCTTCAAATTGGACGACGTGAAAGATGCCCTCAAGGCCGTCGGCGTCCAGGGCATCACAGTGAGTGAAGTCAGAGGCTTTGGCCGTCAAGGCGGACACAGCGAGACCTATCGAGGGGCGGAGTACAAAATTGACTTCGTCCCCAAGGTTCGTCTTGAACTCGTCGTTGAAGACAGTGGCGTTGATGCCGCTATCGCCGCGATCAAAGCTTCAGCAGTCACCGGAAAAATCGGCGACGGAAAGATCTGGGTCTCAACAGTTGAGCGCCTCGTTCGTATCCGCACCGGCGAAGAAGGTCCTGACGCTATTTAGTTGAAGGCCAGACAAGAGCTCGCTGGCGACACCGCTGGCGGCAAACACGGAGAAGGTTCTCCTCTCCGGTAGGGGCCGTCCCCGAGTTGACAGTTCGCTGTCAACTCGGGGACATCCTTTTTACCGCACAATTCGTTTACATTGCCGAAACAATTAGGCGGACTGAGTTTCGTACGGTGTTCATGTCCTCTCGTGCCCCCGAGATGACAACAGATCACAAACTGATCAGGAGAACCAACATGAATTATCAGATCGACTCTGGCGCGACCGCCTGGGTCTTGGTGTCAACTGCGCTCGTGCTGTTTATGACCCCCGGACTCGCTTTCTTTTACGGAGGCATGGTGCGCAGCAAAAATGTGCTCGGTATGTTGATGCAAAACATCTTCGCCATGGGACTCATCACCATTTTGTGGGTCGGCGTTGGTTTTAGTCTCGCCTTCGGCGGAACCAATGGTTGGTTCGGCAATTTAGATTTCGCTTTTCTCAAAGACATCAACACGGTCGGCGAGCTTCCTGGATACACCGGAGCATTTGCTTTGGTCATTCCACCAATTTTGTTTGTGGCCTATCAAATGATGTTTGCGGTCATTACTCCCGCCTTGATTACTGGTGCAACCGCTGATCGTTTGAAATTCTCGGCATACGCAATTCTCATAGGAGTTTGGGCCATCTTGGTCTACCCCACCGTCGCTCACTGGGTGTTTAGCCCGAACGGTTGGTTGTTCAAAAGAGGCGCGCTCGACTTTGCTGGTGGGGCTGTCGTCCATATCAATGCAGGTGCTGCCGCACTTGCGGTGATCTTGATTTTGAAGCCGCGCAAAGGCTGGCCACGCGAGGCCATGCCTCCGCACAACTTGCCCTTCACCGTGATGGGAACTGGAATCTTGTGGTTTGGTTGGTTCGGATTCAATGCTGGTTCAGCATTGGCAGCAAACGGTTTGGCTGCTCAAGCAGTTGTGAATACTCATGTTGCAGCAGCAGCCGCAATGTTGAGTTGGTTGCTCGTCGAAAAACTCAAGGCTGGTCACGCAACAACACTCGGTGCAGTATCTGGTGCAGTCGCTGGCTTGGTGGCCATCACACCATGTGCAGGATTTGTGAGCGCATCATCGGCCATGTTGATTGGTCTCCTTGCTGGCTCAGTGTGCTACTTGTGCTTGACATTGAAGTCACGCTTTGGGTTTGACGACAGCCTTGATGTCATTGCCGTTCACCTTGTCGGTGGACTTCTGGGGTCAATTTTGTTGGGCCTTTTTAGTGATGTTTCCATCAATTCGCTCGGAGCTGACGGACTTTTCAACGGTGGTGGCGCATCGTTACTTGGCAAGCAGGCGCTCGCCAGCATCGTCGTTTTCGCTTTCAGTTTCGTAGTCACTTACCTAATTGCGACAATTATCAACAAGACCATGGGGTTGCGCGTTAATGCTGAACAAGAACTCGTTGGTCTCGACCAAAGCCAGCACGCTGAAACCGCTTATCAGGCTTAAGTAGTACGGTTACTAGAAGGACACAGAGAGAAGAACATCATGCAACTCATCACCGCCATCGTGAAGCCCTTCAAACTAGATGACGTCAAAGACGCTCTCAAGGCCGCAGGAATTCAAGGAATCACCGTCAGCGAAGTTCGAGGCTTTGGTCGTCAAGGTGGCCATACCGAGACCTACCGCGGCGCCGAATACAAAATTGATTTTGTTCCTAAGGTTCGCCTTGAGATCGTCGTTGACAATTCAGAAGTTGATCGTGTCGTTGAAGCAATCAAGGCTGCTGCAACGACCGGCAAGATCGGCGACGGAAAGATTTGGGTCACCAACGTTGAACGCATCGTGCGCATTCGTACGGGCGAAGAAGGAAGCGACGCTATTTAGTTGCTTCGAGCGCTCGCCAGACTCGTTCTGCCGTGCATGGCATATCAATATGGCGCACACCAAGATGGCTCAACGCGTCAACAACCGCGTTTTGCACTGCTGGTGTTGCACCAATCGTTCCGCTTTCGCCAATTCCCTTAGCACCTAGATCATTCATCGGTGACGGTGATTCCATGTGCACCGTCACAAAACTTGGCACTTCAGCCGCACTCGGAAATCCGTAGTCGGCAAAGTTGCCAGTGAGCGGATTTCCGTCCGCGTCATAAATGAATTCTTCGTATAAGGCCTGACCAATTCCTTGGGCAAGTCCGCCGTGTACCTGACCTTCGGCAAGCAATGTATTGACAATGCGGCCCGCATCATCAACTGCGTACATATCGCGCAGTTTCACTTTGCCTGTTTCGGTATCAACTTCAACAACTGCGAGGTGTGCACCACTTGGGAAGGTTCCTGACGCTTGTGCGAAGTCTCCTTCGCCGTCGAGTCGCTCGCCCATTGTCTGAGCAGTAACAACGATGTCTGCCCATGTTCGAGTGACTGCAGGTGTGCCAGCAACATGAAAACGTCCGTCTTCAAGAACAATGTCATCAACTGATGCTTCAAGAAGGCGTGACGCAATCTGGCGTGCCTTGTCAGCAACAACTCCAGCAGCACGCCACACATTGGTACCACCAATTTGTACTGATCGAGATCCACCAGTGACTTCACCACTTTTTACAGCATCGGTGTCGCCGTGAATCACCGTGATGTTTTCAAAAGGAATACCGAGGCGATCGCTCACCAACATCGCCCACGTAGTGCGATGACCCTGACCATATGGAGTAGTACCAGTAATGACTTTGGCATGAACGTCACCGTTGTCGTTCGTTGTGACTTCAACAAAACCAAACTCTGAACCACCCGACATTGCAGTGATTTCAACATAGACCGCAAGCCCAAGACCCAGTTGAACACGATCATTGCTATCTCGTCGTTGCTTTTGCTCATCGCGCAGTTGCGCGTAGTGCGAAACTTCAAGTAATTGTTCAAGTGAACCTGGGTAATCACCACTGTCGTAGGTAGTTCCGGTGCCATTGATATACGGAAACTGATCTTTAGCCACAAGATTGATTTCGCGAACTCGCGCCGGGTCGATGCCGATTTCAACAGCGAACAAGTCGACGGCACGTTCAATTGCCGCCGCAGCCTCGGGACGACCAGCTCCTCGATACGCAATAGTTGGCACGGTATTCGTCACTACTGAACGCGACGACATGTACGCGTTCGGGATGTGATAGGTGCCCGTCAACATGCGACCAGTCATGAACGGCAAGAACGCACCAAAGCGGGCGTAGGCACCAGCCTCTTGGATGACCTGCATGTCGTACGCCAATATCTTTCCGTCGCGAGTACCACCAATACGTATGTCTTGAATCTGTCCACGACCGTGACCAAGTCCATTCATACTTTCGGTGCGTGTCTCGGTGTAACGCACGGCGCGCTTTACTCGCTTGGCCAACCACGGCAACAACATGTCTTCGGGATAAAAGAATGCTTTCGCTCCGAAGCCTCCACCAACGTCGGGTGTGATCACACGAATTTGTTCGGCGGGCAAACCGTAAAACGCGCACAGTTGATTACGAATTGGGTGCGCTCCTTGGCAGGCCTGCCAATGCGTGAGCCGACTCACTCCGTCTGCGCCGGCTTCCTCCCAACGACTAGCTGCCACGCGTCCTTCAAGCGGGCTCGGGGCGATGCGTTGGTTAATCACGCGCTGACTCACCACGACTTCACATTGTGAGAAGTCGGCAGTTTGACCAGCTTCTAAATTAACGATGGTGTTGGTGCCAAATTCAGGGAACAACAATGTTTGATCGGCCAATGCCTCTTCGGGATCAACGACCGCGTGTAAAACGTCGTAATCAACAAAGACCTGTTCGGCCGCATCGACTGCCTGAGCCCGCGATTCGGCGACAACGGCCGCAATCAATTCACCGACATAGCGCACGGTGCCATCGGCTAGCGCGGGGCGGCGAATTCCTGCTGGCAAGAGCGGCATATCGATCGGGACAAAATTGAGTCCGTCGGCCTTGAGATCAGTGCTTGTAAAGACTCCCAAGACCCCCGGCAACGATGAAGCCGTCTCGATATCAATGTTGATGATTCGCGCATGAGCCACGCTCGAGCGCACATAAACCACATGACCAGCACCAGGCAGGTCGAGATTGTCAATAAAAGTTCCGCGACCTGTGACTAAATCTGGATCCTCCGTGCGGAGTACGCGTTCGCCGATCATTCCCATGGTGTTCCTCAAAATTCTGTGATCATTAGTGCCACTTCGGCTACCCGAGACCACCTGTCCTCAGCGTAGATTGAAAGCCATGACAATTACCGAGTCTGCACCGCCAAAAGCCGAACGCTGGACCGCCCAGTGGAAAGAACTCTACGAAGAGGTCATAACCACTGGTCTGTGCACGGGTTGCGCTGGCTGTGTTGTCACCTGCCCCCACGACGTGATCGGCTACGAACACGAAGAAGGTAAGTACAAGCCCTTCCACATTGAAGAAGAACTCGGTCTCGACAACTGCATTCACGGCGAAAAGGGTTGCACCACCTGCACCCGTGCCTGCCCGCGATTCCGCAAGTGGGAAGAATCAGCCGACAACCACCTCTTTGGTCGCACCCGTCAGCCCGAAGAAATGTCTGGCATCTGGCGTCAACTGTTGTTGACTCGTGCCACCGACAAGGTGCAGCACAAAAAAGGTCAAGACGGTGGATTCGTGTCGGCCATGTTGATTTGGCTGATGGAGAACGACTACATCGAAGGCGCCCTTGTGAGCGGCGTTGAAAATGACGATGCATGGAAGGCCAAGCCGGCTCTCGCTCGTAACAAAGAAGAAGTCTTGGCAACTGCAGGCTCGCGATACACCTATTGTGCGAACCCTCTCGCATTGCGTGAGGCCAAAGAACAAGGCCTTTCTAAGTTGGCCCTTGTTGGTATGGGTTGCCAGACCTCATCGCCGCCGGTCATGTGGGATCGCAAGGCCGGCAAAGTAGGCAAGCCTTTCTTGTTCAACATTGGCTTGCTGTGTTCAAAGACTTTTGATGATGCCATCTTTGAAGAGCTCTTCGAAGCCAAGTACGGCTTGAAGAAGCAAGACATGGTGAAGATGAACATTAAGGGCGCCTTCCAGATTTGGATGAAGGACGGTTCGTTCCACGAAATTGATCTCAAAGAATGTCACCAATGGACGCGCGAAGGTTGCAAGAACTGCCCCGACTTCGCAGCCGAACACGCCGACATCTCAACGGGCGGTATTGGCAAAGACAACGACTGGACTCTCACCATTGTTCGTACCGAACTTGGCGAAGAAGTGATTTCGCGCATGATCAAAGATGGCGTGATTGAATCGCGTCCAGCACAAGAAGACGAAGTCGCGATGAAGTTGTTGCGCACTCTCAGCATTGTGAGTCGTCGTCGTTGGCCAGAGTGGGCTGAGAAGTCAGTTTCGGTTGGAGTTCCACCACCGAAGAAAAAAGCTGACGGCACCGCCCCCGCCGCTCACTGAATCACAAGGTTGATTTAACCAAGAGTGGGGTTTTGTTGAGCTGCGGCGCGTTGCATGCGCTCAACTGGCGCCTGGCGAAAATCGGGATGCGTCAAAATCCAGAACTGGTTTGCAACAACCGCGTCGTGAACTTGTTGGGCAACGTCGCTCGCTGGAATTCCATCTTCAACGCCAGCCTTCAACATTTCGTTCATCATTGAACTGATCGGATCGGTTGGATCTGACGGTTGCGCACCGAGTCGTTCGCTCCATTTGATATCGGTCGTCAAACTGGTCTTCACGAATCCTGGACACAGCACACTGCAACTCACACCCGAACCTTTTGCTTCAAGCTCAAGA
This sequence comes from uncultured Actinomycetes bacterium, assembly GCA_903872155.1. Classification (GTDB taxonomy): domain Bacteria; phylum Actinomycetota; class Acidimicrobiia; order Acidimicrobiales; family Ilumatobacteraceae; genus Casp-actino8. The sequence continues at coordinate 38,492 of CAIQJP010000046.1, read as the reverse complement.
AACAAACCTTCGCTCATTGCGACGACTGCGTGCTTGGTTGCGTTGTACGGACCAAAACCTGGCATCGCAATGAGTCCAGCCATTGATGCCGTGTTGACAATGTGTCCTTCGTTTTGATCAAGCATGATCGGCAAGAACGAACGAATACCGTGCACGACTCCGTACAAATTGATGTTGATGACCCAATCCCACACACTCATCGGTCCGGTCCATTGATCGCCAACACCCGCAACACCGGCGTTATTACACAACACGTGCGCGGCACCATATTTTTCGAGGGTCTTGCGGGCTAGCTCTTCAACGCTCTCGCCCAAAGACACATCAACCGTGACCGGGAAAACATCAGCACCATTTTCAGTGAGCTCGGCTTCAACATTGCGCAACTTGACCTCGTCAACGTCGGCCAAAACGATCTTCATGCCCGCCGCAATGAAACGGTCGGTCATAGCGCGCCCAATTCCACTCGCTGCGCCAGTGATGACCGCCACCTTGCCGTGTAGATCTTTCATAAATCCCCCTTAAATCAGCAACCCTAGATAGGCATCAACCCTAGGCGAGGCGTAGCGTCTACGACGTGGGCTACCGCTATTTATGGACACCTCTTGAACTCGGGCCAGTCACGACCCGCAACCGCATTGTCTTTAGCGCTCACCTCACTAACTATGCCCGTGATGGCAAACCCACCGAGCAACATGCCGACTACTACGCGGCGCGTGCAGCGGGCGGCGCCGGGCTCATCATCACCGAAGAGCACAGCACGCACCCCACCGACTGGCCCTACGAAAAACTGATTCACGGTTTTCATCGCGACGTGATCCCTGACTACAAGCGCATCACCGATGCTGTCCATCGTCATCGCGTGCCGATCTTTGCCCAGATCAACCACAACGGTGGTCAGGCCAGCAGTATGTTCAGTCGCTTGCCAGTGTGGGCTCCATCGGCTGTTGCCGATCCCCTCTTTCGCGAAGTTCCTAAAGCAGTCACGCACGCAGAAATTGATGAGATCATCGCGGGTTACGCGCTCGTTGCCGAACATTGTGCCGAAGGTGGCTTTGACGGTATTGAACTGCAGTGCAGCCACTCATCAATCGTTCGTGGCTTCTTATCACCCGCCACCAATCGTCGTACCGATGAATACGGCGGTTCGCTTGTCAATCGTGCACGCATTCTGGTCGAGATTGTTGCCGCAGTTCGCAATGTCATCGGTAACCGTTTAGCACTTGGTGTGCGCTTGTGCGGTGACGAATTTATTGATGGTGGAACAACGATTGATGAAGCAGTTGAAGTCGCCAAGATTGTGGAAGCAACTGGCCAAGTTGATTACATCAACACATCGATCGGTGTCGCCACTGCCAGCTTGTTCATGATTGAAGCCAGCATGCATATTCCTCCGGGCTATGCCATGTTCATTCCGGCCGCAATTCGTAAAGCAGTTGATCTTCCAGTTGTTGGCGTTGGCCGTTTCAAAGATCCGTTGCAAGCCGAGCGTGCACTCGCCGAAGGCCAATGCGATTTAGTCGGCATTGTGCGCGGACAAATCGCCGATGCCGACTTTGCCATCAAGGCTCGAGCCGGCGCGACTGACGAAATTCGTTTGTGCTTGAGCTGCAATCAAGAATGTGTTGGTCGTATGGGACTCAACCGTTGGTTGGGTTGCATTGAGAATCCGCGCACTGGACGCGAAAACGAATGGCGAGTTGACAATCATCTTGCGATCACTTCTAAGCCGAAAAAAGTGATGGTTGCCGGTGCTGGTCCGGCTGGTCTGCAAGCGGCAATTGCTGCTGCACGCAAAGGTCATCAAGTCACGGTGTACGAAAAAGAACCCGTTGCCGGTGGTCAAGTGCGCATCGCTGCAAGTGTTCCGAACCGTGCCGAATTTGGCGACATGATCCGTAATCAACTCGCCGAATGCAATCGTCTCGGAGTTTCATTTGTTTATGGCTCGGGTGTTTGGCCAGGTTTAGTTGAAGAGACCAAACCCGATCACGTCATCGTTGCAACCGGCGCCGAGCCAACACGTCCGTGGTGGGTCCCCGATGCCAGCACTGACGAAACTGCCAATCGCGTGTGTGATGTGCGCGCCATTCTTGATGGCTCCGCTCTCATGGGCGGGCCGCAATCTGGTGACTCGGTTGTTGTGATTGATGAAATCGGATTCCATCACGCCACGTCGACCGCTGAAGTGTTGGCCGATCGTGGTTGCAATGTTGAAATCGTGACCCCCGGAATGGTCGTTGGGCAAGATCTCGGCATAACCCTCGACATGGAAAACTGGTGGATGCGCGCTGGTGCAAAAGGCATCGTGCAATCAACCGACTTAGTGCCGATGGGTTTTGCAAATGGCGAACTCACGCTGTTGCATCACCCCACTGGCGTAAATCAAACCCGCCGCCCCGATTGGGTGGTGCTTGCCGTTCCGCCGAGCCCGGTTGAGTGGTTGTACAACGACCTCAAGAATGCTGGTGTGAGTGTTGAACGCGTTGGTGACTGCGTCGCACCTCGCCGGGCGCATGCTGCTGTCGTCGACGGCGAACGCGCTGGTTCATCGATCTAGTGAATCACTGACGTATTTCATTTGTGAACATTGGGTAAACAACACATCTGAATGGCTGTACAAAAATTACTCATTTCACTTGAGTAACTAATCTTGTACACACATCATGGCGAAGTGGCGAAGAATTCAGAAGAGGCGACGAGTACTCACGTTTCTGCCTCTTTTGCTGTGCCTCATCGGATTGAACTCAGGATTTTTTGATCGAGCGTCAGCCGATACAAGCGATACGTCAATCGATAGTGAGTACTTATTGCAACAGGGCTCAATTTCTAGCGGCCCATATCAAAAGTGTGCAATCACCGTGAATCACGGCGTTCAGTGCATGGGATACGGACCTGGTGGGCGAATCGGCGACGGGACCGAGATCGATCGTGCGTCATTTGTAGATGTCGTTGGCCTGACAAGCGATGTCCGCTCAGTTTCAGCAGGGGCTGCCTCAACGTGTGCTGTCACAATCGCCGGCGGTGCCAAATGTTGGGGCAGCGGTGTTGGCGGCGGAGTACCAAATAACTTCTCGCTCATTCCAGTCGACGTTCAAGGAGCAACAACTGGCGTTCAAAGTGTTGAAGTTGGAGAATCCGGGGCGACATGCTTTTTGATGACTGCAGGAACCGTCAAATGCATGGGCGACAACCGTTGGGGAACGCTTGGTGACGGGACTCAAGTCGGCTCAGACACACTCGTCGACGTTGTCGGTCTAGGTGGCCCTGTTGCCTCAATTAACTCAGCAAGTGAAACAACATGTGCTGTCATGAAATCTGGTGTGTTGAAGTGTTGGGGCTATGTCGGCTTCGGCAAAGCTGGCGACGGTACTTGGGACGGAGGAAACTCCAGTGCACCTTTTTGGGCTGCTCCTACTGCGATACCCGGAATGACTTCGATCGCTTCAGTCGCCGGAACATATAAGACAATCTGCGCAGTCAATACCGATGGCGGAGTGAAGTGTTGGGGAACCAGCGAACGCGGAACTTTAGGTAATGGGCAAATTTGGGGAAGCCCTACTCCCGTGCAGGTCACAGGTCTCACGAGTGGCGTCATCGCGTTAACCGGTGGCACCGAACACTATTGCGCGCTGCTTGATACCAATGACGTGAAGTGTTGGGGACGCAACACTGAAGGCCAACTGGGACTTGGAAGTGCAAGTGGTCCGGTAACCGTGCCCACTTCTGTGGTGGGACTTTCAGGAACCATTACCGCCATTGCTGCTGGGCCATACACCACATGCGCGCTCAATTCAATCGGTGAACTTCGTTGCTGGGGATCTGTTCCGACGCTCATCAATGGATTTACTGGTGTACTCACTCCTGTTCGAACCATCTCACCCGGTGCAAACACCATGTTGCACGGCTGGTATCCAGCAAGTTTTTCACCCACCTACAACTTTCCCCTCAATGTCGGTCTCCGACTCACGACTTCTGAGAGTGGGTACGTCACCAAAGTGCTCTTCGCCAAAGACCCAAATAACACCGGTCCACATACAGGAACAGTTTGGGATGCCAGCGGAAATGTTCTGGCCCAAAAGGCCTACACAAATGAAACTGCCAATGGTTGGCAGGAAGTTGTCTTTGATACCCCAGTGCGAATTACTGCTGGTGCAACCTTCACCGTCGGCTTCTCACTTGAAAATCATATTTTTGCTAATCAACCAGATTTTCCGCGTCAATCAAGCGGACCACTCTCATTGTCTGATCAGGGCGGTCATTACAACTACACATCTGACGTCAGTGGTTTCCCGAGCGGGCGCACCGGGACGAACTACGGAGTCGATCTTGAGTTCGTGACCGACGCGTCAATGCCAACGACAACCACCACGACTACAACTACAACTACAACTACAACTACAACCACAACCACAACCACAACCACAACTACAACCACGACAACAACTACAACTACGACGACGACAACCACGACAACAACTACAACTACGACGACGACGACGACAACCACGACGACTCTTGCACCGACCACAACGAGCACAACCACCGAAGTTCCGACAACAACCTCAACATCAACGACTTCAACGACTGTTGCGCCAACAACGACCGAACCTCTCATTGTTCAGGTAGTCACAACAACTGAACCACCCACCCCAACATCTACGACAACAACAACAACGTTGCCACCGACGACCACAACTTCAACCACAACTTCAACGACAACAACGTTGCCGCCAACAACGACGACCAGCACCACGACGACCGCACCCACGACAACAAGCACACTTGCGCCAACGACTACACCACAAGTCGTCATCCCAGACGAAATCACCGACGAACAATTGGCCGAAGTTTTGACTGCACTTGAATCAGAAAATGTCTCACCAAAACAAGTCGCTGCCGCAGTTGACCAAATCTTGGCGGGCGAGGTTTCAGCGTCACAAGCCACCGATCTTGCAACCAGTGCGAAAGTTCTAGAAAGTATTGACACGTCACAGGCGGCCGAAATATTTGCCGAGATTCCGGTTGGTGATCTCACCGCCGAACAAGAAGCCGAACTCGTGGCTGCAGTCAGCGATGCGCCGACCGAAATCAAAAACACATTCGAAGCAACAATCGATGTTTACGGCGGCGGACTCGATGACTATGTGCCAGTTGGCTCCAACCTTGATGTCGGTGGACGCCGTTCGTTGATCGCTGCGACGACAGCTGTTTCAACTATTGCTGCTGGTGCCGGCGCGGTATCCACGTCGGGTTCTTCATCAGGCGGAGGGTCATCCTCATCGGGAGACCGAGACGATCGCGGTGGTGGATCTCCTTCCACCCGTGTGACCGACCTTGAGATGGAGCGAATCGCTCGTCGTCAAGCTCGAAAAATGATGGCCCGAAAATCAGGTGCAAGTAATCTCAATAACCAAATAGGGAATGGAACGAACATGGCGAAAATGACCCCTCAAAGAATTATCAGTTTGATCGTTAAAGAGATCAGCGCGCTCTCATTTACGCTCGCTGGAAGCGTGATCGTACTCTTCACACTTTCAGGGCAAACCCGAAAGATTGCACTGATTGCTACGGGTGTCGCTGTATTCCTCCATTTCGCCAACGCCTTTGCCGAAATGCGAAAAGGCCACGGCGATTTTCACCCGATGAGCGAAGATACCTCTATCGGTGACTAGGCCGGATAGCCGTCATCGCCCTCAGGTATTTTTCCAATCTGACAAATGCAAAATTCATTTCCTTCAGGATCAGCCAAAACCATCCACTGCGTTTTGTGTTCCTGAATCGGTCGCCGCTCATTGAGCAACACTGCACCGAGTGCTTCCATACGTCGCGCTTCAGCGCGAATATCAACAGCCTCTAGATCGAAGTGCACGCGGTTCTTCACCAACTTAGGTTCATCAACTTGTTGAATGATCAACTTTGGTCCACCGGACGGGTCGTTCAAAGCCCGATAACTTCCGGCTGCACCGACGTACTCAAACTCGAGTGCTCCCGCCCAAAAAGTTGCCATCGCATCGGCGTCTGAACAATCAATCACAATCTCACGAATAGTTGCCATGGTGCGCAGACTAGATCAACATCCTGAAAAATTCCCGACTAAGGTCGTCGTGTGCTTGCGGCTTCAGGAGTCATCAATAGTCTCACCGATTGGCTCGACCGAGTTTCTGGACACTGGTGGTTCCTCGCCGTCATTTTGGTCATCGCTCTCTTAGATTCGGTGATTCCTATTGTCCCTAGCGAGACGACAGTAATCATCGGCGGAGTCGCCGCGAGTAGCGCTGGCATTGCTCCGTACAACATCGTGTTTGTCATTATCGCTGGGGCTCTTGGAGCCTTCATCGGTGACAACCTCAGTTATCAAATTGGCCGACGAGCGAGTCGCCTGGTTGAACGCCGGGCTGCCAAAAAAGAATCAACAGCCAAGAAACTCAAGTGGGCCGCTGACCAAATTGAAGAACGTGGCGGCCTCTTGCTCATCACGGCTCGATTTATCCCAGGCGGTCGAACCATCCTCACCTTGTCGTCCGGTTTAACCAAACAGTCGCAAAGTTGGTTCATGGGATGGGTCAGTGTCGCCACTGTCATTTGGGCGTCGTATGCCGCGATCTTGGGCTATTCATTTGGAACCAAATTTGAAAACGACCATACCAAGGCCTTTATTGTCGCGTTTGCTGCAGCACTAGCCGTCACCTTTGCGATTGAACTTGTGCGGTTTGTGAAGAAAAAGCTCACAGCCAAAGCCACCCAAGAAACCGCGGTCTAACACCTCGAATTCAGCAAGAGTCGGCGTAATCTGACTAGGTCATGATTGCCGTAATCCCCGTCCGTGATGGAGTCGCCCCAGCAGGCGCCGATGAAGCCATCTGTGAAGCTTCGGGTGACGCGCTCTTCATTGGTTCGGGAACTTCACAGGCACTTGAAAACCTTCCCAAAGTCGCAAGCAATGTCTGGTTGGCCGAAGCCGAAGTCAACGCCTCACAGATCATCGCTGCTATCACTTTGATTGGACGTCTCAACGAAACCGTCATTCTGCCTGCCACCCCAGACGGCCGAGACATCGCACCTCATCTCGCCCATGCGCTCGGTCGATCGCTGTATGCCGGAGCAATTTCAATCACCGATCACAAGGTCAGTGTGGCGCGCCATGGCGGACTCTCGATTGCTGATTTCCAGCCGACCAAGACATTCATCGCAACTTTGCAAATTGGCATTCGCGGCGTCGACACAGTTTCAGCAACACCGACGATCTCTCACGTCGAAATCGTTCCGACTACAAATGCCGCTCAAGCTTCAGTGATTTCAGTCGCAGTCATGCCACCCGATGCATCAACGATGGACCTTTCTGAAGCTCCAAGAATTATCGGTGGCGGTGCTGGACTCGAAAGCGGCGAGCGGTTTGTGCAACTTCAAAATGTTGCATCCGCTCTTGATGCATCAATGGGGGTCACCCGCGTCATCACCGATCGCGGCTGGGCAGATCACGAACGTCAGATCGGAACAACTGGCGTCGTCGTTGATCCCGATTTGTACATCGCCTTTGGTGTTAGTGGCGCAGTGCAACACACCAGTGGCCTTGGTCAACCAGAGCACATCATTAGTGTGAACACCGACGCCCACTGCCCCATGATGCAAATGGCCGATCTGGCAATTGTCGCCGACGCCAACGCAGTTCTTGAAGAACTTGCACAATTGATGAACGTCAACTCTGAAGTAGGTGCGGCATGACCGATACCGACATTATTGTTGTCGGCGCCGGGCCAGCTGGTTCATGCGCTGCCATCGCTGCCGCCAAAGCCGGCAAGCGCGTCGTCCTCATTGAACGCGGGCCTTTCCCAGGTTCAAAGAACATGTACGGCGGAGTCATCTATCCGCGCATTCTTGATGAGCTCATCCCCGACTGGTTTGAGCATGCACCAATTCAACGTTGGGTTGTTCGTCGCTCCACCATGTTGCTGTCTGACACTGGCGCCCTCAACATTGACTATCGCAGCAATGCGTGGGGCCAAGCGCCGTACAACGGTGCAACTGCGTACCGACCCGACTTTGACAACTGGCTTGCTCAACAAGCAGTAGCCGCCGGTGCCGAACTTATTTGTTCAACGACCGTGACCGGTTTGTTGCGCGATGCACAAGGTCGTATCAACGGCATCACAACCGATCGTCCCGACGGAGACCTCACTGCGTCTGTTGTTATTGCCTGTGATGGCGTCAACAGTTTCATTGCCAAAGATGCTGGTCTCTATAAATCAGTTGATGCCAGCAATTACACACTTGGTGTCAAAGAGACTCTGTCGCTTCCTAAGAGCGTCATCGACGAGCGTTTCGGTGTTCGTGATAATCAAGGTGTCGACATTGAAATTCTTGGTGGCACATCTGGTGTCAACGGCGGCGGCTTCATCTACACCAACCTTGACACCATTGCTCTTGGCGTCGTGTTGAAACTCCCTAAGTTGTCGGCGCAAAAGAAGCGTCCCGAAGAAATCATCGCCGAACTCAAACGTCATCCCGCCATTGCCCCACTCATCGAAGGCGCTGAAGTGATCGAATACTCCGCTCACGTCATTCCCGAAGCCGGTCTCGACATGATGCCCAAGATGGTTGCCGATGGACTACTTGTTGCTGGTGATGCCGCAGCATTGTGTTTGGCTGCTGGCATTTGGCTTGAAGGTGTCAACTTTGCGATGGCCAGTGGAATGTATGCCGGTCAATCTGCGGCGCAAGCTGTTACTGCTGGAAACACTTCGGCATCGGGATTGCAGTCGTACACCAAGAAACTCAATGAGACTTTCGTACTCAAAGATCACAAGAAGTTACGCAAGATTCCGCATCTAGTTTTGTCCGATCGCGTGCAACACAAATATCCAGGTTTCGTCACCGGAATCGTTGAGCGGATGTTCCGAGTTGAAAATCCTCATCCAAAACCGGGTGTTCGCCGTATCTTGCGCGAAGAACGCAAGAAGGCCGGTATTTCATTGATGGATCTTGTTCGCGATGCGCTCACTGGTCTGAAAGGATTTGGCTGATGTCACTCGAATCTTTACGTGCCGCTAACAATATTGAGCGCGATAACACCTGGGCTGAAATGTCGTTTCAAGATCGCATCGACACCGCCGAGTTTCGTATTCACGAACGCGCCCATATCACCGTCAATGGCGATTCATGTCGTGGATGCACAACGCGTGAATGTGTGGTTGCTTGCCCCGCAAACCTTTTTGTTCCAACCAGCGACGGCGGCATTTTATTCAATTACGAAAATTGCTTTGAATGCGGCACGTGCTATCTCGTTTGCAATCAAGCAGGAGCTATCACCTGGACCTACCCCGAAGGCGGCTACGGCATCGTCTTCCACCGCACCTGAGTGATGTTGCAATGACCATCGCCGTATGTCTGAAATGGATTAATGCTTCGGGTCAAACCGACATTGACGACGATCGTTTCATGGGATTCTCGTACGCCGATCAGGCTGCTCTCGAATATGCATTGCGCATTGCCGAAAATACCAATGACGAAGTCATCGTTGTCACCGCAGGCCCGGTCGGCGCCGAGGCTGTCCTACGAGACGCAATCGCCCGAGGTGCCCATCGCGCGGTTCGTATTGACATTGATCGTTCGCATGACAGTGCCGTCATTGCCCGGGCAATCGCTCAAGCAGTAGCGCATTGTTCGTTGATTTGGTGTGGTGACTATTCATCCGATCGCGGTTCGGGGTCGGTACCAGCATTTATTGCGGCCGAACTTTCGATTGCGCAAGCACTCGGTCTCGTAGAAATTCAAGTCCCAGCTGATTCTCTGCATCCCATCAGAGCATTGCGTCGCCTTGACGGCGGACGTCGTGAGCAACTTGAAATTCAGGGCAAGGCAGTGATGTCGGTCGAAGGATCAACAGCCCGCTTACGCCGTGCCTCGCTCAAGGGTTCAATGGCTGCAAACAAACAGGCCATTGAAATAGTGACGATCAATCATGTCGCTGTTGAAAATCCACCAACACGCGCCTACCGACCCCGTGCTCGAACAATCGCGGCACCTGTCGGAAGTTCTGCACTCGACCGCGTGAAACAGATCACCGATACATCTTCAGCCAAAGGTCATGGAGAAACCGTTCATCTTGAGCCACGTGAAGCAGCCGAGTTGATTGTCAATAAATTGCGCGAGTGGGGTTATCAGTCATGACTCAGGCCGACGAGGTGCGTCTCAGTCGGCCCGTCTTAGTTGTGCCCGTAGGTTCGTGGGAACAACATGGTCCGCATCTTCCGTTCGACACCGACACGCGTATTGCACTTGAACTGAGTCATCGCCTCACTCAAGTACGAGCACAAACCTATTTAGCTCCTCCGCTTCCCATTACTGCAAGTGGTGAACATTCAGGTTTCTCCGGCACATTGTCGGTTGGTACTGAAACAACAACTTCAATGCTGATTGAGATTGTGCGGTCGGCGACTTGGTGTGGTGGAGTTGTTTTCGTGAACGGCCATGGTGGCAATTCGCCAGCGATTCAGGCCGCAAAGAAAGTGCTCGATCACGATCAGCAAAATGTTCTTTTCTGGTCTCCCTCTGGAGTCGCCGATACCGACACTCACGCTGGTCACGCTGAAACCTCGGTGATGTTGGCATTGTCGCCATTTGAAGTTGATATGACATTGGCCGAAGTTGGCAATACTCAGCCGTTAGCGCACATCATTGACGCCATGCGAGCAGGTGGTATTCGCGCAGTCAGCAGCAACGGGGTCCTCGGTGACCCAACACGAGCAACTGCAACAGATGGACTCAAACTTCTTGATCAGTGGGCCCACGACCTTCTCGCTGACTTTGATCACTGGAATTCTTAAGTGACTCGTTATCAGACCGATTCTTCGTGGTGGAGGCGAGCCAACGCCGAAGGTGACACAGTTGTTGCTGGGTCACCGCTCAAGGTCTTTCGTTTTTCATCAGCCGCCCGCTCAGTTCTCGAGGCTTTAGAGAATCGAGAAGAAGTTTCAAGCAGTTCTGCGAGCACGATTACGCGTCTTCTTGAAGCTGGCGCGGTTCATCCGATTCTTGATTCAATGACTAGACATGTACAACCAAGTGAAGTCACCGTTGTCATTCCAGTACTCAACTGCAGCATTGAAAGGCTTTCCAAATTGGTCGCACAGGTTTGCGCTGCGCACAAAGTTCTAATTGTTGATGACGGCTCGTCGCCTGCGCTTGCGGAAATCGCTGGCGCACAAATCATCCGTCGTGACAATGCCGGAGGCCCGGCAGTCGCTCGCAATACAGCGCTCGATCACATCACAACACCGATCACATTTTTCCTTGACGCCGACACTTCGCTTTCTGATGATTCATGGATCAACTTGCTCAAGCATTTTGCTGATTCTTCAGTTGGAGTCGTCGCACCACGAATTGCCAGTGAACCTGGCTCAACTTTGTTGCAACGTTACGAAGCAAGCGAATCACCGCTTGACCTTGGACCCGAACCCGCACGTATCCGCAAGAATTCGAGAGTTTCATATGTGCCAACTGCGGCACTCATGATTCGTACAGAACTGCTACGGCAACATCAAGGTTTCAATGAGTCTTTTCGTTATGGCGAAGACGTCGATCTCATATGGCGACTCCTTGAAGCCGATGTGGTGTGTCGTTACGAACCTTCAGTCGTAGTTCTGCACAGCCCGCGTGGCTCGCTGCTTGATGCATGGAAACAACGGGTTTCGTATGGCTCGGCCGCAGCCCCACTCAACCAACAACATCCTGGAGCAGCGACTCCGTTGCGAATCAATCGTTGGAGTGCATTGGCCTGGAGCGCACTGGCAATTGGTCACCCAATAATTGGACTAACAATTGGCGCAGGTTCAACGGTCGCCCTTGAAAGAAAAATCAGTTCACAACCAGATTCCCGAATCCTTGCGCTGCGACTTGCCGGTCGCGGAAATATTCACGCTGGTCGCATGATTGCTCAGGCAATCACTCGCACATGGTGGCCGTTTGCACTCATGCTTGCATTGTTCAGTCGTCGCGGTCGTCGTGTCGTTCTTGTTGCCAGCATTCTTCCGGCACTCACAAAGTGGTTTGAAAAGAAAACCAAGGTTAATCCGGTTTCATATTGCGCACTCACACTTGCCGACGACGTCGCATATGGGACTGGCGTCTGGAAAGGCGTTATCGCAACTCGCGATCTCGGCGCGCTTTCTCCAAAGTTTGATTAAGAACTTTTCTAGATAGTTGGGCGCACGAGTCGGCGTGAAATGTCATTGCAGTCTTCGCACACCGATTCGGGGATGACACCCAACCGCATTAACTGACCAAAAATCACGCAGCCCAAGCAGTATCCGGCAAATGCTTCGAGACTTGCGGCCACCGTCAGCCCGACAATCAGAACAATGGCAACAATGTGCGCTCCACCGAACCAGGCGATACTTGCTCCGACGGAAAACATCAAGCCAATGCCTTGAGCAAAACGCTTGGGTGGGCCTGGCACTAAGCGACCCTCACCTTTCATTGCCGGCGTGAGAACTCGAGTGGACAATTGCCCAAGTGGGCTCAATTTTGGACCGGTCAAAACTCGGGCGGTAAAGCCGTAGGCCAACGGAATGAGCACCCAGCCTTGACGCACGATCAAAAACAACACCGCTTGAAGCACGACTCCGGTGGCAACCCAGCGGGCCGACCGTTCATTCACGGGATTGGGGAATCCAAAGATGCGACTACTCATGGGGTCAGGCTAGAAGCCAATTCCCGACTTAACAAGTCGGATTTAAAAAGACCAGCATGAAACGCCCATTCGACATCATTCGGTAGCGTCTTGCCCGTGGCTCTTGTTCTGACCGTTCAATCTGATGCTTGGAACAAACACGTCACTTCGCTTGCCAACTCTGTCCGCGGTCTCGTGCCCGTGGTCAAAGGCAATGGCTACGGATTCGGTCGCGACTGGCTCGCAACTCGCGCCAGCGACCTGGCCCCCACCATTGCCGTCGGGACGATCTTCGAAGTGTCGTCGGTACCGGCACATTGCACGCCTGTCGTGCTCACTCCAAGCCTTGAAGTTCCCGAGAAACTTCGTGACGACACGATCTTGACCGTGGGCTCGATCGCTCATATTGAAGCAGTGGCCTCATCAAAAATATCTCGTCAGGTCGTTATCAAAATTCGCTCGTCTATGAATCGATACGGTGCCGAAGTTGGCGATGTAGCCCAACTACTCGATAAGTGCCGAACAACAAATCTTCAGGTCCGTGGCGTTTCGATTCATCCCCCACTCACCGGAACCTCTGCAGATCACGTTCGCGAGATTGAAAACATACTCACAACGATCGATCCATCGTTGCCGGCATGGGTCAGCCACGTTGATCCCCAAGATTTTGCCGACCTGCAATCACAGCACCCCGAACGACAATGGTTTGTACGTCTCGGCACGTCGCTCTGGCACGGAGACAAGACCACTCTTCAATTGACAGCCGATGTGATCGAAACAGTTGCAGTCACATCTGGACAAAAAGTTGGTTATCACGGCGTTGAGATTTCACAGAGTGGGACTTTGGTGATGGTCGGATGTGGGTCGGCTCATGGCGTGTCTCCGCTTGCGGATGGCTTGAGCCCATTTCATTTTTCACGCCAGCGAATTCAACTCGTTGAACTGCCGCACATGCATACATCAATGTGCTTTATCCCAAGTGGTCAACCAACGCCAGTCGTTGGAGACTGGATTGATGTGCAACGCCCGCTCATCACCACTGCAGTTGATCACATTCAATGGATCTAGTTATCTGTGAATGATTTCAATCATCCAGCAGCCGGCACCACAAGCCTCGGAACGTCTCGACTGATTGGCCTCGACGTCACCCGAGCGGTTGCCCTCATCGGTGTTGTTGTCATGAATTATCACGGCAATTTAAATGATCAATACATCGGAACCGATTTTTGGCATCGTGTCTTCAATGTTTACTCCGGTGTGCTCTCGACCCGATTCGCAGCAACCTTTGTGTTTGTCGCCGGCATCGGCACTGCACTTTTGTCGCGAAAGGCATACGAGAACCATCAAGACGTCAACAAACTCCGCCTGCGACTTATTCGCCGCGGAGCACTACTACTTTTTGGTGGCTATTTTCTTGATCACGCCTGGCCGGGAACCATCTTGTTCTATTACGGCGCCTATTTCATTCTGAGCGCGATGTTCATCATGTGGAAATCCCGTTCAATTCTTCTTGTTGCGATCGCCACAGCAATAACTGCAACGGTTGTCTCGAGCTGGGAAGTGAATCAAGCACATCAGGGTTACTCCACTCATTGGCTACATCCACGGAACATTCACAGCGTCAAAGATCTTTTCTTACGAATTTTCATTGACTACACCCACCCAGTTTTCCCGTGGCTCGCGTTCTTTTGCCTCGGTATTGTTTTTGGTCGCAATCTTGAGGCTGTCAGAGAATCTTGGCGCCGAATTACGACCGCTTGCTTCGTTGTTCTGGCCCTCTGTTACGCCCTCACCACAATTCTCAACATTCAAGACCTACGTTCGAACCCGGTCGTCCAGGTCACCACATCAATGCAACCGTTCACCAGAGGCTTGTTCTACACCTTGACGAGTGTGGCTATCGCAATCATTTCGTTTCTCGTCATCAGTCAGATCGCGGACAAATATCAACAAAATGCTCTCGTCGTTCATCTACAGCGCAGTGGTCAAGTCACGCTCAGCCTGTATCTGTTGCATGTGTTGGCTTACTACGCACTTGTGAAGTGGTCTCACTCAATAACTGCTACTGGGCTCGACACGGCATTGATCTTTGCCGGCGTATTTTGGCTATTTGCTATCACGATTGCTTCATGGTGGCAACACCACTTTGGGCAGGGGCCCGCCGAGCGCCTCTACCGCGTGATCGGCGGCTAACTCGCTGCGGGCATTTGTCTGTTTAGCCCGCGCCAACCAACTGCAGCCGCGCCAACAATTGGGCTGCGGTCACCTAAGCGAGCCGGCACAATTCGAGCTCCTTGCGAAAAGCTCAACCGACAGTGTTCATCCATCACATCTTGCGCTGCCGCAAAAAATGTTGAACCGAATCCGAGAGCAACCGACCCGCCTACTACTGCAAGATTCAAGTCAAAGAAATTGCACATGCTTGCGACTGCCAATCCAACCATGCGCCCAGTGCGTTGCATGGTTTCATACGATGGCTCAGTTGCTGGTCGTCCAGTAATCATTTCAATTGCAGTACCCGATGCCTCAGCTTCTAAACATCCGCGGGCGCCACATACACAACGATTGCCATCAGGGTTCACAATCACATGACCAATATGTCCTGCATTACCCGATGCCCCATCAAGCATCCGACCATCAAGCACAATGCCACCACCGACACCGGTACTCACAACCATGCCGATGAAGTTTGATTCGCCCTTGGCTGCACCCAGCCATCCCTCAGCAAGAGCAAATGCTTTGGCATCAAGGTCACCGAAAACTGGAACCTTCACAATGTCTTGCACTGCCTCGCGTAAAGGGAATCGTCGCCACGCCGGAATATTGAGCGGCGAAACCGTTGCACAATCGGTTTCAATTGGGCCAGCCGAACCAATGCCTACAACGACGACTTTGCCACCGTGACGCTCTTCGGCGCGCAATAACTGACGTTTGATGAGGACTGCCAATATTTCAAAGAGATCATTGGCATTCTTATCTTTATCGGTTCGGGCAATTTCGCGATCGAGCATGTCGCCCCGGCGATTCACCAAGCCGACCGCCATTTTTGAACCACCGATATCAATCGCTAAAGCAATATCAATGAGTTCGTGAGGAGTCTCAGAATTTTCAGTCTCCGACACGTCGAGCATCTTCAATCAAGTTGATTTGATACAACACCTCATCGAGGGCGTCAGCCGCACTAATCGTTGAATATCGCTGCGGATTCTCGGGAGTACAACAAGTAGGTACGGGTGCCAACATTGTCCACGGACGTGGATGGCAAAACTGCACCACGCTGTAACGCTCATCATCAAAACCAGGTGAAGCGATGACTCGATGCCAGCCGACCGGAAGAACACCATTCGTTAATCGTTCGAGCATGATTCCGGTATTGATAATCATCTTGCCGTCGGGCGGAATCGCATCAACCCACTGGCCATCAACTTCAACTTGCAGTCCAGGTGCAGTGGCGCGTGGAAGTGCGGTAATCAAATTGATATCGCCATGGGCTCCAGCCCAAATGTGACCACCCTGTGGCGCACCTTTCATTGATGGATAACGAATCGCTCTCGTGAGTGTTGGCCCGTCAGTGACCATGTCATCAAAGAACGATTCATGGCAACCAATTCCTAAAGCGATGATGCGCAAGAAACGCTTTTGAATTTCGGCGATGGCGTCGTGAAATGCATAGAGCACCTGCGAAATACCTGGGACAACTGCATCGGGCAATAACTGTTCGGGATACGAACCTGGAAACTTGCGCTTCAGCGGATGGCCAGCGGCAATCGGTGACGCCCAATTAAGCATCTCTTTCCAATCTGGCTTGTCGCTCGATGCCGCCGTCTCAACAAGTAGACCGGTGTATCCGGTTTGTCCATGAGCACCTGGCGCAATACAGCTGGTCTTGGTCTCTTGATCTTTCGAAAAGAACTCAACAAGCATGCCGTACGCCGAATCAAGTAAGTCTTCAGAAATATCAGTGCTGGTATAAACAAATCCCGTCGCCAAGCTTCGACGCACTCCATCAACAACTGCTCGACGAGTTGAATCAGACCCTTTCTCAAAAGCCAAAAGATCGACGTCAAGGATCTGATCGGTCATATTCATGACGCTAATGCCTTCTCAAGGTCGGACCAGATGTCTTCAACATCTTCAATGCCCACGCTCATCCGAATCAGCCCTGGATTGACATGAGCGTCACCCGCATACTTTTGGCGGCGCTCCATGGTCGTTTCAACTCCACCCAGACTGGTGGCCGTAATAATCATCAATGTTGATGCGCACACTTTGTCGGCTGCTTGGGCTCCGCCTTTGACGATATAACTCAGCATTGGTCCGACGTTCTTAGCCCACTCAATTGCGGTATGCGCTTTCAACCGACGACAAATTTCATCGGCATTTTTACTGGCCGCTTCATAACGCAGCGGCAACGTGCGCAAACCACGTAAAGCCAAGAAGGATTCGAGTGCTCCTGGCGTTGCCCCCTGTACAACTCGGGCCCGACTCAACTTTTCAAAAATGTCTTGCTGGTTAGTCAACGTCAAACCAATCATTAGGTCGCTATGACCACCAATGAACTTTGTTCCGGAGTGCATCACAACCGACGCACCAAGTGTGAGCGGCTGCTGACCAATCGGTGAGGCAAATGTTGAATCAACCACTGTTCGCACATTGATGGCGTTCGCAGCAATACATAATTTTTCTAGTTCAGCTTCATCGAGAGTCGGATTAGTGGGTGTTTCGATCCAAAGCACTACACGTTCTGCACCAACTTGTGCCGATGCCTCGTTCATTGCCTTTGTGACAGCATCGGTATCAACAATGTCAACAGAGACCACTCGGACATGACCATGGTCTTGCATGTCACCCAATAACGCTCGCACTCCCAAATAACTCACGCTGGGCACAACCACAACACTCGGATTCAATGCAAACAGAATTGCCGAAGCCGCAGCCATTCCCGTCGCAAAGGACAAACATTGCCCGCCCTCTAATTCACCGACTGCTGTTTCAAGCGCCGCCCATGTTGATGTGCCATGCGTCCGCGCGTAATCACCAGTCGATTGAAAGTTAGATGCGAGGACGATTGAAGCATTGAGAGGATCATTCTCATTTTGCGGACGACCGGCAGTCACCGCAACTGTTCGCGGCGAACGAGAAACATTTTCATCAGTCATGACGTACAAAAACCTCCGGTGAACCACCTGTATGAATAAAGATCACATCTTCGCCACTTGCCCAGCGCCCTTGAGTCGCGTTTCCTAACAGACCAGCCATTCCTTTTGCGGTGTACACATCGTCGAGTACCCAAGCGCCGTTATGAGCCGCCCAGGTGATTGCTGCTCGCGAAGCATCAGTTGGGATTGCGTAATCTTCGCCGAGCCAACGTGGGTCTACTTCAACATCTTCATCGAGTACGTCGCCAGGTAAACCCGCGATAGTTAATGACTCTTGAGCAAGTTCTTTAACCGAAGGGAATCCGGCCACGACACCCTTAGCAACACCAATCGCTAATAGGTTTGGCAAAACTTCGGTGCGACCAAGCGCGCGCATATGTGCTCGCCCCGCAACAAGACCTGCATGAGTTCCACCACTTGATGAAGTAAACACAATCGTCTTCGGTGAGAGATTCAGAGCTACAGCTTGTTCAACAATTTCTTGATAGGCAACGATGTATCCGAGTGCGCCAACTGCAGTTGATCCACCAATCGGAATTGAGTATGACTTCAAACCTTGAGCCTGTAACTCTGCGGTCAAATCTTCGCGAGCAATTTCTAGTAGTCCCCACTCGGATGGACCAGCCCCGGTGAAATGTTGATGCGCACCAAAACGCTCCGACAACAATTGGTTGCCCTCAAGCACCGCTGGTCGATCTCCGGCTAATACAAGATGAACTTCTAGGCCGAGCAAGGCTCCGGCCGCGGCAGTCATGCGGCAGTGATTTGACTGCCCCGCCCCGACAGTGATGAGGCAATTGGCTCCAGCGGCCACCGCCGCCCCGCACAAGAACTCCAACTTGCGAGCTTTATTGCCACCCATTCCCAAACCCGTAAGATCATCACGCTTGACCCATAACTGGCTCTGACCAGCCAAAACTGGGCCACGTTCAAGGTGGGTCGGCAGAGTTGCCAATCGAACTCGTGGCTGACCCTGCCACATGTCAGTGACGACGTGTCGATTCGGATCCAATGCCACGACTTCAGGCTATTGCCCAATCACCCACGCCCTGACAATTTCTTGACGACTTACCAAACCATTTGTGTCAAGGGTGCGTGTCGTTGGCAGTGTTTACTACGTCGCCAACCGCTCTATCGTGGGAGCAGGGAAATACCCGTTTCTCTGTATCTCCGTCGTGGACCTCCAGATGGGGTGGAACCACTGTGGACGACATCACTCAACACTCCCTCTCGGCCCAAGCCACCGACGTCACCACTTTGTTCAATCTTCATTACGCGCGCCTCGTGCGATCGCTCACAGTGATCTGTGGAAATTCAGAAGAAGCAGCCGACGCAGTGCAAGAAGCGTTTGTCAAAGCACATCTGAAATGGCGCAAAATCAGTACCTACGACGATCCCGTTGGTTGGATTCGTCGAGTGGCAATCAACAAAGTTCGCGACGGCCATCGTTCGCGAGTTCGACGCGATCGAGCAGTCGAACGTATGGGTCACGAAGTCAGACTGATGTCCGAACAACCCGCAATTGACGAAGTTGCCGAATTGCTGTCAACGCTTCCGAAGCAACAACGCGCCGCTGCCGCCATGTTCTATGTTGAACAGCTCTCAGTTCTTGAAATCGCCGAGGCTCTTGAAGTATCTGAAGGTGCCGTAAAGTTTCACCTGCATCAGGCACGACAAAAACTGCGTGCTCATATTGAGTCTCGAGAGGAGCTGTGATGGAAGAGTTCAACGATTCTGATATTTCATCGCTCCTCAATCAAATTGCCGGCTCAAGTCCCGACACCCTGATGGCGCATAAAGCTGTTCTTGGAAAAGTACGTCGTGTTCGTCAACGACGGGTGATGGCAGTGAGTGCCGCAGCAGTTGTGATGGTTGTGTCTGGTGCAGTTGCGATGGTGCAGAATTCCAACAATCGTGATGGTGGTTCCAATATTGCCGTTCCACTTTCGCCGGGTGATTCGCAGCCGATCAAAGTTGCAACAACAATTGGACTATCGGTCACGACAACGACAATTGAAGGTTCGATTTCTATTGATCCCATTGTCACTGATCCCTCCGCATCGATTCCCTCAACGCAGCCGTCAAGCAATTCGACGACACCTAGCAATATCGGTAACGCGACAACCACAACACCCACAAATACTCAAGCACCGACGAACTCGCAAGGCCCGTTGGTCACGACGGATCCATCCAACAATCCCACGCCGACAACGACGAGGCCACCTTCAACAACACCTCCTGCATCGTCGCCAGGGGTGACAACTCCGCCCGTGACAAAAGCTCCGATCCTGACAAGTCCGCCAACGACTCAACCCGAAGCCACGAGCCCACCCACGACGCGCGCTCCAGTGACATCCCCGCCCACGACTCAACCAGCAGTCACGACGCCACCAACAACCGTTCCTGAACTGAAGACCTGGACATGTGGCGGTGGGTCAGTGAAATATCGAGTGACCTCAAATGGTCTCGTACTGGCAGAAACGACACCTGCTCCCGGATTCACTATTTCCGAGAATAAGGCCAAGGCCGACGAAATCGTGATCAAGTTCGTCTCTAACAGCAAGAACGACGAACGGAAGTCGGCCCTCAAGATCATACGATCAGGCTTGGTCTCAACTTCGTGCGAAGACGAAAACTTCAACAGTCGTTCGGATAGCGAAGATTCAGAATCAAACGACAACAATGAAGAGAGTGCTGACGACTGACTGGGACCACATTCTTGCTTCTGAGTTTTCTCAGTCCTATTGGCATACCCTGCAAGACTTTGTCACCAGCGAGCGATCGCAATATCAAGTATTTCCTTCACATGAAAACGTTTTCACTGCCCTTGAACTGACATCGTTCGCAAATACGCGTGTCGTCATTTTGGGACAGGACCCCTACCACGAGCCCGGCCAAGCTCACGGTTTGGCTTTCTCGGTACAAGATGGAACGCGAATACCACCTTCATTACGCAACATCTACAAAGAACTCAACAACGATCTCGGTTGCGGGGTCCCGATTCACGGAAACCTCACATCGTGGGCACAACAAGGTGTGCTACTTCTCAACACAACATTGACTGTGCGTTCTGGCCAAGCGGCTTCGCACCAAGGTCAAGGATGGGAACAGTTCACCGATCGAATCATTCGTGAACTCAACAACAAAACCGAACCAGTGGTTTTCATTTTGTGGGGTGCATCATCACGCAAAAAGGCGACACTCATTCATCAACAACGTCACGTGGTCATTGAATCGGCGCACCCGTCACCGTTGTCGGTGCGCCATGGGTTTTTCGGTTCTCGACCATTTTCTCGAGCGAACGCTGTGCTCAAAGAAAATGGTCGAGAACCAATCAACTGGTGTCTTTAACTCAGCCCGCTGGGCTTGGATACGACGGCGGGGTTTCTGAAGCTGGAGCACTGTCGTAAATCGCAACTGCGCCATCTTGGACAAACAACTTGTCTTCGGTTGGCCATTCGCCTGGCAAATAACGCTTACCACCATCAACAAACTTCATTAAGCCAGTACCTTCACGACCGTTCTCATCTGGTCCAGTCGCTGCAGTATCCCACCAGAAAACAGTGGCATCGTCGACGCCGTTGTAATCAGGTTCGTCCCAGATTCCCTGTTCGCCATAGGTGAGATACGAAGCGGTTAGTGCTGGCTTCGTCTTAATGGTTTTAATGAAGTCACCCAATGTTTGTGGTGTCAAAGTGGGACCAGTTCCCTGCAATGCCGAGAACAATAAACTAAATCCGGGCATGAATACTGGTGCGCCCAATGGAGCGGGCGCATCTTGACCAGTGAACCACTTGTACAGAATCTTCGACCCCACGACATCAGGGCTCACCCGTACCGCCAAACTGGTGACACCAAATGCATGGGCCCACTGTGCTTGGTCGTAGCCACGACCAAATGCATTTGTATCGGTGAGTGTCGCTGCAGCAACCAACCACTCGGGGAAGTATTCCTGCGTTGTTGCTTCGCGAGTGAAGTTGCCAGGAGCCACTGGGTCAGTGGCCATCACAACAGTTGTGATACCCGCAGCTTTAAGTTTGGCGATAACTTGCGAAGCCTGCTGTTGAATCGTTCCCGGATCAAGTGTGTAAGCAAGCATCAGGTCGGGCTTTGCCCCAACTTCGGTCATTCGAGATTCCATGAGGTCGGCCAATCGCTGTGACTCTGCGCCACCACTTGCCTCAAAAACAACTGCGAATTTACGAGTGTCGGCCTTCAAGGCATCACCAGCATGTGAAGCAGGCTTGCCAGCAAGTTGCTTACCAATGAACTCAACGACTTGAACTTGCTTTTGTTCGGCACTTCCGTCGAGGTTCCAGAGATATGGATCACGATCGGCCATCCACTGAGCGGTTCCTCCACCACAAGAAATACACACTGTTTCACGAGCCGCGATTTCATCGGCGAAGGCATTGGTTAATGCTGGGCCACCGACAACCGCAAATGGCTTGTACTCTTCAACAATTCGCTGTGCATCAGCACGAGCAGTCACTTCATCGTTAGCAAGACCCGTACTTTCGTAGGTCACGTACTTAATTTTGCGCCCGTACAGTTCGTAGTACGTCTCAAAATAATTGATGAAACCTTTGATGGTTTCTTCTTGTTGCGCATTAGTTTCATCAACCTTTACGGCCGATGTGATGTAATCAATAATTGGATCGTTATCTGGACCTAGGTAGTGCACAATGGTGATTTCATCGGCCGTGACACCGGTCGCGGTTGCTCCACCATTGTCGCCGGTGAACGGGGCCATGCACGCCGGTGCGAAATAATCGGGTACGGCAATCGTTCCCTTCTCCGTATCGCAACGCGCACCCCAATCAATCGCGCTGAAAGCTGCATCAGTCAAAGTCTCTTTTGCTTTTGTATATGAAAGTGGGAAGTCCCACGTATCGCTACCGGTTGCTGTTGAATCGGTCGGAGCAACACTGTCTACTGGAGCTTCACTTGTTACCGGTGCCGCCGTGTCGGACGCGCTCTTGTTCTTATCGCCCCCCGACGACACAACAATTGCTACAACAATGACGATGATGACAATTAAGGCCCCAATGGGACCCCACTTCTTTAAGGACTTAGATCCACCGGATCCTTTGTCGGCTGAACTGCTAGCTGGTTGCATGATTATCCCCCTTGCCCTGAACGGGCGATCGCGGCACTTGATGTGCCTAAATATGACTCAATGACTACTGGATGTGCAAGAACTTCTTCTGGAATTCCGTCGGCGATCACACGCCCCTGATCGAGCGCCACCAAACGATCAGACACCGACGAGACAAACGGTATGTCGTGTTCAATAATGAGCAGGGCTGCCCCCATTTCATCACGGAGACGACGAACAACTGGCGACAAGGCCTCAACCTCACGTTGGGCGAGTCCAGAAGTTGGTTCATCTAACAGAATCACACTCGGACGATGAGCGACAAGACAAGCAAGATCGACAATGCGTCGAGTGCCTGTCGATAACTCGCGAACAAATTTCTGTTCGTAGTCACCGAGACCCAGAAGTTCAATAAGCTCACGAACTCGTTGACTAATTGCATCTTCTGATTCAAAGACTGGTGGCAGGTATAAGGCCGCGGCTAGAGCACTGCGGTTCTTGACCCAACGCTCAAGCGAAACTGCGAGGGTTTCGTGCACCGACAATTCAGGGAATAGCCGTGCGTCTTGAAATGAACGACCAAGGCCGGCAGCAGCTCTGTGAGTCGGCGAAGCCTTCGAAACATCCTTTCCTTCAATTTCAATCTCGCCGGCGAACAATGGCGTATATCCAGAGATCAAATCGAACAAGGTGGTTTTACCAGCACCATTGGGGCCAATGATACCGACAATCTCTTGTTCGTGAACTGCCAACGAAACACCATCAACTGCGCGGATGCCACCGAAGGCAGCGACGACTCCCTCGGTACCAAGCACAACACGTTCACTCACAACGCGTGCTGCTCCACTTGAAACTGCATCGCTTGATTCACTTGCGATAGCGCCAGAAAGAAAGACTGATCGCAAAACATCGGGACGATTCAATAGTTCGGCAGTCGGCCCAGAGAAGCGAATTTCACCGCGCTCTAAGAAATAGGCCCGATGAGCGACAGTGAGCGCAACGTTGACGCTTTGTTCAACTAAAACAACCGTGACACCTTCATCGGCCAAACGTTGAACTACGGGCAACATCTGTCCAACAATGACTGGCGCAAGACCGAGTGACAGTTCATCAATCAACAAGACCCGTGGTCGCATAATGAAACTCATAGCCAGGGCCAACATTTGTTGCTGACCACCGGACAAATTGGCCGCCGCGTCATCAAGACGATCGTTGAGAATCGGGAACATCTCAAGTACCTCAGCACGAGCCCGTTCGACACCTTCATGATCTCGTCGATGCGTCCATCCAGCTAATTCAAGATTCTCGCGAACCGTCAAAGAACCAAATACGCCTTGGCCACCAGGCATCTGCACAATGCCCATCGCAGCAATCTCATGGGGCGGAGCATGCGTGATATCGCGCCCATCAAAAATGATTGCGCCTTTGTCGGCTTCAACCGTCCCACTAATTGCTTTCAACAAAGTGCTCTTACCCGCGCCATTGGTTCCGAGAAGAGCGACAATCTCGCCTTCTTCCATTTCCATATTCAAACCCTGCAACACCATGCGATTGTCATAACCCGCAAAGACGCCACGAAGAAGTAACAACTTGGCGTTGCCCTGGCGTCGGTCATACAAAGCTTCCGAACGAGCAGCAGCCGACTGCCACACCTGCCCGATGTCGTCCATGATCACATTGCGAATGGATAGTTGAATCAAACCACCAATTAAGAACAGCGGAATCATGACCAACATGCCGACACGAATGTTGAATTTGTCCGATATCCAACCGATAAATGGCAACACGGCTAAACCCGGGATGATCCACAACGAAGCCACCGAGAAACCAGTAGCGCGAGCACGTGGTGGAATCGCCAATGACAGGCCGGCAAATGTTGCCGGTCCGAGCATCGCCAACGATGCCGAAATCACACAGTTGACACCGACAGCAACATAAATATTCGGCGCAAGGGCAAATGCCGCCGACAAGAAGGCGGCGGCGATCGAGACGTATGCACCGACTTTGGTGAGACCTGCAATATTGCCCGCAAACTTTTTGCTTAACCAGCGTGCACCAATGACTAGTCCAACCAACTGGAATGGTTCAGCGATAGCTGCGGCAACTCCACGAGCCCGCTCGTCGAGGCCAAACTCTTGTTCATACAACAACGAAGCAAGTGTGACGAAACCAATGAAGCCGGTGGCCAAGAACGGCAAGCTGTACCAAATGCGTTTGAGCGACTGCACCTTTTGTACTGTTCGCCAACTTTCGGAAAACGATGGAGCTTCTTCTTCAGTATTGGCTACTTCATCAGACACACCCATGGCTTTGCGTTCCCACATGCCACGAATTGGTTCTTTCAATTTGAGCGCAAGAACCGCAAAGATCACTGTTGGAATCGTGAAAATTATGAACGGTGTCCGCCAACCGAAGTAATGAGCCAAGAGCCCCGCACTCAGCGGACCAACGAAAGCACCAACCGCGTTCGCGGCTCGGTGAAATGAGAAAACTTTTGCTCGAACCTCAATGGGGTAATAGTCGGAGATCAATGAGTTGTGGGTTGGGTCAACAACCGCCTTACCAAGAGAAGAACCACTTCGAGCGATCGTGAGAACAATCACACCCATTGCGATTCCGGTCATTCCAGAAAAGAGACCCCACACCAAGGCGCCAATCACTGCTAACGGAACTCGCTTTGAACGATCAGCCAACTGCGCAATCGGAACCTGTAAAGCCAGAGCCGCAACGCTTGATAACGCGACGATAGCCAACATGGTGCTGAGATCAAGATTGAAGTGCTTGCGAATATCAGGAAGCAAAACTCCGAATGCTGCTCGATCAAGCTCATCAACGGCATTGAGCCCAAACAAGATCAGCAACGGGTACGCCGCTTCGCCGCCGCAGATGTCCTTCATCGAAGCGACGGGATGACGAATGTTTCCCCAAACACTGCGCGGTTCGCTCATGACACGTCCTCCTGATGCTCGAGGGCCTTGTGCTTGATTGCGTGTCGTTTAGCAATGCGTTGCGAAAGATCATCACGAATACGAATCACCAACGCGCCAAGTCCTCCTGGCAATGCCAAAAGCACAAAGAGCACTCCGACTGCGGTCGACAAGAAGCGCCATTCGTCGGCGGTGACAAACCATTCCATGCCCCGCAAGTACGCCGCACCAAGCACGGCACCAAACAACGAGCCAAGACCGCCAACAATTGACGCGGTGAAAACTTCAAGACTTCGTCCAACGTTGTAGCTAGAAATATCGAAGCTGTAGTTGAGATGGGTATACAAGCCACCGGCGACTCCGGCTACCGCTCCAGAAATGGTGAACGCAGTGAGCTTGACCCAGATCACTGGGACTGCATAAGCCTGTGCCGCCTTTTCATTATCGCGAAGTGCCAAAATGGCTCGCCCCGTACGACTATGTCGAATACCGCGCACTGCAACGAACACAATTGCCAAGACGATCAGCGTGTACACATAAAAACGTGTGGGTGTATCAATATTGATTCGACCAAACAATGGGTGTCGCTTGATTCGGCTGTTAGGAATCCACGAGAAGAATCGGTCGTTCAAGAACCATTCAGTCACACTGAGAGCAAACACCAACGTGACAACAGCCAGATACAGACCACGTAGACGTAACGCTGGGATTCCAACAATGAATGCTGCGACTCCACCAGCTACCGCGGCAATAACCAATGACAGCGACAAGTCGATGTTCCATTGCGAAGTGCATTTAGCGCTGACTGCAGCTCCAATGGCCACAAAGCCCACTTGCCCGAGCGAAATTTGACCGGCCCATCCCGTTAAGACCACTAACGAAACACCAATGATGCTGTAGATAAAAATCGCTGACACTTTGATCACTTGATCGGTCCGCAATAAAATCGGAATGACGAATACGGCCGCACCAATCAACGCGAACACTCCCCAGCGCAACAGGCGTACAAGAGGCAGTCGTCGTACTTCAACTGATAACGAGCGAACTTCGTCAGCAAGTCTCCACGACGCTGTTGTGTCTTGATCTAAACGCGTAGTTCCTCGTCGCTGCAATAACAACGCCACCATGACGGCCGCACCAACAAATGGCGCAACTAACAACGGACTATCAGCATTCCACTGGATGCCATATTCAAGAATTCCAAGAGCAACGGCCGCCGCCGCAATCGTTGGCAGATTGCGTAATCGCCCAATAACTAAAGCAGCCAAAGCCAAAATCAGATTTGAAATTGACAGTGCGCCACCAATCGGCACTCCCAAAATTCCGGCTCGAAGAAACAGCGCCAAGAACGACAACACCGAAGCGAGCATCCACACAACAGTCGACAACCAACCGACCGGAATACCAAGTAACGCGGCGCGATCACTGCGCTCGGCTGCCGCGCGAACAGCCGTACCAAGAGTCGTCTTCGATAAGAAGAGTCCAACTGCAATCATTGCCAAAGGCGCAACTATCAATGCGATTAAGTCATTCGCGTTGAGAATGAAAGTACCAATCGTGAGTTTCCAGTCGATTGGCGGATTGATTCGCTGCGAGGCTGCAACTTTGCCCCACATCTTTGGCACGAGAAGCGCAAGCACCGTGAGCAACTGAGTAATTCCCAGAGTTGCGACAGTCAATACCAAGCGTGGCGACCGTACGAATCGTCGGACAATCGCCAATTCAACAATCGCCCCAAGTACCAACGAACCGACCAGGCCCACGCCAAAGCCAAAAAGGTACGGCAATCCATTGAAAACAATGAGGCCAACCGACAACGTGGCCGGCACAAAACCGAGGTCGGCTTGCGAGAAGTTCAAGACGCGGTTGGCTCGGTATACCAAGGCCATTCCGACCGCGAGAAGTGCCGTCAACAGGCCGATGACCACCGCTCGAATCCAGGCGCCAGCTGGAAGACCAAAGAAAATGAGCTGAACGGCGACGAGGGCGATTGCCGGGCTCAGGGGCACAAGGGAATGACGCAATGACCTCGTCAATTGAGTCCCCTTCATCACAATTTCCCCATCTGCAACAGCCCCTCGTTGCTGTGACTTTTGTCCAAGTCACAGACATATGACTAGCACACAAGGGGTCTCGACGAAACAGCCGAACGAGGACTCACTGAGCGAGTAGTTTCATCAATTGACAGTTGGGGTGAAACTACTTCGGCTAGTTAGGCTGATAAGTAATGGGAACAGTTCGCCGTCACGCATTTATTGACTCTCCAGCTGACGAAGTTTGGGCGCTCGTTGGCGACCCGGCCCGGCTCCACGATTGGTTTCCCATCGTTTCGTGTGAGGTCGTTGGCAAGAAACGATGGATCAACCTGGCAAGTGGACTGCGGTTCGAGGAAGACATCATCACACTCGATCATGACCTACGAAGGTTTCAATACTCAATCGTCAACAATTTGATTGTCAAGTCACACCTCGGAACCGTTGATGTGATTCCGGACGGGCCAAACCGTTGCATGGTGATGTACGGCACCGACATCGACCCCGAGCCAATGGGTCTCATCATCATTGGTGCTGCTGGCGCCGGTCTAGAAAAACTGCAAGAAATTTTCTCTGCAAACGGAGTCAAATAATGGGTCGCAAAATTCTTTTTATCACTACCGATCAACAACGCTTTGACGCGCTTGGCTGCAACGGTGGGTTGATTGCACGAACACCAAACATTGACGCCCTCGCGGCCACGGGCATCAATTACAACCGCGCCCATCCCCAAAGTGTTGTGTGCATGCCTTCACGATCAACGATGATCACTGGTCAGCATGTCGCAACTCACGGCGTATGGATGAACGGCGTTCCCTTACCTAACGATGCTCCAAGCGTTGCCACCACCTTGCACGATGCTGGATACAAAACTGCGTTGATCGGCAAGGCCCACTTCGAACCATTCCTTGATCCATTCTTGCGTTTCGTTGAAAACCAGTTGGCAAATACCGGCGCACATTCGCTTATTGAAGATGGACATTTGCATCGCGGCTTTGATCACATGGAATCAGCAAGTCATGGCGGCATGGGTTCGTTCCATTACGCCCAGTGGCTCATGAAGAATCACCCTGAAGCGGTTCCGATGTACTACCGCGTTCTTGATATGTCGTTGCAGGTAAGTGCCGAAGGCGGCGGCGATACTGGAGCACCGCAAGCACATGTCAACAACATTCCGCGCGAGTGGTATCACACCGACTGGGTGGCCGATCGCACGATTGCTTGGCTTGATTCACTTGATGCCGATGCCGACTGGTTCTGTTGGGTGAGCTTCCCCGATCCTCATCATCCTTGGGATCCACCGGCTTCAGAAACTCATCGTGTCAATTGGCGCGATCTCGATTTGCCCGCCGGCTATCCGCAAAATCGCGCTGAACGTGAAGCAATTCTTGACAACAAGCCCGCTCAATGGCGCAAGTGGTACGACGGCGAATTCGTTTCAAACTACGAAGCCCCGTTGAAGTGGGTTCCAAATACCTTGACCGATGATCAGGTTCGAGAAGTCAATGCATTGACACATATTGAAAACGAATTGATCGACGAAGCAGTTGGTCGAATGATGAAGCGTATTGACGAACGTGGTTGGGGTGCCGACACCGATGTGTTGTTCTCAACCGACCACGGCGAACTGCAAGGTGACTTCGGTTTATTGTTCAAAGGCCCATATCACGTTGATTCGTTAATGCGTATACCGCTTATTTGGCGTCCCGCTCCTTCTGCAGGAATCAATCCTTCAACGGTTGAAGCACCAGTTGGACACGTGTCGCTCGCGTCGACGTTCTGTCACATCGCTGGGCTCCCCCAACCCGATTACGCAGAAGCACCACGTTTGCCAGTGAATGAAAATGAAGCAACCGAGCTTGGCCACGAACGCGTGCTGACCGAATGGGACAGCGTGTTATTCGGCAAGATCGTGCGCTTGCGTTCGATTTGTCGTGATGGTTGGGTTGCTACTGCCTGTATGCCTGGAACAATTCACGATGGCACCGAAGGCGAGTTGTACAACCTTGCGAACGATCCGTTGCAGCAAGTCAACTTGTGGAGCGACCCTGCGCAGAAGTCGTTACGCGATGATTTGCTTGCAGATATGTGGGATCACTTACCCACACCTGATGCCGTTCGCCGTGAGTGCGACGCACCAGTCTGAACTATTTCTGATCTAGTTCAGAGTTAATTCAAATCAGTGCGGCGGTCGCGAAAGACTCCCCAACCACTACGCATGTGTGCAACTTCGTCTAAATCAAAATTTGCCGTCAGAACTGTCTCACTACTGCGATCGGCTTCAGCAACTTTTTCGCCAGTTGGTCCAGCAATAAATGATGAACCGTAAAACGTCAACGTGAATCGTGAACCTACTTCGGTACCGATTCGATTGGCTGCAACGACCGGAACAAGATTTGCACCCGCATGACCTTGCATGACTCGTTGCCAATGCGCGGCAGAATCATATTCAGGGTCCATCGGCTCGCTACCAATTGCGGTCGGATACACAATGACTTCCGCTCCGTTAAGCGCGAGTGCGCGCGCAACTTCAGGAAACCATTGATCCCAACAAATTCCGACGCCCACTTTGCCGACTGCGGTGTCCCACACTTTGTAGCCCGTATTGCCGGGTCGAAAGTAATACTTCTCTGAATAACCAGGTCCGTCAGGAATATGGCTCTTGCGATATACGCCAAGCACAGTTCCGTCAGCATCAATCACTGCACAGGCGTTATACAACGCATTCACATCACGTTCGTAGAAACTCACGGGCAAGACAACGTTGAGTTCTTTCGCGAGTGCACTGAAATGAGCAATAGTTGGATGGCCAATAAGTGGTTGCGCACGATCAAGATGCTCGGCTCGTTGGTCTTCACAAAAGTAACGACCTTCAAACAACTCCGGAATCAAGATGAGTCGTGCACCTTGTGAAGCTGCCTGACGAACCAAACGTTCTGCCTTTGCGACGTTTTCAGATACGACGTCAGTCATCGACATTTGTAATGCCGCGACTGTGAGTGAACGCACGATTTAAGCAGTGGCTAGTGCGCCAACAAGACGCGCGGCAAACTCTTCGGTGTGAGCACCCAACTTTGAACGATGAAGTGCCAAACCACCAACGACATCGGCACCGAGACGAGTCACCGACTTTTCCATCGCACCAAGCGTCTTGCCGGGGTTCAGAGCAAAAGTACAAAATGTCGCGGCCCGCTTTCCAGCGATTGCCGGAAGTGCATTGATATTGCCAATCCCCCAAGGTGCTTGGCCAACAATGAATGCTCCGTGGACCCATGTTCCGACAACAATCAGGTCAGCCGCCTGAATGGCGTGGTGATCGGGTTGCTTCATCGGGTTGAGACCAGTGATGGTCCACCCTTCCTGTTGCAAGTTGGCGGCAATCATTTCGGCCGCTTTCCAGGTGTTGCCCGTGAGGCTTTCAACTAAGAGCGCTGCTTTCATACTCCGATTCAACCACGCCGAGCAGGCCGGAGCGAAGAATATGGACGAAGAATCTGTGCGATTCTGGTCAGAGTTTCTTGAGTGGGGCCCACGCCAACAACAGGTGCTTGCGACCTTTTTCGCGGAAATTGATGACGGCCTCGGTTTTGTCACCCGAGCCGGTGATGTCAATGATGATTCCTTCGCCAAAAACGGAGTGTTCGACGGTGTCACCGACCCGCAAACCAATATCTTGGCTGTTCGAGGGCTGTGGTGGTCGCTGTACTACCGAACGGCCAGCAGCCATGGCGGCATCAACTTGCCTTTCGCGGAACTCATCATCGGGATCAAATGAGCTGACCTTGCGGCCACCCCAATCGTCATCGCGCGTAGTGCGCGCCTTCGGACGGTTTTGCACGTTGCCCTGATGCTCGATGAGTTCTTCAGGAATTTCTTCTAAGAAGCGTGACGGCGGGTTGTACTGCGTGGTTCCGAATTGTTGACGACTCCATGCGTGCGTCAAGAACAAGCGCTCTTGAGCTCGCGTGATACCCACATAAGCCAAGCGACGTTCTTCTTCAAGTTCATTGGCGTCAACAAGCGCACGACTGTGCGGGAACAATCCTTCTTCGACACCCACAATAAAGACGACTGGATATTCAAGGCCCTTAGCGGCGTGCATGGTCATCATGATGACTTTGTCATCATCTGACAAATCGTCAGCATCGGCAACAAGCGACACTTGTTCGAGGAATTCATCAACTTGAGCAAACTCTTTTGCCGACGAAACTAATTCGCCCAAGTTTTCGAGGCGACCAGCATCTTCGACCGAATTTTCATTATCAAATTCGGCGAGATATCCAGATTTTTCAAGTACCGCTTCGAAAAGTGCGCCAGGAGTTTGTTCTTCTTGCGCAGCAACTTCGTCAATCACCGCAATAAAAGATTCAATACCTCGCCGAGCAGCACCCGATACACCTGCCTCACCAGAGCGGCGTAAAGCCTCAAAGAAACTGATGTTTTCTTCACGTGCAAACACATCAAGGCGACTAATACTGGTGTCGCCAATACCGCGTTTGGGCATATTGAGAACGCGCTTCACGCTTACTTCGTCAAGCGGATTGGTGACGACACGCAAATACGCAACGGCGTCTTTGATTTCGCGACGATCGTAGAAACGAGTTCCGCCGACCACTTTGTACGGCACACCAAAACGCATGAAGATTTCTTCAACGACACGGCTCTGCGGGTTGGTGCGGTAAAACACCGCCATGTCACCCCACTTGCGACCACCGGTGCGCAATGTTTGCATCGTTCGTGCGACAAAGGCAGCCTCGTCACCTTCGTCATCGGCATGGAAACGAACGATGGGATCGCCAGGACCCGTTTCGGTCCAGAGTTCTTTCGGCTTACGGCCAAAGTTCTGCGCGATGACGGCATTGGCGGCATCAAGAATGTTTTGCGTGCTGCGATAGTTCTGTTCGAGAACAACCACACTCACTTCGTCAAAGGCATCTTCAAACTGTCCGATATTGCGGAAGTCGGCACCGCGGAATGCGTAGATCGACTGATCGGTGTCGCCCACAACGCATACGTTGTGATGACGGGCCGCCAAACTGAGCACGATTTCATTTTGCGCAATGTTCGTGTCCTGATATTCGTCAACCAAGATGTATTTGAATCGATCTTGATACGACGCCAAAACATCGGTGTGCATTCTGAACAAACGCACGACATTGACCAAGAGGTCGTCAAAGTCCATTGCGCCAGCTTTGAGCAAACGCTCTTGATATTCGCGATAAATCTCTGAGTGCTTACGGTCAAAGATGTGTGCTGCTCGTTCGGCGGCCTGCGTAGGCGACACCAATTCGTTCTTCCAATTAGAAATCACTGCGTGCACGGCTCGGGGCGTGAAGCGCTTGACATCAAGTCCCATATCGCGAATGACATAGCCCGTCAATCGTTGGGCATCGGCCTGATCGTAAATACTGAATGTTTTGGGATAACCAATGCGCTCGGCATGAACTCGCAAAATACGCACACACGCCGAGTGGAACGTAGATACCCACATTGATTTTGCCACTGGCCCAATGAGTGACTCAACACGATGCTTCATTTCGCCCGCGGCTTTATTGGTGAAGGTAATTGCCAAGACATTCATGGGACTGACCCCATGATTTGAAATGAGATGGGCAATACGGTGCGTCAAAACTCGGGTCTTGCCACTTCCGGCGCCGGCAACAACTAACAGCGGTCCATCAACATGTTCGGCAGCCTCGCGTTGCATGGGGTTGAGACCATCCAACGAGATCGGCTTGATCCGTGAGTTCGAATAGCGCGCTGCGTATGGGGCACTTTCGGTCTCGGGCTGGCGCGTTTCGCGAACCACTGGTGCGGGAGATCCGAACAAGTCGTCATCGTTGAAAAGGCTGCCGTTGTCACTCATGAAGAAGCCATCCTAGAGAACGGGTGTTCTAGGGATGGGACGATTCAAAAACAAAATCTGGTGGCGAGCAATGACCGTTATGGCCACTGCCCACCACCAGATCAGGTATGACGGGCGGAAATTTTTAAGTATGTGAACGAGTGAGTTCGAATCAGGCCCCAGCAGTGGCGCCGGCAGCTTCAGTTGGAGCTGCGGGCTTCACACCATTCACCATGTCGGTGATGCGCTGAGTGAGATCGGTGGTGGCCTGAGCGACCAGCGCGTCAATCACTGACTGAACTGACTTACCGTTTGCTTCAGCAATCTGAGCGATGGTCTGACCACCCTGGACTGCGGTTTTGAGTTCGTCGGCAGTGATGCCAATGGCGTCAGCAGCTGTGGTCAGCATCTCTTGGCGCATTCCACCACGAGCACCGCCCATACCCGGTCCACCGTGACCATGACCACCCATGCCGCCGGCCATCCCGCCACCCATACCGCCACCCATAGGGCGAGCAGCCTCAAGTGCAGTGACAACCGCATCAAGTTGGCTTGAGGTCAAGGTGCCGTCATCAACCAAAGTCTGAAGACGAGCCTTCAACATCGTGCCAGGTTCGGGACGGGCACCAGCGGTGTCAGCAGCCGGAGGGGTCGTGGGCTTGGTTTGAAGTGCAGTGACAATCGCATCGACATCTGACGCATCGATGGTGCCGGCATCAACAAGTGTCTGCAACGTTTCGCGAAGCTTGGCTTCACGTGCTGCGGGATCGATGTCGCCACCACGTCCACCGTGATGATCTCCATCTGCGTCAACATCGCCACCAGCGTCGGCACCATTGATCGAGTTTGCGGGGGTTGAAGTATCGGTGCTGTTGTCGTCAGCCGAGATGGCCTGAGGAGTCACCGACTTGGCGCTGGCACCACCGGGCAGATTCATCAAGAGTCCGCCACCGGCTCCGAGCAACAAGCCAGCGGTGATTCCGATGACTGCGAACTTCTTGGTCTTGGGTTTCGTGTAATTCGTTTCCATGATTGTTCTGTTCCTTTGAGTTGAGTTTGGTTGAGTGTTTGCTTTTTGTTTTCAACCGATCGTCGGGGGGTCTCCGATCGGTATGAGTACAGATTGCAACTCCTAGGTGAGAAGTAAACCCAACCAATGTGAGAACAAGGTGAGAGTTTTCGCTGGATAGTAAGAGCCAGAATCAGCCGTGAATCAGTTGCGGTTCAGGCTTCCCAACTCGATTTATGGGCTGTGGGCAGGGAAAACCCAATTTCGGCCCCTCCGCCAATGCGATTTCGGGCGAAGGCTGAACCGCCGTGGGCACGAGCAAAATCGGCCACTATTGACAATCCGAGGCCCGAACCCGGCATCGAACGTGATGCAGCCGAACGATGGAAGCGTTCAAAAATGAGTTGCACTTCGTCCTCAGGGATTCCGATGCCACGATCGCTGACTGTTAACGCACCGTTGTGAATTGTTACTTCGATCTGTTGCGATGACGTATCAAACTTCAAAGCGTTATCAATGAGATTAGAAACAGCTCGATCGAACATGTGATGGTTCGCAATGACAATCGAATCATCAGCGTTCACAACAATGTCACGACCGCTGCGTCGCGATGCGCGTTCAACAATTGATTGCACAACACTTTTCATTTCAATGGGCTGAGGAAGTTCATCGGTGTGACGTTCTGCAGCAATCGCAACAACTTCTTCAACCAACGCAGCCATATCACCAGCATCACGCTCAAGATCATGCATGATTTGTTCACGCATTGCGATATCCATATTTGGGTGACGGCGCATCACATCAAGGTTGGTGCGCATACTTGTGAGTGGGGTACGCAATTCATGTCCAGCATCTTGAACAAGGCGTTTTTGTTGTTCTTTTGACCTTGAAAGCGCCTCAAGCATTTCTTTGAACGATCGAGAAAGTCGTGCTGTCTCATCTCGGCCAGAAGAAGGTGTGTCAACGTCAAACTGTCCGGTAGTTGCAACATGCTCTGCTGCACTTGACAGTTTGCGCAAGCGTGATGTCATGCTGGCGGCAACCACCCATCCAAGAATTGCCGAAAGCAAAGCAACAATCGCACCGGTCAGAATTGTTCGTGATCGTAGATCGGTCAATACATTGTCAACTTCTCGCAAGTCACGACCAAGTTGCACCACTCCTACAGAAAAACCTTCAGCCCGAACTCGATAATGAATTCCGTCTGCCCCTGTCAATGTTGCAATTGTCGGTCTCTCAACTCCTTGATTATCAACTGTCAATTTCATTGATGGAAGAGAAATCCCAGTCGTTGCACCAAGCACATTTCCGTCGCGATCGGTGAGTTGCACGACATATTGTTCGATTCCTAAAGGACGATCAGGAATCACAATCAGACCGCCATTGTTTCCGCCGTTATTTTGTCGACCGGGACGATTTGAATCTCGGCGGTTCAAAAGAACATTTGTTGCAGTTCCGAGTGAGTTATCAATCTCAGTCATCATGCGGTCTTCAGTTGATTGATAGGAAAGAATTCCGACTGTTGTCGTTGCCCCACCGACAATGACAACAAGCAACAACATCAATTTCCAACGCAAACTCATGACTGTGAAATCCTGGCGGTGTAGCCAACGCCGCGCACTGTATGAATCAGACGATTTTCTCCTTCAATGTCAACCTTGCGTCGGATGTACCCGATATACACCGCCAGGTTCTTTGACTCTGGACCAAAGTCGTAACCCCAAATGCGGTCATAAATCATTGAGTGATCTAAAACGATTCCGCTGTTGCGAACAAGTAGCTCGAGTAAATCAAACTCGGTCTTTGACATCTCAAGTTCAATCTCTCCACGGAAAACTCGGCGCGCGGCAACATCAATACGCAAAGTATCAAGAGACAGTGTGTCATTTTCGGTTGAGTCATCGAGCGGACGATTGCGACGTAGCAAGGCGCGTAGCCGCGCAAGTAGTTCTTCAAGCGCAAACGGTTTGGGAAGGTAATCATCAGCTCCAGCATCAAGTCCCATCACCCGATCGCTTGTTTCGGTGCGAGCAGTCAACATCAACACGGGAACACGATTCTTCTCGGCGCGCAAAACGCGACACACGGTGATGCCGTCAATGACTGGCATCATCAAGTCGAGCACCACCACATCGGGCCGCTCGGCTTGAATCATTTCTAAAGCTTTGGCACCATCACTTGCTGATGTCACGGTGTAGCCCTCAAGGCTGAGGGCACGCACGAGTGACTCGCGAATTGACTTGTCGTCATCGGCAACAAGGACTCGATCAATCTGAGGCGCATTTGTCATTTAAGAAGTCTGCCTGTTTCTCGGTAAGAGAATGGTGAGAAACCATGTTCAGATCAAATGACTACTAGCGTGAGTCTGTGTTTTCTGACAAAACCCGAGTCGCCACTCACCTGTTGGCCATCATGGTCGCTGCGACGATCGTCGGCGCGGCGTCGGGTGTGGGTTCATGGGCATTATTTGAAGCGCTCGACCGGGCTACCGAACTTCGGCTTGACCATGGTTGGCTGGTTTGGCTGCTCCCCGTCGCGGCCTTCATTTTGGGTGCCTCGTATCACTATTTGGGCGGGCCAGCTAACCGCGGAACATCGTTGGTCGTCGAGCAATCACTCCCGCCGGCTGATCCATCCGCAACCGATCACACCCCCAAGATTCCGTATCGCATGGCACCAATGATTTTTGGGGCCACTTTCATTGCCCAGCTCACTGGTGCATCGGTCGGCCGTGAGGGTGCCGCTCTACAAATCAGTGGTTCAGTGACAAGTCTGTTAGCCAAACCATTTCGACTGAAGCCATCCGATATGCGATTGATGTTGATCGCGGCAATGGCCGGTGCGTTCGGTGGTGCATTCGGTGTTCCGCTCGCTGGTGCAATCTTTGGTCTTGAAGTTCAACAAACGGGCCGCTTGCGATATGAAGGTTTGGCTCCCGCAATAGCCGCATCAGTGACTGCCGACTTCATTGTGGAAGCGCTTGGTCGCCACACACCCATCACCGAGATCGCGGTCAATATCGACTGGTCAATTGCCTTGCGCTTAGTTGTCGTCGGTATCGCTGCCGGACTTGCGGCACGCGTGTTTATTGAAGTTTTGCACGGCGTTAAAAAAGTCATGCGCGATCTCATCTCGTGGGTGCCTGCTCGACCCATCATTGGTGCGGTCGCAACTCTCGCATTGATGTTGATTTTCGGACGTGATTATTTAGGTCTGTCGCTGCCTTTAGTGAGCGATGCTCTTGGCGGATCAGTTGCAAGCTGGTGGGACCCCGTATTGAAGATTCTCTTCACCGCCATCGCACTTGGTTGTTCAATTCCTGGTGGCGAAGTGACACCGCTGTTCGTCATCGGCGCAACTCTTGGATCGGCTTTGTCGGGGCCACTTCATCTCTCCCCCACGCTGGCAGCTGCTGCATGCCTTGCAGCTGTCTTTGGTGCAGCAGCAAATGCGCCAATTGCGTGTGCAGTGTTAGCGATTGAATTATTTGGTGCTGGCATGGCAGTACCTGCCGGAATTGTGTGCATTGTTGCGTACGCCATTTCGCCAAAGCACGGCATCTACGAAGGTCAACGTCACGGCTCTACGAAAGACCTCCGGGCCACCGCAGCACAACCACATCACTCATAAACGCAGGTGGGTGGTCGCGTAACCACTCTTCAATTTCAGCGTCGCGACTTGCGGGTAAACACAATCGTCGGCGAGCCGAGACAACTAGTGATGCTGGATCTTCAGCGTGGCGCGACATCGGTGG